>NZ_JAARMB010000006.1:0-286531 GCF_012985615.1 Pseudomonas sp. WS 5412
CGACTCAAGCCCTGGTCATCATTGGCCGCAAGCTGGCGCGCATCGCCTTTTCGCTCATGAAAAACCTGAGCGAATACCAGTCAAAAGCGGTTTTGGGGGCTTCCCCAAAACCATAGAATCTCCCACACTTGGAATGCGTTCCCCTGTGGGAGCGGGCTTGCTCGCGAAGAGGCCAGCCGACTCACCACAAACCCCAGCTCAGACCACCGCCGCCCGCCGCTGAACAAACCGGTCCACATACTCATCCGCCGGCGAATGCAAGATCTCCCGCGGCGTGCCGACCTGGATCAGCTTGCCGTCCTTGAGGATCGCGATGCGGTTACCGATGCGCACGGCCTCATCCAGGTCGTGGGTGATAAACACGATGGTCTTGTGCAGGGTCTTTTGCAGCTCCAGCAACTGGTCCTGCATCTCGGCGCGGATCAGTGGGTCAAGGGCGCTGAACGCCTCGTCCATCAGGATGATGTCGGTGTCGGCCGCCAGGGCCCGGGCCAGGCCCACGCGCTGGCGCATGCCGCCCGACAACTGGTGCGGGTATTTGCTTTCGTAGCCCTTCAGGCCCACGGTTTCGATCCAGTGCAATGCACGCTCGGTGCACACTTGCTTGGTTTCACCGCGCACTTTCAGGCCATAGGCGACGTTGTCCAGCACGCTCTTGTGGGGCAGCAGGCCGAAGCTCTGGAACACCATGCTGATCTTGTGCCGGCGGAACTGGCGCAGGGCTTCCATATCCAGTTGCAGGATGTCTTCGCCGTCCACCAGGATCGCGCCGCTGGTGGGGTCGATCAGGCGGTTGAAGTGGCGCACCAGGGTGGACTTGCCGGAACCCGACAGGCCCATGATCACAAAGATCTCGCCGGTACCGATGCTCAGGGACAGGTCATTCACGCCCACCACACAACCGGTCTGTGCCAGCACCTGGTCCTTGGTCTGGCCTTGGCCAATAAGCGCCAGGGCTTCCTGCTCACGCGCACCGAAAATCTTGAATACGTTTTTCACTTCGATCTTGCTGACAGTAGTCATTTGCTCGCCTCATGCCGTGGACGACCATAGGCCTGGGTAATGCGGTCGATGACCACTGCGAGAATCACAATCGCCAGGCCAGCCTCCAGGCCGCGCCCGACGTTAAGGGTCTGGATGCCCACCAATACGTCTTCACCCAAGCCACGGGCGCCGATCATCGAGGCGATCACCACCATTGACAGGGCCATCATCGTGGTCTGGTTGATCCCGGCCATGATGCTCGGCAGGGCCAGCGGCAGTTGCACGCCAAACAGTTGCTGCCAGCGGTTGGCGCCGAAGGCATTGATGGCTTCCATCACTTCCCGGTCCACCTGGCGAATGCCCAGGTCGGTCAGGCGAATCAGTGGCGGCGCGGCGTAGATCACCGTGGCGAAAATCGCCGGCACCTTGCCCAGGCCGAACAGCATCAATACCGGGATCAGGTACACGAAGCTGGGCATGGTCTGCATGATGTCCAGCAGCGGCATCAACACCGAGCGCAGGCGATTGCTGCGCGCAGAGAGAATGCCCAGGGGAATGCCGATCAGCACCGAGATCACCGTGGCCACCATCATCAGCGCCAGGGTCTGCATCAGCTTGTCCCACAGGCCGACCGCACCCACCAGGAACAACAGGCCGACGATCACCACCGTGGTCAGCACCTTGCGGGTGGCGTGCCAGGCAACGCCGCCGACTATCGCCAGCATCAGCCACCAGGGTGCCGCGCGTAGCAGGCCTTCCAGGTTGACGATGGCCCACAGCAAGGTGTCGGAGATCTGCCGGAACACATCGCCGTAATTGGTCACCAGTGCATCGACCCAACCGTTGACCCAGTCGGCGATGGAAAACGTAAAACTCTCAGGAAACATAACGTGCTCTCGATCCAGTGGAGTGTGGCCGGGTGCCCGGCTGCCTGTTCAGGGTAGCCGGGGGCACTGGGCCTACAAGGCCGCGTCGATTTTCTTGGCTGCGTCTTCACTGACCCAGGCGTGCCAAACCTGCGGGTGCTCCTTGAGGAAGAGCTTCGCCAGCTTCGCCGAGTCAATGCGCTCTTTGCTCATACGCGCCAGGTTCTGGTTGAGCAGGTCTATGGGCAGGTTGACCTTCTCCAGCACCGCCACCAGTTCCGGGGCCTGCTCGTAGAAAGTCTTGGACAGGCCGACCTTGATGGTCACGCGTTTATCCACACCGGGTTTTTCGTCGAGTTTGACCAGGTCCACCTGGCCCATCAGCGGCGTCGGCGACCAGTAGTAGAACAGGATCGGCTCGCCACGCTTGTAGCTCGACAGCACCGCCGCATCCAGCGCCGGGCCGGTGCCAGGGCGGAAGTTGGTGTAGGAACTTTCCAGGCCATAGCTCTTGAGCATTTCGCTGTTGTCCAGCTCGCAGGTCCAGCCGGCCGGGCAGTTGTAGAAGCGGCCTTTGGCGGGCTCTTCCTGGTCCTTGAACACCGCAGAATACTTGGCCAGGTCGGCGATGTTTTTCAGGTCCGGGGCCTTGGCTTCGAGTTTGCGCTTGGCGTCGCCTTCGATCACATAGCGCGGCACGTACCAGCCTTCAACCGCACCGACCACAGGGGCACCGACACCCACGACCTTGCCGGCCTTCTCGGCCTTGTTCCACACTTCGCTACGGCCAACCCACTCTTCGGCGAAGATCTGGATATCGTTGCTGCCCAGGGCGTTTTCCATGGTGATGGAATTGCCCGGCAGGCTATCGGTTTTGCAGTCGTAGCCTTTTTCCAGGACCACTTGCAGGACGTCGGTCAGCAACATGCCGCTTTCCCAGTTCAGGCCGGCGAACTTCACCGGTTTGCCCGACTCGCACCAGCCGGCCGCCTGGGTGGCGCCAGCACTGGCCAACAGGCCGGCGGCGAGCAATGGGGTCAGCAGGGTCTTATGCATTCTCATTATGTGACGCTCCCAATCATGAAATGGATTACGGCAGTCAAAAGGCATCCTGCCTTGTCCACGTCCCATCAGGCTTGTGTAATCAGCCCGTTGTTTTTAGGGGTAGCTATAGCTGTAGCGCCCTGCTCTATCGGCAAAATCAGTCGTTCAGGCATTGCGCCGTGCCATTTTTTTGCACACACGTAATACAGGGCGGCGGGCAGTACCAGGCCGATGATCCAGGAAATATCCACCCCGCCCAGGCTGGCCACCAGGGGGCCGGTGTAGAACTTGGTGGCGATGAACGGCAACTGCACCAGCACCCCGAACACATAGACGCTGATACCCAGCAGGTTCCAGCGGCCGTAGCGACCGTTCGGATCGGCCAGTGCCGGCACGTCATAGCGGTCGCGGGTGATGCAGTAGTAGTCCACCAGGTTGATCGCGCTCCAGGGTGTAAAGAACGCCAGCAAAAACAGGATGAAGGACTTGAACGCACTGAGGAACGAGTGCTGGCCGAGCAGCGCGATCAGGGTCGCCGCACCGACGATCAGCAGCACGAAAACCAGGCGCTGCAGGCGCGTGACCTCCATGCGCCCACGAAAGCCGCTGACGATGGTCGCAATGCACATAAAGCTGCCGTAGGAGTTCAGCGTGGAGATGGTGACCTTGCCGAATGCGATGCTGAAGTACAGCAATGCCGCCGTGGCCCCCGTGCCGCCCAGACCTACGATGTAGGCCACTTCGTTACCGGCAAATTGCCCGTTGGACATCGCAGCGGCAAACACGCCGAGGATCATCGCCACCTGGGCGCCAATGACCGAACCTGCGCCTGCGGCCAGAAAGGTTTTCACCGAGGATGTGTTGCGCGGCAGGTAGCGGGAATAGTCAGCCACATAAGGCCCAAAGGCGATTTGCCAGGAGGCCGCGAGCGACACCGCGAGCAGGAAGCTGCTCCAGCTGAAGTGACGGATTTGCAGGAGCGCGCCAACGTCGGTCTGGCTCATCAGACGGCTGAACAGGTAGACAAAGGCAATCACCCCAATGACGCTGGCGACACGGCCGATGAAATGGATCACCCGGTAACCGAGCACCGTGACCAGCACGATGACACTGGCGAAAATCAGAATGCCGACACTGTCGCTGACCCCAAACAACTGGCCCAGCGCCTGGCCGGACAGCACGGTCCCGGTGGCGGTGAAACCGAGGTACATCAAACACACCAGCACAATCGGGATGGCTGCGCCGTACACACCGAACTGCACCCGGCTGGAAATCATCTGCGGCAGGCCAAGCCTGGGCCCTTGCGCCGCATGCAACGCCATCACGCCGCCGCCCAGCAGTTGACCGATCAACAGACCGATCAACGACCAGAACACATCACCGCCCAGCACCACGGCCAGGGCCCCGGTGACAATCGCGGTGATTTGCAGGTTGGCGCCCATCCACAGGGTGAACTGGCTCAATAGACGACCGTGTCTTTCCGCTTCCGGGATGTAGTCGATCGAACGCCTTTCGATCAACGGGGTGGAGCTTGCACGCGCGTCTTTTGCAGCCATGGGTGTTCAACCTCTAATGGATTGTTTTCGGTGGTGCGGCTCAAACATGTTTCAAATACACAGCAGGTCAAATGTGGGAGCTGGCTTGCCTGCGATTACATCACTGTGGTCTGCCTGACAGACCCAGTCGCCCGCATCGCAGGCAAGCCAGCTCCCACAGAAACCGAGCTAGGCGTTACTTGATCATCGGGAGATTGAGACCCTGCTCCTTGGCGCAATCAATCGCGATCTGGTAACCCGCATCAGCATGACGCATCACCCCGGTGGCCGGGTCGTTGTGCAGCACGCGGGCAATACGCTCGGCGGCTTCGTCGGTGCCGTCGCAGACGATGACCATGCCGGAGTGCTGGGAGAAGCCCATGCCCACGCCGCCACCGTGGTGCAGCGAAACCCAGGTCGCGCCGCTGGCGGTGTTGAGCAGGGCATTGAGCAGCGGCCAGTCGGACACAGCATCGGAACCGTCCTGCATGGATTCGGTTTCGCGGTTGGGGCTGGCCACCGAGCCGGAGTCCAGGTGGTCACGGCCGATCACCACCGGCGCCGACAGTTCTCCGCTGCGTACCATCTCGTTGAATGCCAGACCGAGCTTGGCGCGTTGGCCCAGGCCAACCCAGCAGATGCGCGCCGGCAGGCCCTGGAAGCTGATGCGCTCGCGGGCCATGTCCAGCCAGTTGTGCAGGTGGGCGTCGTCGGGGATCAGCTCTTTGACCTTGGCGTCGGTCTTGTAGATGTCCTGCGGGTCGCCCGACAGTGCCGCCCAACGGAACGGGCCGATGCCACGGCAGAACAGCGGGCGGATGTAGGCCGGTACAAAGCCTGGGAAGTCGAAGGCATTTTCCACGCCTTCTTCCTGCGCCATCTGACGGATGTTGTTGCCGTAGTCGAAGGTCGGTACGCCCATCTTCTGGAAGTCCAGCATCGCCTTGACGTGTACGGCCATCGACTGCTTGGCGGCCTTGATCACGGCAGCCGGCTCGGTCTTGGCACGGGCGCGGTACTGCTCCCAGGTCCAGCCGGCTGGCAGGTAACCATTGAGTGGGTCGTGGGCGCTGGTCTGGTCGGTGACCATGTCCGGGCGCACGCCGCGCTTGACCAGTTCCGGGAGGATTTCGGCAGCGTTGCCCAGCAGGGCGATGGAGATGGCCTTGCCTTCCTTGGTGTACTTGGCGATGCGCGCCAGGGCGTCGTCGAGGTCGCTGGCTTGTTCGTCGACATAACGGCTGTTCAAGCGGAAGTCGATACTGACCTGCTGGCATTCAATGTTCAGCGAGCACGCGCCGGCCAGGGTCGCGGCCAGCGGTTGGGCGCCGCCCATGCCGCCGAGGCCGGCAGTGAGCACCCAACGGCCTTTGAGGTTGCTGTCGTAATGTTGGCGACCGGCCTCAACGAAGGTTTCGTAGGTGCCCTGGACGATGCCCTGGCTGCCGATGTAGATCCAGCTGCCGGCAGTCATCTGGCCGTACATGGCCAGGCCCTTGGCATCCAGTTCGTTGAAATGCTCCCAACTGGCCCAGTGCGGCACCAGGTTGGAGTTGGCGATCAGCACACGCGGGGCATTGCTGTGGGTCTTGAACACGCCGACCGGCTTGCCGGATTGCACCAGCAGGGTTTCGTCGTCGTTCAGGTTGGTCAGGCTTTCGACGATCTGGTCGTAGCACTCCCAGTTACGCGCCGCACGGCCAATACCGCCGTACACCACCAACTCTTTCGGGTTCTCGGCCACTTGCGGGTCGAGGTTGTTCATCAGCATGCGCAGCGGCGCTTCAGTCAGCCAGCTTTTGGCGGTGAGCGTGTTGCCACGGGCGGCGCGGATTTCAACGTCGCGGTACTTGGTAGGCTTGTTCTGGGAAAAGTCAGTCACAAAAAACTCCTCAGCAATCGATGCGCGAACACGATGGTGCGAAGAGGATGTTTAGCGACTCTTATGCACACACCTTTACTTGTACATACAAGCATATGCAATCTGACTGCCAACTTGGGAAGTCCGTGCTGAAGATTTATTGCCGAGGCGCGTGTAAGCCTTGGAAATAAAGGCTTAAAGGCTTTATGAAATTTCTGAAAGGGGTGATTTGAACCGCTGGAGGATTGCTACAAAGGCAGGGCATTGCGCCATGCTGGGGCATTCGGTAACAACTTGGTGCGGGCCTGGAAACAGATTGTGCAGCCTCTACATATCCATGTGGGAGCTGGCTTGCCTGCGATAGCCACTTGTCTGACACACCGCAATCGCAGGCAAGCCAGCTCCCATATGTTTAATCGCGTGCGGTCAGTTCGATCAGGCAGCAGCGGCCTGTCACGTTGATATCCAGCAAGCCACTGTTACCGTCCACCTGCAAACAATCATGATGGCCCAGCACTTCGCCCAGCACCTTCACCTCATCAGCCACACTGAACACCAGCACGGTGTGCGCGGAACTGAAAAACTGCTGCACCCCATCCACCCACTGCAAACGTGCGTGGTAACGCTGGGGCGCGTAGATCAGGTTGAAGTCGCGAATCGGCCCGGTGATCAGGCGGCACACCACCTGGCTTTCACCCTTGAAGGCAAACGGTTGCAGCGGTAACAATCCGCGCTGCTCTTCACCGTCCACGGTCAGCACCATGCCCGCACCCTGAATCACGGTGATGACCCGTTGATACCCGGCAAACGTGGAAAAGCCGCCCGACTCCCCGATATCGGCAATCGACAGGCGCCAGCCAAAACCTTCCAGGCCGTGGCCGGCATCACGGGTGATTTCTTCGGTGCTGCCGCCGCCGTTTTTCCACGGCATGCGTACGTAATCGGCAGCACGCCAGACCTTGACTGCACTCATTTGCTGAAACGTCCTTCGAGGCTATGGCGGGAACCGGGGTGGATCAGGCGTGCGGCAGTCACCGGCTGACGCCCGGACCAGGTGCGCCGGCGAATCAGCAGGCACGGCTCGCCGGTCTCGATCTGCAGCAGCTTGCATTCCTGCGGGTCGGCCAGGATCGCTTCCACCACATGCTCACCCTCGGTCAGCGGCGCCACCTGGTTGAGATAGGCGTAAGGGGTTTGCTGGGTGAAATCCTGTTGCAGGTATTCCGGTGCCACCAACGCGTTGACGAAACGGTCTTCGATTTGCACCGGGATATCGTTTTCGTAGTGCACGATCAGCGAGTGGAACACCCGCCCGCCTTCACGCATTTCCAGGGCCACGGCGCGCTCGGAACCGGCGGCTTCTTCGCCCAGGGTAATCACCTTGCAGGTGTGGCGATGGCCACGGGAGGCGATCTCATCGGCGATGTTATGCACCTCGAACAGCGCCGACTGGCTCTTGGGCTCGGCGACAAAAGTGCCGACGCCTTGCATGCGCACCAGCAGACCTTCGGCGGTCAGCTCCCGCAGGGCCCGGTTGATGGTCATGCGGCTAAAGCCCAGTTGGTTGACCAACTCGCTTTCCGACGGCACGCGATAGTGCGGCGGCCAGTTGCCGTTGAGAATCTGCTGGCTGATCATCTGCTTGACGCGGGCATACAAGGGCGCCGGACTTTCGTCCATGTGGGCAGCCAGCGGGGACTTGGCGGGCGGAGTCGGCACGGGGAATCCTTGCAGGGGGAAAAGATGCATAGATTGCCGGAGTTTACCGAGCAGGCAAACGTCTGTATATGTATATACAAATAAACACACGACCGGGGTGCCTTGATCATGTCCGCTTTCTTTGCCGAACGCGCGCTGCTGCCTAATGGATGGGCCACTGATGTACGCCTTGAAGTCAGCGCCGATGGCCTGCTGACCAACGTGATGGCCAATGCCAGTGCAGACGGTGCCGAGCGGCTGAGAGGCCCGTTGTTACCGGGCATGCCGAACCTGCATTCCCACGCGTTTCAACGGGCCATGGCGGGGCTGGCGGAGGTCGCCGGCAACCCCAATGACAGTTTCTGGACCTGGCGCGACCTGATGTACCGCATGGTCGGCCAGATCAGCCCCGAGCAATTGCAGGTCATCGCCCGCCAGCTGTATATCGAGATGCTCAAGGCCGGCTACACCTCGGTCGCCGAGTTCCACTATGTGCATCACGACATCAGCGGCCAGCCTTACGCCGACCCCACCGAACTGTCGCGCCAGATCAGCCAGGCGGCGGCCAGCAGCGGGATCGGCCTGACCTTGCTGCCAGTGCTCTACAGCCACTCGGGCTTTGGCGGCCAGGCGCCGAACGACGGCCAGCGCCGCTTTATCAACAGCACCGATAACTACCTGGAGCTGCAAGCGCGCCTGCAACCGATCCTGGCCGCGCAACCGGCGCAGCAACTGGGCCTGTGTTTCCACTCATTACGCGCAGTCACCCCGCAACAGATCAGCGCGGTATTGGCCGCCAGCGATAAGAGCTGCCCGGTGCATATCCACATCGCCGAACAGCAAAAGGAAGTTGATGACTGCCTGGCCTGGAGTGGCAAACGCCCGCTGCAATGGCTGTATGACAATGTGAACGTCGACCAGCGCTGGTGCCTGGTGCACGCCACCCACGCCAACTCCGACGAAGTGACATTGATGGCCAACAGCCGGGCGATTGCCGGGCTGTGCCTGACCACTGAGGCCAACCTGGGCGACGGGATTTTCCCGGCGGTGGATTTCCTGGCCCAGGGCGGGCGCATGGGGATTGGTTCGGACAGCCATGTGTCATTGAGCGTGGTTGAAGAACTGCGCTGGCTGGAATACGGCCAGCGCCTGCGCGACCAGCGGCGCAACCGCCTGTATCGCAGCGATCAACCGATGGTTGGCCGCACCTTGTATGACGCAGCCCTCGACGGCGGCGCCCAGGCGCTGGGGCAACCGATTGGTCGCCTGGAAGTCGGCAAGCGTGCGGACTGGCTGGTGCTGGACGGCAATGATCCGTACCTGGCGACGGCCAGTGCAGACGGGATTCTCAACCGCTGGCTGTTTGCCGGGGGTGATCGGCAGGTGCGTGATGTGTTGGTCAACGGCCAGTGGGTGGTGCGCGATGGGCATCATGCGGGCGAGGAAGAGAGCAGCCGGGCCTTCACGCAAGTCCTGAGAGACTTGTTGTCTTAAGAACAACCCATAACCCATGTGGGAGTGTTGGTCATGGTTTGTAAAGGGCCAGCAAGGCGTGTCCCTTTAAATTGCAGGACGTTTCCGAGACAATCCCTGCCGCCTTGTGCCTGTTGGATTCGATGGCTAGCCTGCGGTCTGTCACTGCTCATCAGTGATCGGGTTTAGTCGCCCGGCACATCACAAGGCGCATGGTCACATGAAGTTTTATGGCGGCTGTGCGCAGGGCACCCTCGGGTGCGCCGGATTCCTTGTGGCCGGTCGACTAACCTGCGTACAGCCGCCACCCTTCGTTTAGTCGCGACGGACCGGCTCCGATTCTCACAAGGAGCTTCACCATGCATAAAATTGTCCCCGACCCACCCAGCGACCCCGCCAAAGACCGCGCCGCCTTCAACCGCGCCATCGACCACTACCTGCCGACCCAAGATGCTCACAGTGCCCGCGACGATTTGAGCTTCGAAGACGCCCTGCTCTACATCGCCAGCCTGCTGGACAGTGCGTCAGCGACGGCGCTCGATTGTGGAGAGATGCTGCAAAGCCCCGAACGGGCAAAGGTGTTGGCGGTGTGGCATTTACTGGAGATCGCCAAGACCACGGTTGATCGATCCATTGCATACCTGCACCCCGCCACGGCCAGAACCTGAGGGCAAAAAAAAGGCGGGTTTATTAAAAAACCCGCCCTTTGTTTCGCATTACTGCGAGGTCTTGGCCATCTGCTTGTCCGACGTACGCCAGATCAAACGTGTGGTGTCGTAACCCTGCTGGCGCGCCCTGCTCAGCAGGTCTTCGCGGGTGTCGGCACTGACGGTCGGCGTGCGTGACAACAGCCACATATAGCGCCGGCTCGGGCTGCCGACGATGGCGGTCTTGTAGTCATCGCTGACGTACAACACCCAGTAATCGCCCTTGGCCACGCCCGGTAGCAACGCGGTGAACCAGTTATTGAATTCGACCCACAGCTTGTCGGTCTTGCCCGGGACCTGCGGCGTGGCCGTGCCCTTGGCTTCTTCCCACTTCCACTCGGTGGTCAGGCAGCGATTGAACACTGACATGTCGCCATCGGGCAGCAGGGAGTAACGGGCCTCGGATTGCGCGCAGTTGCGCTGGAAGTACATGGGCAGGCGGGCCAGTTCGTACCAGGTGCCCTGGTAACGCTTGAGGTTGACGCTGCCGACAGTCTTGGGTTGCAGATCATCGCCAGAATGGCTGGCGCAGCCTGCCAAAAACAGGCTGGCGCAAAGGTATAAAACAAAACGCATCATTCTTCTTCTCCCGCAGGCTTGCGCCCCGGTTTACTTCAGGCCTTGCCCGGAAAACATCAGAACTTTGTCACCGGCGTACTGCACGCTGATAAAGCTGTTTTTATCGCCCCAGGTGCAACTGGACATGCCCAGTGCGCCAGAACAATCGGTGGGCTTACCCAACAGCGACTCCACCTCGGCCTTGGCCATGCCAGCCGAGAGCTTCTGGTAATTTTCCTGGGTGACCTTGCTGCAAGCGGCCAACAGCACGCAAAAGCACAAGAGGGCGAGACGGCGTAACGACATGGTAGAGCTCCTGGAGGGACACGCAGCAGTGGGGGTCTGCCAGAAGCTTAGAAGGGAAAAGGGGGGTCTGGTTCCCGCAAGGCAAAAACAAAAAAAGCCCCGAATCGCTGAAACGTTTCGGGGCCTTGGTCTGGCGCATGATTCATTGTAAAGGCGAGCTGGCTCGCGAAAAACATCCAGCCAACGCAGCGCTGCGCCGGGAATACTTCGCGAGCAAGCCTGCTCCTACAGAAGGCCTTAGGCCTTGTGGTAACCCGTCACACGCGCCACTTCTTCCTTGGACCCCAGGAACACCGCCACACGCTGGTGCAGGCCTTCAGGCTGGATGTCGAGGATGCGCTGGTGGCCGTCAGTCGACGCACCGCCAGCCTGCTCAACCAGGAACGACATCGGGTTGGCTTCGTACATCAGGCGCAGTTTGCCCGGCTTGGACGGCTCGCGGCTGTCGCGTGGGTACATGAACAGACCGCCACGGGTCAGGATGCGGTGTACGTCGGCAACCATCGCGGCCACCCAGCGCATGTTGAAGTTTTTCTTCAGCGGGCCTTCTTCGCCTTCCATCAACTCGTTGACGTAGCGCTTGACCGGTTCTTCCCAGTGGCGCTGGTTGGACATGTTGATCGCGAATTCCTGGGTCGAGGCAGGAATGGAGATGTCTTCGTGAGTCAGCACAAAGCTGCCCATTTCGCGGTCCAGGGTAAAGCCCTTGACGCCATCACCCAGGGTCAGCACCAGCATGGTCTGTGGGCCGTAGATCGCATAGCCGGCAGCAACCTGCTCGGTGCCTGGCTGCAGGAAGGCCTTTTCGTTCAGCGCTTCGTTCTGGCTCAGGTATTCGTTAGGGCAACGCAGTACCGAGAAGATGGTGCCGACTGGCGCGTTGATGTCGATGTTCGACGAGCCGTCCAGCGGGTCGAATACCAACAGGTACGCGCCTTTAGGGTATTTGCCCGGGATCTGGTAGGCATTGTCCATTTCTTCGGACGCCATGCCGGCCAGGTGACCGCCCCATTCGTTGGCTTCGAGCAGGATTTCGTTGGAAATCACGTCGAGTTTCTTCTGCACTTCGCCTTGCACGTTTTCAGTGCCCATGCTGCCCAGGACGCCGCCCAGCGCGCCTTTGGACACGGCGTGGCTGATTTCCTTGCAAGCACGCGCCACCACTTCGATCAGGAAGCGCAGATCGGCAGGGGTGTTGTTGCTGCGGGTCTGCTCAATCAAATAGCGACTCAGGGTAACGCGGGACATGGACGGCTCCGGAGAATGGGGGGGCTAAAAACCCGCGCAGTTTAGCGCGAGTCGGGGCGCATTTCCTCCTATCAGACGAGATAACCCTGACAGAGTTCATGTAGGCCCCGGCTCAGGGCCTGGTAGGCGGCTTGCGCAACAGGTTGTAGGCCATCGCCCCAAGTGCCGCTACGCCCAGCAGCAATACGGCCCACAGGCCGATTGTCTGCCAGTTGATACCTGCGACATTTGGCGCGGCTGGCGGGTTGGTGTGCCATTCGCCATCGACCCGAGCCTGGCCCAGAGCCGCGAGGCGCTGGGGTTGGTAGTCGGGAATCAGGGTCGTCAACGGCAGGTTCGCAGCCTTGGCCGACGGGTTGCCCAGCGCCAGGGTAAACGGCGGTTCGCCCCGCGCCAGGAACACCACTTGCGTGGCACGCACGGCAAAACTCAACGCCGGCGCCTGCGCCCCCAGGCCTCCGCCCCGCTCGTCTACGTCCAGCTTGAGTTGCCGTACCGGGTAACCCGGCAACTGCAATTGATCCTGGGTGACTTCTTGCCCGCCCTGCGTCAACCGATAGAGCAAACCACGGCTCAATGGCTGCCATGCCTGCTTGCTGTCCTGCCGCCCTTGCAGACCCACCGGCGCCAGGCTGTTGGGCTGGCGCAACTCAACGCGCACCCGCTCGATGCTTAACACGCCAGGCAACTGCCAGCTGTACTGCCCAGGCTCCAGGGTGCTGCCGGCCAATGGCTCGGACCACACCAGCGACAACGGCAGGCTGCTGGTGCTCTGCACTTCAATGGAGGTCAACTCGGGCGCGGCCTGGCCTTGCCATAGCAGGCGCAGGTAGCGCGCTGGCTGCCCTGGCAAGGCGACTTCACGCTGCTCCACCCGTTCGTCGGCAAATGCCAGGCGCGCCACCTGCCCGTCGCCCCAGGAGCGCCAGTGCTGCAAATCGTCACTGGCTTCGATACTGAAACGCTGGAAGCCATCATGCTCGGCAGCCCAATCGAGGATCAGCTTTTGCAACGGCGCCTTGATTGCACTGGCATCCAGCAGCCAGCCGCGTCGCACCTGCGCGCCGGCCGGCGCCTCGCTGGACGGCTGCACCTGCACCAGGGTGCCCGTGGCGCTGGATTGCACGCGCACGCTGGGCACACTGTCGCTGGCGTTGTCGGCGGCATACAGCGGGAAGCCCTTCAGCCGGGCCAAGTTGTTTGCGCTTGCGGGCGACTGCCGCACTAATGCATATGCCTGGGGCTCGCCCGCCGCGTTGAACACCCGCAGGTCACTGAGATCGGCCTGACGGGCGCTCAATTGCACCGCCAGCGGCAACTCCAGGCGATACCAGGGGCCTTCGCCGCTGACCGTCAGCGGCACTTGGGCGGTGAAGTCTGCGGGGCCTTCTGCGGCCGACGCCGATAACGCGGCGCACAGGCCCACCAGTGCAATGCTCAGTTTGCCGATCAAGAGGACGCTCCTTGGGTTTGAATCTCAGGTTCGCTGCGTTTGGGCGGCAACGGAGCGAAATAGCCCACCACCAGCAACAGCCCGCCCACGCCGATAAACGACACGATCCGCTCCAGCCCGCCACGGTTGCTCAACTCGACGAGGAACAACTTGGCGACCACCACGCCGATCAGCACCGCGCCGACCAGCCACACTTCCCGGCGATTGCGCAGGTGCCCGCCGATCATCAGGCCCAGGGCAATCAGGGTCCAGACAATCGACAGCCCGGCCTGCACCAGCATCGAGTCAAGCAACGCATCCAGATCAAACGGCACGCCGCCCCAATGGTGCGCCGCGCGCATCACCAGTGCAGTGAAGAAGGCAAACAGCGAGACCCCGGCAACGCCCTGGGCAATCCACGGGGTGCGGCCGCCCAGTTGCGGCGCCGCGCTGCGCGCCCACAGGTACACGCCCAGCAACGCAAACAGCAGGCCAAGATCCAAGGGGTTGAGCAACGGCACATACGGCAATGGCCTGGCCGTGCCGTCGCTGAACATATTCGCCAACCAGAACCACACCAGCATCAGCGCGGCCAACGGCAGCGCGGCCAGCAGGCGATATTCGCGTGGGTAAGCCGATAGCGGCCACGGCCACTGGCGCGGCGCAGCAATGGCTATCAGGTACAGGCTTGGGAAAATCGCCCAGCCCAGCCAGCGCCAGGCGTTGTATTGCACCGAAAGCACCAACAGGCCGTAGCGCAATTCCAGGGCCAGCATGCCGATCAGCATCCAGCATCCCAGCACGTGGGCGACGCTCAAGGCTTTTGCCGCCGCCAGGTCGGCCAAATAACGCAGCGCGATGAAATGCACGGCGAACACCGCAAGCCAGGCCAACCAGCCCCATTCGGCCGCCGGGTGGTAATAGCGATGCAACGACACCAATACCACCAGCGCCACCGCCGGCATCAGTAACAGGCAGAGGGTGCCCAGCGCGGCCCAGCGCAAGCGCAACGCCAACAACGTCCACAGCGCTGCACTGGCCGCTGCCGCCGCCAACAGGAAGGTGGCTTGCAGCTCTGGCGGGGTGAAACGCAGCACTTCGTGGTTCAGCGCCAATACCCACCACGCCGCGCCCCAGGCCAGCAGGCCGTTGGATACATGGGGCAACTTGAGTCGTTGATCACTGCCCCGCAAGCGCCAGGCGCCGACAAATGCGGCCAACCCGACCAGCATCGGCGCCCAGAAACCGATATGCCGGAACGCCGGCAGTTCTTCGCCGCCCCAGGATGTCAGCGTAACCAAAGCCCCCGCCAGCACCTGCACGCCGAGCGCGCAGAACAGGAAGGTGCGCGAAGCGATAGATACGCCGACAAACACCGTCACCAGTCCCGCCAGCGCCCAGCTGATCGCGGTGCCCTGCTCGGCCACCAGCAACGGCGCCAGCAGGTACACAAAGCCCAGGCCAAGGCCGGCCAGGACCGGAAAGCCCTGGCGCTCCCACTTCGAGGTCTGCTCCAGCGCGGCCGTGCGCAGTTGCTGGAAGCTGAACAGCAACGCTACGCCGAGCAACAAGGCGCCCAGCGCCGCGCCGTCCAGCAGCGTGTGTTCGCCCACGTCCAGTTCACTGAGAAACGCCAGCGCCGAGCCCAACTGCAACAGCAGGCCAAACGCCCGCGCCAACGAGCGTTGCTGACGCAGACCGAGCCAAAGGATGCCGGCGCCTTCCACCGCCCAGGCCGCCGCGGTCCAGCGCGCGTCCAGGCCCAGCGGGATCGCCAGGCTGGCGAAGATCACACCCAGGGCCAGGCAGGTTTCTGCCAGCAACACGGTGCGCCCACCGCTAAGCACCCGCGCCAGGACCATATAGATGATGCCCAATGCCAACGCACTGAAGGCCGGGGCGAAGGCCAGGTGCTGCACCAGGGTGAACTGCAAGCCAAATGCCACAAGCGGCGGGCCGAACAACAGGCCGCCATCCACATAATCGCCCTTGGCCGCCGACCAGCGCAGCAGCGCGGCACGGCTGTCATCGGCCGGGGCGTCGGCCGTTTCCAGGAGTTTGCGGCGCGCAAACAGCAAGCCGATGGCCAGGTACATCAGGAAAAACAGAATCAGGAACGGCTCGGTACTCCACAGCAGTTCCGGTGTGTAAGAGCGAATACCCCAGGCAAACCCGATACCGAAGGTGCCGGCAAAGCCAATCACATTGAGCAAGCGCCAGGCCTTGAACCAGGCGATGGCGAGGATCCCGGCGTTGAGCAGGGCGAAGTAGCTGAACAACGCCACATGGTTGCCCTCGCCGGTGGACGCGAGGATTGGCGCGGCAAACCCGCCGAGCGCGGCGGCGCAGGCCAGGCCGATGGCGTCCTGGGTAATCGCCAGGATCGCCGAAAACACCGTCACCGCCACCAACAGGCCCAGTGCCGCGCTCGGATCGAGCAATGGGTGCAGGCGCATGGCGGCGAACACCGTCAGGTACAACACGGCGATGCCCGCGCCTTGCAGGATCAGCGCATAACTGCCCCGGCGCAGGCGCAGCCACCACCCCAGGCCCAGCAAGCCCAGGGCACAGGCAGCGACACCGGCGTAGCGCAGCTCGATGGGCACCACCATGCCTTCGGTGGCATAGCGCAGCAAAAATGCCAGGCCGAGGAACAACAGCACCACGCCGACCCGCAGCACGGTATTGCCGCCCAGCAGCCAGTTGCGCGCGGCGCCGATGGCACGTTCGATCAG
Organism: Pseudomonas sp. WS 5412; assembly: GCF_012985615.1. NCBI lineage: Bacteria > Pseudomonadati > Pseudomonadota > Gammaproteobacteria > Pseudomonadales > Pseudomonadaceae > Pseudomonas > Pseudomonas sp. WS 5412. The sequence continues at coordinate 16,448 of NZ_JAARMB010000006.1, forward strand.
GGTGGGGCTACGGGGGATTTCGGGTTCAGCTTCGCGGGCAACGGCGGCCGGTTTCCACAGATCGTCCGGCAGCGGCGGGCTCGGTTCGGGAGCCGGGGTGGATTGCAGTTCGGCGGGCAACTCCCAGACCAGCTCTGGGGCGGGCGCGGGTTCGGCCATGGACGGTTCAACCTGAGGCGGCTTTTCCAGCAGCGCGAGGCGTTGCTCCAGCGCCTTCAGGGCACTACCGAGGTGCGACAGGCGAATGGCCTGGCCAATCCCCAAACCCAGCAGTGCACCGAAGCCTGCATCACTGAACGATTCATCCAGCGCCCAGCCGAGCACCAGGCCAATCAGCATGAACATCCATTGCATGGTCCAAATCCCTAAGCAAACCGAGACCCAGTATATAGACGCATAACCCATGTGGGAGCGGGCTTGCTCGCGATAGCGGTGCATCAGTCAACTATTTGCTAACTGACGTACCGCTATCGCGGGCAAGCCCGCTCCCACATTTTGCTCCTGCGGCGTTTAGTCCAGGGCTTTCCAGATCTCGGTCGCATATTCCCGGATGGTGCGGTCCGACGAGAACCACCCGGTACGCGCGGTGTTGAGCACCGCCGAACGCCACCATTCCTTGGAGTCATGCCAATGGGCTTCGACCCGTGCCTGGGCGTCCCAGTAGGAATCAAAATCGGCGCACACCAGGAAGCGGTCGTAGTCGATCAACGAATCAATCAGCCCCACATAGCGCCCCGGATCATCCGGCGAGAACACCCCGCCACGAATCGCCTGCAGCACATCGTTCAGGCGATGGGAGGCGGCGATTTCGGGAGCGGCGCTGAATTCACCGGCCTGTTTACGCGCTTCCACCTGTTCGGCACTCAGGCCGAAGATAAACATATGCTCGCCGCCGATGCGCTCGTGCATCTCCACGTTGGCGCCGTCCATGGTGCCGATGGTCAATGCACCATTGAGGCCGAACTTCATATTGCTGGTGCCCGAGGCCTCGAAGCCGGCGGTGGATATCTGCTCCGACAGGTCAGCGGCCGGGATGATGTTTTCCGCGAGGCTGACGTTGTAGTTAGGCAGGAATACCACCTTGAGCAAACCACGCACGGTCGGGTCGTTGTTCACCGTACGGGCGATGTCGTTGGTCAACTTGATGATCAGCTTGGCCTGGTGATAACTGGCCGCTGCCTTGCCGGCGAAGATCTTCACCCGCGGCACCCAGTCCACCTCGGGCTCGGCACGAATCGCCTGGTACAGGGCGACGGTGTGCAACAGATTCAGCAACTGGCGCTTGTACTCGTGGATGCGTTTGACCTGCACGTCGAACATCGCCGCCGGGTTGACCGCGATCCCCAGGCGTTCATGGATGATATCGGCCAGCACGCGCTTGCTGTGCAGGCGTTGCTCGGCAAAGGCTTTGCGAAATGCCTGTTTCTCGGCAAAGGTTTCCAGCTCCACCAGGCGCTGTTCCATATTGTCGAGAATATCCGGGCCCAGGGCTTCCACCAGCATCGCGGTGAGCTTGGGGTTGGCCTGAAACAGCCAGCGGCGGAAGGTAATGCCGTTGGTCTTGTTGTTGATACGCTCGGGGTAGAGCTTGTGCAGTTCGGAGAACACCGTGCTGCGCATCAACTGCGTGTGCAGCCCCGAGACACCGTTGACGCTATGGGAGCCAAGGAACGCCAGGTTGCCCATGCGCACACGCCGGCCGTTGTCCTCTTCGATCAGCGAAACGGCGCGCAGCACATCGAAATCGTGGATGCCCTTGGCCCGCAGCGAGTCAATGTGCTGGGCGTTGATCAGGTAGATGATCTGCATGTGCCGGGGCAGCATGCGTTCCATCAGGCCCACCGGCCAGGTCTCCAGGGCTTCGGGGAGCAGGGTGTGGTTGGTGTAGGACAGTGTCTCCACCGTGACCTGCCAGGCCGCCTCCCAGGCAATATCGTGCAAGTCGACCAACTGGCGCATCAACTCGGCCACGGCGATGGACGGGTGGGTATCGTTGAGCTGGATGGCCGCGTGCTCGCCCAGGCTCAGGACCGAGCCGTGCATGTTTTTGTGGCGCCGCAGCAGGTCTTGCAGGGAGGCCGAGACGAAGAAGTATTCCTGGCGCAGGCGCAGCTCCTGCCCCGCTTCGGTGCTGTCGGCCGGGTAAAGCACCCTGGAGATGCTTTCGGCACGGGCCACTTCGGCGACGGCGCCCAAATGGTCGCCGGCATTGAAACGCTCCAGGTGCAGGTCTTCCACGGCCCGCGCGCGCCACAGGCGCAAGGTGTTCACACTGGCACCGCGCCAGCCGACCACCGGGGTGTCGTAGGCCACCGCGCGCACGGTTTCATTGGGCGACCAGACCTGGATCGACTTGCCGGACGCATCCAGCACGGTCTCGACACTGCCGCCAAAACCGATCGGGTAGATCACCTCGGCGCGCTCGAACTCCCAGGGGTTGCCGAAATCCAGCCAGCGCTCGGTCTGTTCCTGCTGCCAGCCATCGACAATCGCCTGGCGAAACAGCCCGTGCTCGTAGCGAATGCCATAACCATGGCCGGCAATGCCCAGGGTCGACATGCTTTCCATAAAGCACGCGGCCAGGCGCCCCAGGCCACCGTTGCCCAGGGCCGCATCGGGCTCCAGCAGGCGAATGCGCTCCAGGTCCACACCCAACTCGCCGACAGCTTCGCGCGCCACCTCCCACAGGCCGAGGTTGCTCAGGCTGTCAAACAGCAGACGGCCGATCAGGAACTCCAGGGACAGGTAATACACCCGCTTCTGCCCGCTGCGGTAGATACGCCGGGTGTGGTCCATCCAGTGCTCGACCATATGGTCGCGCGCCGCCAGGGCAATGGCTTCGAACCAGTCGTGGTCGAAGGCGTGATCGGGGTCCTTGCCCACCGCATAAGTGAGTTTGGTCAAGACAGCATCGCGAAACGCGGCTACCTCTGCTTCTCGTGCAAGCGGTTCCTGAGACATCGGTGCAACCTCGGGCGAGATAGAAGAAGGGAAATCCTAGAGCCTAGACGGTCTGACCCATGGCATGGCTGACGGTTCGGCAGTTTTTTCACTCATTCACGCATACCGGTTTTAGATGCAGGGGCCGTGCCCGTTTGCACGTCGGACCGGCCTTTGAGCCGAAACCCGCAAAATATTGTTCAAAAAATCACCAATCCCGGTATCATCGCGCGCCCGGACAAAGCCCCTCTTGGAAACCTGATGAAGCCTCAACTGATCGCCGCCGCGGAACTCGACCGTCTCGAAACGTGGCAGAAATACTCCAGCCACATGTGCGGCGGCTGCACATCCAACTGCTGCACCCTGCCGGTTGAGGTGAAGATCAAGGATTTGATCCGCATTGGTATCGTCGACGAGTTCGAGCGTGGTGACCCGCCGAAGAACATCGCCAAGCGCTTGCAGAAGGAAGGCATCGTCGAGCGGTTCAACTCCAAGTCCGAGATCTTTACCCTGCAGCGCATGAGCAACAACGATTGCCTGTACCTGGATCGTAAGACGCGCTTCTGCACTATTTATGACAAGCGCCCGGATACCTGCCGCAATCACCCGAAAATCGGGCCACGGCCGGGGTATTGCGCGTACAAGCCCAAGGAAGTGGTGCGCGAAACCAAGTTGCGTACGCTCGACAAGTTCTAACCGATGATCGTTCCCACGCTCCGCGTGGGAATGCCTCCTGGGGCGCTCTGCGCCCCGCTGCCAAGGGCAAACGCAGAGCGTCCAAGGCTGCAGAGCGTGGGAACGATCACAGGCCAGACACCACACAATCTGCAGGCATAAAAAAACGCCCCCGGCCTTTCGACCGGGGGCGTTTTTTTTCAGCTGGAACTAAGTATCAGTTCTTGGCCTTTTTGGCAGCGCGGGTACGCTCGCCTTCGTCCAGGATCTTCTTACGAAGACGGATGGACTTCGGCGTTACTTCGCACAGCTCGTCGTCCTGGATGAATTCCAGAGCCTGTTCCAGGGTGAAGCGAACAGGTGGAACCAGGGCGATGGTTTCGTCTTTACCCGAAGCACGCATGTTGTCGAGCTTCTTGCCTTTGGTTGGGTTGACGCCCATGTCGTTGTCACGGCTGTTCAGACCAACGATCTGGCCGTTGTAGATCTCTTGACCGTGTTCAACGAACAGCTTGCCACGCGCCTGGAGGGTTTCCAGGGAGTAGGTCAGCGCCTTGCCGGTTTCTACCGATACCAGAACACCGTTCTGACGGCCGGACATGTCGCCGGACTTCATGGTGTCGTAGCGATCGAAGATCGAGGTCAGGATGCCAGCACCGTTGGTCAGGGTCAGGAACTGGTTACGGAAACCGATCAGACCACGAGCAGGGATGTTGTATTCCAGACGCACACGGCCTTTGCCATCCGGCACCATGTTGGTCAGGTCGCCCTTACGCAGGCCCATCTCTTCCATGACCTTGCCCTGGGATTCTTCAGGGGTGTCGATGGTGACGTTTTCGAACGGTTCCTGCTTCACGCCGTCAACGGTACGGATGATCACTTCAGGACGACCAACGCCCATTTCGAAGCCTTCGCGACGCATGGTTTCGATCAGTACCGAGAGGTGCAGCTCACCACGGCCGGAAACCTTGAACTTGTCAGCCGAGTCGCCTTCTTCAACGCGCAGTGCAACGTTGTACAGCAGCTCTTTGTCCAGACGTTCCTTGATGTTACGGGAAGTCACGAACTTGCCTTCTTTACCGCAGAAAGGCGAGTCGTTTACCTGGAAGGTCATGGAAACGGTTGGCTCGTCAACGGTCAGAGGCTTCATCGCCTCGACAGTGTCCGGCTGGCACAGGGTGTCGGAGATGAACAGCGAGTCCATACCGCTTACGCACACGATGTCGCCAGCGAAAGCTTCTTCAACGTCGATACGGTGCAGACCGTGGTGACCCATCAGCTTCAGGATACGACCGTTACGCTTCTTGCCGTCGGCGCCGATAGCCACAACCGGGGTGTTCGGCTTGACGCTACCACGAGCGATACGGCCAACGCCGATAACACCCAGGAAGCTGTTGTAGTCCAGTGCCGAGATTTGCATCTGGAACGGGCCTTCACGGTCAACCTTCGGAGGTGGAACGTGGTCAACGATCGCCTGGTACAGCGGGGTCATGTCTTCCGCCATGGCGGTGTGTTCCAGACCGGCAATACCGTTCAGGGCAGAGGCGTAGATCACTTGGAAATCAAGTTGTTCTTCGGTAGCACCCAGGTTGTCGAACAGGTCGAAGATCTGGTCCAGAACCCAGTCCGGACGCGCGCCTGGACGGTCAACCTTGTTGATGCACACGATCGGACGCAGGCCGGCTTCGAAAGCCTTCTTGGTCACGAAACGGGTTTGCGGCATAGGGCCGTCTTGGGCATCAACCAGCAGCAGAACGGAGTCAACCATCGACATTACGCGTTCTACTTCGCCGCCGAAGTCGGCGTGGCCCGGGGTGTCCACGATGTTGATGTGGTAGCCGTTCCAGTTGATAGCGGTGTTTTTTGCCAGGATGGTAATACCGCGCTCTTTTTCCTGGTCGTTGGAGTCCATCACGCGCTCGTCGTTGAGCTCGTTGCGCTCCAGGGTGCCGGATTGACGCAGGAGTTTGTCTACCAGGGTGGTTTTACCATGGTCAACGTGGGCAATGATGGCGATGTTACGTAGATTTTCGATCACTTGTGTATCTCGATCAGAGGATTCGGTGTGCTGACAGGTCGTGGCAGCGATTAACAGTAGAGTCAGGCCTTGCCGTTACAGCTTGACGGCAGAGTCGGGGGGCCGGTGACGCAGGCCACAGGCAAACAGCCCCGGGCTCTTAGCTCGGTCGATAAACGCGCACATTGGCATATCCCTCACTGAGCAAATGGTGGGCATGCAGGCGACTCATCACGCCTTTGTCGCAATACAGCAGGTACTGACGGCTGTTATCCAGTTCCTTGAAACGCGCGTTCAGTGCATAGAACGGCAGCGTTTGCACGTCGATGCCAGCGATTTCCAGTGGCTCATCTTCAGCGGCATCCGGGTGACGGATGTCGATGACGATCTGGCCGGCCAGGGCTTCGCTGACTTCTTCGATCTGCACATCCTGGCCCAATTCATCGATTACCCGATCAATCGGCACCAGTTTGGCGTTCTCGAGCGCTCGCTCCAGAATCGCCATGTCGAATTCTTTCTCTTCATGCTCCACGCGGTAGCGCTTGGCATGGGTCTTGGGGTTCACCGAGATGACCCCGCAGTACTCTGGCATGTGCTTGGCGAAATCAGCGGTGCCGATTTCGTTGGCCAGGTCGATGATGTCTTGCTTGTGGCTGGCGATCAGCGGGCGCAATACCAGCTTGTCGGTCACACAGTCGATCACGGACAGGTTCGGCAGGGTCTGGCTGGAGACCTGGGAAATCGCCTCGCCGGTAACCAGCGCTTCGATTTGCAGGCGGTCGGCGATTTTCGACGCTGCGCGCAACATCATACGCTTCAATACGACGCCCATATGACCGTTATCGACTTTTCCGAGAATTTCTCCCAGGACTTCCTCGAACGGTACGCTGACAAACAGCACGCGCTGGGAGCTGCCGTACTTCTTCCAGATATAGTGCGCGACTTCCATCACGCCCAATTCGTGTGCACGCCCGCCCAGGTTAAAGAAGCAGAAGTGGCTCATCAGGCCGCGGCGCATGATCTGGTAGGCCGCCACTGTAGAGTCGAAACCGCCGGACATCAGTACCAGGGTCTGCTCCAGCGCGCCCAGCGGGTAGCCGCCGATGCTGTTGTGCTGGCTGTGGATCACAAACAACCGTTGGTCGCGAATTTCGATGCGCACTTCGATTTGCGGCTCTTTAAGCGAAATTCCAGCGGCGCCGCACTCGCGACGCAGCTTGCTGCCGACGTATTTCTCGACATCCATGGAGCTGAACGGGTGCTTGCCGGCACGCTTGCAACGCACTGAAAAAATCTTGCCTTCAAGGCTGTTGCCGAAGTGCAGTTTGCATTTTTCAGTGATGTCGTCGAAATCGCCCAGCGGGTACTCGTCGACCTGCAGGAAGTGCGCGATGCCCGGCATGCAGCTCAGGCGCTCGGTCATGTCTTTCAAGGCTTTGGCGTCAGTAATGCGGGTTTCCAGCTCGAGATTGTCCCACACACCGTTCACCACCACAGCCGGGTCCAGGTCACGGAGCACGGCGCGGATATTCTTGGCCAATTGACGGATGAAACGCATCCGTACCGGTCGGCTCTTGATGGTGATTTCGGGGAAGACTTTAACGATTAATTTCATGGAAACAGCGCGCGCAGGGCCAGCCGAAAAAGGGGGGCGCGGATTATAGCGGAAATCGCTCAAGGTTTAACCAGTTAATATACAAACGGCACACAACGCACCAAACAGGTGCATTTACGGGCAATTGCGCTACATTGCAGTGCGCAATTTTTGCCGTTTTTTCGATTTGCACCTTTATAGGGGCGATTTTGAGGCAAAAAACCCATGTCGGGGCACTGGCATGCAATTTGCTCTCTTGTGAGGCAGGTTGCCATGGCGGACTATCCGCGCCGGCATCACCCACATTCTAAGGGCTACTCCACTACCCAAGCCCGAAGCCACCCGGAGGACACTATGTCGAAGTCGGTTCAACTCATCAAAGATCATGACGTTAAATGGATTGATCTGCGCTTCACGGACACAAAAGGCACTCAGCACCACGTGACCATGCCGGCTCGCGATGCGCTGGATGACGCCTTCTTCGAAGAAGGCAAAATGTTCGACGGCTCCTCCATTGCTGGCTGGAAAGGCATCGAAGCCTCCGACATGATCCTGATGCCGGACGACTCCACCGCCGTACTCGATCCGTTCACCGAAGAGCCGACCCTGATCATCGTCTGCGACGTGATCGAGCCTTCGACCATGCAAGGCTACGACCGCGACCCACGTGCGATCGCCAAGCGTGCCGAGGAATACCTGAAGTCCACCGGTATCGGTGACACCGTATTCGTGGGCCCGGAACCAGAATTCTTCATCTTCGACCAAGTGAAGTTCAAGTCCGACATCTCCGGCTCGATGTTCAAGATCTACTCCGAACAAGGTTCGTGGATGTCCGACCAGGACGTGGAAGGCGGCAACCATGGCCACCGTCCAGGCATCAAAGGTGGTTACTTCCCAGTTCCGCCGTTCGACCACGACCACGAAATCCGTACCTCCATGTGCAACGCCATGGAAGACATGGGCCTGGTCATCGAAGTGCACCACCACGAAGTGGCCACTGCCGGCCAGAACGAAATCGGTGTGAAGTTCAACACCCTGGTGGCCAAGGCTGACGAAGTCCAGACCCTGAAGTACTGCGTACACAACACTGCCGTTGCCTACGGCCGTACCGCTACCTTCATGCCTAAGCCACTGTACGGCGATAACGGTTCGGGTATGCACGTTCACCTGTCCATCGCCAAAGATGGCAAGAACACCTTCGCTGGCGAAGGTTATGCCGGCCTGTCCGACACTGCCCTGTACTTCATCGGCGGTATCATCAAGCACGGTAAAGCCCTGAACGGTTTCACCAACCCGTCGACCAACTCCTACAAGCGTCTGGTCCCAGGTTTCGAAGCACCGGTAATGCTGGCCTACTCGGCTCGCAACCGTTCCGCGTCGATCCGTATTCCTTACGTGTCCAGCCCTCGCGCTCGCCGTATCGAAGCACGCTTCCCGGATCCAGCAGCCAACCCATACCTGGGCTTTGCTGCACTGCTGATGGCTGGCCTGGACGGCATCCAGAACAAGATCCACCCAGGCGACGCCGCCGACAAGAACTTGTACGACCTGCCGCCTGAAGAGGCCAAAGAGATCCCACAAGTGTGCGGCAGCCTGAAAGAAGCCCTGGAAGAGCTGGACAAGGGCCGTGCGTTCCTGACCAAAGGCGGCGTGTTCAGCGACGACTTTATCGACGCCTACATCGCCCTGAAAAGCGAAGAAGAAATCAAGGTCCGCACCTTCGTACACCCACTGGAATACGAGCTGTACTACAGCTGCTGATCCGGTAGCGCTGCTTAACGTGGCGTGACAAAAAAGACCTCCTTCGGGAGGTCTTTTTTTTGCCTGAAACAATGACTATCCACCTTTGCAAACCCCATCAGAACTGTGGGAGCTGGCTTGCCTGCGATAGCGGTGTATCTGTCACATCACGACTGACTGAACCACCGCTATCGCAGGCAAGCCAGCTCCTACAGTTTGACTGGGGTTTTTCAGGAAATATTTGATCGCTGAACAGAATGTGGGAATTCGCACTATATTGGTGCGATAGGTTGCACCCTGGCCCACCCATCAACCCATTTTGGGTCGAAATCTCCCGAGAGAGCTGGCCGAGCGCCATAGTTTCGCGCCTAAAGCCCCCATTTCAGGGCTTTTACGCTTCTTTTCGGAGCCTTGGTTTGGTTTTTGCATTTTCCTGGTATCAGCGTGTGCCTCAAGCCCACGCCTTGCTCCAAAAGAGGTCCTAATGACCATCAGCGACGCACTGCACCGCTTGCTACTCGACAACCTGACCACCGCGACCATTCTGCTCAATGACGAACTGCGCCTTGAGTACATGAACCCCGCGGCGGAGATGCTCCTGGCCATCAGCGGTCAGCGCAGCCATGGGCAATTTATCAGCGAGCTGTTCACCGAGTCCGCCGAGGCCTTGAGTTCCTTGCGCCAGGCCGTGGAGCAGGCCCACCCGTTTACCAAGCGTGAAGCGATGCTCACGGCCCTCACCGGCCAGACCCTGACCGTCGACTACGCGGTAACGCCGATCCTGAGCCACGGCGCCACCTTGCTGCTGCTGGAAGTGCATCCCCGGGATCGCCTGCTGCGCATCACCAAGGAAGAAGCCCAGCTGTCCAAGCAGGAAACCAGCAAGATGCTGGTGCGCGGCCTGGCCCATGAGATCAAGAACCCGTTGGGCGGGATTCGCGGCGCCGCACAGTTGCTGGCCCGCGAGCTGCCGGATGAGAACCTCAAGGACTACACCAACGTCATCATCGAAGAAGCCGACCGCCTGCGTAATCTGGTGGACCGCATGCTCGGCTCCAACAAGCTGCCGTCGCTGGCAATGACCAATATCCATGAGGTGCTGGAGCGCGTCTGCCAGTTGGTGGAGGCCGAAAGCCAGGGCTGCATCACCCTGGTGCGCGACTATGACCCGAGCATTCCCGATGTCCTGATCGACCGCGAGCAGATGATCCAGGCGGTGCTCAATATCGTGCGCAACGCCATGCAAGCCATCAGCAGCCAGAACGAGCTGCGCCTGGGGCGCATCAGCCTGCGCACCCGCGCCTTGCGCCAGTTCACCATCGGCCATGTGCGCCATCGCCTGGTAACCAAGGTCGAGATCATCGACAACGGCCCGGGTATCCCGGCCGAACTGCAGGAAACCATTTTCTTCCCAATGGTCAGCGGCCGCCCGGACGGTACCGGGCTGGGCCTGGCCATTACCCAGAACATCATCAGCCAGCACCAGGGCCTGATCGAATGTGAAAGCCATCCCGGCCACACGACCTTTTCGATCTTTCTGCCACTGGAACAAGGAGCCCCATCGACATGAGCCGTAGTGAAACTGTCTGGATCGTCGATGACGACCGTTCCATCCGCTGGGTCCTGGAGAAAGCCTTGCAACAGGAAGGCATGACCACCCAGAGCTTCGACAGCGCCGATGGAGTGATGAGCCGCCTGGCGCGCCAGCAGCCCGACGTGATCATCTCCGATATCCGCATGCCCGGCGCCAGTGGCCTGGACTTGCTGGCGCGGATTCGCGAGCAGCACCCGCGTTTGCCGGTGATCATCATGACCGCGCACTCGGATCTGGACAGCGCTGTCGCGTCCTACCAGGGCGGCGCCTTCGAGTACCTGCCCAAGCCGTTCGATGTCGATGAGGCGGTTGCGCTGGTCAAGCGCGCCAACCAGCACGCCCAGGAACAGCAAGGCCAGGCCGTGGTACCGACCCTGACCCGCACCCCGGAGATCATCGGTGAAGCACCGGCGATGCAGGAAGTGTTTCGCGCCATCGGGCGCCTGAGCCACTCCAACATCACCGTGTTGATCAACGGTGAGTCCGGGACCGGTAAAGAGCTGGTGGCCCATGCCCTGCACCGTCACAGCCCACGGGCGGCCTCGCCGTTCATCGCACTGAACATGGCGGCGATCCCCAAGGACTTGATGGAGTCCGAGCTGTTCGGCCACGAAAAAGGCGCGTTTACCGGCGCGGCCAACCTGCGTCGCGGGCGTTTTGAACAGGCGGACGGCGGCACGCTGTTCCTCGATGAAATCGGCGACATGCCGGCCGACACCCAGACCCGGCTGTTGCGGGTACTGGCCGACGGTGAGTTCTACCGTGTCGGCGGCCATACGCCGGTCAAGGTCGACGTGCGCATCATCGCCGCGACCCACCAGAACCTGGAAACCCTGGTGCACGCCGGTAAGTTTCGCGAGGACTTGTTCCACCGCCTGAACGTGATCCGCATCCATATCCCACGCATGTCGGACCGCCGCGAAGATATCCCGACCCTGGCCCGCCACTTCCTCAGCCGCGCCGCCCAGGAGCTGGCGGTGGAGCCCAAGCTGCTGAAGACGGAGACCGAGGAATACCTGAAGAACCTGCCATGGCCGGGCAACGTGCGCCAACTGGAGAACACTTGCCGCTGGATCACGGTGATGGCGTCCGGGCGCGAAGTGCATATCAGCGACCTGCCACCGGAGCTGTTGAGCCTGCCGCAAGATTCAGCACCGGTGACCAACTGGGAACAGGCCCTGCGCCAATGGGCCGACCAGGCCCTGGCCCGTGGCCAGTCAAGCCTGCTGGACAGCGCCGTGCCGACCTTTGAGCGGATCATGATCGAAACCGCCCTCAAGCACACCGCAGGCCGGCGTCGTGATGCCGCAGTGCTGCTGGGCTGGGGCCGCAATACCTTGACCCGCAAGATCAAGGAATTGGGGATGAAGGTCGATGGTGGGGATGATGATGAGGGCGAAGAGGGCTGAGTACAGCCCTCCAGCACATGAATGACCTAATGTGGGAGCTGGCTTGCCTGCTCCCACATTTGTTTGGTGTGCACCGCTTCAACGCACCATGAACCGGTATCGCGCACAAAACCCAGGCCACTTTTAAATAAGTCCTGAGCCCCGAAAACACCAAAGCCCCGTAATCCGGGGCTTTGCGCTTTATAAAAGAAAACTCTCAGACAATCTCGCCACTCTGGCACGCCCCCTGCAATAACCCTGGTACTACCCAGTTTCGGGGACCTTGGTACAGGCAGGCCGAGAATCCCCTCTTTAATTCGAGCGTCAAACCGTTTTGGGAGCCCTGGTACAGGCAGGCCGGGAACTCCCTCTTTTATTGCTCCAGGAGATGGATCTCCAGTCGCCAGCGGTCATCGACCGCCTTGCCCGACCATTCCCCCCGCAGCGGCCGCGCCGCCACCAGGTTCAGCAGCAAGCCAGCATCGGTCTTGCGCACGCGCCAGTTCACATCCTTGTCATTGACCTTCAATTGCCCCGCCTGGGCCTGGCCCTGGGCGTCGAACAGCAGCGCCACGGTGCCGTCGATATGCTCGCCATGCAGCTTCGGCTCGCTGTTGAACCACACCACCAGGCCATCTGCGGCGGGCTCGACCTGCAGCAAGGCAGTCGGGTCCGGGGTGGTCAGGCGACCGATCATCAAACCCACCATCAGGCCGACAATCGCCAGCGAGCCCAGGACGCGAGGCAATAGCTTCGGCCTGGGGTCGTCTTCAGGGGTAGAATGCGCTGCATCTTTATCTTCGGAGCCGTGCATGTTTCACGTCATCCTTTTTCAACCAGAAATTCCGCCGAATACCGGCAACGTTATCAGGCTGTGCGCCAACAGTGGCTGCCACCTGCATTTGATCGAGCCGCTGGGCTTCGAGATGGACGACAAGCGCCTGCGCCGCGCGGGCCTGGACTATCACGAGTACGCCACCCTGCAGCGCCACGCCGACCTCGCCAGTTGCCTGGAGAGCCTGGGCCAGCCGCGCCTGTTTGCGTTCACCACCAAGGGCTCGCGGCCGTTTCATGATGCCAGCTTTGCCGAAGGGGACGCCTTCCTGTTCGGCCCAGAGAGCCGTGGCCTGCCGGCAGACGTACTCGACGCCCTGCCCGACGGCCAGCGCCTGCGCCTGCCGATGCGCGAAGGCTGCCGCAGCCTGAACCTGTCCAACACCGTGGCCGTCGCCGTCTATGAAGGCTGGCGCCAGCTCGGGTTCAAATAACCCCCAAAACCAAATGTGGGAGCGGGCGTGTGTGGGAGCCGGGCTTGCCCGCGATGCAGGCACCTCGGTGTGTCAGTGACACAGAGGTGATGCTATCGCTGGCAAGCCAGCCCCCACACACGCCCGCTCCCACATTTAGAGCAGCGTCGGGTTCAGCTTACTGAACCGTCGGTGCGCCTTCCTGTTGCATGCGCTGCAGCTCTTGCGCATACAGGGCATCGAAGTTCACCGGGGCCAGCATCAGGGCCGGGAACGAGCCACGGGTGACCAGGCTGTCCAGGGTCTCGCGGGCATACGGGAACAGGATGTTCGGGCAGAACGCGCCCAGGGTGTGGCTCATGGACGCATCGTCCAGGCCCTGGATCAGGAAGATACCGGCCTGCTGGACTTCAGCGATGAATGCCACTTCTTCACCGTTCTTCACGGTGACCGACAGGGTCAGTACCACTTCGTGGAAGTCGCCTTCGAGCTGCTTCTGACGGGTGTTCAGGTCCAGGCCGACGCTTGGGGTCCATTCCTGACGGAAGATCGCCGGGCTTTTCGGCGCTTCGAACGACAGGTCACGCACGTAGATACGCTGCAGGGAAAATTGTGGGCCTTGAGCCTCTTCTGCTGCCGCTTCGATGTTCGGTTGGTCAGTCATCTCGCAGATCCTTCTTGATCTTGGGGTCTTTTAGGTTTTTGGAGTCAGACGTGAAGCAGCGCGTCGAGTTTACCGGCGCGCTCCAGGGCGAACAGGTCGTCGCATCCACCGATATGCTGGGTACCGATCCAGATTTGCGGCACAGAGGTGCGCCCCGCCTTCTGGGCCATCTCGGCACGCACCGCAGGCTTGCCATCGACCTTGATCTCTTCGAAGGCAACCTTTTTGCTCTGGAGCAACTGCTTGGCTCGCATGCAATAGGGGCAATAATCGCTGGAATAAACGACAACCTGGCTCATATCACTTCACCAACGGCAGGTTATCGGCGCGCCAGCTGGAGATACCACCCGACAGCTTGGCGGCGGTGAAGCCGCTTTTCATCATTTCGCGGGCATGGCCACCGGAGTGCTGGCCTTGGGCGTCGACCAGGATAATGGTCTTGGCCTTGTGCTTTTCCAGCTCGGCGATGCGGGCGATCAGCTTGTCCTGGGGAATATTCAGCGCGCCGACGATATGACCGGCGGCAAAGTCCTTGGCCGGGCGGATGTCGACGACAACGGCCTGGTCCTTGTTGACCAGCGCGGTCAGCTCGGCGGTGCTGAGGCTACGGCCGCCACGGCTCACTTCATGAGCAATCAGCAGCGCCAGCAGTACGACGAAGGCACCGACCAGCAGATAGTGAGAGGTAGCAAATGCAATCAGGTGATCAACCATCAAGGAGGTTCCAGGGCGTTAAAATGGCGGTAAGTATACACAGCCGCCATGGGGGGCCAACCCCCGTAAAGCGGTGACGGCATCGGAACTTCGCTTTAAACTGCCACTCCCTTTTCAATCGCCTTCCTTTAATAACGCCGCGAGAGGATCTATGACTACCACGCCTAAACCTTTGGTCCTGATGATTCTCGATGGCTTCGGTCACAGTGAAAACCCCCACGACAACGCCGTATTCGCGGCGAACAAGCCGGTACTGGACCGCCTGTGCGCCAGCGTACCCAATGGCCTGATCTCCGGATCGGGCATGGACGTCGGCCTGCCGGACGGCCAGATGGGCAACTCCGAAGTCGGCCATATGAACCTGGGCGCCGGACGAGTGGTATATCAGGACTTCACCCGTGTGACCAAAGCCATCCGCGATGGCGAGTTCTTCGAGAACCCGACCATCTGCGCCGCGGTGGATAAAGCCGTTGCCGCCGGCAAGGCCGTGCACTTCATGGGCCTGCTGTCCGACGGTGGCGTACACAGCCACCAGGATCATCTGGTGGCCATGGCCGAACTGGCCTTTAAGCGCGGTGCCGAGAAGATCTACCTGCACGCCTTCCTCGATGGCCGCGATACCCCGCCCAAAAGCGCGCAATCGTCCATCGAACTGCTGGACGCGACCTTCGCCGCCCTCGGCAAGGGCCGTATCGCCAGCCTGGTCGGCCGCTACTTCGCCATGGACCGCGACAACCGCTGGGACCGCGTGTCCCAGGCCTACAACCTGATCGTCGACGGCAACGCCGAATTCAACGCTGCTACCGCCCAGCAAGGCCTGGAAGCCGCCTACGCCCGTGGCGAGAGCGATGAGTTCGTCAAGGCCACCACCATCGGCGAGCCGGTGAAGGTCGAAGATGGCGACGCCGTGGTGTTCATGAACTTCCGCGCCGACCGTGCCCGCGAGTTGAGCCATGTGTTCGTCGATGAGGGTTTCAAAGACTTCGAGCGCGCGCGCCGCCCGCAGGTCGAATTCGTGATGCTCACCCAATACGCCGCCAACATCCCGGCCCCGTCGGCCTTCGCCCCGGGCAGCCTGGAAAACGTGCTGGGTGATTACCTGGCGAAGAACGGCAAGACCCAGCTGCGCATCGCTGAGACCGAGAAATACGCCCACGTCACGTTCTTTTTCTCCGGTGGCCGCGAAGAACCGTTCCCCGGCGAAGAGCGCATCCTGATCCCGTCGCCGAAAGTCGCCACCTACGACCTGCAGCCGGAAATGAGCGCGCCGCAAGTTACCGATAAAATTGTCGACGCCATCGAACACCAGCGTTATGACGTGATCGTGGTCAACTACGCCAACGGCGACATGGTCGGCCACAGCGGCAACCTGCAAGCGGCAATCAAGGCTGTGGAATGCCTGGACCTGTGCGTAGGCCGGATCGTCGAGGCCCTGGAGAAGGTCGGCGGCGAAGCGCTGATCACCGCTGACCACGGCAACTGCGAGCAGATGTCCGACGAATCCACCGGCCAGGCCCACACAGCCCACACCACCGAGCCAGTGCCGTTCATTTATGTCGGCAAACGCGACTTCAAGGTGCGCGAAGGCGGCGTGCTGGCGGACGTGGCACCAACCATGCTCATGCTGATGGGCCTGGAGAAACCTGCCGAGATGACCGGCACCTCGATTCTGGTCTGATTTTAAAACCCACCACCAAACAATGTGGGAGCGGGCTTGCCCGCGATAGCGACGGATCAGCCGACATTGCTATGGCTGACACAGCGCAATCGCGGGCAAGCCCGCTCCCACATGGGTAAGTGGCGTTTTTGAAGGTGGCTTTTAGCCACACCCCCGCCACTCGGCACCTAACTTGCCCGCCAGCCTGAATTGGGCGTTTTTTTTGCAGCGTGGGGCGGGCATACTAGGCCGTCCCTTTCCCTGGTGTCGCCCGCCTCTATGCTTCGCGCCTTGATTACCCTTGCTCTTGTCTGCGTGCTCCAACCGGCCTTGGCCGACGAACGTGCGCAAACCCAACAACAGTTGGACGCTACGCGTCAGGACATTACCGAGCTGAAAAAGCTGCTCGGCAAGCTCCAGGAAGAAAAATCCGGGGTGCAGAAAGACCTGCGCGGCACGGAAACCGAAATGGGCAAGCTGGAGAAGCAGGTCCAGGAGCTGCAAAAAGAATTAAAGAAGAGCGAGTCGGAACTGGAGCGACTCGACGGTGAGAAAAAAAAACTCCAGAGCGCGCGCGTTGAACAGCAACGCCTGATCGCGATCCAGGCCCGTGCCGCCTACCAGAACGGCCGCCAGGAATACCTCAAGCTGCTGCTCAACCAGCAGAACCCGGAAAAATTCGCCCGCACCCTGACCTACTACGACTACCTGAGCACCGCGCGCCTGGAGCAACTCAAGAGTTTCAACGAGACCCTGCGCCAGTTGGCCAACGTCGAGCAGGAAATCGCTGACCAGCAAAGCCAACTGCTGGCCCAGAAGAGCAGCCTGGACACCCAGCGCGACGAACTGGACAAAGTGCGCAAGGAGCGCCAGCAGGCCCTGGCCAAGCTCAACAGCGACGTAAAAGCCCGTGATGCCAAGTTGCAGGCGCGTCAGCAGGACCAGGCCGACCTGGCCAAAGTACTCAAAACCATCGAGGAAACCCTGGCACGCCAGGCCCGCGAGGCCGAAGAAGCGCGGCAGAAAGCGCTGATCGCCCAGCAGGAAGCAGAAAAAAAGCGCCAGCGTGAAGCCGAGGCGCTCGCCAGCGACGCCCCGCGTAAACCGGCGCGTGCAGCACCCGGCCCGCTGGTTTCCAGTGCCGGCGAATCGTTTGGCGGGCCTTTTGCTACTGCCCGAGGCAAACTTCCATGGCCAGTTGATGGTCGACTACTGGCACGCTTTGGTGAAACACGTGGCGATGACACCCGTACCAAGTGGGACGGCGTGATGATCAGCGCCTCTGCGGGCAGCCAGGTGCACGCCGTCCACGGCGGGCGCGTGGTGTTCGCCGATTGGCTGCGCGGCGCCGGGTTGCTGGTGATTCTTGACCACGGCAATGGCTATTTGAGCCTGTACGGCCACAATCAGACGTTACTCAAGGCCGCAGGTGATGTTGTAAAAGCCGGTGAATCCATCTCCACTGTCGGTAACAGTGGTGGCCAGGACACCCCGGCGCTGTACTTTGCTATTCGTCAGCAGGGCCGCCCGAGCGACCCTGCACAATGGTGTCGCGCCCAAGGATAGGCCGCACCTACATTAGGAGTTCGTTCGACATGCTGCATTTGTCCCGCCTCACTTCGCTGGCCCTGACGATCGCCCTGGTGATCGGCGCGCCTATGGCATTCGCCGACCAGACCGCACCGTCTGCCATGGCCGCGACCACCAAGGCACCGCTGCCGCTGGACGAATTGCGCACCTTTGCCGAGGTCATGGACCGGATCAAGGCCGCCTATGTCGAACCCGTGGACGACAAGACCCTGCTGGAAAACGCCATCAAAGGCATGCTCAGCAACCTCGACCCGCATTCTGCCTACCTGGGCCCGGAAGATTTCGCCGAGCTGCAGGAAAGCACCAGCGGCGAATTCGGCGGCCTGGGCATCGAAGTCGGCGCCGAGGACGGCATCATCAAGGTGGTGTCGCCAATCGACGACACCCCGGCGTCCAAGGCCGGCATCCAGGCCGGCGACCTGATCGTCAAGATCAACGGCCAGCCGACCCGTGGCCAGACCATGACCGAAGCCGTCGACAAGATGCGCGGCAAGGTCGGCCAGAAAATCACCCTGACCCTGGTGCGCGACGGCGGCAGCCCGTTTGACGTGACCCTGACCCGCGCCACCATCGTGGTCAAGAGCGTGAAGAGCCAGTTGCTGGAGTCGGGCTACGGCTACATCCGCATCACCCAGTTCCAGGTCAAGACCGGCGACGAAGTGGCCAAGGCCCTGGCCAAGCTGCGCAAGGACAACGGCAAGAAGCTCAACGGCATCGTCCTGGACCTGCGCAACAACCCCGGCGGCGTGCTGCAATCGGCGGTGGAAGTGGTCGACCACTTCATCACCAAAGGCTTGATCGTGTACACCAAGGGCCGCATTGCCAACTCCGAGCTGCGCTTCTCGGCCACTGGCAAGGACCTCAGCGAAAACGTCCCCCTGGCCGTGCTGATCAACGGCGGCAGCGCCTCGGCCTCGGAAATCGTCGCCGGCGCCCTGCAAGACCAGAAACGCGGCGTACTGATGGGCACCACCAGCTTCGGCAAGGGCTCGGTGCAAACCGTGCTGCCGCTGAACAACGAGCGGGCGCTGAAGATCACCACGGCGTTGTACTACACGCCTAATGGTCGCTCGATCCAGGCCCAGGGCATCGTGCCGGATATCGAGGTGCGTCGGGCCAAGATCACCAACGAAAGCGACAACGAGTACTTCAAGGAAGCCGACCTGCAAGGTCACCTGGGCAATGGCAACGGCGGCGCCGACCAGCCAACCGGCAGCGGCCCGAAAGCCAAGCCGATGCCACAGGACGACGATTACCAACTGGCCCAGGCGCTGAGCCTGCTCAAGGGCTTGAGCATTACGCGCAGCCGTTGATATGCGTTTTGCGCTAATCCTTGCAATGTTGTGCAGCCTGGCCGGAGTCGCCCAAGCGACGCCGGCCGACAAGCCCCACAAAGCCTACCTCACGCTTATCATCGACGACCTTGGGCAAAACCTGCCCAGGGATCGTCGTGTGCTGGCCCTGCCCGGCCCGGTGACGGCGGCAATCATGCCCGACACGCCCCACGCTGCTGAAGTCGCCCGCGAAGCCCACCGCGCCGGCAAGATCGTGATTCTGCACATGCCCATGGACCCGGCCACCGGCCCCTTCGCCTGGCACCCCGAGCTGCCCATCGAAGAACTGGGCAAGCGCCTGGATGCAGCGTTCAAGGCCGTGCCCTACACCGCCGGCATCAACAACCACATGGGCAGCCGCATGACGGCCGAGCCTGGCGCCATGGCGTGGTTGATGGGCGAGCTGCAGCGTCGGCACAAGTTTTTCGTCGACAGCCGTACCAGCGCCAAGACCGTGGCGGCCGCCGAGGCTCAGAAAATCAACCTGGCCCACGTCTCACGGGATGTATTTCTGGATGACGAGCGTACCGAAGCGGCCATCGCCACGCAGTTGCAGACGGCTATCAAGCTGGCCCACAAACAGGGCTCGGCGGTGATGATCGGCCATCCTTATCCACAGACCCTGGCGGTGCTGGAGCGCGAACTGCCCAAGCTCAAGGCCCAGGGTATCGAGTGGATTGATATCAAGCTGATGATCAGTGTGCGCAGCAATCGAGCGATGGCTGGGCACGGCAAGGATGGGGTTTACCGCTGAAACCTACAGATAGCGCGCCATGATCTGATCCACCACACCTTCCTTGCGTAGCTGGTCCAGCGCCGCCTGCAGCTTGGCCACCACCTCATCCGGCACCTCCTTGTTCAGCGCCAGGTACAACTGGGCGCTATTGAAGCGCAGCACCGTCTTGAGCCCGGAAACCCCCACCTGGCGCGCCAGATAGCGCCCGGCCGGGTCGCCGGTGGCCCAGAGGTCAATCTGCCCCTCCATCAGCTTTTGCGCATTGTCCTGATCGCGCAGCACGATGATCGGCTTGAGCCCGCGCTTTTCCAGGGTCTGGGCAATGGCATCGCCTTTGTAGGCACCAATCTTGTAGCTACGGGCGTGCTCAAGGTCGGTCAGCTGGATCTTGCTGTCAGCCTTGGCCAGCAGCACCCAGTCATCCGGGCCGATGGGGCCGACCCACTTGAACAGCGCTTCGCGGTCCGGCAGGCGCGCCATGACAAACACGCCGTAGCCTGGCTTTTCCAGGGCGAGTTTATAGATCCGCTCCCAAGGGAAGCGCAGCGTGAGGTTGTAGGAAATGCCAGCCTGCTTGAAAGTCTCGCGGACAATGTCCACCGCGATGCCTTCAATGTTCTCGTCCTTGGCGAAGTTCTTGCCGTTTTTCGCCATGTTGTAGGGCGGAAAGTTTTCCGTCAGCAGCACCAGAGAAGTGCCAGACGGCTCAGCGGCATTGGCCGAGCCCGCCAACAGAATGGAAGAACTGGCGAGGGCAAGCAGCAGGTCTTTGAGCATGTAGGGGTACCGGAATCCATGGCAGGCCCCAGAGTGCCGCGAGCCTGTCATGGTGTCCAGTGACGTTTAGCGGACGACGATTCCGCGTGCTGCCATGTAGGCCTTTGCCTCAGGCACGGTGTATTCGCCAAAGTGGAAAATACTCGCCGCCAGCACCGCGCTGGCGTGGCCTTCGATAACGCCGTCGGCCAGGTGTTGCAGGTTGCCCACACCACCGGACGCAATCACTGGAATGCCCAGTGCGTCACTGATGGCACGGGTCACGCCCAGGTCAAAGCCGTTTTTCATGCCGTCCTGGTCCATGCTGGTCAGCAGGATTTCACCGGCGCCCAGGCCTTCCATCTTCATCGCCCACTCCACCGCATCCAGGCCGGTCGGCTTGCGCCCGCCGTGGGTGAAGATCTCCCAGCGCGGGGTTTCACCCGGGCCGGAGACTTTCTTGGCGTCGATGGCGACGACGATGCATTGCGAACCGAAGTGCTGCGCCGCTTCGCCGACAAACTCCGGGTTGAACACCGCGGCCGTGTTGATCGAGACCTTGTCCGCACCCGCGTTAAGCAGGTTACGAATATCCTGCACGGTGCGTACGCCACCGCCCACGGTCAGCGGGATAAACACCTGGCTGGCCATGCGCTCGACGGTATGCAGCGTGGTATCGCGGCCGTCGACGCTGGCGGTGATGTCGAGAAAGGTAATCTCGTCGGCACCCTGCTCGTCGTAGCGACGGGCGATTTCCACCGGGTCGCCGGCGTCACGGATGTTCTCGAACTTGACGCCCTTGACCACCCGACCGTTGTCGACGTCCAGGCAAGGGATGATGCGTTTGGCCAGCGCCATGGTCAGTCCTCAGCCTTTGTAGGCATCGCAGTAAGCCTGGGCTTCGGCGACGTCCAGGGTGCCTTCGTAGATCGCCCGGCCGGTGATGGCGCCGATGATCCCCGGCGCCTTGGCGTCCAGCAGCGACTTGATATCGCCCAGGTTGTGGATACCGCCGGAAGCAATCACCGGGATCTTGGTGGCGGCCGCCAGCGCAGCGGTAAACGGTACGTTGCAGCCCTGCATCATGCCGTCTTTGGCGATGTCGGTATAAACGATGGCGGACACACCGTCGGCCTCGAACTGCTTGGCCAGGTCGATCACCTGCACGGTGCTGATTTGCGCCCAGCCGTCTGTAGCGACGAAACCATCCTTGGCGTCCAGGCCCACGATGACCTTGCCCGGAAACGCGCGGCAGGCTTCGGCGACGAAGGCCGGGTCTTTCACCGCCTTGGTGCCGATGATCACGTAGCTCACGCCTGCCTTGACGTAGTGCTCGATGGTTTCCAGGGAGCGGATACCGCCACCGATCTGGATCGGCAGGTTCGGGTAGCGCTTGGCGATGGCCGTCACCACTTCGCCATTGACCGGCTGGCCTTCAAAGGCGCCGTTCAAGTCCACCAGATGCAGGCGACGGCAGCCGCCCTCCACCCACTTGGCAGCCATGCTCACCGGGTCATCGGAAAACACCGTGGAATCTTCCATGCGGCCCTGGCGCAGACGTACACAAGCGCCGTCCTTGAGATCGATAGCGGGAATAATCAGCATCTGGCAAACCTTATTCGATATTCAGCATTGCTCGGAAAATCAGGGTTTTTCGAGCGCCCACAAGTCGCTTTCGATGCTTTCGAACCTTTCTTTAAGGTGCGTCTGCACATCGAAAATCGCCCTGTTGTAATAGTGCGGAGCAATTTCAGTGGTGAACAGCTCGAGGATCTCAGCCACCTCGAACGACCCGAGACGGAGCTCGAAGCGATCTTCCATGAAACGCTTGATCTTGTCGGTCGCCTCACTCTCCTGCTGGGGAGTGAGATTGAGGATCGGTGGCTTGATCTTCTTGGCCATTACCAGCGCCCGTCCCAACTGGCGAAGTTCTGCAACAGCTGCAGGCCATGGGTATGGCTTTTCTCCGGGTGGAACTGCACGGCAAAGCGCGAACCTTCGGCCAGCGCTGCGGCAAAATCGACGCCGTAGTGCCCGCCACCCACCACCTGGCGCGGGTTACCGGCGGCGATGTAGTAGCTGTGGACGAAGTAGAAACGCGCCATGTCCGGGATGTCATGCCACAGCGGATGATCGACGGTGCGGCGCACTTCGTTCCAGCCCATGTGCGGGACTTTCAGATGCTCGCCGTCTTCGTGCAGATCCTTGCCGAAAAACTTCACCGCGCCTGGGAACAGGCCGATGCAGTCGACGCCGCCGTTCTCTTCACTGCGGTCGAGCAAGGCTTGCATGCCCACGCAGATCCCGAGGAACGGCCGGTCCTGGCTGACTTCGCGCACCAGGCTGTCAAAGCCCAGGCGGCGGATTTCGGCCATGCAGTCGCGAATCGCGCCCACACCGGGGAACACCACACGGTCGGCTTCGCGGATCACCTGCGCATCGCTGGTGATCAGCACCTTGCCGGCACCGACGTGCTCGAGGGCCTTGGCCACCGAATGCAGGTTACCCATGCCGTAGTCGATAACCGCGACCGTCTGCATTACAGAACGCCCTTGGTCGACGGCATTTGCCCGGCCATGCGGTCATCGAGCTCCACGGCCATGCGCAGGGCGCGGCCGAAAGCCTTGAACACGGTTTCGATCTGGTGGTGGGTGTTGGTGCCACGCAGGTTGTCGATGTGCAGGCTGACCAGAGCGTGGTTGACGAAGCCCTGGAAGAATTCCTGGAACAGGTCCACGTCAAAGCCACCCACCGTGGCGCGGGTGTAAGGCACGTGCATCTGCAGGCCTGGGCGGCCCGAGAAGTCGATGACCACACGCGACAGCGCCTCGTCCAGCGGGACATAGGCATGGCCGTAACGGCGGATGCCCTTTTTGTCGCCGATGGCCTTGGCAAACGCCTGGCCGAGGGTGATACCGACATCCTCCACGGTGTGGTGGTCGTCGATATGCAGGTCACCCTTGCTGACGATATCCAGGTCGATCAGCCCATGACGGGCGATTTGATCCAGCATGTGCTCAAGAAAAGGAACACCGATATCAAATCGGGCCTTTCCGGTGCCATCCAGGTTGATCGAGGCTTTGATCTGGGTTTCCAGAGTGTCGCGCTCGACGGACGCCTTACGTTCGGCCATCACCAGCTCCGCAAAATCATTGGGCGAAAAAGGTGGCCATTATAGGGGCTGCGGGCGCTAAACAGAAACATCGAAGGGGATAAGACTGACGGCCTGTCGGGCATAGACATGTCAGTACAAGTGCGGGAGCTGGCGTGTGTGGGAGCTGGCTTGCCTGCGATGCAGACGCCTGCGTACTACAGATACACCAAGCGGGTTCAATCGCGGGCAAGCCCGGCTCCCACAGGAACCGGGCCCACACGGGTTATGCGGTGTTAGTGGAACAGCACTGCAGTCTTCTGCAAGGTCACCCACACGCCCCACGCCAGCGGAATACCCACCACCAGCCACGCAGCAATTGCCAATGGCACGGTGCCGGAAGCGGCTTTCCACTCCAGGGAAGTGCTGGCATCGGCACCCTTGTCATGGCCCAGCGCCTGTTCGGCGGCCAGTTCGGCGTCGGTCATGAAGTACTTGTCGGCCACCGGACGCACCAGCAGGTTGCAGATAAAGCCCAGCACCAACAGGCCGGCGAGGATGTACAAGGTGATGTCATAAGCCGCAGCACGCTCCACGCCAATGCTCAGCTGATACTCACGCAGGTAGTTGACCAGCACCGGGCCCAGCACGCCGGCCGCCGCCCAGGCAGTCAGCAGGCGACCGTGGATCGCACCGACCATTTGCGTACCGAACAGGTCCGCCAGGTAGGCCGGCACGGTCGCGAAGCCGCCGCCGTACATCGACAGGATGATGCAGAACGCCGCCACGAACAGCGAGACGTTGCCCAAGTGGCCGAGGTTCGGGATCAGCGCATACAGGGCAAAGCCCAGGGCGAAGAACACGAAGTAGGTGTTTTTACGGCCCAGGTAGTCAGAGAACGACGCCCAGAAGAACCGCCCACCAATGTTGAACAGGCTCAACAACCCGGTGAAACCGGCAGCGATGGCTGCGATGGAGGCCAGTTGCCCGGCATCCAGTTGGCCAAATGGCACATCCACACCCAGCAACTTGCCACCAAACACTTCCTGCAACAGCGGCGACGCCATGCCGAGAATGCCGATACCGGCCGATACGTTCAGGCACAGCACCAGCCATACCAGGCGAAATTGCGGGGTTTTCCAGGCCACGTTCACGTGCACATGGCGATGGGTAATCATCGCGTTGCTGGCTTTTTTCGCCGGCGCGGTCCAGCCCTCAGGCTTCCAGCCGGTCGGCGGGACGCGGTAGGACAAGGCGCCGCCGATCATGAACACGAAGTAGATCGCGGCCATCACCAGGAAGCTCTGCCATACACCCACGCCCGTCGGCGAAGCGAAGTGGCCCATCAGTGCCGCTGCCAGGGGGGCGCCGACCATCGCACCACCACCAAAGCCCATGATCGCCATGCCGGTGGCCATGCCGCGCTTGTCCGGGAACCACTTGATCAGGGTCGAGACCGGTGAGATATAGCCCAGGCCCAGGCCGATACCGCCGATGACTCCGGAGCCGAGCCACATCAGCCAGATCTGGTGGGTATAGATCCCCAGCGCCGAGATCAGCAGGCCACCACACCAGCACAGTGCCGAGACCACACCGGCCTTGCGCGGCCCGGCGTGTTCCAGCCAGCCGCCCCAGATAGCGGCCGAGCAGCCCAGGAAGATGAAGAACAGGGTGTAGATCCAGCCCAGCATGGAGATCGGCCAGTCGCAGGACGACGAGAAGATCTGCGCGATAAAGCTCATGTCCGGCGCGCACGCGACCGGTGCGGTGACGCCCAGCGCCTTGGACAGTGGCAGCCAGAACACCGAAAAGCCGTAGGCCATGCCGATGCACAAGTGGATAGCCAGGGCGGCCGGCGGAACCAGCCAGCGGTTAAACCCTGGCTTGGCGATGATGCGTTCCTTGGACAGGAACGCAGGCTGCGCAGCAGGAATGCCGGCCGCAGTGCTAGTGTTCATTGGTGTTTCCCCCAGTTGTTGGTCTGTGTTCGCCAGGCGCTCTCCTCCTCGGCCTTTGCACGCAATGCGTGGCCGTTTTGTCGAGTGAAGCTCCCTGTAAGCGCGACGTTTCGTCGCAGAAGGCGGGCGAACGCGCAAAGATTAGCATTTGGCGCCGCGAGAAAAACCAAACTGACACTACCTTTTTCGGCTCATCTGTTTTGTTTGACACTATGTAACGATGCGTAAACAGCCGCAGGTCCAGCGGCGTTATACTCTGCGGCTAAATTTTGAAATCGACATACAAGGACTCGCCCATGAAAGCGTTCGGCAAAATCCTGGGTCTGGTACTTCTCGGGCTGTTGCTGATCATTGTGGCTCTGGGCTTTGCCCTGACCCACCTCTTCGATCCCAACGACTACAAAGACGAGATTCGCCAGATTGCCCGCGACAAGGCCCACATCGAGCTGACGCTCAATGGCGATATCGGCTGGAGCCTGTTCCCGTGGCTGGGCCTGGAGTTGCATGAAGCCAGCGTGGCCACCCTGAGCAATCCTACCCAGCCGTTTGCCGACCTGCAGATGCTCGGCCTGTCGGTACGGGTGCTGCCGCTGCTGCGTCGTGAAGTGCAGATGAGCGATGTGCGCGTCGAGGGCCTGAACCTGCGCCTCAACCGCGACAAGCAAGGCCACGGCAACTGGGAAGATATCGGCAAGGCACCACCCGTTGCAGCCACCGGCACCGCCGAGGCACCCGTGACGACTGCGCCAACCACGGCGCCAGCGCCGGACAAACCGGCTCAGCCGATCCGCCTGGATATCGACAGCCTGACGGTCAACAACGCCCGCATCGAGTACAACGACGAGCAGACCGGCAAGCAATTCAGCGCCGAGAGCATTCAGTTGAGCACCGGTGCCGTGCATGAAGGCGCGAGCATCCCGGTCAAACTCACTGCCTTCTTCGGCAGCAACCAGCCAGTGATGCGGGTCAAGAGCGAACTCAGCGGCGAACTGCGTTTTGATCGCGCCCTCAAGCGCTATCAGTTCGAAGACATGAAAGTCGCAGGCGAAGCCACCGGCGAGCCGCTGCAAGGCAAGACCGTGACCTTTGCCACCCAGGGCCAGTTGCTGGTGGACCTGTCGGCGAACATTGCCGAGTGGACCGGCCTCAAGCTGTCGCTCAACCAACTGCGGGCACTGGGCGAAGTAAAGGTCAACGACCTGGATAAAACCCCACAGATCAGCGGCGCCCTGTCGATTGCCCAGTTTGACCTGGCCAAGTTCCTCGACAGCGTCGGCCAGCCCCTGCCGGCCATGGCCCCAGGGAGCCTGAGCAAAGTTGAACTGGTCAGCCGCCTGCAAGGCACGCCGTCGAGCATGGCCCTGGAAGACCTCAACCTGAAAGTCGACGGCAGCACCTTTACCGGGCGCCTGGCGGTGGAGGACTTTGCCAAGCAATCCCTGCGCGTGCAGCTCAAGGGCGACACGTTCAATGCCGACCATTACCTGCCCGCCAAGTCCGAAGCCGCCAACAGCGCCGCCGTCGCACGCCAGGCCGAAGTGCAAAGCAGCGAAGCCGGAGCCATGGCCGCCGGTGGCACCACGCCGTTGCCGGACGCGCCGACCAAAGGCGCCTGGAGCACCGACAAGCTGCTGCCCCTGGCGCGCCTGCGCAGCCTGGACGTGATTGCCGACCTGTCCTTCGGCCAACTGACCCTGAGCCAGTTGCCCATCGAGAATGCAGCCCTCAAGGCCTCCGGCCAGGGTGGCCAGTTCAAGCTCGACACCTTGAGCGGTGGCCTCTATAACGGCACGTTCCAGGCCAACGGCAGCCTCGATGCACGGGAAGATGTGCCGGTGCTGGCGTTGCAGACCAAAATCAAGCAAGTACCGGTCGAGCGCATCCTGCAAGCCCAGGGGCAAACCCCGCCGGTCAAGGGCCAGATCACCCTCGACAGCAACCTGAACGGGCGTGGCAACAGCCAGAAAGCGCTGATCGACAGCCTCAACGGCACCGCCAGCTTCGTCATCAACAATGGTGTGCTGCTCAATGCCAACCTTGAGCAACAGCTGTGCACGGGTATTGCCCTGCTCAACCGCAAGACCTTGACCACGACACCACGTAGCAAGGACACACCGTTCCAGGAACTCAAGGGCAACCTGACTTTCCGTAACGGCGTGGCGAG
This sequence comes from Pseudomonas sp. WS 5412, assembly GCF_012985615.1. Lineage (NCBI taxonomy): Bacteria > Pseudomonadati > Pseudomonadota > Gammaproteobacteria > Pseudomonadales > Pseudomonadaceae > Pseudomonas > Pseudomonas sp. WS 5412. Next base: position 44,307 of record NZ_JAARMB010000006.1, read on the forward strand.
CAACCCGGACCTGAAAGTGCGCATCCCCGGCCTGACCGTCAACGGCAATGGCGACGTGGACCTGCGTGTACTGGGCATGGACTACCGCGTGGGCATCATCGTCGAGGGCGACAAGCGCGACATGCCGGACCCGGCCTGCCAGGTCGGCTCGAACTTCCGGGGTATCGAAGTGCCGCTGCGCTGCCGTGGCCCGCTGGAACTGGGCGCCAAAGCCTGCCGCCTGGACAAGGACGGCCTGGGCCAGGTGGCCGCCAAGATGGCGGGCAACAAGCTCAGCGAGAAGATTGAAGAGAAGCTCGACAAGGTCAACCCCAAGCTCAAAGACGCCCTCAAAGGTTTGTTCAACCGATGAGAAACGAGCAATTTTCAGCGGCCGTGCTCGACTGGTACGACCGCCACGGTCGCCATGACTTGCCCTGGCAACAGGGCATCACCCCGTATCGGGTGTGGGTCTCGGAAATCATGCTGCAACAGACCCAGGTCAGCACCGTGCTCAATTACTTCGACCGTTTCATGGCTTCGCTGCCAACGGTCGAGGCCCTGGCGGCCGCGCCGGAAGATGAAGTACTGCACCTGTGGACCGGGCTGGGCTACTACACCCGGGCGCGCAACCTGCAGAAGACTGCCAAGATCGTGGTGGCCGAATACGGCGGCGAGTTTCCCCGCGATGTAGAGAAACTCACCGAACTGCCGGGCATCGGCCTGTCCACCGCTGGTGCCATCGCCAGCCTGAGCATGGGCCTGCGCGCACCGATCCTCGACGGCAACGTCAAGCGCGTGCTGGCACGTTTTACTGCCCAGGAGGGCTATCCGGGCGAGCCCAAGGTGGCCAAGCAGCTGTGGGCCACTGCCGAGCGCTTTACCCCCCACGACCGCGTCAATGCCTACACCCAGGCCATGATGGACATGGGCGCCACCCTCTGCACCCGCAGCAAGCCCAGTTGCCTGCTGTGCCCCCTGGAAAAGGGCTGCGAGGCACACATGCTGGGCCTGGAAACCCGCTACCCGATCCCCAAGCCGCGCAAGACCATCCCGCAAAAGCGCACGCTGATGCCGATGCTGGCCAACCAGGAGGGCGCGATCCTGCTTTACCGTCGCCCCTCTACGGGCCTGTGGGGCGGGCTGTGGAGCTTGCCGGAGCTGGACGACCTGAACGACCTGGAACACCTGGCCAACCAGCACTCACTGGCGCTGGGCAAGCATCAGGCGCTACCTGGGCTGGTCCACACCTTCAGCCACTTCCAGCTGGCTATCGAACCCTGGCTGGTGCAGGTCGAGGAATCGGCCCATCACGTGGCCGAGGCCGACTGGCTCTGGTATAACCTCGCCACCCCGCCGCGCCTGGGCCTTGCCGCCCCGGTGAAAAAACTGCTGAAGCGCGCGGCCGACGTATTGAACGCAGGAGTTTCGTCATGACCCGCACCATCATCTGCCGCAAGTATCACGAAGAACTGCCAGCCCTTGAGCGTGCCCCATTCCCGGGCGCCAAGGGCCAGGACATTTTCGACCACGTCTCCGCCAAGGCCTGGGCCGACTGGCAGAAGCACCAGACCCTGCTGATCAACGAAAAACGCCTGAACATGATGAACGCCGAAGACCGCAAATATCTGCAGGGCGAGATGGACAAGTACTTTTCCGGCGAGGATTACGCCAAGGCCGACGGCTACGTGCCGCCTGCTCAATAATTGAGCAAAAACCGGGGTTGGCACGTAAGCGACGGTAATAATTAAATATTTTTTGAAAACTTGCTTGACGACCCCCTGAAAAACCCGTTTAATGCGCCCCGTTGCCCAGATAGCTCAGTCGGTAGAGCAGGGGATTGAAAATCCCCGTGTCGGCGGTTCGATTCCGTCTCTGGGCACCACTTATTAGTTTCAGGTGGTGCAAAAATCATCTGGAACACCCAAGAAACCCGCCTAGTGCGGGTTTTTTGTTGCCTGCGATTTAGTATCGCCAGCGCCCCTCTGGTTACTTTTAGGTTAACGCCAAGCCTTGCTGGCACCTGATGTGTTATTTATTTCCCTGCTCAACCGTCTAGCCTTAATCCAATCTTCAGCAAGGTAGTTATTTCATGACCCGGTACTTGTTATGCACGCTGTTAATGCTGACAGCGCTGCTCAGCGGATGCGCTACTACGATGGACGTCGCGATCAACGCAACCCCTGACCCGGACTATCACTTTGACCGACAGGCGACGGTGCTGGTGACGTCGGTCGGCGGCAATGCCGAGAACGCGCTCAATGCCCGCTACTACCTGCGCGATATGGTCAGCGCGATGAAGGACCAGGGGTTTCGCGAGGTGTATACCGACGTGTCCCTGCCCAAGAACCGCACGCCGAAAATCACGATCACCCTCGACATCGACAGTCACCAGGTGACCTACCGCTATACCGCCACCGAGTATGGGCAGGTGCCAACCAGCACCTCCACCGTGTGCAAGAACAGCAAGAAAAAAAGCGACCAGATGATCTGCACCAGCACGCCAAACACCACCTATGGCCCGGTAGGCAGCTCGGAGCGCACCGGCTACACCACCCTCACCACCTTCACCGCCACGGCCCGGGATGAAGCGAGCAAACGCGCGGTGTACCTGCTGCGGGTAACGTCCTACAACGAGGACTGCCAGGCCGCCAAAGTCGAAGCCTTCCTGGTGCAGCAGGGCCTGCAGAACCTGAACTTCCAGGATCGCGTGCAGCGCAACTACACCGTCACGATGCCCGAGGGGTATCGCTGCAAATAGTTCGCCGCCCCCCCCCTCCAGATAGTTCAGGACGAATGTCACTTCGCACTCCTGCCTGACTGCCAGCCTTGATTGCCACTCCCCGCTGAGGGCGACCCCACCCGGTCGCCCGCATCAAACACCCCCGCCAAAAAGCCAGGCTCGACTGAAGCTCATGGTTGCTAATAGCAATTATTATCATTTAAGCTGGCGCGCAAAATCCCCCCTGCCCCACTAAAAATAATCAAGGAGCTGCGATGCCCTCTGCACGCGAGTCAGGTTCATGGTTAAAGGCGTTTGGCCTTGCCCCCTTCGGATTCGCTTCGATGCTTGTCCCGGTCGCAGACGCGGCCGAGAAAACAGGCCAGCTCGAACTGCCCAGCCAAAGTATTACGGCAACTGCCTCAGAAGAAACGGCCGACGGCCCGGTCAAAGGCTACGTCGCCAAGCGCAGTACAACGGGGGCCAAGACCGACACCCCCATCACTGAGATCCCCCAGTCGATTTCCGTCATCAGCGCCGACCGCATGCGCGATCAGGGCGCGCTGACCGTGCAAGACGCATTGCGATATGTTTCCGGGGTGCGGGCCGAGACCTTCGGGCTCGATAGCCGCGGAGACTGGTCGAAAGTGCGAGGCAGCTCGCCGGCCCTGTTCCTTGATGGTTTACAGCAGAGCTTCGGCACTTACACCAACGTGCGCACCGACCCCTTCACCCTGGAACGCCTTGAAGTGCTCAAGGGTCCTGCGTCGATGCTGTATGGGCAAAGCCCGGTGGGCGGCCTGATCAACCAGGTCAGCAAACGCCCCAAAGCCGAACAGCACACCGAACTGCAACTGCAATACGGCAATTACAACCGCAAGCAGGTCGCCGTCGACACCACCGGCGCCCTGAACCCGCAAGGCACGCTGCTGTACCGGCTGGTGGCGATCCAGCGCGACAGCGACACCCAGGTTGATCATGTCAAAGACAACCGCCAGGTGCTGATGCCATCGCTGACCTGGCGCCCCAACGAAGATATCGACTGGACCGTCATGGCCAACATCCAGCGCGATGACAGCGGCTCCACCACGCAGTTCTTCCCACACAAAGGTACCGTCTGGAATGCGCCATATGGCCGAATCCACAGCAACCGGTTCGCCAGCGAGCCAGGGTTCGACGAATACGACAGTGACCAGACAGCCCTGACGTCGCAATTCTCGTGGCACCTGAATGACACATGGACGCTGCGCCAGAACCTGCGCTGGCAGAAAAGCAAAGTCAGCTACCAGTCGATTTATGCGAAATTCGCAAGAAACCCACCGTTTAACGCCGATAACCAGACCCTCGACCGTGTCTATTACGTTTCCAAACCAGAGGTCAAAGTCTGGGTTGCCGACCAAAACGCCGAGGCCCGATTTGACACCGGCCCGCTACAGCACACGCTGCTGCTGGGGGGCGACTACCAGCATGCGGTCTCCAACCGGGAAGGTGCCAGCGGTAACGCAACACCACTGAACGTGTACGAACCGGTGTATGGCACCTTTGATCCCTCGGTCATTCGCCTCACCGCAGACCCGGAACAACGGGTCATGCAACAAGGGCTGTATGCCCAGGACCAGATCAAATACGAACAGTGGCTGCTGACCCTCGGCCTGCGCAAGGATTGGGCCGCCAGCCAAACCCAAGGCAGCGCCCGGCAAAAGGACGACAAGGTGACCGGCCGCGCAGGCCTGACCTACCTGTTCGACAACGGCATAGCGCCCTACTTGAGCTACAGCGAATCATTCCAGCCCCAAATCGGCCTCAACCGGCGAACGCTGGAGCCCTACGTACCGCTCAAGGGCAAACAGTGGGAGCTGGGGGTGAAATATCAGCCGGTTGGCAGCAACAGTCTCTACACCGCAGCGGTGTATGACATTCGCGAGCAGAACCGCCGCATGCCCGACCCCCTGGATGCGATGAACACCCTGCAAAGTGGTGAAACCCGCGCCCGTGGCCTGGAGCTCGAAGCGCTGGTGACGGTCACGCCCGACTGGGACCTGATTGGCACCTACAGCTACACCGACACCACCGTCATCAAGGGCGCGCCCGCCGAGCAAGGCAAACGCCTGTCCAGCGTTCCAGAGAACATGGCCTCGGTATGGAGCCAACATCGGTTCAGCATCGGCGACATTTCCGGGTTCAGTGTCGGTGCCGGTATTCGCTATGTGGGAACCAGCTGGGATGGCGCCGACCGCCTGAAAACGCCGTCTTCTACCCTGGTGGATGCGATGCTCGGGTACCGCTACCAGAACTGGAACCTGACGCTCAACGCGACCAACCTTGAAGACAAGACCTACTACACCACATGCCTGGCGCGAGGCGACTGCTTTATCGGCAACCGTCGTACGCTCGTCGGTACGCTGGCCTACAACTTTTGATTGAGTTGTAAATCCACGGCGGCGGCTGATCATGGCACCCGGAACACCAGCAACGGGTTGTCATTAAGCCGCCCATTGAAAGCCGGTACCAGATGCTGCAGCGGCGTGCCCTGCAGCAGTTCGGTTTCCTTGCGCGCGACAATCACCCAGGACGAGCGCGGCAGTGCGTTCAGGCGCGCAAGGTCATCGCGCCCGATAAACAGCGGCTGCTCGTCATGATCCAGGTTCATGATGTAGCGAATGGCCCAGGTGTCCTTGCCAAGGTTGAGAAACACCAGCGGCCCGGGGTGCTCGGCCCGCAGGGTTTCCACCGCACCCACAAAGTTTTTGGTGTCGAACTGCAGATCCTTGGCCGGCTCCACGACCGTCACCAGCACCAGCCATTGGGTGGCCAGCGCGATCAGGCTGAGCACCACCAGTCGCGCCCCCACACGGCTGCGCCAGCGACGCCAGGCCACCACCGCCGCCAACTGCAGGGCGATCAGCAGCGCAATCAACCCCGGCACTGAAACATCAGGCCAGTAACCGTGTTTGCTCCACAACTGGCGGCAGACCAAGACCACGACAACCCCCAGCAGCGGCAGGATCGCCACCAGCCACTCATAACCCCGACGCACCCCAAGCAACCAACCCCGGGCCTGAAGCAGCCCATAAGCCGCCACTGCGGCAAACATCGGGACCATCGGCAGGATGTAGTAGGCACGCTTGAAGTTCGGCACCGACAACCCCAGCAGGATCATCAGGCCACAGCCGCCCAGGCGCAGCATCAGGCGCACATCGGCATCAGCATTGCGCGCCGACCAGGTGTGGCGCAGGGCAATCAACGTCGCCAGCGCCAGCGGGATCACCGGGAAATAGCGATACAGGCTCAGCTTGAAGTAGAAGTAGAACGGCTCGCCGCTTTCATCCAGGCGACCGGCCACCTGCATCTTCATCACCTCGTCGGCAAAAGCATCACCCCCGCTGATCCGCGCCAGCTTCAGCAACACCCACCAACAGGCAAGGAGCAGGACCAGGCCGATCACGCCGTGGGCAAGCACCTTTTTCAGCAAGCCAATCTTCTCTTCCCGCGTGCGGGCAGGCCCCAGCGCCCAGTACACGCAAGCAACCCCACAGACCTCGATCAAGCCCAAAGGGCCACGCATGGCAAACGCCGCCACGAACAAGGGAAAGATTGCGTATTGGCGCAGCCGCGAGCCCAGGCGCTCGCCGGTGTGCAGCAAGTAAAAACAGCCCAGGCACAGCAGGGAGACCATCTGATCCAGGCAGACTGAGCGCGACTTCTCCAGCCATTGCGCGGTCAATGCCGTCAGCACTACCGTCAGCAACGCCCAGGTCCGGCCGCAGGGCACCAGCAAGCGGTAGATCAGGGCCACGACCCCGGCCGACGCCAGAGCGGTGGGCAACACGTTAGCCAGGTCGTTAGGCGCACCGAACAGCCGGGCAAAGAGCAGGCTGAAATAGGTCGCCGTGCCCGGATAATCCGGGTAAGGCTCACCGTAGGTGGTGGGGAAGAGGCTCGCGCCGTGGCGAAACATCTCCTGCATAAACACCGCCCAACGCCCGTCAAACCCTTGCGGCGACTGATCCCAGATGCCCAGGGTAAATAACAACAAGGCCACCAGGAAAATGCCCAGGGCCTCCACACGAAAACGGTTGCGGTGTTCCATGGTTTAACCTGCCAGGGCGGGGGAGATGCTGGCGTATATTGCCGGCAGCACGGCTGAATCACGCCTGAACCGAATGCAACATTTACCTGTACACACCTGTGGCGAGCGGGCTTGCCCACGCTGGGCTGCATGGCTGTCCCATTTTTGGGGCCACTGCGCGACCCAACGCGGGCAAGCCCGCTCGCCACAACCGCCTTTTTTACGGGATTGGCTGGCAGGTATTGCGCGCCTTTGGCTGACGATTTTGTTAGTGTCAGCCTCCAATAAAAACTGCGCACGGGTCGTCACCCCCCCATCGAAAGCGCATGGATCGAGGCCAGTGATGAACCTGCCCAGCCGCCCGCACCCCGAGACATTCCACGAGCCCGCCGCCGACCACTACCCCATTGGCGGCTTCACCTGGCGCCATATCCGCAGCGATATCGAACGCCCAGTGGTGATCATCAACGCCGCCACCTCAGTGCGCTGCCGCCACTATTCGCGCTTTGCCGAGTACCTGTTTGCCAAGGGTTTCGATGTCATCACCTACGACTATCGCGGCATCGGCGAGTCGCGCAGTGGCTCGTTGCGTGGGTTCAAAGCCTCGTGGTCAGACTGGGGCCGGCTGGATTTCGAGGCCATCCTGCGACGGGCGCAACGCGAGTTTGCCGGGCAGCCCATTGATGTAGTCGGCCACAGCTTTGGCGGCTGCGCGGCCGGTCTCGGGGCCTCCGGCGCCGCGATCAGGCGCCTGGTGACGGTGGGCGCGCAGTTCGCCTACTGGCGTGACTATCAAGCGAGCGGGCGCTGGCGGATGTTTGCCAAGTGGCACCTGGTGATGCCACTGGTGACTGCCGTGTGCGGGTATTTCCCGGGCAAGCGCCTGGGATGGCTGGAAGACACGCCCGCCGGCGTGGTGCGCGACTGGAGCACACCCACCCCCACCTACGAGACACGCCCCAGCGGGCGGGCCTTGGACGAGTTGCCTTTTGCCCGGGTGCAGGCACAGATCCTGGCGATCAGCATCAGCGACGACCCGTTTGGCACCGTGCCCGCCATTGAGCGTCTGCTGAATTACTTCCAGGCCAGCGAGCGCACGCACCTGCGTATCGCGCCGGGGGATATTGGCGAAGAGGTCGTCGGGCATTTCGCGTTTTTCCGCAGTGAATATCAGGATCGGTTGTGGCCGATTGCACTGGCGTGGCTGCAGCGCGGCCAACTGGCGCCCGACACACCGGGCACCCGGCTGTAGAAACCCTTGGGATTTCGCCAGACCTGCGCTTCAATACGCCACCCAGATCCTGAACCAAGGACGTGAGCCCATGGCTTCGCCAGACAAGCAGCAAAAACGTGCCCAACGGGCAAAAGCCAAGGCCAAGCAGAACCGCACCCAGCGCGCCAATGCGCCGAAGCCGGATGCGTTTGCCGGTGACGACGACCGCATTGACCTTGAGTCGGTGGACTTGACCGAACTGTTCGTGGAAATGCGCGCGGCCGGCGAGACCAGCCAGCAGGCGCTGTGTGCGGCATTCCTGGCGCACCCGTTGCTGGCGCTGGTGCTGGAGCAGGAGGGCGAAGAAAACGCCACGGACTTTATCCTGGCGGCGCTGATCGAGTATCGGCAGTGGTCCACCGACAGCGATGATGAAGCAGCGGCGTTGGCCTGGATTGAATCGCCACAGTTCCAAGCGGACTACGTGGCGGCATCCCAGGCGCTGACCAGCGCGCAGGATTGATACAAAACCAATGAGGGAGCCGGGCAAGCCCCAATGCCGATCAGTTAAGCGAACGCAATGCTCAAAGTAGTGAAGAGCAAATGTGGGAGCGGGCTTGCTCGCGAAGACGTCGGCCCAGCCAACATTGATGTTGACTGACCCACCGCTTTCGCGAGCAAGCCCGCTCCCACAGGGGATCTGCGCTTAACTGCCCGGCTCCCACAGTGCTTTGTGGTGCCAGGCAGCAAGCATTTCAACTCGTCAGTTGAGCACCGCAGCCCCCAACTTCTGGGCCCGGCGCCGGCTCGCCACCAGCAACCCCGCCAACACCACCAGCAGGCTCAACACACCGGTCGCAATAATCTCCACCCGGTGCGCTTCCTGGAACAGCATGATGGTCAACGCGCCGACGATAAACACGATCACCGCATAGGTCAGGCCCGGAAACAGCCACATCTTGAAGGCAATCTTCTCGCCCGCCGCTGTACGCTTCTGACGCATGCGCAGTTGCGACACGGCAATCACCAGGTACACCAGCAGCGCAATCGCGCCGGAGCTGGCCAGCAGGAATTCAAACACCGCCGCCGGGGCCACGTAGTTGGCGAACACCGCGAGGAACGCCGCGCCGGTAGACAGCATCACCGCCCAGTAAGGCGTGCCGCTCTTGTTGGTGCGCTTGGCCACTGCCGGCGCATCACCACGACGGCCCAGGGAAAACAGCATGCGCGACGCGGTGTACAGCGCCGAGTTCAAGCAGCTGGTCACGGCGACCAATACCACCAGGTCGACGATCAGCTTGGCATTCGGGATGCCCATGCGTTCCAGCACAGTCTGGTAGGAACCAACGGCTGCCAGGGTCGGATCGTTCCATGGCACCAGGGCCACGACGATGAAGATCGACACCAGGTAGAACAAGCCGATCCGCCAGATCACCGAGTTGGTGGCCTTGGTGATCTGCTGGCCAGGGTTCTTCGACTCTGCGGCCGCGATGGTCACGATCTCGGTGCCCATGAACGAGAACATGGTGGTCAGAATCGCCGCCAGCACCGCGCCCATGCCGTTGGGCAAAAAGCCTTGGGTGTCGAACAGGTGCGAGACGCCGCTGACCTGGCTGCCCGGCAGCAAGCCAAAGATCGCCAATACGCCGAGGATCACAAAACCGATGATCGCCACCACTTTGATCAGGGCAAACCAGAACTCGAACTCGCCATAGTTCTTCACACTGAACAGGTTGGTCGCGGTCAGCAGCAGGGTGATGACCAGGGTGAAGGCCCAGATCGCCACATCGGGGAACCAGGCATGCAGGATGGTTGCGGCGGCGTTGGCTTCCAGGGGAATCACCAGCACCCAGAACCACCAGTACAGCCAGCCGATGGTAAAGCCGGCCCAATGGCCGATGGCCCGGTCGGCGTAGGTGGAAAATGAACCGGTGTCTGGCGAAGCAACGGCCATCTCGGCCAGCATGCGCATCACCAGCACCACCAACGTACCGGCTGCGGCATAGGCCAGCAGCACGGCAGGCCCGGCTGCCGCAATCGCGTGGCCGGAGCCGACAAACAAACCGGCGCCGATCACACCGGCAATCGACAACATGGTGACATGCCGCGGTTTGAGCCCCTGTTCGAGGTCATTGGAGCTTTGCGTACTACTCATTGACACACCTTTGCGAGGAATTGCGTATTCGGTCCACCCGGTTTGCTGAGTCTTCGTGAAAAGAAACAAACGGGGCGTTCTTTATTTTTTACGCAAGATTTGCGCCAAAATGTTACAAAGCCAAGGTTGACGCGGCCTGTAGGACAATCCATCAACGCTCGCAAGCCATTGAGATTACTGGCAATCCGCCACAGCGTTACCGGTCGACTCACTTCAAGAACGAATGAGCGCACCAAAAACACACACAAAAAGTCAGTGACGCCCAATTAAAGGGCCGATAGGTGCCGTTTACCCGTTTAACCCTTCCAACACCCGGCCAAAGCTGGCACCATCGCGCCCTTTTTTACGCGACTGCCACGGGTTTATCGGTTAAAACGGCTGTTCGGTTGTTGATGGCGCGACACGCTACTGTGCCGATGCGACAACCTGTCACACACCGCCTGTTTAACGCCCGTGGCGCTGTTGGCTGTCATCCGAACGCTATGCTAGCTTGGCGCCACGCCAGGAAGGCGACCCAACAGCAGGAACGCAATGAACACAATGAGGACCGCACATGGCTTTGGCCGCGCCCGCGCTTGAAATCCGCAACTTGCATAAACGCTATGGTGAGCTGGAGGTGCTTAAAGGCATCTCGCTGACCGCTCGCGACGGCGATGTGATCTCGATCCTGGGTTCGTCCGGTTCCGGCAAGTCCACATTCCTGCGCTGCATCAACCTGCTGGAAAACCCGCACCAGGGCCAGATCCTGGTGGCCGGCGAAGAGCTCAAGCTCAAGGCCGCGAAAAACGGCGAGCTGATGGCCGCCGACGGCAAGCAGATCAATCGCCTGCGCAGCGAAATCGGTTTTGTCTTCCAGAACTTCAACCTCTGGCCGCACATGAGCATCCTCGACAACATCATCGAGGCCCCACGCCGCGTGCTCGGCCAGAGCAAGGCCGAAGCCATCGAAGTGGCCGAAGCGCTGCTGGCCAAGGTGGGCATTGGCGACAAACGCCACGCCTACCCGGCGCAATTGTCTGGTGGCCAGCAACAACGCGCGGCCATCGCCCGCACCCTGGCGATGCAACCTAAAGTCATTCTGTTCGATGAGCCCACTTCGGCACTTGACCCGGAAATGGTTCAGGAAGTACTTAATGTGATCCGCGCACTGGCCGAAGAAGGCCGCACCATGCTGCTGGTCACCCACGAAATGGGCTTTGCCCGCCAAGTGTCCAGCGAAGTGGTGTTCCTCCACCAGGGGCTGGTCGAAGAGCAAGGATCGCCACAGCAGGTGTTTGACAACCCGCTTTCGGCGCGCTGCAAACAATTCATGTCCAGCAACCGCTAACGGAGCAACATGCATGCAGAACTATAAAAAATTCCTCCTGGCCGCCGCCGTTTCCATGGCGTTCAGCGCCACGGCCATGGCCGAGACTTTGAAAATGGGGATCGAGGCGGCTTACCCGCCCTTCAACAATAAAGACGCCAGCGGCAACATTGTCGGCTTCGACAAAGACATCGGCGACGCCCTGTGCGCCAAGATGAAAGTCGAGAAGTGCGAAGTGTATGTCTCGGACTGGGACGGCATCATCCCGGCCCTGAACGCCAAGAAGTTCGACTTCCTGGTGTCGTCGCTGTCGATCACCGACGAGCGCAAGCAGGCCGTTGATTTCACCGACCCGTACTACTCCAACAAGCTGCAATTCATCGCGGCCAAATCCATCAAAGACTTCAAGACCGACGCCGACTACCTCAAAGGCAAGATCATCGGTGCCCAGCGCGCGACATTGGCCGGTACCTACCTGGAAGACAAACTGCCAGACACCACCGCCAAGCTCTATGACACCCAGGAAAACGCCTACCTCGACCTGACGTCCGGCCGCCTGGACGGGATGCTCGCCGACAAGTACGTGCAATACGAATGGCTCAAGAGCAAAGACGGTTCGGCCTACGAGTTCAAAGGCGATCCGGTTGTAGAAAGCGACAAGATCGGCATCGCCGTGCGCAAAGGCGACCCACTGCGCGAGCGCCTGAACAAGGCCCTGGCGGAAATCAAGGCCGACGGCACCTACAAGAAGATCAACGACAAGTACTTCCCTTTCAGCATCGAATGATCCTGATTGGCCAGTCCGGCGCGCTCGCTTGAGCGCGCCGGCTTTTCGCAAGCCTTGCGCGATATGAAAAAACCATGAATTTCGATCTCTACGGATTCGGCCCCGCACTCGCTGCCGGCGCGCTGATGACCGTCAAACTGGCACTCACGGCGTTATGCCTGGGGCTGGTGCTCGGCCTGGCCGGCGCCTTGGCCAAGACTTCCCCGTACAAGTTCCTGCAATGGCTTGGCGGCGCTTACTCGACCATTGTCCGGGGCATTCCCGAACTGCTGTGGGTCCTGCTGATTTATTTCGGCACGGTCAATATGATGCGTGCCCTCGGGGAGTTCTTCGGTAACCCCGACCTGTCGCTCAGCGCCTTCGCTGCCGGCGTGATTGCCCTGGGCCTGTGCTTTGGCGCCTACGCCACCGAAGTGTTTCGTGGCGCGATCCTGGCGATCCCCAAAGGCCATCGTGAAGCGGGCATCGCCCTGGGCCTGTCGAAGCTGCGTATTTTCACCCGGTTGATCATGCCGCAGATGTGGCGCATCGCCCTGCCGGGCCTGGGCAACCTGTTTATGATTTTGATGAAGGACACCGCGCTGGTCTCGGTGATCGGCCTGGAAGAAATCATGCGCCACGCGCAAATCGGCGTGACCGTTACCAAGCAGCCTTTCACCTTCTTCATGGTCGCGGCCTTCATGTACCTGGGCCTCACCGTCCTGGCCATGGTCGGCATGTACTTCCTGGAAAAACGCGCCGCTCGCGGCTTTGCGAGGAGCACGCAATGAACGGCGACTACAGCTGGCTGTCGCATTTCGACCTGGGCCTGAACTGGGCCGTGATCATCAAGTGGCTACCACGACTGGCCCAGGGCGCAACCCTGACCCTGGAACTGGTGGCCATCGCGGTCATCGCCGGGCTGCTGCTGGCGATCCCCCTGGGCATCGCCCGTTCTTCGCGCCTGTGGTACGTGCGCACCCTGCCCTACTGCTACATTTTCTTCTTCCGTGGCACACCGCTGCTGGTGCAGCTGTTTTTGGTCTACTACGGCCTGGCGCAGTTCGACGCCGTGCGCGAGAGCGCCCTGTGGCCCTACCTGCGGGACCCGTTCTGGTGCGCCACCGTCACCATGACCCTGCACACTGCCGCCTACATCGCGGAGATCCTGCGCGGCGCGATCCAGGCCATCCCGCCCGGGGAAATCGAAGCGGCGCGGGCGCTGGGCATGTCCAAGCCCAAGGCGCTGTTCTACATCATCCTGCCGCGTGCCGCGCGCATCGGCCTGCCGGCCTACAGCAACGAAGTGATCCTGATGCTCAAGGCCAGCGCCCTGGCCAGTACCGTGACCTTGCTGGAACTGACCGGCATGGCCCGCACCATCATTGCCCGCACCTACCTGCCGGTGGAGATCTTCTTTGCCGCCGGGATGTTCTACCTGCTGATGGCCTATGTGCTGGTGCGCGGCTTCAAGCTGCTGGAACGCTGGTTGCGGGTCGATGCCTGCCAGGGACGCTGACAGCGGGTTGATGGGCGAGCGACTGCTGGCCCGTTTTCTCGCGCTGGATGCGTTCCTCACCGAACATCAAGGGCTGTGGCGACCACGGCCCTTCACCCATCTGCAATTGCCTTGGGAGGCCCAGCATCCAGCGCTGGCCCAATGGTTGCGCCGGCGCTCCCTGGCAGAAGCCGAAAGCAGCCATAACCTGCCCACCGAACTCCAGGCCCCAGCGCCGTTTCCCCAATGGGCGCAGCTGGCCGCCCAGCTCAGTGCTGTGGATAAGTTACCGACGGGCGCGCTGCATGCGCCGTCGGCGCGCCTGAATGTCGATGTACCGGGGCGTAAATGGCAGCAAATCGAGGCGTTTGGCAGCGCTCTGCAGTTTGCCGAGCGCCCCACCCATTGGCTCGACTGGTGCGCCGGTAAAGGCCACCTCGGCCGGCGGCTGCTGCAACCGGGGCAACACCTGACCTGCCTGGAGTACGACCCGGCGCTGATCGCCGCAGGCCAGGCCCTCAGTGACCATCATCAAATGCCCGCCCGCCACCACCCACAAGACGTGATGGCCGAGGACGCCGTGCAACAACTGCGCGGCGAACACACCCCCGTCGCCCTGCACGCCTGTGGCGATCTGCACGTACGCCTGCTGCAATTGGCCAGCGCCGCCGGCTGCAAGCACCTGGCCGTGGCGCCCTGCTGTTACAACCGCATCAGTAGCGAGCAGTACCAGGCGCTGTCGGCCCCGGCCCGCGCCTCGGCGCTGCGTTTGTCGCGGGAAGACCTCGGCCTGCCCCTGAGCGAAACCGTCACCGCCGGCTTGCGGGTACGCCTGCAACGCGACACCTCCATGGCCCGGCGCCTGGGTTTCGATCAGTTGCAGCGGCAGCTGCGCGGGTGCGATGAGTATCTGCCCACGCCTTCGTTGCCCAGCGAATGGCTGCATCGGTCCTTCGCTGACTACTGCCAGCACCTGGCGGCGCTCAAGGGGTTATCCACAGGCGAGCAGGACTGGGCCGCGCTGGAGCAGCACGGCTGGCAACGCCTGGCACAGGTACGAAACCTGGAGTTGGTGCGTGGGCTGTTTCGCCGCCCGTTGGAAATGTGGCTGGTTCTGGATCGGGCACTGTTTCTTCAAGAGAACGGCTACCAGGCTCAAGTAGGCCGCTTCTGCGAAACAGCACTGACCCCGCGCAACCTGATGGTGCTCGCCGAGCGCGATTAAAGGGCAGGACGCCCTGTGGATAAGTCTGTTGATGAAATTCTGTCGAGTGCCGTAAAGACGGGCGCCACAGGCACAAATGCTGACTGGTCATTATTTGTTCACAAAATAAAACGCACGCAAAACAGGCAGTTGCAGCGTAATGAGAACATCTTCACAAAATGACTGTTTCAACACTTGTGCGACCAACAAATTGTGCATAAGCATTTGCGCCTAACCGTATAAGACGTGGTTCAGGCCGCGCCTGGAGGGCCATCCAGTAACTGGCACAGCCCATGGATATCGTCACAGGCCAGGCTCGCGGCCTCGTTATCCAGAGGGTCCTCGCCAAAGGCCAGCGCCTCGCTGATCTGCGGGTCACGATGGATCACTTCCACGCCACCTTCCCCAAGACGCTGCCTGAACAGGTCCAGCATATCCAGGCTGAAGGCACTACCCTCATCCAGCTGGTTGACCAACACCAGGCAACGTGGCGCCGACGGGCGCGCAAGATACGGCGCCAACAAGCGCTGCATCTGCTCCAGCGTGCCCAGCGACGCCGCGTCTGCCAGGGCCAGCACCACCACGGTATCGGCGACGCGTAAGGCCTGGTGCAAGTAAACATTATTGCCGGCAGGGGTGTCGATGATGACCGTGTGTTGCTCACGCAAACCCAGGCGTGACAAGTGCTGCGCCAGCCACTCCGGGTCCTGCTTGAGCCAGCGCTGCAGGTCTTCCTGCTGCTGCATATCGGTCTCGCCGAAGACCACCACCTGGCAGCCGCAGAAACCGGGCTGGGCGAGCTGATCCCAAGGTTGATTACACAGGCTGGCACGACCGAGGCCCGGGGTGCCCTGGGGCAGGTCAAAGTGCAGGTACAGGGCGTTTTGCGGATCCAGCTCCAGCACCGTCACCGCCCGCCCGAGGCGCTGCAAGCCGCTGCCCAGTGCCGTCGCCAGCGTGCTACGGCCCACCCCACCATTGACCGAGGCCAACACCACCACCCGTGGGCGTTTTGCTGAAGCGTCGATTGGCTGGGGTTGCTCCGCAGGGGAAGGCGCGTCGTCGATGGGGGTGTCTTCGAAGAACTGCAATGTCGCCGTCATCGGGTGATCCTGACGGATAGCATGCTTTGCAAAACCTTCGTCGGCCTGGCTCACAGCCCCTCCTTGTCCCGGCACCGCTTGCAGAGCATGGGCGCACATGTTGTTCAGGCAGTCTGGGACAGGTCGGAGGAGGTGTCATTATTTTGGTGTTTTTTATCATGTTCATTTAGACGAGCGGTCAAGAGTCAATCTAGTGACTCTGCTTTATGCGCTCCCACTGCTGCGCAACGTGCTCGGCACTGGACGCACTCACACGCGCCAGGTCGACGGGATACTCCACCCCCTGATTCTCGACAAACCGCGTCGCGGTAAATTGACCATTACTGGCGCGCAGAATGTAGCCCGTGTCCTGGCATTGCCCCGACGCCAGGAACACCACCCCCGGCGCCACCCACTCCGGCTTGAGATTGTCCGGCTCACCCTCGATGCCCCACATGCGCGTCTTGGCCACCGGCGACACCGCATTGACCAGGATCCCGTCCTTCGCGCCTTCCATACTCAGGGCATTCATGATGCCCAATTGCGCCATCTTGCCCGCCGCATAGGCCACCAGCCCGGGCTGGGCATATTGCTGGTACATCGCCCGATCAGACGACGTCAGCACCACCCGCGCGGCAGTGGATGGCTTGAGGTATTGCCAGGCATGTTTGCATAGCCAGATGGGCGCATAGACATTGATACCCAGCGCACGCCCGATAAACGCCGCGTCCGCCTCCTCAATGGATTGATAACCCACCCAGCCGGCGTTATGAATCAGGATATCCAACTGCCCAAACGCCGCGATGGCCATCTCGACCAATTGCCGACAGCCTTGCTCGCTGGACAAATCCCCCTGATGAGCAACCGCGCTCAACCCCTGGGCCTCAAGGCGGCGTGCCGCGTCCAGGGCGATAGCGTTGTCGCTTCCCGAACCGAGGTTATCGGCGCCGATATCACTGATCACCACATTGGCCCCGCGCTGGGCCAGTGCTTGTGCATAGATAAACCCCAAGCCACGGCCTGCGCCGGTGATAACGGCGGTTTTCCCTGCGAAATTCATTGGCTTTTCCTCATTGAGTGCCACCTCAACTTAGCAATGAACAACGGCGTTGTTTAATACTGATCAAGGGGCGGTTTGATACCTTCTGCGTATCAAGCCCCACGCCACCCCAAGGCCTCGGCACCGGCACGCATCACCCTTTGCCAAAGCGCTGGAGCGTGCGACCGGCAGCGGAAAAACCACGTTCTGAAAAATAGTCAGAATTCAGGGGTTTACAGAACCTTTCCAATCGCTATAATCGTCGCCCTAACACGCCGGTATAGCTCAGTTGGTAGAGCAACTGACTTGTAATCAGTAGGTCCCGGGTTCGACTCCTGGTGCCGGCACCATACAAAACAAGGCCTCGCAGCAATGCGGGGCCTTGTTGTTTCTGCCAAACGTACAAATAGACGTACAATTCAATAGCAGCCCGCATTGCAGGCTACCCCGTCTTCAGCAATTATCCACAGCCAGTTCCCGACATTCGGTCATGGATAGAAAAAGGACGAACATGCTTTCCGGAAAAATCAAAGTCACGTTTGAAGTTCCTGACCAGCGCGAAGCAGAAGAAGGCGCGCGTCCTTTCATCTCGCTCAATACAATGGACATTGTGGACGCTGCCATTGAGTCAGGTCTTTCGGACCGCTCCCCTCTGCTCAACCTCATACATCAAGCAGGTGAAGACCTAGACCTTCAGGAGTTACTGGAAGAACACCTAATGTCCTGGGAGCCAGAAGACCGACCGGCTGCTGCCGAAGCCATCGCGGATTGGCTGGAGTATCTGGCCAGGTTACTCCGCAGAGAAAATGAGCATTTGTCGCTGGACTTGAAGCCTAGGCCTTCACCCGGACCTAGAAATTGAGCGCATGGATAGCACTTATTTCGACCAATGAAGTCGAGCTAAGTCGTCACAGCCTTAGACCGTATTTTCAGCGACCAGGCTGAAATCTTGATCAAATAGTCAATTTTACGAACTGCTGATCGAGGTTGCTGTCAGATGCTATGAATGCGTTCGTTAGCGCATTCAGATACCGAAACGGCTGCCGATACACTCTGTGTGAAGGCAAGTCAAATGACGAACGGGCGCTATCATAGTTATTTTTCATTGACTTCATGCGTTGACATATGAAGAATCGGCCCCCACTTTAGGTGGGCCATAAATTATGTTTTATGGCGCAACGAAGACCATTTCTGCCTATAGTTATGGCATGCCCGGCAATCAGCCGGGACGAGGAGAGAATCGTGGGACACGCACTGAAAAAAACCGACCGTATCTATATTCCGCAGCGCGACAAATCGCGAGTGGCATCTGCACGTCCGGCTGAAGGCGAGTACCAGGTTCAAATCGAAAAAGCCTTCTGCATGGCATTCGAGCGCTACGAAAAAGCCTTCGAGGAACTCGCCAAGGTCTGATCCGTGCCGCCTAAAGATCTTTCGGCATTCGGCGAAATTCAGGAGGGGATTCGATATCTCACTCCTGAAGCGCTAATCTGGATCAACAAGCGGCTGATCTCCATCCAGACGCCTGGAGAAATGATCGGCGTAATCAAGCCTAATGAATTGGGCTCCTCTCAGCAGCGACCTGCTCAGTACCGGTACTACGAGCGCAATTGCGACATGTATTGTCTCGCATCAGTCCTGATGGAGAGCTTGATCAAAAACCATCCTTTTTCAAACGCAAATAAGCGAACGGCCGCTGCTTCCGGCGTGCTGTTTCTGCTGATGAATGGGTATGAGTTAACAGCTCCCGGACATGAGCTTGTAGAAATCATGCTTGGTGTGGCAAACAACGAATACTCTCGGGATGATCTGGAGAACTGGCTCGCTCACTGGGGCCGCGAGTTCGATACCAGAAACCTCAACGCCCCGGATGCCTGGCTTGAGATGTTTGCCGCGACTCTCGTCGGCCCCGGGAATAAGACCGCATCCCCTTAACTCCCCCGGCGTCCTGCCGAACGAACACAAACCCCTATTTTGAAACACCCCTGACATACGCCTGGCACGCCCGCAGCGCGATCAATCCTCTATCGCCGGCATCGGTGATGGCGATAATTCGTTGAGCATGCGCTGGGTCAAGTTGGGCTCGACGGGCTCCATGAACCACGCCGATGGCGCCGGGGGCGGCAGGCACGTTGCAGCCACTGGCTGAATCCGTGGAGTCGAGAAGGACTGACAACCGCAAATCAGTAGTAGCAAGGCGGTCAAGCAAGCGGGCCTGGTTGCGTTGAGCATCGGAAAGTTCTCGGGTGTGTTGTTGATCGGAGGTGGCCAGCGTCTTCTCCAGGCCCAGGCGCCTGTCCTGCTCGTCGCGCACTTGCTTGATGGCCACCGCGCTGATCCTGTCCAGCTCGCCCTGGTGCAGGCCGGCCTGCTCGGCCAGCATCTTTCCCATTCGCCATCCCTGCACCTGCCAGGTAACGCCGGCGGCGCTGGCCATCAGCACCAGGGTCAGCACCACCAGCCCGGCCAGCTTCTGCACGGGCGTCATCACGGCACATCCTTGAAAAAGATGTGATGCCCGAGGCGCAGCGTCTGCTTGGCCTTCGCCGCCCAGGCCGGGGCCTTGGGCATCGTGGTTGCGTAGTAGTGCGTGGCGCCGCCGGTTGGATCCGGTACCGCACCGGACATCACCTGGTCAGCAGCACGCTGGGCCTGGGCGAACTGCGCGGCCGGGATCGGCTTGGCGCCACTGAGGTAGGCGTAGTTAGGGTCGTTCTGGTTCCAGCAGCTGAACTGCCATGGCTTCAGGCACACGCCGGCGTAGCCCTCCCCCCACCAGGACTTGGCCTTGCCGTCGAACACGCGGTTGCGGATGGTCCAGGCCACGGCGATCTGTCCGGCCATACCCTCACCACGGGCTTCACCCCAGAGCGTGCGCGCCAGGATGTCCCGGTCTTTATCGGAAGTGGTCATGCTTTTCTCCAGGCAAAAATAAACCCGCTCGATGGCGGGTGTGGTGAACGGCTGGGCGGCGCTACGGCGCGGCGGGCCAATCAATGGCAAGTGGGTAACCGTCCTGCTCAGGCACACGGCTCAGCGCCACTCGGTATTTCTTCCAGGCCTTGAGGGTCGCCAGCTCTGCCTCGGTCCCTTCGTCGATATCGACGGCGTCCTGAAGTGGCGCGATTGCGTAATCCGCCTCGGCTCGCAGGTGCGCGATCTGGGTTTGTGCAGCCACCACAGGATCCAGCGCCGGCGGCGGCAGCTCTTCCTGTCGGGGAAGATCCGGCACCAAGATGTGCAGCGTGATCATGACCTTCAGATCGTACGGCTTGCCATCTTTGGTCACGGTGACCGTGAGCAGGCCGTCATCAAAGTCAATGTCCACCTCGGCGGGGCTGTCTGCTGGGTGGAGCCCGTAGCCCCAGCCCTGATCGATGGGTGGAAATGGGACCATGCCCTGCGTGCCGGTGACGCAGTAGACGCCCATGCCCTTGCGATAACAGGTCACCTCGGTCCCGCCCAGCGAGACGAAATCAAACTTTTCACCCGTGCCGGTGATGTTAATTGCTGCTCTTGCCATGATCAGATCGCCCTCAGCGTGTTGTCGGCCATACGAGTGGTGTTACCGGTGTGGTAGACCTGCACCCATGGGGCGAACCCGCCGAACGCAGATCGAAAGAAGAGTCGGTTATCGCCGTTGTAAATCATCAACTGGGCACCCACCAGGCCCCCGCGCCTGAGGTTGATACCGGTTGCGTTAATCGCTTCTCCGGTGCCACCAGGAGAGACAGCATTGCCGGCGATAAAGGCGCCACCAAGATTGTTATAAGCATCGTTCCAGTCAGAGACGATTACGCAATCCCCACCAACGCCAAAATCACCGACTTTCAGCACTCGGCCGCCGGTGGTGTCGCTATTGCCCACGGTCACGGCCGCTGTCGCCGCAGTGCCCAGCCCCAGGCCTGAGCGCCCCTCAACCTGGTTTCTGCCACCAGTACCGCCCATGGCCACCGGCACGACATCCTGAGTGGAAACATCACCCAGGCCCGCGAGCGTGGCGCCCCACTGCTGAACAAATTGGTTCACCGCGTCGGCCAGGGCTTTGGGGTAGCCATTGACGGGCACGATCCCGTACCCGGCGCCGCCAACGGCCGGCCCACGGTACGCCGGCGAAATGGCAAGCGACGTATCGCTTGCGGGGTTGATCACTTGATAGATGCCCTGGTCAGGGCCGACAAACATATCCCCGGCACGGCAGTTCGAGAACTTGGTGCCAACGCCCGTTACTGTCAGGCTCCCGTTCTGCACGCTCACAGTCCCTTCTGAAAACCAAGAAGCCATAGGTTTCTCCAGTTGAGTGCCCACATCGGCACTTGAAATTAGTTGTAGTAGCGTTCTATTGGAAATTTACAGACGGGAATACTTAGGCAGAAGCCATCCGATCCTTGCCAGTAGAATCGTTCCAAGTAGTGCTTCTGATTGAAAATATGCAAAACCTGAACTCCGCCCTCTAAAATTGTGATGCCCGCATATTTCGAGGCGTTTGCAAACCACATAATTCCTCGATCAAGACTTGACACACTTATAAAATCATCAGCATCAACCGTTACATCGCTGTAGTAGATATCGACAAAGGTCCCTCTGCCAATAGTCCAGTTCTTTGAGAACTTCCCATAACGAACAACCCTATCACTGGACACAAACATGATCCGGTTTTGCGCATCGCGCACTTCAAGTCCGTATTCAGATGAACTGCTTTGGTCGGAATATTTGCAAGACACAAACTCCATTAAATAGTCTTGCAACACGCTTCCGCCCCGAACTGCTGATGTGACATGAAACCCGGTCCAGTTACCGGAAGATCCTTCAATGGAGGTATACAGCCCAAGGCTGGCGTGTGATGCCGATATCGTCCTCAAAAATATTTGGGGCGGTTCCACGGTGCGAATAGGTTTGGCAAAGGTAAACTGCCCTTTGCCTTCCTTGTCAGTGTAGCGAGACTGGATTCTGAACTGCCCTCGCTCGGAGAACACCAGTACTTTGTACACGCTGCTGATGCTGACAGATCCGTGATCGTTTACAGCTACAAAACCGTAGTCATCCATATCAATTTACCTTGACCACTTCTACGACGCTCTCCACAACATTGCGCGTCCACATCTCGCGGTTTTTCCCGCCACCACCACCGTCCGGCTCGCGGTAATTGATTTGTGTGTAAATCGCAATTCTTGTCCCGCCCAAGTTTGTGTAAGTCGGTAAGCCACCCCAAGTATCAGGGTAACCAGGCTGATCATACGGCGCGTAAACTTTGGGAGTGATCGTGACAAAGCAGGTGGCGGGATCATAGCCTGGAACATCCATAAGGATGTACTCATAGTTAGAACCTCTTCCGCCACCAGTTGCAGCCGGGACTATCAACACCGCCAACTTCTGTAGGGTGAAATCCTCCATACCTAATGTTTTAACGCCGTTAGCGTCAAACACACTTAAACCAAAGTCCATGCCCACACCTCCCCTGCAACTTCAACCCAGTCAAAGCCTTAGATTGCCGGTCATAGTCCGACGCACGTCATTACCGTCATACACAGCAAGGCCGTTGTTATTGAGCAGAATCGATCCGCCAGTACCATCGCCACGAAGTGCGAATGTGCCTGACTTCACGTTGATTTCCAGCAATGGCCGACCTCTGGAGTCGACATCCTCAGATCGTAGCGTCATGCCCAGGATGATCTCCTGGATGAGCGCCTTGCTGATGATCGCGGTGTTGAACACAACCTGATTGTTCTGGACCACAAACATCGGGATGACTGTTCCGTCGATCTCGTTCACGACTGCAAATCGCTGCGCAAAAATCAAGAACTCCGACTGTTCACCATCCGAACCAAACGCCAGCCCAGTCACCACCTTACGACCATCCACAATGGTTTGAGCCTTCATGGTGGTCTGGGCAGACACCTTGCCGTCGAGCTGGACCACGGTCTCGCTGACAGCCTGCACAGATGCACTTGTCTGGCCGATGCTCGACTGCAGGGTTTCCGTCCTCTTGGCCAGCGCCTCAGTCGCAGTAGCCTGCACCTTCTTCTCGACCTCAAAGCTGGCTGTCGACTCCCAGGCCTTGATCGCGCCGGCAAGATCGCCGGAACCATCATCGCCGCGCACCGAAGCCCGCAGCGCCTCATTGCTGGACGCTTGAGACGTGACCTTGCCGTCGAGGTTGGTGACCTTTGTGTCGAGGCCGGTAATGGCCTGGGCGTTGCCGGCCACCTTCCCCTCGGTCAACTCCAGGTCGCTTTTGAGCTGCGTCAGTTGGGTGGCTGCCGTCTGCTTGTTGGTGGCCACCACCTGCTCCAGCACGGTCAGCCCGGACTGGTTCGCCCCTACCCTGGCGTTGAGCGTGGTCAGTTGCCGCGCCATTGCATCGCTTTCAGAAGCTCGCGTGCGCTTCTCAATCCCAAGGTCAGCTGTCGATTGCCAGCCTTTCACCGCGTCCGCCAGATCGCCCGCGCCATCATCACCACGGGCGGCCGAGCGCAATGCCTCAACCGATGTCGCGGTGGCCACCACCTGGCCCTCGATCTCCTCAATCATGCTGGTGACCAGTTGAACCTGCTGGGCCAGCGCGTTGGTGGTTTGCAGGATCGTGCCGATGTCCTTCCAGTACAGCGGGTTTGGCGGCGCTTCGCCGGCCGGTACCGGGCCAGTCGCCTGGTACAGGTGCCCATCCTTTTGCGTGAATGCGCCGGCGGTGTAGGGTTTCGTGGGATCGTACGGCTCCGCCCCGGTAATCTGGCCCAGCAGCCCCTCCAACTCTGCCTTGGCCTCCTTCAGCCGTTCATTGACCGAATCAGGGCCATCCCCCGAAATCAGGTCGATCTCTTCTCGCAGGCTTGGATACAGCGCACCCTTGCCGATTTTGTCGGCGAAGTACTTGTCGTACTCGGTCTGGTCCGAACTGGCCTGGCCATTGACCGCGCCAGGGATCGGGAAGAACGGCCCGACGTTGCCGGTACGGTCCACAAGGCGCGCCCAGAAGAACAGGCTCGCCCCCGCCAGCAGGCTGTGCATTTCATGCTTGGCCTGCGGGTAGCTGAAATCGCTCAGCTTCTCGGCCGTCGTCAGGTCCGGCGACTCGCTATACCAGACCTCCGTGCGCTGGGTGTCCTCTGCACCTGGTGGAAAACCCCACTGGATGCCGATGCCATAGACCAGGCTGGTGGTGGTCAGGAACGCCACTGCCGGCGGTAAGCCGACCTTGCCGGTCAACTCGACCTCTGGACTGCTACCCCAGATTGAGGTCACATCCATAGCGTTGGCCGAACTCACCCGGGCGACATAACGCCCGCTGTAGATGTTTTCTACCTCCGCGCCAAGGTTTCCGGTACGCGGCAGACGCACCCAGTTCCCGCTGTCCTTGCGCCACTCCACATTGTACGCGGTCGCCCCAGGAACAGCGTCCCAGGTGATGCGCATGCCAGTAACCGCAATCCCCTGCGACACGACGCTGCGCGCCTCCAGGGTGATGTTCGCCGGCGGCGACATGACACCCGGCGGTAGAACGCTGGTGGGCTGCGGATCAATCCGGGCGCCAGTGTCGATGGCCGGAAACTTCAGCGGTTCGTGCTGAGTCGCGGCGATCTTGAACTGGTGCAGGCCTTGAGGCTCGATGGTCTGCACTCGAAAGCGCATCACAGCCAGGTCAGCGCTTTCCACGGACCAACTGCACTCGGGCTCAGGCAGCTCCGAATAGTCAGCCATCACGGTGACCAGGCGGCCAGAGACCGACTTGACGATCCGACCCTCTGACTTGCCGCTTGGCAGGTTCAGGATCAGCCGGTCCTCTTCATGCACCTCGGCATCGATATCCAAGGTGATGACGCGCCTGGTGGCCGCACTGATACGCCCGCCGTTCGGACGCCCCGAGAACATCTCATCAGCCACGCAGATGATCTGGCCAGGCTCAACGTTCTGGCCTTCCATGCCGGTAGTGAAGCTGACAGACCACTCTTCGTACTGCTCGGACTTCAGCGCCCAGACCCCGTGACGGATCGCCTCGCCCTCGACGGTGCAGCCGAAGCGGGAGATATCGAGCATCCGGTGGCCAAGTGAACCGATCAGCTCGTCATTGGTAACAGGGGCCGGCTGGGTCTTGAACTCGTTCTCCGGGTTGTCCCAGGCCACCTTGGCCCGGGTGTGCCGGTCAGGGTAAGCAGCAGCAACGTATTCAAATTCACCGATGATGTTCGAACGGGTGAAGACGTAGCCGTCTTCATTGCCCGGGATGTCAGCCACCATGGTGACCTTGGATCCGTTCCAGCAGCTGCTGCCACGAAACACGCTGGCCAAGTCCGACAGCAGCGCATAGCCCTCTATCGAATCCTGGATGTAAACGTTGGTCGTCATGCGGGGCTGCAAGCCGCCCTTGCCATCGGACACCATCACATCGCAGTAACGGCCGATCTCGTAGAGAGTCCAGTGATCGACCATGTCAGCGGTGATGCGACGGCCCAGGCCATAACGGCGGTGCAACAGCAGGTCGCGCCAAACCCAAACAGGGTTATTGGTGTAGGCCAGCTTGAACGTGCCGTTCCAATCCCCAGTGTAGGTCCGGCTTTGCGGGTCGTAGTTGGTGGGAACCTGAACGATCCGTCCGCGCATCAGCGCGCTGAACTTTGGCGTGTCCTGAAACTGTTTGGCGTCAAACTGTAGGCCGCCCAGGGCCAGGTTTGGATAACGCAGCTTTTTGTCGATGACCTCGGTCAGGCCCTTGACCCGCATGAGGTCGGCGAAGTTTGAGTCATTGCGGTTCGGTGTGAGCCGGCGAACACGCACAAGCGCGCTCGTGAAACCTTCCGGCAAGTCAATCCGGTGGGTGCGCTCGTACTCCGTGGTGCCCTTATCGTCCAGCGTGGCTGACACAACTGTCTGATAACTACCGCCATCAACGGATAGATCTATGGCGTAATCAATGCGATATCCAATCTGGTCACCGTTGGTCTTGACCTGCCAGATCTGCGGCCAGGACAGACGGATACGAATCGCCGACAACTGCTGATCGGTAATGGCACGCGTCCAGGCGTTGTCCGACTTCAGCTCAACCGGTAGGCCTTGTGAGGCCTCGTTTTCGATAGCCGGGAAGCCAGCGATATGCTCTTGGTCCACGGTGCCTGGACGAAAATCCCAGATCGTGCCCGGGAAGTTTTCGCTACCGTCCGGCGAGATCAGAGGCGTACCGTTGAGCTTGATCGATTGCCTGTCATTGACCGGGCCAACAATCGGCCCCTCGCTCAAGGCATACAGCAGCTTGACCGTGGCGACCGACAGCGCACTGTCTGGCGCCTTGTATGGGGTGTATGGCTTCTTCTCACCACCTTTGCCGCCCATAACGCGGGCAGCAGCAGGCCGGCGCCGGCGCTTGGTAGCGGGCGCTGTTGCGGTCTTGGTCATGGGTTTTCCTTACTGCTGGTCTTCCGAGAAGATGCCGGCCGAGATGAGGGAGCCGCCGATATCGCGCTCACCGTAGAGCAGGGGCTTGCAACGGCCTTGAGCCATCGTGGTAACCGCGCCACCGAATGCATATGAAGGCCTGTTGCCGTCGCCCTCCTTATCCAGCACCCCCAACGGTGAGGGCGACATGCTCATGGCGATACCGCCAATCATCAGGCCGGCGCCCGCTGCCACCAGGTAGTACTGCTGGGTAATCGCCCCAATTACCACAAGGGCCAAGCCGGCAATGGTTGCGAACAGCCCGCCGCCCTTGCTCCCAATCACGATTGGCGCAATGCGGATAGGCTCAACGGTGTCCTGGCGCATCTCGATCTCGTTTTCACCGAGGTTCTGCTTGCCACGAAATACTGCATAGGTCAGGCCGCGCTCTTCGGAGAACCTCAGAAAGCGCTTGAAGCCCGGGATTTTCACGCACAAGGCGTGGACGGCCTCAGCACAAGACGCGACGGCCAGGTGATGCACGCGCCCGAACCGGGCACCCAGCACGCCATAGAGCATCACCAGCACCACCAGAGGCTGCGGGCGAACCGTTGTTCTCATGGCCATCAGTCAACCTCCGGCACTCGTTGGTGCCGAAGAATCAGCACGGTGTAGTCGGCCCACATGCCGCCGTAAACGTCGCGGGTGGATTTCTTGTTGTAGCGGTGATGCAGGAAGGTGCCCGGGGCCGGGTGTAGATCCGGATCGCTGGCCAGCAGGCCGTCACCCAGATAGATGCCAGCGTGGTTCGGTGCAGCAGCGTTGATCTGCATGACAATCATGTCGCCCTTGCGCGGCATCGAGACCGGATAGAACCCGGCATCCTCGTAGTATTTTTCGTAGAGGCTTTCACCGTCGTTCCACCAGCCATCCCGGCGCGGGTAGTTCGGCAGTTCAATCCCATGCTCGCGCTCGTAGTAGTCGCGGCACAGGGCGTAGCAGTCGAGCAGGCCATGGCCGAACTCTCGACCGACCAAGGGCGCCTGGTACCCGCAGGGCTTAAACTCGAAATACTCCCCAGACGGCCAGCTCACAATGCCCCAGGGCTTTTCGTGCAACTCACAGCTGACACGGTCGGCCATGCTCGGCATGGGAGGCACGTCGGGGTGGCTGTGAATAATCATTGCCACTTCGCCGCGATCCTCTGCATCGCACTTGTCGCCAGGGTTGATGATGAAGTGCTCGCTCGGGGTCTTGGCATCGTTGCGGCACGGGACGTACTTCAGGCGCCCCGCCTCGCGGATCACCACACCACAGCTCTCCTTGGGAAACTCAGCAGCGGCGTGGGCCTGGATCTGTTTCAGCATCGTTTTATTCATGGTTGCCTATCCAATAAGCGAAGCGCCCGGCGCACCACCAAATGGCAGCGGGTTTCCTTTCCCGTGTCGCATCTCACAGGCACTCGGGAGTCCGTTACAGCGATCCAGCGCAGGGTCAGTTACCGGGTTGCCGTCGAGGTCGAACATCTTGATGCCGGTGTAGTTGCAGTCGGGCCCGCGATACTCGCCCCACAAGCACCACTCGCAGCGGTTCATGATCAAGCCGCCTGGAAGCATCTGCCCTTTCACCGCCGTCGGCGGCGCCAGGGAAAACACAACCTCCTCTCGCAACAAACTGGTCACCTGATTGATGTAGGAGATATCCAGCTTTTCCATGGGGCTGGCCGTGGGGTTGCCCTCGGGGAAGTTCGCGGCGTCCAGGTACTTGGCATAGGTCTGCCGCACCGTCAGCTTGACGCCGCTCATCCCCTGGAACTGGCGGCACAACGCAGTGATCGTGCCGTCGATGTTGCTGATCTTCAGCATCGGCGTTGAGTTGTTGCCCTCAACGCTGCGCCCAAAGCCGCCCGTTTCGTAAGGCCTGGGCAGGTATGCCTCCCCCTTCCAGATGATCGGGGTCGACTGCTGGTGAGCGTGGTATCGCAAGATACCCATGCCCCGCGCCTCACCATCCAACTCGATCAGTTGGATAATCGCGCCCGGCTCCAGCTTCTGGTTGTCCAAGGTGATCATGGGTTGAATACCTGCTGGAAGGTGGTGCTTAGGGTGTATTTCTTCCTACCGTGAGTTTGCAGTTGCCAGCCACCGGTAGTGATGTAGGCGCCTTGATCCTCAAGCGGCGGCGCCCATAAGAAGTGGTTTGCGCCCTTATGCCGCTTGAAAAAATCCCGAATCGACTTGATGTAGGCCTCGCCACCCGTGAACGACACCGCGTAGGCGCCAGACACGTTGTTGATGCCGACCGACAGGCGCTGGCTGTAGCCGTTCCCAAACTTCGATTCGAGGTTGTCGGTCTGGTCATCACCAGACGCACCAACCCGTGGCGACCAGGTGAATACCTCTGCCATCAGCTGTTTCTCCGATTGTTTGGATCAAGCAGGCCGTTTTGGCCCTTCTCCTGCTGTATCACCTGCCGGGCGATCTTCGGCATTTCTGATCGGGCAGTGGCCAACAGCGCCAGGCCCATCTGCTCATAGCCCTCTGGCGCGTTGACAGCACCGCCAGAGCCATCGCCATTGATATGCAGGTGGATCTCCGGCGCAGCACCAGAGCCTGCACCGGCAGCAACAGAGGGTGCGGTGAACGCAGGCGAGATACCCGGGCTACCAACGAACCCGCCGCTGGCATAGCCAGGCTTACCGCTGCGGTTCAGGCCTATCAGGTAATCCTTCATTCCGGGTTGGTCGACCACTTCCTTGCGGATCACCACTTCACCGCCGTGGACGACCCCCTTGGGCTCGAACTTGCCGCCCGGCCCTGTGTAACCGCCCTCCGAAAAACCGGCCAAGGCCATGCCGGCAACCATGCCCGCGTTGGCATAGCCAGCCGCAAGCAGCGCCGCACCGACAGGGATACCGCCCAAAATGGTCAGTTCCGCCGGCGCCTTCGCTGCGGCGATCTGGGCGTTCATGATGATCGACGCAACTGCAAACGCCTTTTGCGCCACGAACAGAGCCTTGTAGGCGCCGGACTGCTCGCCAGCGATCTTGCCAACCATGTCTGCGGCCTGGCCCGACAACTCGCTGAAGGTGCCAATAACAGCCACCTTGTACGCCCCCTGGATATCAGACAGGCGTGACTGGTTGGACTGATTGATCTCAACGACGCGATCCAGGTACTGCTGCTCGGCGGCCAGCTTCTGCTCGTTGGTGCTTTGCTGGTCCGCCAGGATCTGGTCGCGCAGATCGGCTTGCATCGCCAACTGCTTGTCGTGCCACTTCTTGAGTGCCGCCTCAGCTTCAGCGATTTTGACCAGCTCGCCGGAAGGCCCGCCCACCGAGGAATCGATGCCCCCGAACTCTGGCGCCTCGGTAACAGTGGCTTTCGAGATTGCATCAGCACCGGCGCGGTAATCGTCCGAACTGAGCTTCCCTGCTCGATTGGCTGTTTCCAGCACCTGCATCCGTTCTTTCGTGGTGGCCAGCAGCGCCTGCTCTTTTGTTTGCAGGCCAGCCATCAAACCGTCATAGGCTTTTCGGGCATTAAGCGCGTCCAACTCAATAGCCTTGCCTTCAAGCATGACCTTGTTTTTTTCGGTCAGCTTGGAAAGCTCACCAGTAGTAAGGTCGTACCGAAGACGCCCCAGCTCCGTGGTCTCTCCGTACAAGGCAACCTGCTGGGTGAGGTTCGCCAGGGTTTGTTTGTATGCGTTGTTGAGTTGCTCCGCTTGGCGCTGGATATCCTCAGATGCCTTTTTCGCCTTCTGCTGCGCTTCCTCGGATGCCTTGGCTGCCGCTTCAGAGCCCTTGATCGCGCCGGCAAGAATTCGCCAGCCCTCCGCTGTAGCAGGATCGACACCTTCCCGCTCAATGCGACGATTTACTTCGCCAACCAGATCGCCGCCATCTCGAACGGAATTCAGCCGCTCGACCAGGGTTTTGGAATAGCTGGTCCAGCCATCAATGGTTTTCTGGTCCGGGCCTTCAATTTTCTTGAGACCTGCGCCGGCCTGGCCGGCGGCAACTGCAACATCGTTCAGGCGCGCCGTGAGCATATTGGCAACGTCGCCATAGTCACCAGAGGCCTTGATTGCTTCGCCATATGCAGAAGCCGACTCGTTGATGGCCTTCGTCATTTCCTTGTTGGAGCCAATAGCCGTGACCAACTGCTGGCTTGCTGAGTCAATGTCCTGGCCACCAGCTATCCGACGATTGAAGTCGGTCACTGCCCGATCCCGCTGAACTGGAGTGGCGGTGTAAGTGTCGCCCCACTTGTCATTGCCCTGGGCAGCGGCGCGAATCTCCCGCAGCGCTTTCTGTGCCGCCACCTGAGCGTCGGCCTTCTGCTGGATAACGCCGTCCAGCTTGTACCGGGCCTGTTCTTTGCCCAGCTCTGCAAACTCCTTGCGCAACTCCTCGACCGGACGTTTCAAGTCGACCGTGGCCTTTCTGGCCTTTTCGCTGTTATCACTGAACAGAAGGTAGCTGGCAGCCGCCGCGCCGACCGTCAGTGCAAGTCCGGCAGGGCCGCCCATCACACCAAGAAGAGCCGCCCCAGCACGCCCAGCCAGCGATGTCGCTGCTGATTGTGCGGACTGAGCTGCAGTTTGTGCAGCAGCAGCCTGCGCATCGGCAAGCCTGGCGATACGCAACCGGCTAAGAGCGGCTGCATGCCCATCAGTAAATCTTGTCGCAGCAACCTGAGCATTCGCAGCCACAGTCTCCGCTGCAGCGCGCCTAACCGCCATATTGGCGGAGTCAAGCTGCGCCCTGCTACGCCCGATTTCTGCTGAGTTTGCTTCCCGAATAGCACTGACCTGAGCCCATAGACTCTTGATCAAATCTCCCGCTTTCAGACCACCATAAGCAGCCCCAACGGTGAGCGCCGAGGCCGCAAGTACGTCCATGTTTTCAGCAACAAACGTAACCGCGCGGGCAAGTATTTTGGTGCTGCCAGTCGCCCCATCCATCCCGCCAACCCAAGCTTGGAATGAGTTACTGACGGTTGTAGTAGCTCGACTTACCGAGCCGGGCAAATCCTTAAACTCTCCCTGCAATGCGCCTAACTGGCTGATTAACGCAGGTACCACCTTGTCGATGGTCAGCAATCCCTGGTCGGCCATGGCCTTGAGGTCTTTCCGAGCAACGCCCATACCAGTTGCAAGCGCTCGAATCACTCGATCGCCATTTTCGTTGACGGCGTTGAACTCCTCGCCGCGCAATACCCCTTGGCCGAGCGCCTGGGAGAACTGCGTAATAACCGAGGAAGACTCGGCGGCGCCCGCCCCAGAAAGTTGTAGCCCCAAGGCCAGGGCCTCGGTCACGCCAAGAACATCGCTCGACGAATAGCCAAACTCCCTCATCGACGCAGAAGATCTGCTGAACAGGTTTGCGTTGTCGGCAAAGGCTGTGCCGGTGCGCTGACTTACTTCAAACAGCGACTTCTGACTGACAGCAAAGTCATCAGTGCTTGTAGATGCTTGTTTTAGTCGCGCGTTAACCTGATTCCAGCTATCAGCTTGGTGAATTATGTTCCCAACAGCCAGTGCTCCGGCCATGGCGGCGGCATAACTTCCAACTGTTGAGGTGAGAGATTGCATTGCCGTGCCCTGGGCGCGGACGGCGGCCTCCTGAGATCGCCAGGAGCTAGTAGCATCCCTGTTGCCAGTGGTGATGGTGCGAAGGTAGTTCTGCCCCATACGACCAGCCCGGGCCATTTCGCGCTGATAAGCGCTTGTCTCTGCAGAGACACTGACAACCAGAGAGCGCAGCGTTTGCCCTGCCATACATTTCTCCAGGCATTAAATAACCCGCCGAGGCGGGTTATTTTGTTCTCTCACTGCTGAGAATATTTGAATCGCCATCGATGTAAAAACGCCATCGATTTAGACAGTCGGCATATACAACAATTTTGGACGGCGGACTGCTCAACTGTTCGGAAAGCCCCACATACTCGACCCTGTCGCAAATACGCTGTTTAGCGGCCTTCATCAAAGCAGACCTCTCTACAGCCTTAATGCGGTCTACGCCACTCTCCCCCCACTGCTCGTAGGTTTTCGGGTAGTGCTCTTTTGAGTAAGTGGAAAGAGCGGACTCATCAATAACAACTTCAGAGTCAGCTCTCTCTGAGTTGCCGCAACCAACAAGCACGCCAGCGAACAGCGCTAACAATCTTTTCAAGGTAGTTCTCCTTGGCAAAACAGCAGAATCTACCATGGCCCACCGACGTTACTTTAAAGGCGACCATCAAATTTCAGCAGCTTTGACCATCAGGAAAGCCTTGAACAGCTCAACCCCCTCCTCAGCCTGGGCCGCCTCATCTATTACTTGTTCTGGCTCTTCCCTCCACTTCGGCAAGAGGTCAACAGCCGAAACCTTGGCGCCCTGGGCCTGGAACACCGACGCAGCTATGATTGAGGTCTGAATATCGCCACGGGCATCGCTCAATGGCGACTCCTGGTTGTAGGACATCCAGAGGAACAGCTCTTCAGCGCTCATCCGCTCGCGCAGATCCTGAAGCGTCATACCAAGCCGGAGGGCCAGAGTCAGCATAAACGCCAACTCTGGCTCCTCCCTTAGCCTTTTCCCGCTGCGTCCACCGGATCCTCTGCACCGGCACCAGCAGCAACGCCGCTCAACTCGAACACCTTACCGACAAGGCGGTCATGCACCGGGCTGAAGGCCTCAGCGACCGCTGGCACGTCGTCATCCGTGAAGACTCGCGCATTGCTCTCATCGAGCAACGCCCGCACCAGGACAAACGCGTACAGCGGCGAAGAGTGGATTTCTACTCGAGGCTCAATCGGTGCACCTTCGGCATCCTCGGCTTCTGAGTTCTGGACAGGCAGGCCAGCATCCTGCCGCGCCTCTGCAACCGCCAACGAAGCTCGGCGACGGTACTCAACCCAGTCACCAGCACTCAACGCCCGAACGACCACTTGCGCGCCGTCCCATTCTTCGATGGTCAGGCGCTCATGCTTGAAGTTGCGCATCGGGTCCAGCGCCATGGAGCGAAGATCCACGCCGGCGGCTTTAGTCCGGGCCATTACGGAGCCCCCGGCAGGTCGAAGGATACGGCGCCGGTGATGCGCACGTTGAACGTGCCGTTCACGGTACCGTTCGGCGCAGCGTCCCAGGTGAACTGGGTGACCAGACCCAGGAACGTCGAGGAGGTACCGTCCTTGAACACCGACTTGAATGCGCGAGGCTCCGCATCATCACGCGCAGTACGCAGGACGGTCTGCGCTTCATCGTCCGCCTTCCAGTTGCCGGACATACTGAACGTGCCATTGTCAGCCAGGCCGGTAGTGAACTCCTTGGCCACGCTGGCGAGCACGGTAGTCTCGATCTCATCAGACTGACCGCCCTGGAACTGCGGCTGTTTAATGGTGACGGAAAGGTCGGCCCAGGTCAGGGTCGCGTCCTTAGGGTCAAGGGTGGTGGTTTTGGAAACGCTGAGGTCGGTACCCTGCGTCTTGACGAACTTGGCTCTGGTTGGGTTTTGAGCGGCCATATGGCCTCCTATGGTTGCAGGGTGTATTCCCAGCTCACGCTGAAAAGTTTGGTGTCGCTTTCAAATACGTCCGGCAGGCGGTCTGCGCTGCCGGTGGTGAAGTCGTCGCCGTCCGCTGTCATCGCAGTGAACGCCTCGCCGGCCAGGGTCAACGCCTGAAGGAAGCTTTCGCCCCAGGCGTCGAGCTGGATTGTCAGGTCGCTGGAGCCATCCCAACCGGCGAGCGTGAAACCGGTGGTGGCGCCCACCGTTTGAATAACCAGGCGAGGCTGGGCGGCATCCTCTGGCGCAACGCCGAAGTACACGCGCCCGTCGACCAGAGGCGTGAGCCTGTCGATGAGGGATTTCTCGATCATTGGGTTTACCGGGTGATGGCGTTGTCGATGCCTTCGGCCAACTTGTCAGCGACAGCCTTCTCAATCTCAGGAAGGCTGCCGTCCCAGGCCGGCCGGATGAAGGGGTGGGCCTGCATCTTCGAAGTGCCAAGCTCCAGGAATTTCCAGTAGAACGGGGCATCCCACTCGGTTTTGCTGTTGCGGCCTTTCTTTCCAGGGCGCTTGAGTGCCTTGGATTGTTTGCCGGCTGGCTTCTTTACACGGATGCCGGCGGTCGCGCCGCCCGGTGTATCAGCCTGCTTGAGACGCACCGCCGCGATGTTCTTCTTCAGCTTGCCGGTGCGAACAGGCGCAGTGCCACGCACCTTGTCTCTGGCAACGCGAGCGCCGGCCATGACGGCGTCCCGAACTACCTTGTTACCGACAGACTTGGCCAGCCGCTCGAAGTCGACCTGCAACTCGCCAAGCCCCAGAACTGTCAGCGATCCGTTGCTCATTTGGGTTTCACCGTTTTGCACATGAGTTTCAGCATGTCCCGCTGGTTGGTAGCCAGCGGCGCGATGATTTCGTAAGTGTTGCCGTCATGCACCAGGTGCTGGCCCGCCACCACGTCCTTGCGGTAGCGGATGTTGATCTCGGCGGTGACCGTGACCTGCATCTGTGACGCGGCCTCGTACATGCGTCCGGAGGGAATGTTGATCTCCGCCCAGAGCTTGCCCAGGTCTCCCCAGACCTTTGAGGGCTGGCCGAGGCCATCCTTGCCTTCGATATAGCCGCGCCGCATGCAGCGGTGACGCATTGGGCCAGCTCTCATATATTCACCCAACGATGAGGCTTCCAAAGCGCGTTGGTCGCCATTGGCAACTCAGCAGTGATAGTCCCGATCACCACAGCTTCACGGCCGCCGTACCAGTGCCCGATCAGTAAGAGCGCACCCTGCTGTATCGATTTGCTCAGTCGTAGCGCATTACCGACGGGATCAGGCAGGGCCTCGGCGGGATCGATTAGAGTCCGATTGGTCCAGGTCTCAAACGCGCTGAGAGCTGCATCCCTGTAGCCCTCAATTAGCGCATCCTCGTCGTCATGGTCGACCCGTAAGTGAACCTTGACGATGGACAGATCAATCACCCGCTGGGACCAGGGCCTGAAGCTCTGGCTTCTTCAGCGCCGGATCGAAGGCGATACTCTTGGCGGTAAGCCACTCCTTCAGCTTTGGCACTGTCATTTTGAGCGGGTCAGTTTCGGTATCAGCATCTTTCTGTGCTTGTACTGCCAGATCAATCTCATCCTGAGAGCTGCGCGATGCATAGCCCTCTGGCGGATAGTTGATCGCCAGGTAACCGGCCTCGACAAACTCAGCGATGGTCGGCCCGTCCAACTTCAGCCCTGAGAGACTTTGCTGATCGAGATAGGTGGCCACGCCCAGGTGCTCAACAGCCACCAGCGCGCAACGCTCCGAGACATCCTGCTCGCCAACAGGAACCTCAACTACATGGTTGCCATCCGCAGAGAATGGGAACGGCTTTTTCACAATAATGATCGGCATAAATCCTCCAGCAGGCTGGGCGCCCGTAGGCGCCCGCCCATTTAGGCAGCGGCGCTCAGGGTGAGAATCTTCACAGCCTGGGAGTCGACCAGCATGCCGCCGACGCGCTTGGTGGTGTAGAAGCCAACAAACGGCTTGTTGGTGTAGGGATCGCGCAGCACGCGGGTGCCAATACGGTCGACAACGGTGTAAGCACGCTTGAAGTCGCCAAATGCAATGGCGTTGGCATCGGCGGCGACATCCGGCATGTCTTCGTTTTCGGTGATGCCGTAGCCCAGAATGACCGACGGAGCGCCCGCTTCCAGGCCTGGGCGCCAGAGGTAGTTACCCTCGCTATCCTTCAGCTTGCGGACATAAGCAACGGTCAGGTTGCCCATCATCCAGGTGCCGTTGGCACGGTAGCCCGCCTTGAGGGCGTGAATCAGGTTGATCAGGCTGTCGCCAGTGATCGCGCCAGCGCTGCCAGAGACAAGCTTTTGCAGAACGCCAAACGCGCGGTCGTCGTCGGTCTTCAGGTCGAGGCCGTAGGCCAGCAGACCTTTAGGCTTGTTGACGCCATCACCCTTCAGGAAAGCATTACCTTCCTTCTCGGCGAAGTCGCGGGCAACCTCACCATTCAACCAACCCTCGGCATCGAAGAAGATGTCGTCAAGGCTGGTCTGAGTGGCTTGTGGGTTGGCGTACAGCTCACCCATAAACGCAGAGATGTTGCCCAGCTTCGGAGTATTGGTTGCCGGGCGCGCTTCGGTTTCGCCAACCCAGCCAGCACCGTTACCACCGAGGTTCACCAGACGCTTGTAGTCTGGACTGCCGACCGTGATCTGGTTGCAGACCTGGCGCATTGGCGAGGTGTCGCGCAACAGTTCGATGATGCTGCGATCCAGCTCTTCGGGAACGGCGAAGCCACCATCTGCATCAACGCCAACCTGCAATGCCTTGGCCTGCAGTTCGCCCAGGCCGGTCTCGATGCCCTTGCGCACGAACTGCATGAATGCGGTCTTGTGCTCACTGGCGGCCTTGGTGCCGGTACCGTCTGGGCGCTTGAGGGACAACAGCTCTTTTTCCAGATTGCTTTTCAGCTCATCCAACTCGCTCAACTTCTCGTTGAGGGTATCGACCTGGCCGGACAGCTTGCCCTTTTCGGCTTCCAAGCCATCGATACGCTTGTCGTTCTTTTCCTTGAACTCGTCGAACTTCTTGCCCAATGCTTCGGCAACGTCTTGTACGTCTTTGATTTCAACAGCCATGAGAGGCTCCTTACATTCGATCAGATAGGGTTTTGAGGAATTGCAGTGCTTCGTCGGCACCCGCCTCTCGCGGTGAAACTGCGCCGTAGCCCTTGGCCATAAAGGCCTTGGCCTGGGAGCCAGAAAACCCAACCTCTCGAAGGGCTCGCTCCACTTTGCTGGGCGGCGGTGTTTCGCCGCGGGCCAGCAGAGATTTCACATCAGTGATCCGGGCCTCGTCGTTGGCCGGGAAGGTGACCGGGGATACTTCCCAGAGGTCGATAGCCTTCAGCAGCCAGATGCCCTTTTCCTTGTCGTATTCGTAACCGCCGTCTTCGAGCATGTAGCCGATGGATAGCCCGGTAAGGCTTCCCGCCTTCATGTGCCCGTGCGCTCGCTTGGCCAGCGGGTCATCATCAACAAGCAGTCGGCCTTTGACGTACAGGCCCACGTCGTCCTCGCGCATCTCTGTGTAGATGCCGATCGGCTCGCTCATTTGGTGCTGCCAGAGCATCGCCGGCAGGCGGCCTTTCTCTTTCCATCTGGCCAGGCTTGCGGTGAATGCGCCGCGCACAACAACATCGCTGTAGCTATCCTCGACACCAAACACGGAGCCATAGCCTTCGAACTCGCCGCTGTCACTGACCTGTTTAATGGTCAGCGGCACGTCAAGACGCTGTTTTGTCTGCATCGTCGGCAGCCTCTGGTTTGGTGGTCATGTTCATTGGGGTGAGATAGATGTCGCCGCCATCACGGGGGTTTTCGTCCTCCAGCTCGCGGCAGTCGTTAGGGCTCAAAATCCCCCACTGAATACCCTTGCCGTAGGATTCGTATCGCCCTTTAAGATCGCCGCGCATCAGGGCGCCGGCATTGAACTTGGCGTAGTGAGTTAGGCGATCTTTCTCGTTGAGTAGCCCGACCCGAATGCGGTGCTCGATGCGGGTCATGATCGGAACCAGTGAGTAGTTCACGAAGCTCATACCCATGTGCTCAATGTTGTTGAGCGTCATCTTTTCCATGCTGGCCACCAGGTGCGGCGGCACGCGGAACAAGCCGCAGATCTGTGCCTCGGTCAGCTTCTTGGATTCGATGAACTGGGTGTCCTGGGCGCTGAGGCTGATTGGTTTCCAATCCAGCCCCATCTCCAAGATCATTGGTTTATAGGCGTTGGCCACTCCCATGTGCTCGCCCTGAAACTCCGTCTTGAGCCGATCAAACGCTTCGGGAGACAGCTCCTGCTCGGTGCGCAATACGCCACTTGTAACGGCGCCATTGGTAAACAGCTTGGCTGCATGGGCGTCCATAGCCTGACCAAGACCAAGCGCCTGGCGGGCATAGGCAATCGGGTTAAGCCCATTCAGGCCATCCAGCGTGAACAGCCGAACATGCCAAATTTCATCCTGCGTCAGAACCTTGGTGCCTGACTTGAAGTTGACGGTGTACTCAACCGTCCAGTCGTCCTTGAGCTTCGGTCTGACGATGTCTGGGTTTAGTGGTAACAGCTCGCCCACATTCCCCAGCGCCGAGACCTTGTAGGCATAGAAGTTACCGCGCAGACACAGACAGGCCACCAGCAGCTCCCAGAACTCCTGAGCGGTCATGTAGCTGTTGGGAGCCATGGTAATGAGCGGGTAAAGCCGGTGGCCGGTAGCAGGCAACCGGACTCGATCGGTCTTTTTGAGAAGCTGACAAGGAAGCATCCCCATCGACTCCGCCAAGACTCGGACACAGTTGAATACGACTAACTGTTGCATGGCGCTATTCGTAGTGACGCGCTGTCCTGAGTTGCTCTCGTATCCTTCTCCCAGGGCTTTAGCGAGCTTCTCCGAAGTATCGATTGCCTGGGAGGCGCTCTTTCTTCCAAGGAGTGATCGAAGCATTACCGACTACCCCGCACTATCGAAACAACAGACAAGGTGATCAGGAGCGCTCCGCAAACAGTCAGGGCCAGAGGTTCACCCATCCATGCCCACAAACCCCGGGTCAGCAGGCCAAGCCCAAGTATCCCGATAACGTCAGGCAGGGCTTCCTTCAGCGCAGCAAGCTTTGGCGCCTTAATTTCATCGGTCATAGGGTTCTTAGTCCGTGCTTCATGATGTGGTCGGAAAGGGTGCCTTCCACTTTCGGGTTCGTTGCCATCAGCGAAACCGCGCAGAACAGAGCCATTAGCGGATCGATCTTTGCCGAGCCGCTGGCCTGCTTTGTAATCAAGATTGAATTGCCCTTGGGCTCGACCCTTGCGTTACCGCAGCACCAATTCATCAAGGGTTGGTCGGCATGAATAAGCCCGCCCTCGGCGAGCTTTCGCTCAGTGGTCTTGATCGCCCCGCCGAGTCGCCAGCCCTGGCTAACGCCGACAACCTTCTCTTGACTGACCTCTCGCGCAATGATCGCTTCGAGAATGGCGCCGATTCCCGCCGGGTCGAGCCCGACCTGATGCAAAAGGCCAGAGGCTTCAACCTGCTCAACAATGTCGGCGACCTCGGCCACGTCATCGCCAATATGCTCAACCATCACTAAGTCGCCGCTGCGGGCATAGTCGTGAAGGTTCGCCGCAATGTCCTTGCGCCGCTCAAGCACTGATGGGTGCGCCCATGCCCTGCACCAGGCCAACCACTCACGGGTATCCTTGTCCCGCCCCAAAACCGCCAGGCCTAGCAAGTCGTCAAGGCCGCCACCGTCGATGCCGATGGTCACGATTTCGCTGCGGCGGAGGATGTATTCCAGCGTCACGCGCTCACGCGCCTGCGCCTCCCAGAACTCAGCGCCCGGCCAGCGATTGCTTAGCAGTGCCAGGCCAATCTCTACGTTCATGTGCTTGGCCAGGAAGTCTCGGACGGCCTCTTCGCCAGCCTCTTGGGCTTCCTGGTACTTCTGCTCAATCACTTGCTGATCTACCGAAACACCCCAGTTCGGGTTGGTCACGTAGGCGTTAGCTAGATCCTTGTGCAGGCCTTGCTCAATCATCCGTTTCGGGAATTCGTAGATGATTGGCAAAAATCGTTTGTCGATGATCCTGCCGTCGCGCACGCCGCGGGCATAATCCAGCTTGGCTTTGAACACGCCAGCGGGTGGTGACGCCGACTGCGTCGTGCAGTAGAAGACAAAGCCCTCTGGCCGAGATGCTAAGCCGCCCGTTGCCTCGGTCAGCATGTTTGCCGACTTGGCCTGCTTACCGAATTCGTGAAGCTCATCGATGAATACGCCGATGGCCTTCTTGCCGGTGACCGTCGCGCTGTCTGCGGCCACCACCTTCAGCGTCGCCTGATTCAACCGGTCGGTGATCAAGCGAAGGTGTTCTTGCTCATGAAAACGCGCCTCCAACTCCTCATCCGCCTTGATCATGTCTCGGATCGGCTTATAGGCGTTGTCAGCGGCTTCCTTGGTTGGCGCCAGGATGATGAACTCACCTGAAGGCCTAGCATTTAGTATCAGCGCGGTAAGCATGATCCCGGCAGCGATAGTGCTCTTGCCGTTCTTTTTGCTGACCATCAGGAAGAAGTTGGTGATCAGTCGGCGCCGGGTCTCAACGTCATAGGCGCCGAACAGCACTCCTACCAACTCCAGCACCCACGGTTCGCATGTTTCGCCCATCAGGGGGCTGCCAATCGCATCAACCATCCGCAAGTTGCAGAACACGTCGAGCGCGTCATCAGCTTGATCTTGGAATATCGGGAGCAGAGGCATGATCGACTCTTGATCGACAATGCGCGCTTCCCAGTCTGGGCAACTGGTCGTCCAGCTCATCACTTAACCGCCTTTAGCTGCCCCGGCTTACGCAACGCAAACCTGCCCGAGTTCACCTGCTCGGCGGCCTCCTGCACTTGCTCCTTCTTGCCCTTCTCCCCAGGCTTGCTGACCGTGAAACTTGCCAGCGCCTTCGCTGCGTCCAGGCGTAACTTAGGATCGGCCTCAAGGTCATTCATCATGCCCTTGAAGAACTCCAGCGGGTCGGCGGCAGCTTTTGGGATGTAGGGGTCTGGATCGCCAGATGGTGCGACTGTCGCCGCGACAGACTTAACAGCCGTCGACCGCCCTATCGCCGCCTGAACCTCCGGATCTTTTTCGAGCCGAGATGCCGCCTGCGATGCAGTCTTTTCGGGGCATCCAGCAGATATCGCTGCCTGCTTCTTGCTTTCACCGGACAGCCGCGCTTCGGCGTACCGGCGCTTTTGTTCGGTTAACGCCATAGTTAACGGATCCTGTTAACGGGAATAAAATCTACGAATGGGAGAGGGTGAGGTTTCCGAGCAAAGGAGGTCTGAGGTTTTACCCCCTCCCCCCCCTTGTGGCACGCCAAAGCCCCGACCCAAGCACCATTTCGGTGCGTCGTGACCTGGCAGGTTCAGGGCGCCTCAGTCGATGTCTTGGATGCGTGGCAGCCCTTCTTGATGCGCTGGCCATCGACCAACTCGAAGCGCACACAGAGCACCTGGCAGTTCGCCTCGACATCCTCACCACCCATGAACAGCGGAGTCTTGTGGTCCAACTCGAAACCATCAGGGAAGTTGACCACTCGGCCGCAGGTAGCGCAGGTTGGATCTTGTCGCCACACAGCCAGGCGCCGGGCCTGGAGCCGGCGACCAGTGATTCGCCTGTCAGCCACGACGTGAACCTTTAAGGTTTGGATTGCGGCCATCTTCAGTGATGACCTGTGCATCTTCAGCTTGGCCATCACCAGCCTCCTGCCATCTTGGCACCGACCACTACACCAGCAATGAACACCAGCACGATCAGCACTGACGCAAGACTTGCGACGTGGGCGGCGTTCGGGGTGCGCATGGGTGGTGATGCTGGTGGCGCAGGGGCAGGATCTGGCCGGCGAAACCGCAGCCCACCATTCGGAACATACCGATCAGGCTCCAGCACCAGGTGACCGTCGTTGACCAGGGTTTCAACCAGGCGCATCGCCTTCCTCTGCTCCTCGTTGGGATTGAAGCGCGGGCGACCCGTTAGAACTCCCATGGTGAATCCTCATGATTGCGCGCCACGATTTGGCGCATTCGAAAACGTGGCGCGGATTATTCGGCCTTGCCGAAGACATAGCCGCGTCTCGCCCAGGCATAAGCCACCACACCGGCATGAAGCATCACGCCGAACGGGTTGACCCAATGCCCCTGGATGGCAGTCACGAAGGCACCGAACGCACCAATGGCGACCAGGTAGAAGGCAGCGCACAGTAGCGGCTGATCGACCGGGCGAATCCGGCGAAGGTAGTCACACGCAGCCAGGGCCACCAATACGCACAGAAGCGCATCGAATACCCCCAGCGCTGAAACAAGGATGCTGTTCATGTCAGGCACCTCGCGCAGTCGGGAACGACCCCGCTGCTGCTTTGATTGCCGGGATGATGTTCATCGCTGTCAACCCAAGCACGAATGCCACGCCACACAACAGATCATCAGTCACTGCCATCTCAAGCTTGGGGGCGAGCCAGATCGTTACGGGCTGCGTCAGGTACACCGAGAACAGGAAGCCGGTGAGGACAGCTGAGGCCGCCTGCCACCGGGTCAAGTCCCTCAAGAAACCCAGGGATAGGATCGAGCCGATGAATGCAGCCATGACCACGCCGTACTTGACCAGCACTACGCTGGCGGCGGTGCTCGCTGGTTCTGCCATTGGTCTCTCCAAAATAAATAATACAAAATTGTTGTATAACCACAAAAACGTTGTATACTGGATTCATCCAAACAACGAGGCGAGGTGATGAAGTTCAGCGAGTTCAGACGATGGTTGAAGGCCCAAGGGGTGATCTTCGAAGCAGGCAAAGGAAGCCACTTCAAAGTCACCGCCCCAAACGGCAACAGAAGCACCTTCGCGGATCACGGCTCCAAGGAAATGCCGGAACCGACCCGCAAGGCGATCATTAAACAACTGGGGCTCTGAGAGCCCCTTCACCACATCTGAACGCTGGGCGATCACCTCCAAGGAGTGACCATGTACAACTACGCAATCCGTTTTGAGCAAGACAGCGCACCAGGGCTGGCTGTGTTCTGCCGCGATCTGCCAGAGCTGAACAGCTACGGCGACGACAAAGAACACGCCATCAGTGAAGCGGTGGACGCAATTGAAACAACTCTGTCCATCTACGTGGATCAGCGTCGAGCGATCCCAGAGGCGTCCGCGCCACAACCAGGCGAACAAGTCATCTACTTGCCAGCCGTTACCGTGGCGAAGATCGTCCTCTGGAACGAAATGATGGCGCGGGATATGCGCAAGGCTGATCTGTGCCGGCTCTTGGGCCTGGCCCAGACTCAGGGCGACCGTCTTGTCGACTTCCTCCACACGTCGAAAATGGAAGCTATCGAGAAGGCGCTGGCCGCCCTGGGCAAACGCTTGGAGGTTTCTGTCCTGGCTGCCTGACTGTTCTAACCCCGGCGCCAGAGTAGGCCGCCCTGGCGCAGCTCGGAGCGGATCACGTCCTTCACGTCATCGGCAAAGCTGGCTTTGAACTGCTCGGAATCAGCCAGAAGCGGCTCGTAGAGTTTGGTTTCCCGGATGACAGCAGCCATTCGGTCTAGCGCCGCGTTAACGCCGCCAGCCTTCAACGCAGCGCCCGGTTCCGACACGGTGCCGGTGTAACCGCCAGCGCACATGCATGGGCCGAACCAGGCGCCATGGAGCCCCTCGCTTGTGGCCATGCCTTCCGCGAGGAAGTCCTCGTTAATGTAGACCTTGCCGCCCTCGACCTTGAATGGCTTAGTTTGCTCGGGTTCGCGCAAGTCCAGTAAGCCGGTCAACTGGGCCCGAACAACACCATCATGGGTGATCGTAAGAACGCCATCCAGGAGCTTGATACCAGACCCGCCGGCCTTGGCCTTCTCCTGCCGCGCTTCAACTTCTTCAGCCGTTTCGCGGCGCTGGTAGGTCAAGGTGGTGCGGTGGTCAGTGCCATCACGATCAAGCCAGAAACCCTCGGCCGTGAACTCAGCGCTGTCTCGGTACCCTTCGGGGATCTTCATTACCTGGTCACCAATGAACTTGTATCGCTCGATGGCGTTCCTTGGAAGGTCGCTGTCGGACCATTCGCCGGCGATGACGGTGACCAGTTGCGGGTCGCTCGGTAGGCTTCCGACCTGGAGCCGGAGGCTGTTCAGCTCAAGCTCGCCCGTCCTGAAATCGATCCTCAAACCGGACATGCCCTGCACGTAGTCATGGGATTGCAACGAACCGGACATTTGCTGTGCTCCAGAAACGACGAAGGCCCGCCGACATGGCGAGCCTTGAAATAGGTGTGAGGGTCTTTCCCCTCGGTCTGCTTGAGCCAGCCCCAATAGCACAGGAATGAGCTGCTCAAACTGCCGGTGTTCTTCCGTAACGCGTGACTACCGGCTATACCGCGTCCAGGCCCGCCCGAAGGCCCACCCTGGCTATGGCTTCACGCTACAAATTAGTTTTTCTCGGAGGGGAACCGGATGGCGTACAGCTCTTCCTCGCCAGCATCATTGCGGCGGTACTCGCTGGACGTTTCACCGGTGATCCCCTTCAGCTGGAGATCACCACCATGTGCTTCGAGGACGGCTTGAAGGCTGATGATTAGTTCGTCGATGGTCTTGGCCATGGGGCTCTCCAATTGAAACGAAAAAGCCCAGCACGGTGGCTGGGCTCTGAATTTTGGCATAAAAAAAGCCCGACTCAATGGCCGGGCTTTCTCTGTTTGGGCGTCATCCTGTGATGCACCAA
This sequence comes from Pseudomonas sp. WS 5412, assembly GCF_012985615.1. Lineage (NCBI taxonomy): Bacteria > Pseudomonadati > Pseudomonadota > Gammaproteobacteria > Pseudomonadales > Pseudomonadaceae > Pseudomonas > Pseudomonas sp. WS 5412. Next base: position 89,007 of record NZ_JAARMB010000006.1, read on the forward strand.
ACCGCAGGTTCGAAATCTACGCGGTCACTCGGTCACTGTCAAGCAACCTGCTGAAGCAAAAGACCGCGCTCCTCGAGCAGCACCTCTACAGCTATGTGCGCCGCACTCACCTGGTCATCCAGCCAGCGCTTGGTGATCGAACGCCAGCGGCGTAGCGTCCTTTCCGGCGTGCCATCGGCATCCCAACTGTGCAGCACATAGAACGACCCCGGTAGCCCGTTCCGCCTCTCCGGAACCATCCAGGCCATAACGCACTTGGTCTTGAAAAGTTGGTGGGCGGGACTGACAACCCTGGGGGTGAGATACGCGGCGGCGATCCTCACCTCATTCTGGTTGATCGAGTACTTGCCCACCAGCGCCTGCCACTGGATCTCCGGTAGCGCTCGCTTGATGGTCGCCCGGGTCATTGAATCCTGAGTCAGCCGCTCCTCCGGGGATAGATCATCGCTTACCGACCCTCCGGGCAACTCATCATCGAAGGTGGCTTTGTACTTGCGCTGCCATGAGGCCTTTTTCGTGCCGTCGTGGATCTCGATAGACATCACCCGACTGATGCAGTGTGCAGCATCGCGATAAACAGTCATGCAGCCCTCCGAATGCGGCGCGGTGGTGGGTTGTCGTCCAGGCCAAGCAGGTTGCGCAACAGCTTGTCGGCCGATTTGCTCTTGGCGTTCCCCTCTGCCACCCAGCGCTTGCAGTAATCCCCAAACTCGATATTGACCCGGGTTGCGTGCCAACTGGCGACCATATCCAAGAGGCAGGCCATGGCTGCAGCGCCGCCAACCTTCTCCTGGGCCAGCCCCTCGCCGGCGATCTTCAAGAACTTGCGCTCATGTTCCTGCAGGCTTTTGCGCGGCAATGCCGCCGTCACGTTATTCATTTGCGGCACTCCCGAGGCTTTTACAAACCTCCACTATGGTTAATTGTCGAATGTGGTCGCACGCCTTGTACGGCGGGGCCTGTAGGGGATTCCGTGAATCTCCGAATCTAACGCCTGTCTGCACGGCATCTGAGCCTTGGTCCATCCGGTCTAACAGGTCAGAACTTCTCATCGTTCCTCCTCCCCTTGTACTTGCTGGCGAGTGGGCGGCCCATCTCGACCTCTTCCTCTGATGGATACGGGTTGCCGATAAGCTCAACAAACCGGTGATAGGCACCCTGGTGCTGCACGCGGCATGAGCCCGTGGGCCCGTGCCTGTTCTTGTCGACGATCAGCTCTGTGACGCCAGCCTTTCCGGCGTCGGATTCACCATCGCGATGCACCAGGATCACCACGTCAGCGTCGGCCTCGATCTGCCCGGAGTCGCGCAGGTCGCTTTTGGTCGGGCGCTTATTGGGGCGATTGCTCGGGCCTCGGTTGAGCTGGGCCAGCACCACGATGGGCACCGCCAGCTCTTTTGCCAGGCGCTTCAATCCTTTGCTGATCTCGGTGACCGTTTCGTATCGGCTGGACGACTTGTTTTCGCCGTTGACCAGGCCGATGTAATCCAGGGCGACGAACGCCAGGCCGTGTTCGCGCTTCACTGTGCGGCAGATCTGCCGAATGTCCCGCAGTGTCAGCGACGAGTCGTCGCACATGATCAGCGGGGCATCCATCAGCTTGTTCACCGCCGAGGTTAGGCCCGGCCAATCAGCGTCGGTCATCGAGTGTCCTTCGCTGATGTGCTTGAGCTGGACGCCACCCACCGAGGCCAGGGAACGGTTCGTCAGTTCCACGTCCGTCATTTCCAGCGAGAACACCAGCGACGGCTCGTTCTTGACCAGGGCGACACGCTCGGCAATGCCCAGGCCCAAGGTGGTCTTGCCGCTACCGGGCGTCCCGGCTACCACCACAACGTGGCCAGGGCAGATACCTGGGATAAACTCATCCAGCGACGGTAGGCCCGTATCAAACCCAAGGCTTGCAGTCCGATTGAATCGGCGATCAACGCCATCGATCGCTTCGGGCAGGATGTCCTTGATGAACCGGTACCGGCGTCGTGAGTCGAGCCCTTCCGCCTCAAGCGACACCCAAGCCTGCTGGCCCTGACTCAGAACATCGTCCAGCGGCTCGCCATCGATCAGGCGCTGGCTCATGATTCTCGCGGCGGCGATAACCCGGCGAGCCACAGAGCGCTGCTTGACGACCCGCGCGTATTCGTCAAAGTTCGCGGCGCTCGGTGTGTTCTGCACCAGCAGCCCCACAACGGCCACTGAGCTTTGCCCGTCAGCAAGGAAGGGGCGAGCCTCGCAGATGGTCACAACGTCCACCGCGCGACCTCTGGAGCGCAGCCCCAGCACCACTTCGAACAACTCGGCGCAGGCGGGATGGTGGAAATCCGCAATGGACAGTTTCCCCCCGGCCTCATCGATCAAGTCAGATTGCTGGATCATGCTGCCGATCAGGGCGTATTCAGCCTCATGGCTGTATAGCGCCGAGTCGGGAACCTGCTGGTAGGACGATGAAGAGTCGTCAATTTCAGGGTAAGCCATCATGCCAAGCCTCCCGACCGCGCCGACTTCCAGGTGAATGGCGCCAGCAGCCCACCATTTTCACGCAACCGGTCAGCTGCGCGTGGACCGATGAAGCTGTGCAGATCCTCAGGTTTCTGATTGCTCACCAGGATGGTCGGTTTGATCAATTGGTAGCGGCGGTCGACCACCTCATGCAACAGGCTTGGCGTGAAGTCCTTGCCAGCGCGAACGCTATGCACGCCAACCTCATCGATCACCAGCAGATCGACAGATGCCAGCTCGTTGATCAGATCCGTCTTGGATGGCCCCGAGTTATTGCGGAAGCTATCGGTCACGGCCTGTGTGATCGACTCCGCGGTGACGATCAACCCGGTATACCCACCAGTGTGGACAACGTGCTGCAGGATCGCGCAGGCCAGGTGCGTCTTGCCGGTACCGATCTCGCCCATCAGCATCAGGGCGCGGCCGGCGGTCAAGTGATCCTCGAAGCCCTCGGCGTACTTACGGCAGATGCTCAGCGCGCGATGCTTGGCCTTGTCATCGTCAGTTACGTAGCTGTCGAGGCCGCACTTGCGAAAGCGCGGCGTGATGCCGGTGGCTATGAGGTCGCTGTTGAGGCGCTCAGCTTCAACTTGGGCCACGGCCTGCAAATGTTCCTCGCGATCCTTTGGCGTGTTGTACAGCGCTTGCCAGCGGCAGGCCGGGCAGGTGTTGAGCTTCCACGATCCGTCGAACTGCTCCACCAGCGACTGCTTGAACGCGTTGTGCCCTGGAGTACCGCACGACTTCTCACGGGTTTCAGCCAGTTCCGGCGCCAGGATGAATTTAGAAACGGTCATTGGGGTACATCTCCTGGGTATGGGTAGGCACGCTGAGGACGGCGCTCTGGCTGGAGTGGTGCGTGGCGCCATATGCGGGCTTAAGTTCGTCAGTCCAGCGCTCACCATTGATCCAGGTTGCGGCGTTCGGGATGTAGCGGCCGTTTTCCTTGGCCCAGTCCTCGGAAACGCAGTGGCTACCCAGAGCGGTGATCAGGGTCTGGCGCAGCTCATCGTTCGGTTTCAGCTTCGCCCATGCCTTGATCGCTTCCTTGCGAGCTTTCTTCTTCGGGTACAACTTCCAGAACTGTTCAAACCCTTCATCCAAAGCCACTTTTTTAGCGCCTGATGCCGAAGTGTTTTTAATGCTCTTTGTATTGTTGCTCTGTGTATTGTTCCCCTGCGTGTTTTCCGAAGGGGGTTCACCGTCTTTTCCGAAGGGGTTCGCAGCGTTTCCCGAAGGGGTATTCGGAAAACCGAAGGGGTCGACAAGTCGCAGGCGGCGCTCGACTACGCGCTTGCCTTCGCGGATCAATTCGACACGCAGGTGCCCCTTATCAACCAGCCCGCTGATGATCTCCGAGACTCGCGAGATCGAAAGATTGAAGAACTCGGCGAAGTGCGCGTTGGTCGCGTAACAACCCCGTGCGCCAGCCTCCAGGCTGGATATTTCACCCAGCATTACCTTCTCATTGGGCGACAGCGTGCGATCAAGCCAACGTTCCGCTGGAATCCATACGCCCTGGAATTTGCGTGGAGTATCGACAGTCATAGGTCCAGCTCCCGCGTTACCCGGGCAATGAACGCGTCATAGCTCTCGGTCATGACCACGCCGCGATCCTCCAGGGCGCCACGCGAGGCCTTCGCCATGGCGTAGACCTCCCAGCGGTCGCGCTCAGGTAGGTGGCGGCAGTTGGAGTAGTTGGGCCAGGGGCCGGCAACTACTTCGGCAGTGGTGGCGGTAACTACGGGGATTCCGGTAGTTGATTCCGAGGGAGTAGTCATTGCGCCTTCCCTCCAGCGACAACCGTCAAGGTCGGTGGGAGTTTCGGACCAAATGGCGCGCCAGGTGCGAACGGATCAGGCAACAGGTCGCGCGGGCACTCCTTGAGGAAGTCCGCAAAGGCCAGGTGGCAAGCGTTAAACAGTGGAGTGTCGTTCCACTCTTGCCTGCGGCGAGCGGCGCTCTCCTCGACCGCATGGGCAAACACCAGATCCGAGACCGAAGCGCTCCCATCCATCCTTACCTTCTCACGCTCGACGGTGTTGACCTCCAACAGGTCGCACAGGCGGTCAAAGCCCAGACCGTCCGTGAGCCCTTCGGTATCGAGCATCAACGAGCGGCCAAAGCCAGCCAACACTTTTCGCAAGTCGTCAAACTGCTCCTTGCGATGCTGACTTGATTGCTCCTGGAGCTCGTAGATCTTGTTTGCCGTGAAGGGAAGGTGATGGCGCAACTTGCCCGCTTCGCGGCGAAACGCCCGCCTCTCCGACCTAATAGCGTCGAAACGCTCGCCGAAAACCCGGCAGATACGGCGGGTGGTTATGAGACTGGTGCTCATGCTGGCACCGGGCTTTTGTGCTATGCGGACAAGTTCACGCACCAGGCTGAAGCCCGCGGGTAACTGCTCGGTACTGCTGTGTCGTGCGTTCATGCGGAAGTCCTCTGGCGCAGCTTGAAGCGGCCTTGCTGAATATCGGGATGGGTGGCTCGCTCAGCGGTCACCAACGTGCACTCGGTGACGAAGCGGTCGAAGCGGCGGGTGATATCGGCCTTTGGCCAGATGGCGTACGGCTGCGCGCCGTCGTCAGCGTGATTACTGCGCACCATGGCGAACGGCAGCGGCGCACCGGGGATGTCGCGCATCACTGCATTGATCACCCAGGGCGGAATGCCGTGACGAAGGTTGATGCGCTCGCGGATCGTGGTCATCGACTCAAAGCCGGCGGGCCTTGAGTCGAGGTAGCGAACCTGCTCGACGTTGGCCACCCGGGTTTCGATCCGCTCCAGCGCCACCTGCTGTTCCCGCTGCTGGCGCTCGACAGCCACCAGGTGGTTCGCGTTGGCGGCGGTGATCTCGGCCTGGGTCATCGGGCGAGCGGCTTGCTCTTCCAGTTCGCGCCAGCGCTTGATCACCACCATCCGCATGGCTGCGCTGTAGCCCGTAAGCAAGCAGTCAGTGTGCTCACGGTCGAGCAGGTACTCGGTTTGCTCACGGTTCATGCTGTCCAAATAGATGGCACGAAAACCCGTGGCATCTTCTTTTAGGTCGGCGAGCATCTTCTCGATGTCTGTCGTCACATGAAAATGACGCTTGCCAGTGAGCTCCGCAATTTCGCGGGAGGACATGGTGACGGCATCGCCGCCTTGGAATTTGGCGATGGTCATCAGGGTGTCTCCCGGTCAATTTCTTCAAGGTCGATCTGCATCTTGAGCTTCCAACCTTCGAGGTTGGTCTCCCACTCCTCGCAATGCTCATCGCCAATACGAGCGAGCTCTCGCGCCACATCGCCTTCTGGCAGGAGTTTCAGCACTGCCTTGAACAAGTATTTCGCGTTCCGGAGCGCGTACTTCGCTACTTCCATATCGTCCAAGGCTTCGTTGGCTACATCCATCAAAGGACGGCAGGAGGCACGCGCGAGAGGTCGTTTGGATTTAGGGATAGAGGTCTTCACAGTTCACCCCCGGTCGAAGGATCAACGGAGGCGGCAGCGCTATAGATCAGCGCCAGCGCAGTCTCGGCGGCGAAGAAGGTCAACGTGGCGAGGTTCGACACCTCGGGCGTGCACATCAGATCGCGGAGACCATGAACAACCGCTTCGAGGTATTCGGTTGCAGCCTCAAGCGAGTCATGAATCGGCACATCGCCGGCCGCGCTGAGAATTTCGATATTTCCGCGCACGCAGAAAGGATGCTCGAGGGTGAGAAGATCGGTTTTCATGCCTGCTCTCCCACTACAATTTCGGCGCGCAGGCCATAACGAACCTGCTGAATCAGCGCGTTCGCGGTACTGGAAATGTGAGCCAGCGCCCGAAGCTCTGCGCAAGTCACAGGGTCTCCGTTGTTATTGGTGCTAAAGTCCAGGCGATCGCAGAGGGTGGTCAAAGCGAGGTTGAGATCACTGGCAAGAGCGAGTGACTGCTCAATATCTCCGCCCGCATGGACCTGGAAAAGGTCGTTGTCGATGCCGCCAAAATCGATGCTCTTGAGCGCTACGGCTTGCAGTTGCTCTTTGGTGATCATTGGGCACCGCCTTGGCGTTTAGCCGCCATCACGGAACAAATAGTCGAATCCATTAACGCCCTTGAGGTCTCAATCAGAAAGCGAAGTCCATAGATGGCATTCGTCTCAAGCCCTTCGTCAGTGAGAGCGGTCATAATCTCCTCGACAGAGCCAAGCAGCATTGAGGCGGAATTCAAAGCTTCCTCGCAGTCCTGCCCAGGCTGAACAGCAAGCAGAGGGCGCGAGTGAATGCCGTCAGCACTAACGTCTTGATGGTAGAAATCCGAGTGAGTGGTAAGCAGCACCTCTTGCGCTACAGGTGGTTTGTTGCTATTTTTTGGGTGCATGAAATCGTTCTCCAGAACGAAGATTCAAAAAAGTCCATTGGCGTGGACTGGTTAAGAAGGCTCGCGAATGCGGGCCTTTTTGTTGCCTGCGATTTAGCCGGACAACAAAAACTGGGATGGTTCGTGCTGGCTCATGCCGGGTTCCTTTTCATTGGGCAGGCAAAAGCCAACCATTGGAAGTCGCTGAACAGGCCCTGGCGAGGGCCTTCCCTTTACACTGCAAACGTGCAGCTTCGGACCATACCCACTTATCGAGAGCCTCAGGAGGGGCGAGTTTCTTATCTGTAATAGTGGGTAGGTACTGCCCCATTTCTGAGCTTTGCCCTGCGACTGAATGAATGGTCCGCTCTCGGCTCCATGATTTCTTTTAATCTTGTTTAAAGAATTGCTATGGCAGCCTGCAAAAGATTCCGCATGCGGAAACTGGACGGTCCGATCGCCACTGTCTTGCGCATTGTTGCAGCGCGCCTGGGCGGCCGTGGTGTCAGCCCTGTTTAAGACGTCACGGGCGCACAGCGTCGGCAGCGGGAATGAGCAGGCCGTCATGACAAAGCCTGCAAGCGTGGTTGGTCTGGACGATTTAATTCGAGCGTCATCTGAAGCAGATTGAGCTTCCGCTCGACCTCAAGGCTAAGAGTGGGCTCGTCACGCCGCCACTCCCACAGGCCACGGCCGTGAGCGCTAGCCAGCGACTTTCGGTCATTGAATTTCTTGCAGGTGCGATTGAAGTCTTCAAGCGCAGATGGCACACGGTGCAAAATCTCCTCGATACGCGAGTCACACCACACCGAAAATTTCGCACTGAGCCAGCGGGAAAAGTGAATGGCAAGTTTAGGGTGGAGCCAGGTGCCCCCGCCACGATCAACCCGCGCCTTACTGGTTTTTACATACCCGGAATTCCGGGTATCTAGAATTTTCGAGTCGGCACCGGTCAGATGCTCATCAAGCGCCTGGATGTACTCCAGGGTTTCTGCGTTATCCAGCCAGTGGTCGATACGCTTACCGAAACGGTCGGCCAGCTTAGTGGCATGAAGCCACCCTTCAATGCTGAAGCGAACGGGCTTTCCAAGGTAGTCGAACGGGATGACGTTGTTCATCAGGCCACCTCCGCACTACTGGACAAAACACCAGCACCGACAGCGGACTGATGGGCGGTCGGGTTTGGGCGTAGAGTTTCGTTCAGGGTCGGCGAGGATTCCGGGTAGATTTCAGGGCTTAGTAACGACCTCGATATCCCGGTGGCGGCCTCAATCTTCAAAACATGCTTCGCGGGAACCTTACCGGTTGCACACATCCGCTGAACGTTTTGCGGCGTGCATCCCAGCACTTTTGCAAGAGCTGTCTGACTTCCTACAACCTGAACTGCAGAATTGATTGCATCGATATTCATTGCCTGTCCCTGCGGACTTATGACGATGCGCACAGGCTACAGTTGAAAACTGATACATACAAACATTTTTTGCAGTGACCACTACAACAACCGACTGTACTCTTAACTCTATGAAAACTACCGCTCAAATAATTTCCGAAGGCCGCGAACGAGTAGGGTTGAGTCAGTCCGAGCTTGCTAGGCGGCTGGGCATCACCCCTCAATCGGTACAGGCATGGGAGTCCGGCAGGTCTACACCTAGGCCAAAGATGCTGAGTTCGCTTTCGCATGAGCTAGGAATAACTCCGACAGCCCTTATCTCGTCGGTGCTTGATTCAAAACCGGGCGATGAAACCAGCAAAGCCTTAGCGTTGCTTGGAGAGGCTTACGAGGATCGCAAGGCCGAATTAGAGGCGACTCTTGACGGGCCTATCTCTGCGTGGGATGACGAAACGCCACTCGATGACGATGAGGTTTACGTACCTTTTCTCAAAGAAGTTGAGGTATCAGCAGGATCTGGGCGAACCGCAGTAGAGATGTCGAGTAAGCGCAAACTGAGGTTTGGTAAAGCCACACTGCGAGCCCAGGGCGTACAGTATGACAAGGCTGTATGTGTAACTGTGCATGGCGACAGCATGAGCCCCATTTTGCCGGATGGCAGCACAATCGGCGTTGATACGGGATCTACAGTAGTCCGCGACGGGAAAACCTACGCGATAAACCAAAGTGGCCACTTGCGAGTGAAGACGCTGCACAGGCTGCCTGACGGCGGCATTAGACTGCGCAGCTTTAATCGTGAGGAGTATCCAGACGAAGAGTACTCCTTAGAGGAAATGGACCAGAGAGATATCAGTATCATTGGGCGCGTCTTCTGGTCTTCCGTTTTGTGGTAAAGGTGCGCCCGAAAAAAAATCCAGGACTTCCTGGTTTTTTTTCGTCTTGATCTACAGTTTTTATTTGCAACATACAAAATATGGTTGTAAATTCCACTCCATCGCACCCCAGCATGGAGTTCATTGCATGACCACAGCATCCTCGATCACCGCTCACGGCTTCATCGGCTTTCTCGGTCGTGGTGCAGCTCCGCGTGAATTGGAATGCCTGCTGGCCGTTGCTGGTGGCGCTACCGGGAAGGAAGCCGCCAAGGCGCTCGGTATCAGCGAGGACAGCGTCAAGAAGCGTTTACTTGCATTGACCACAAAGCTCGGCGTCACCCGCCGCGCCGCCCTGGTAGCCGAAGCATTCAAGCGCGGCTTGATCTCCCCTGCCGCCGTACTGGCGATGATTCTGGCCATCCACGGGGCATCCAGTACCGATGAGATGCTCAAGATCCGCCGTGGTGGTGAGCGCAAGACTGAACTTCGCATGACGGTTCGTCGTGCCGAATCCAGCCAAGTCGCATAACCCAGCCCTGAACTTCTAAGACAGGATCAGCCCATGATCAGTGTAACCATCGCGATTGATTCCGAGGCTGGCGAGATGTCCGCGCCGAGCGTCCATGTTGAGAGTTCAGTGCCGAAGCTGACCACGCTTAAAGAGCTGGCGGACAAGATCAAAATGGATCGCAGCGCGGCCCGGCGTTATGTGATGCGCCTGGGGTTCGAGCCGAAGCGCGCACGCACGGCCTCCAGTGGGTTCCAGGAAGCGCTGACGTTCACACCCGATCAAGTTAATCAGATCGTCAAGGCCCGCACTCAAGACGGTTACCTTTAATCATGCCCATAGTCGGAGGCAGCATGAATCTTCAAGTGACCACATTTCGAGGCGAGCCACGGATTGATAGCCGTCTGATCGCCATGGACCTGGGCAACAACCACAAAAGCACGATTGAGCTGATTGATCGGTACGAGCCGAAGTTTCATCGGTTTGGCCATCTTCCGTTTCAAACGGAGGTTGGTAAGCGCGCCCAAGGCGGCGGTAAGGCTGAGCGATTCGCGCTGCTCAACGAAGACCAGAGCTATTTCTTGCTCTCGCTCACACGCAATAGCGAGATTGTTGTCGACCTCAAGGCCGATTTGGTCATGGCCTTTCGTGAGGCACGCAACAAGGAAACTGTCAGCAACTTGCAGTACCTGCCGCTGTACAAGGAGATGCACGACGAAGTTAAAGCCCTTGCACTTCGCGCAGAAGAGCGCGGTAGCACCACGCCAGAAAAGATTTTCCATATCAACGCCAACAAAGCGATCAATTCGGCAATGGGTATTGCCGCTGGCCAGCGTGAAAGTCTGACCCTTGATCAGCAACTACTGCTGACAACTTTGCAGGCAGTGTTCCGTAATCAGCTCAAGGCCAGTCTCGATGCTGGCGAGGGCCACAAGGAGGCAGCCAAGAAGGCAAGGGACGCAACAGTAGAGTTCGTCAAGTACGCCGGATCGCTACTTATCGGTAGTTCCAGCACACAACACTAGCGCCACCAAGCAAAACCTCAACTTTCATTGATAGCCAAGTTATCGGCGCGCCCTCGGCTTGCCTGGAGAAAACAAATGAAGTCTATGCGAGTTACACCTACACGGCTTTTCTTAATTTTGACAGTGATGCTTTCCTACATCACTGCCTCGGGTATTTGGTTGATCCACTTCGCTCCAAATCTGATCGGAAGTTCATCAGAGTTTGAAGTTGTTGCTGGCTTCTTTGGCGTTTCCGTTTGGTTGATTGCCTCTGCGTGCCTGGCCTTGAGCGTGATCGGCCTGCCCGCGACCAGTCGTGCGCCAACCGATTCGATGCACATCGACGACCGCGTGAAGATGGCAGCGAACGCCAAGCGCTACGAATGGCTGCGCGACCGGAACCGCGTCACCGATATCGATACCGCGCTGTGCGTTGCGCGTTATGACACCGTGTTCTTCGGCCACGACCTAGACATGAACGTCGACGATGAAATGCGCCTGGCCCGCCTGGAGGAGTTGCACCCATGCGCGAACTGATCACCATTGCCCTGCTGCTGATCGTTGGCCAGGCCTCCGCCGGCGAGCAACTGATCGATGTCCAGCACGACAGCGCCCGAGGCGTCACCTGCTGGATCTTGAACAACACCGGGATAAGCTGCTTGCCGGATAGCTCGCTTCAGCACCAGCAGCAGGCCACCCCCTCAAGCGAGGCGGGCCGGGCCTCTCAGGCCAGTTCATCGGCTGAAATCGCCCCATTGCAGGCCGCCCCCGCACCAGGCGACGAGAGGTTCCAGCTATGAGCAGCGAAGCAAGAGTAGTGACGCACCGTAACCGTGCCGGCGAGCTGGCCAACCTCGGTTCTCGCTTGGTCCGCCTGGGCCAGATGCTGCAGGACGACCAGACCAAGATCGGCGAACTGATGCGCCTGGCCCAGGAGTGCCGCTTCAATCTGAACCTGCATGTGGCGACTGATTCGGATGGGCGCGGCGATGATTAGTGAAAGTGTCGCGACACCATCCGCGTATAACGAAGACGTGTCGCGACACGAAGGCGGGCAGACATGAGCGCAGCTAGAGTTATAGAGTTTGAGGAGTTACAGCGGATCACCGGCTATACGCGGCGTGCTGACGTAGAGAAGGCGTTGCGCGGGGAAGGAATACGGATATTCCTCGGCAGGAAGGGGCCTTGGACCACCGTGGACCTGGTCAACCAGGCGGGCGGGCTCAAGCCAATCGATCAAGAAAAGTATGACGCGGACATTGTATGAAGCGAGGAAGGAAGCGCCAGCACAACCCGAACATCCCTGGGCATATTGACCAGGCGGCCCTGCCACGCTCGGTGTATTTCGACCACCGGGGGGCGGGGTGCTGGTACATCCTGTATTTCAATGAGGCCGGCCGGCGCCAGCGGCAGAACCTGTGCGCGGGCAACGTGACGCTTTCAGAGCTCCACCGACTGATCGAGGAACGCAACGGCGTAGACCGCGACAGCCTGCAGTACCTCTGTGACGAATTCCACAAGAGCGACCAGTACAAAGTCCTCAGCCCGAAAACCCACGACGACTACGTCTACTCCCGCGATGTGCTGCTGGCGTTCCCGACAAAGCTCGGCAAGCCGCTGGGCGAGCTGGCGGTGCTCAAGTTCACGCCGGCGCTGATTCAGCGGATCATCGACAAGATCGCCCAGGAGGGCAAGCCATCGAAGGCCGCTCACGCCCTGCGTTACCTGCGCCGTGTGATGCAGTGGGGCCGCAACCGTGGGTTCGTGAAGGACAACCCGGCAAAGGGCATCGAGTCGCCCAAGGAGCGCAAACAGCGCCGACTGCCAGACGACACGGTCATGATTAACCTGATCAGTTTCGCGAAACAACAAGGCCAGCTCAAGAGCGGCCAGCCCGGAGCCTGCTCGCCTTACCTTTGGTATGTGATGGAAATCGGCTACCTCTGCCGCCTACGCGGTATCGAGACGATCACGCTCACCGACGAGAACGAGCTCGCCGAAGGCGTCCTCACCAACCGCCGCAAGGGGAGCCGGGACAATATTGTTCGATGGACGCCCAGGCTGCGGGCGGCGTGGGATGCGGCCAAGGCCATCAGGTCGGAGACGTGGGAACGAAAGCGTGTGCCGGTGCCGATCCGCGCAGACCAGCGCTTCCTGATCATTGCCGCCACCGGTCGACAGTTGTCGAAGTCGGGGCTTGATACAGCCTTCCAGCGACTGATCGTTCAGGCCATTGAAAAGAAAGTGCTCATTGAGGAGCAACGTTTCGGGATGCACGACTTCAAGCGCAAGGGCATCACCGATACCGTGGGCACCCGGGCGGACAAGCAGCAGGCGTCAGGCCACAAAGACGAATCTATGATGGATGTGTACGACCTGAGCGTACCGACAGTCAACCCATCTGGGGATTGAATAGCTTTACAACATCAAGCATGTAACTGCGAAGGCATTCAGTACAATGTTTTTCGTCCCGGCCTTCGCCAAATGCAAAACGAAGAACTTTATCGTATTTCTTTTCAATTACTTGTTGTCGAGCGACCGAAACCCGCTCGTTGACAAATTCATATCCGGCATAGTCGATAAGCCTTAACATTGAAGATTCTAAGCAATCAACATTATCCGGCAGGAAAGAAAATGCCGTATCAAAATGCTCATAGGAACAGATAGCCGATAGCGCTCTCTTATCTCCGGTCAGTATTTTGAACTGTTCGCCGCTGCCGTGGAGATCGTTCGCGTGCAGAAATAAAGCAAACTCTCCAGGATCAACCTCATCGATTTTTTGCATATGATCGATTAAGTCAAAATCAACTTTCGCGTCATTGAGCACGCTGCACTGCTCGAGAAATCCACAGATTCGCTCGTAAGCCTGTACGCTTCCAACATACTTTTCGATAGATTTATCTGGGTCTTTAAGACGAAGGCTGTATGGAAGGCTAGAAAGCACGAAGCAATCATTGGCGCCCGACTCTAAGCTAACGAGAGTTTCTTGAAGAAGGTCACATTGTGCAAGCTTGACCACCAAGTCGTTATCGGACAGTAGGATCATTCAGGGTCAACTAGAGCCCTTAGCAAGTCGAGACTATCTTCTTTAATCTCTTCTGCAAGATTTGAAAACAAATAGCTAGACACCAAAGCTTTATCACTCACATTTCGAGCTAAAAGCTTAAGCGTTTTAGTACACAACGGCCAAAAATTACCGTTATGAGCGCAATTCAACAAAACATGTGTTGGATCAATATGGTTCGCAGCGCCATAGTTGTTTACAACTCTAGCGAGATCTGCGGCCGGCATAAAGCGACCCAGCCGCAACTTCGCTGATGCTTTACCCGCAAGAAGCTCAAGCGCAAATTCATCAGCCGCAACTTCATCGTCATCCCGACCGTCATCGTTTTTTGCAATTTCCGTATCAACGATCGCGCCATTGGCATCTACATGCCCTAAAGCTATGTGTCCGAGTTCGTGAGCGAGGTGGAAAAGCAGATAGCCGCACTCTTTCTTCGACGAGAGCACAATCGACGGGCGCTCGTTCGTAGACATTGCGATACCGTCCATCTTTTTCTTCATAATAGAAGACGCAAGATGGATTACTGGAATGCCGCACTCCCAGCAGTAGTCCAATAGGTCGCTCAAGCCCACCCAAGGTTTACCAGAGGACAATATCTTTTTACGAATGTCCGCTGCAGCTGCCGGCCGTACGTAAGGACGCTCGATATTAGACAGTACGATTTTGGATGCACTGCGAGCCAAAGCCACAGCGAGCTCAACATCGTCCGCTGTCGTGCCTTTGATGAGCCTGAATCGACGCTGCTCAGGCAAGTCAAACTCGATACGCGCAGGCGTCTCGGCGATAGATCGCAGCTTCAGATTCAATGCCCGCGCCAAGATGAACTTAGCTTGCTGGAGACCGCTAGGCGTTTCAGCTATCTCGTCATCCCACCATGAAGGCAGGAACGCTTGCACCTGCCGCTTAGGCAGGCCGTGGGCTCGGAACGCACTGTAAAGGCTTTGCATGGATTCAGTCATATCAAAGCCTCCATTCAGACGTTAATGACATAAGAAATAGTCAGGTGTGAGCTTTTCTGCATGCCGGTTAGACATCGGCCCGCCCCTGAAAAGTCACGCAAAGCATAATTCTTTTTTGCGTTTCACGCAAGTTATCCACAGCCTTGTGCACAGCCCTCAGCCGGTATAAACGGCTTCAGATGGCGCGTACATTAGGAGGCTGGAGGCGCGGAAATCGGGGCTTTAAATTGCATCTCCGCGTACAAATAATACGCTAGACCCCGTATCACACATCGCTAACGGGACTGACTTGTAATCAGTAGGTCCCGGGTTCGACTCCTGGTGCCGGCACCATACAAAACGAAGCCTCCACAGAAATGTGGGGGCTTTGTTGTTTCTGGGGATTGGGGGGGGCTGGGCGCACCCGTCTTTTCCACTCTGCCGTTTACGTCCTCACCTGGCTACTTACCACCCGACGTACTCACTGCCTGCATATTACGGGTGAAAATAAATCCTTCCACTTTTCCGATTAACTAAATATAGTTTTTGCAGACGAGGTTTTAATAAATTGCGATGAGTCATAGTGCGGACGCATTCGCACAGACAGAGTCCATTTTTCGCTTGAAGGATTCCCATACGGAAGAGTTCCAATCCTCAGCTTTCAATCGAGCACAGTAGTCGCTAAGTGCTTTCCGCAGCCTTCCTTCAAACTGGGTCGCGTTAATTACTTTCCCCTCAATCAAAGGGCCCTTTCTAACAATACGCCAACCACCCGTTGTCTCTGCTTGGTGGAGAATGCCGCATCGAACGTGGACATAAAAGTCATCGGCAACAGCCCGAAAGGACGAGAACTGTTGATGACAATCAAAAAAATCATGAAACATACGCCTCGATAATTGTTTTGAGTCTTTACGCCCCTGCGCAAAACACTCTAGCGCCTCGATCATTAAGCAAGATATTGCCATGATAGAAAAACCGTTCTTACTATTGCACCCCACTGTCACTGGATCTAGATATCTCTCCAAAAATCTTTGCTCAATAAAATCAGCTATTGCAACTCTATCTTGAGCAGCCAACATATCCATATATTGGGAAATAGTGCATTTACTAGAAAGCTTAATGCCTTCCAATGGTCCAGAGATCATCGAGTACTCCGCAAATTTCAGAAGCATGACTTACTGTCATTGTGTCATGAATAAATTGAAATTTCGAAACCAACACAATACAAGGCAGTGCATACTCATCATATAAAGAAAGTTTAACTAGGCAATCCCATCCAAAATCAATAAAGACGGGACATGAAGAATCGAGCCATGTTCTTCTCGGACGAACCCAGTCGTACTGATGGTGGCCTCGAAACTCTAGCTTAATATCGCGTTCTATTTCATTGAAAAAATGCATAATGCCGCTATTTAAAGTTTTCTTATTAGCCTCTGGAGTGTATTCAAGCGCCTCTGTTAATTTGAAAAAAATTCCTCTAGCTGCTCCCTGCATAGGTCGAGATGCTTTAATCCAGACGATATCATCAGCAAGTTTTGAGTTTGGACTAGGCAGCATGTGATAGATATCGAAATTTCGCTTAAAATCTCTGCCGTCGATTACCCACACCATGTTTTTATAGAACTGCTCGCGAGATATCCTTTCTGCATCACTCATTGGAGAATGCTGGATCTCCACAACGATTCCTTTGGGAGTTTTTATATCAGCTCTATGGATCTCACCATCCGGAGCTTGATGGCGTACCTCTGCCCAATTGGCGGGGAACTGAGACTTCCAATCACGATGCCAGATCGTTTCACTCTCCCACCATGCATCGCAATTTCTTCGCCCAAAATGGGACCAGTGGTGAAGTATGCGCGGGCCACATTTGGCAATCATCACCGATCCACAGATAGGGCATTTTCCCCTACCCCCCCGAAACGGCTCAAGTCGCTGCTCCCCAACAATTGCGTACTGCATTATATTTCCGGGTGATCCGTATATGAAAACTCAGGCGAATAGGGCTTTTCGTCTTGATTGGCAGACTTTATTAACAGAATCTCCTGTGGAAGGTTCATTCCATCGAAAGCCTTTTCATAGGGCCTAATATTTAGTGGCCTTCCACGAAGGCACTCACAGATATCTTTGATTACAAACTCAATGGAAGTGGAGGAAGCTAACATAGACTCCAACTCCCGATCACTCCAAGGAAAATTATTGTTCCGATTATTCACGTGATGAGCAGCATTTTTATGTTCTACACACGCCGACCCGTAGTCAGAGTAACCACCAGGCTGCTGTTCAAAATGACTATCGCAATAAAACATTTCCCAGATAGCGAAATCTCGACTGCATTGTGACTGCCGCTTAACTTGAGTATCGAAATGCGAGACTCCAGCAGATTTCTGAATATAATCCCACGGACCTCTCTCTATTTGTACCCCGGGCCATTTAGCTTCAAAAATACCAACCTTATAGCTCGATCCGTTATCAATAATAATGCAACCATCAGCACCGAATCTTCTTTCAATTCTTGGAGTTAATCGATAAGCGACTGCCTTCAGACCAACTACGTTCCGAGAGTTAATCTCTCGACGAAAATTAGCCAAAAAATTTGAAGTATAGTCATTTTCATCCACTATGTAACCATTGATGAGATCCGACCTGGCTAGTCGATCAGCCCAATGAGCGCATTCCATCAAAACTTTAGTATGATATGGATTTACAAGCATTCCCTTGCCTCTAGACTTTAATGGTATTTGATTCTTCGATTGCTGAATGCAGGCATCGTGCCTTCAAGCACATTCACTACCTGTTGATTAATCAATGGGTTTTCGATCGAGCCCGCATGATATGAAATTTTTGATTTATTCTTTCGTTCAAAAACCGACCAAATAACTTGCTCTGCATCGCAAACCACTGCCAAATTTGGGTTGTGCGTTACCATGATTATTTGGCGCCTCTTCTTGGCCTCAGTTAAGACTGGAACTAGCAGGCTTACCACGGTTTCGTTGTCCAGATTTTCCTCTGGCTGATCAAGAATAATAGGCGTTCGTCCTTTATCGACAAGGAGATAGAAAATTAGAAGTAGCGCCCCTCTCTGACCAGGAGAGAGTTGCTCAATCTGAGCATCTTGAAAAAGTAGAGAGTATTTGGGTTCCAAGAAGCTTAACCCAAACAAGAAATCGTAAACCTGATTCGCCACAATCTCTTTGCGCAACATGGAGCTTGCGCCAAGGCTCTTACTATTGGATGCTGCTTCAATTTTTGAATTCAAATCTCGAACAAAATCTAATGCCTGCGATTTCTGATTAAGATCGAACTGCTCGGCGAGGCGTCGCACCACATTGAAACTTTCGTCCTCTCCTCGAAATTCACCAGCGTTTTGCTTTATGAGGTTGAATAAAGACGCCGCAATTGAGTCTGCTGAAGCCCCAAGCGTTGCTTGGAACTGGAGCTTATATTCTTCTCTTATGAGACTATTGCTTTTGATCAACTCTTGAACTGGTGCAAATAAAGTCTCACGCGCTTTACGCTGGGAGTCGAGAACCTCATATATGTGCTCGGCCATCTCTTCGCGCCGAGTCTTACATTCATTAAGTCGCTGAGGTAGGAGTTCAATTTGAGCAATCTTGGTCTGAAGCCCAGCCCGCGACTCTGGCTCTACTGACGTACCAATAAGCTCATCAAATTTTTCATTCCACTGCTGCAAAGCCTGCAAGCTTTGCTGGTGAAGCAGCTGGGGCTCAGCCAGCTTAGCTTCCAATTCTGACTGCCTAGTTTGTATTTTCTGTTTCTCGGCCTCGACATCGGCAACCCTTTGTGAACACTCGAGTTGCTTGTCCGGTGATGAGGTGATGACCTCACTTAGCTTGCCAAAATCAAATTCAATCTTTACCAAATCCGCATGATCAACTCCTAAAGACTCGAAGTCAGATTGGGAGTCAGCAATGAATTGTTTGTAATTTTTGTCTAACAACAGCATGCGACCACGTACATTCAGGGCAGCCTTCAATTTGCTCGCGAGACTAACTTCTTCACTGACGATTCTTTCAATCGCCTCTGCCTTCTCCTTCAGAGCCACAGCTATAGAATCTAGCTCCTGAGACGCAGCATTTTGCTCAGGCGTTAGTTTAGTGTCGGGCAGCGGCAAAACTTCAGGCTTTAATTTCTCATGCTCTTCAATTTCCTTATTTTTTTGAATGAGCAATTCAGTCACTTCTTTTTTTACTTCAGGCCTAACCTGATCTTCAATGTATGCAATTTCTTCATTAAGCTTTCTAAGATCATTACGGTAATCACCAAGACGATCTCGGTACTCTCCTTCCTGCTGTTCAATCAATTGATTGAAATCAAGTGCTCCCAGTCGGACCGACTCACTTGCGTGAGAAAAGATGACTGCTCGCAGCTCATTTTCGAAGGAGTCGGATTTTCCACTGATATGTGCGTTACAAAGCTCTTCGAAATGCCCCTGAGGAATGTAACGAACCAACTCGACCTTTGACTCAGGCGGATCATCATTCAAGTTACGGCTTTCAGACGCACCGCTAACCCATGTAAGCCTGCCCTCAAAGTTCTTCGCCGGGTCACCGGATTTCCCTCTGAATCTATCTTTCTTTAAAAAAGAAAAATGTGCTTTCTGCTTAGAGTTACCCAGCAAGGCCAAAATGTCTGCCAGAGCACTTTTCCCACTACCTTTGTTACCGATAATTGCAACTAAGTCTTGACTCAGAGGAAGTTCCGTCTCAGCCAGCCAATCCCCAGAGGTAGTCCCCCCCCCAATCTTACTAATCTCTACCTTATCAATGAAGAAAGTTTTATTTCTTTCAACTTCATCTACTTTTGGGGGCTTGGCGCCAATAAATGATCGCTTAGCCGGTTCTCTGATGGCCTGCTGCAAGCCTAGAAACGTAGGATCAGCCTTTATCCAAGTAATCTTCCCAGACGGGAAATCTCCGTAGCCTCTTTTGTCTGGATCGCCAGGGGTGCCCACAAGCCTATGGGCATCGCTGCCAGCCACAACTAATCTGGGTAAGTCTTTCAAAGATCGCTGAACACTATCAATGAATCGCTCATTTTCAGAGGTTCTAACCCCGACCAATGCATCACGCATTGTCAGATTTCGAGACTCGAATATAGGTGAATTTTTCGCTAGCCCAATAAAGAAGGCGTAGTGCTCAACCCAGTCCACCTCAGCGAGTCCATCGTGAGTGTCATAAGGCATGAAGCCAATTGCCATTCCTTCTGGAACTGCTGCAATTGCTTCCTTGTAGCTATCGCAATTAATTTCCGCAATAGTGCTGCCAGCCTTTAATGCAGTAGCATCAGCCGAGTCGACATCAGACTTTGAAAACCCATGGGCCTTTAACTTCTCAGCAGTGACAATTCCCGCAAGACTGCGTAGTGCTGTATCCGACAAAGGTCTGTTGACCAATTCAACGGTTAGCGCAGCCTTGAAGTCATTCAGCGTTTGGTTATCGATTTTGTCCGAAAAGACGACGTGCGCATTTAGCCGCCCCTTCATAGGGGACATTAGCCGTAGTTCAATTCCAGGAAATACTGTCTTCTCCAACTTAGGAGCATTTGGTTCACTTAGTCGTCTCTTAAGCGCGAACCATCCATCGAATGTCCAATAATCCATCAAAGCAAACACAGCGGGCTCTGCTTGATTGAGAGCCTTGATCATTTCGTCTACCAGTGCACGGTTTTCCGCTGAGTCCGGATTTTTTGCATCAAATCGTTGGCCTTGCCAGTGGAATGATGCCGGCGTGTGAATATGAAGGTCCCACTGGCGCCACTCTGAGCCGCGCTCATAGCTCGCTGCGTCCATGCTCCTTTCCCCCACTGGTCAACGGCAAAAACTAGACGAGTGGCCTTTTACCACCTTTGCGCTCAGTCTTAGCAAGAAGGGGGTTAAAAAACAATCATTTCTTAGACGAGCCTATCTTCTGCTCGACGGCCTGCGTTGAGTCAACCGAGACCTAGCTTGCCGCCCTAAGCTTATGTGCGAAAGGTGGTAAGCGTCCGCGTCTAGCCGTCTGCTGTCTGTCGCCACGACAGCTTTTGGCGAACTCCTGCCTATTCTCTACGGAGGTGATGGTCGACAACGTTCGAATTCAGTAGATTTACTACTCCATGGTGACATCTCAAGATGTCCCGGATTCGACTCCACAGAAATCCATAACTAGCTGATTTATTTATAGTTACTAGTTCGGATACGCCAAATTTTCCACCGACTTCCAGACCCGCAGAAAACCTAGCCCCGCTGACCGCTACCGTTCGTCTGGTGCCGTACCATACAAAACGAAGCCTCCACAGAAATGCGGGGGCTTTGTTGTTTCTGGGAATTGGGCCTCAGAACCGCCGATATTCCGGAGAACTGCTCCACCAGAAAAATCC
Source organism: Pseudomonas sp. WS 5412 (assembly GCF_012985615.1). Taxonomy (NCBI): domain Bacteria; kingdom Pseudomonadati; phylum Pseudomonadota; class Gammaproteobacteria; order Pseudomonadales; family Pseudomonadaceae; genus Pseudomonas; species Pseudomonas sp. WS 5412. The sequence goes on from NZ_JAARMB010000006.1 coordinate 109,985, forward strand.
CACACCCTGCAAGTTGCAGCCCATAAGCCATCGCGCTAACCTCCTCCCCGTCGCTGCTCATCAGTGACCGGGCCTGGAAACCCGATGCTTAAGGACGCTACAGCGTCGTCAATCGATCAGCAGGCGCTTTTTTTATGCCTGTTGTTTGTGCTTTTTGGCGGCTGTACGTGGGAGGCCTTGTGCCTGCCGGGTTCCTTTTGCCTCGGTTTCCAGCCCGCGTACAGCTGCCACCTTTCGCCTGGAAACGTCTGGGGCAGCTCTTTTTGTTCATGCAAAGGGAGTTAGCTATGCCGTACGAAATACCGCCTGAAACCATTCGCTCCTTGGGTAGCATTTGCCGACTTCCACTATCCGGAGGCCAGCAATGAACACTTCACCCCCAGCAACCACCCTCGGTGCCGTAACCTTCGCAGACTGTGGCGAAAGCAAACACGATATGAAGGTCTTCCGCGTCAATGCCGGCATTCCCCTCCAGGAAGCCCTTGAACACGCCTCCCACCTGCTCTACTACGCCAATGTTCTCTCGCTCGATGCCGCCATGGATGTAGACGGGGAAAAGTATGCGTTTTCTTCGCACTACCTGGGCGAGATGGGTAAAGCGATCCTCGACGATGTGCTCCTGGCCATGCAGCCCGAGGGGCCTGAGCCGCAGTAAGCCGTTCGCGCCCGATGCTGTGCGTCGGGCGCCTAAATGCTCATTAGGCCTGAGCCCAAGCAACCGAACTCTTCGCAAAGTACCGACTAGGCACCTCCCCCAATACCCGCCTGAAAACACTCGTAAACGCACTCGAGCTGCTATACCCCAAATCAATCGCCACCCGGGTCACCGACTCCCCGTTCCCCAACCTGACCACCGCCGCCAACAGGCAGGCTTGCTGGCGCCATTCCACAAAGCTGATGCCCGTTTGCTGGCGAAACAAGCGGGTGAAGGTGCGGCGGCTCATGCCGAGGCGTTGGGTCATGTCGTCGATGCTGGTTTCCAGTGATGGCTGTTCCAGCAGGTGGCGGCAGATGGGGGCCAGCCGGGGGTCGTTGGGGAGTGGGGCGTTGAGTGACAGGGGGCGCATGTCGGCTATTTCGTCGAGCAGCAGGGTCATCAGGCGGCCGTGCAGATGGTCCTTTTCGTACAGCGCCGGTATGTCGATGGCGCGGGTCAGCAGTTCGCGCAGCAGCGTCGATACGCCGAACACCTGACATTGCGCGGGCAGGTTCAGGCGGGTTGCGGCGTGGGGGCGGATGTAGGTGTTGAGCATGGTCACCGGGCCGCTCATGCTCATTTCGTGGGGCACGCCCGCCGGGACCCAGATGGCGCGGTGGGGTGGCACCACCCAGTTGCCCTGTTGGGTGAAGACGGTGATCACGCCGCAGGCGGCGTAGGCGAATTGCCCGCGGCGATGGGTATGCACCGCAAAGTGCTGGCCATCGGCATAGTCGTTGGCAGTGACCACGGCGTCGCGGGGGGTGTTTTCGTAGGGGTCGATGTCAGTTTGGCGCATGGCCCGAATTTAATGATTTATGACCTGATAGTGCAAGCGAGCCATCGCGCCTATTGCGCATAGTTGCGCCTTGGCTGGCGCACACAGGTGCCGGCGCTGCTTTGTGGAATCAGAACACCATGCAAAAGAAGCATCTGGCCCTGGCCGTGTTGGTGACGGCTGTCTGGGGGCTGAATTTTCCGATTACCAAGTTGGGGCTGGCGGGGGTTGATCCGCTGTTGCTGACTGCGCTGCGCTTTACGTTGGCGGCGTTGCCGTGGGTGTTTTTTGTGCGGCGCCCGGCCATTGCCATGAAGTGGTTGGTGGCCTACGGGCTGATTTTCGGGGTGGCAATGTGGGCCTTGATCAACCTGGGGATTGAATGGGGTGTACCGCCTGGCACGGCAGCCTTGTTGATCCAGTTCAGTGCGTTTTTTACCCTGGGTTGGGGGGTGTTGTTGTTTCGCGAGCAACTGAGCGTCGGCCAGATCCTCGGGGTGGGGCTGGCGGCTGTAGGACTGGTCGGTATTATCGCCAGCAGTCCGGGCGAGGCGACAACCCTGGGTTATGGCCTGTTGCTGGTAAGTGCGTTCAGTTGGAGTGTGGGCAACGTCATCATCAAGCAATCAAAAGTGCGCGAGATGTTTGCCTTTGTGGTGTGGGCCAGTCTGTTCCCGCCGCTGCCGTTGCTGCTGCTGACGTGGCTGGCCCATGGATCGGCGCCGTTCACTGCGCTGGTCACCCATATGGAGTGGCTGACGGTGTTCTCGCTGTTGTTCCAGGTGTACGCGGCCACGCACTTTTGTTACTGGGGCTGGAACCTGCTGTTGCGCGAGTACCCGGTCTCCAAAGTGGCGCCGTTGTCGTTGCTGATCCCGGTGTTTGGCGTCACCGGCTCCATGCTGTTGCTGGGGCATCAGGTCGATCTCAACGAGGGAATCTCGATTGCGCTGATTTTGTCGGCCTTGGCAGTGGGGCTAGTGAAATCGCGCCCAGCGAGGACGTCATCTGCCGCTTGATGCCAAGGGCGACGCGCGCAAGATGGCACTTAGCCATATTTCTAATTGACACCCCCCTCCCCGTCCTTTAAAACCCATGCATTCGCTGCGGGAACCCTGCCCCCAACAGCACCCGCCGTTTTTTATCGAGACATGGATGTCGAAGAACCCGCCGCTTTTTAATCGTCGTCGCTATTTGCTCGCGTTTTTTATCGTGTTGCTGGCGGTGCTCGACCCCTTCGGCCTGGCCAGTTCCAGTGACAAGGCATCCGCCCAGTGGCTCAACCGGATGTTCTCCAGCAATTACCCGAGCACCGGCCAGCAACATATCACCGTGGTGTTGATCGACGACGCCTACCTGATGCGCAACAACACCTCATGGCCGATGCCGTATAGCGAGCAGAGCAAGTTGTTCAAGCGCTTGCTGGCCTACAAGCCCAAGGCGGTGTTTGTGGATTTGCTGTACAGCCACGATCACTCCCTGGGCGACCCGACGCGGGGCAGCCAGTTGTTGGCGAATGTGTTCGAGCGCTATCAGCGCCGGGGCATTCCGTTGCTGCTGGCCAATACCGGGGTGACACGGGGCGAGAATGGGCAGGCCAATACCCTTGAGCAATTTGCCGCGTTCAGCCAGCCAGGGCTGGTGGTCTGGGACGGTGTGGACGACAAGTACCCCTTGGCGATGCCGACCGCGCTGGGGGTAATGGAAACCCCGGCCCTGGCGCTGTACCGCCAGTTCTGCAAGGGCCAGCCGTGTGCCGACCAACTGCCGCGGGATGCTGAAGCCGCTGCACAGCTACAGCCGATCGCCGTGCAGTGGGGCTTGAAGCTGGCGCCGCAGCAGGCGCAGATCGCGGATATCCGACACTGCGCACCACCGCGCAACTTTGTGCTGGATGGGGTAGCGCAATTGTTCCAGGCGGTGTTCTGGAAACTCGACGACTCCGCCCAGGCCCGTTGCCCGTATAGCCTGACCCTGTCGGCCAGCGACCTGGAGGTCAGCTCGCCGGAAGACCAGGCGTTGGTGGCCGGGTTGCTGCGCGACCGGCTGGTGATGGTCGGGGCCAGTATCACCTCCACCGGCGACCTGGTGCAGTCGCCCGTGCATGGCCTGATCCCCGGGGTTTACCTGCATGCCATGGCCCTGGACAACCTGATCAACAAGGGCATGGATTACGACCGCGAGCCGGCCAATTTCCCGAGGTTGAACCTGCACTGGGTAGACTTTCTGGAGCTTGGGCTGCTGGCGCTGATTATCGTGCTCAAGGCCCTGCATGCCCGGCGCCTGGCCGGTTTGCAAACCTGGACTCGCTGGCGGGATCAAGAAACCCGCTTCTTCACCTCGCCCTACCCGTCGTGGGGGCTGGTGATGCTGGTACTGCTGGCGGTGTGCTGGGTGCTGTATCTGAACCACATCACCCTGGTCAACGTGCTGGGTATTGTTTTGCTGTCATTGGCGCTGTTCAGCGAGCGGATCGAAGCTTTCTTCGACCGTGGCCGCTGAGGGTGCCGCCATGTCGTCTCACTCAAGGAAACCAAGGATGAACAGAATCCTCATCGTGTTACTCGCCGCGCTCTACAGCCAGGGTGTGCTGGCCGAAACCCACGTCATCAAGGAGTTCCTGGCCGACCCGGTGGAGGTGGTGGACGAGCAGGGCAAGCTGCAGCGGGAAATCGCCCGCAAAGACACACCCAAGCAACCCGTTCAGGTGTTGAAACTCAACAAGGAACTGGAACTGGTCCAGGTGGAGCTGGCTGGGCAGAAAGTCTGGCTGGATACCGGGGACCTGCGCATCGAGCCGCCCTTCCACGTCACCGAGCTGCCGTGCCAGCTCATGCCCCAAAGCCTGGCCAAGGACAGTAACAACAAGTCCACCCTCGGCTACGGTGCCGGCTGCAATCAATAAGGGAGTATCGCGGTGAAGGGATATCTATTGCTGGCCAGTGCATTGCTCAGCGGCTGCGCCACCTTGAAGGGGGCAGACCAGGCGTTTATGAACCTGGTGGGGCCATCGACGCAGTCGCGCGTCGAAGGCCACTATGTGGATAACGCCGACGTGCGCCAGTACTACAAGCTCGACCCGCAGCGCGCGGGCCAGCAGCGCTTGAGCTACGACGGGCGCACCGTACCTGCCGCCGAGGCACGCCAGCAGAACCTGGTGGATATCCCGATGCTGCAGGTGTACTTGCAGGGCATCGTCACGCGCCTGTCCAAGGGCTGGCCGGGGCAGTTGCCGCTGTTGCAGGTGAAGATCACCGACAGCTACACCTTCGGGCCGTCGGCGGACCCGTACGGCAATATCTTCGTGCCCCTGGGCATGCTGGAGAACGTCGGCAGCGAAGATGAAATCGCCGCCATGCTCGGCCACGAAATGAGCCATGTGCTGTTGCATCACCATGACCGCGCCGCTGCCTTCCAGCAGCAGAAGGATATGTTCACCACCGTGGCGTCCACTGTGGCCCTGGCAACCGTGGCGGCCAACACCGGGGTGGACCGCAGTTCGGGCACCATGAAACTGTTCAGCAAAGACCCGGCCGGCACGCAAAAAACCATCGGCAATACTGTGCTGTATACCTCGCTGGCCAACAGTTTTTCCGACAACGTGTGGAGCACTGCGTGGGGCCGCAGCCAGGAAGACCAGGCCGATCTGCTCGGCACCGACCTGATGATCCGGGCCGGCTACGCGCCCCGTGCGGCCACCCACAGCCTAGAGCGCCTGAATGATTTCCAGGGCAAGCAGAAACCATTGCTGACGGGCTTTCTCACCGCCCGCAAGGACGCGATGCAAGACTCATTGCAGCAGTTCAACCTCGACCGCTTTACCAAGGAGCTGGACGTGCTGGTCAAGGACGGCCTGACCAATACCATCACCGCTACCACCGATTACTTCAACCGCTCCCACATGTCCGCCATCGACCGTGACACCGAGCTGCGCCAGTACCTGCAACGCGAGTACCGCAAGGAGCGCCGCGCCCGGGTCAACACCACGAACTGGCCGAAGGTGCGTGACGCCGCCCCTGTGGCCAAGGCCATGCAGGGTTACAAGGACGCCTACGCCGCCACCGCCGCCCTGGCAAAAAACAAGGTGCCCGAGGCCGATGCGTTTATCCGGCGCGCCTTGAGCTCGCCGGTCAAGGACCAGCCGAACATCCGCCGCACCGCCTACGCCGTGCGCCTGGCCCAGGGCAAAAACGCCGAGGCGCTCCAGCAATTGCAGGCGATCAGGGACTGGTCCCTGGCCGGGCCTTCGACCTATGACTTGATGATCAGCTACTACCTCAAGCGCGGCGATGGCAAGGCCGCGCTGGCCATGATCGACACAGCCGAGCGCCACCTGGGTTCGGAAGAGTTGTTTATCACCGAGAAGCTGCTGGCCAATCAGCAACTGCAGAACACCCAACAGGTGCAAAGCGTACTGCGCAAATGCGGGCAGTACCCGACACGCAAGGCCAACTGCCAGAAGTTGGCGCAGGTCAAGGCGTAAGGTTTCAGGCAGCCATAAAAAAACCCCGACACGTCGGGGTTTTTTATTGCCTGGTATCAGGCACGACGCACGATCTTAGAACACGTTGATCGGGTAGTCGGCGAACAGACGGATTTCGTTACCACCAACGTTGTAGTTGTTGGCGTTGGTCGAAACACGCAACCAGGAGGCACGGGCACGCAGGCTCAGGTCTTTAGCCGGGCCGCTCTGTACCACGTACTTGAACTGGTTGAAGATTTCACGCTCGGTGCCATCGCCACGGTTGCTACCGTCGTCGATGTTGGTGCCGCGCACGTAAGCGATGTTGTAGCTCAGGCCCGGTACGCCAAAGGTGGTGAAGTCAATGCCGTAGCCGACCTGCCAGGAGCGCTCGTCTTTACCGTTGAAGTCAGACCAGAAGGAGTTGGCCAGCAGGATGGTGTTACCACCGTCGCCGATACCACTACCCTTGGTGTTGTTACGGTAGCCGCCGTACATGTAGCCGGTGTCACCGGTGCTGCGCTGGTGTGCCAGGGTCAGGCTGTGCGGACCGAAGGCCCAAGTGGCGCCCAAACTCCAGATTTTATTGTCGCGAGCGTCGGCATCACCTTGAGTCAGCTGGGCGAAGCTCTTGTCCAGCTTGGTCTTGTAGCCGTTGAAGTCAAACGTCAGGGACTGCTCTTGCGGCAGGGCCAGCACGTAGTTGACGTTGACGTATTGCTTCTTCAGCACGTCTTCCATGTCGGATGCGTACAGCGCGGCCGACAGGCTTTCGGTGAATTTGTAGCTACCGCCCAGGTAGGCGATGTTTTTCAGGTTGCCGCTGTCGGTGCCTTCGGCGCCTTTTTGGGCTTCCTTGGTGAAGTAACCGCCTTGCAGCTCCAGACCCTTGATCTCTTTGGAAACGATCGAGGTACCGGTGTAGGTTTCCGACAACAGACGGGAGTTGTCGTACTGCAGGACCGGCACGGCTGGCATCTGGTCACCGTACTTCAGTACGGTGCTGGAGATGCGTGCCTTGACGGCTGCGCCGCCCTTGGCCAGGTCGTGTGGTGCTGCGCCGCTGTCGCCTTGCTTGAAGAAGTTGATGCCACCAGCGCCGCTGCGACCTTTACCACCGTCCAGACGGATGGCGTATTGGCCGATCACGTCCACACCCACACCGACGGTGCCTTGGGTGAAGCCGGACTCAAACTTACCGATAAAGCCTTGGCCCCATTCAGCTTTATCTTTACCGCCGTCTTTGTAATCGCGGCTGATATACGCATTACGCGCCGCGATGTTCAGGTGGCTGTCTTCCACGAAGCCTTTGGATTGCTCCTGGTCGTTTGCCATTGCCTGAGTAGCGCTCAAAATCCCCAGAGCAATCAGACCCATCCGTTTATTCAACATTTTCTTATTCCTTATTACTGGTTGAGTACGCGCTGTGACACCTGGCTCCATTTGGCTTTTTTGGTATCAACTTTCCCCGGATAAAAAAAGGCCCGCGGACGACCGAATATGCCGCGGGCCTTTTTTTATAGGGAAGTCATGGCGGTTAGCCACAGGCGTTGAGGCGAATCCTATCCGCGCCCTCAGCCGCATGTCAATTTAGTGAATCGTCTGTATTTAGGCAAAAAAAGTCTAAGCGATATTATTTAGCCATTATTTACGCGATATATACGCTCGGCCAATTCATCGCCTGAATAAGCCGCTGGTGGGTAACGCATTTTCCCCTGCGGCGTAAAATTCTATAAAAAACACATCTTGAAACATTTGTTTTCGTGGAAGGTCGAGGAATGATTAACGCGCGCAAATAGCAAGCATTATCATTCGCGCGTTTTCTTCCTCCTTCTTACGGATACGCCCCTAGATGCCTGCCTCTCGCCTGACGCCCATAACCCTTGGGCTTTCCGCACTGCTGTGCGCCGGATTTGCCTGCGCCGCGACCACACTGCCCGCCACCTCCATCAGCGCCGAAGCTGACGAGGACGACCCGCGCGTCAAAGACACCAACACCGCCACGCGCACAAGCACGCCGGTGCGCTACGTGCCCCAGGCGATCGACTCGGTAAAGACCGAGAACCTGCGCGCCTACGGCACCAACGATCTGGGCCAGGCCCTGAGTGGCATCCCCAACGTCAGCAGCGGCGCCGACACGCGCTTCGACAGTTTGCGCATCCGTGGCTTCGATGCCAGCAACGACTTCTACCTCGATGGCATCCGCGACGACAGCCAGTACGTACGCGACCTGCACAACATCGAACGCATCGACGTGCTCAAGGGCCCCGCCGCCGTGTTGTACGGCCGTGGTGGCCAGGGCGGGATCGTCAACCGCGTCAGCAAAATGCCCCAGGCCGGGCGTGCTTCCAGCCTCGAGGCCCAGGGCGGCACGAACGGGCTGCGCAGTCTGTACACCGACTTGAGCGCTGACCCGACCGAGAACATCAGCCTGCGCCTGAACATGGGCAACGAGGACACCGACAGCTTCCGCGACGGCATCAGCGGCAACCGCAAACTGTTCGCGCCGTCGATAAGCTGGCAACTGACCCCGCAACTGAACTGGCTGGTGCAATACGAATACAGCCGCTACGACCGCACCCCGGACCGTGGCATCCCCGGCGTGCGCGGGCGCCCGGCCGATGTGAGCCGCGACACCACCTACGGCGACCCACGGGACTATATCGACGACACCACTCAGTCCCTGCGCTCCAAGCTCGCCTATGAACTCAACGACAGCTGGCAACTGCGCCACACCCTGGGCGTGTTCAAGCTCGACAGTGACTTCGACAACACCTACCTGAACGGCTACGCCCCCAAGACCAACACCGTCGCGCGCCAGCGCTGGCAGCAAGACCTGACGACGCGCAACGTATTCAATAACGTCGAACTCGAAGGTGGCTTCAATACCTTTGGCCTGGAACACCGCCTGCTGACCGGCGTGGAGCTGGGCAGCCAGCGCCGTGATCCGAAGTTGTACAGCGCGGTAACGGCCACAGTGCCCGGCCTCGATCTGAACCACCCCAACCGCCACCTGAGCCATACCGGGCCGATGACGATCTCGAGCAACAATCACACCGAGGTCGAAAGCCAAGGCCTGTATGTGCAGGACCAACTGCGCCTGAACGATCAGTGGCAGTTGCTCGCGGGTTTGCGCTACGACCGTTTTGAAGTGGACACCACCAATAAAATCATCAACCTGGGCAAAAAGGTCGACAGCCACAACACCAGCCCCCGGCTGGGCGTGGTGTGGACGCCAGTGGAGAACCATTCGTTCTACGCGTCGTGGAGCAAGACGTTTTCCCCCACCGGCGGCGGCCTGATCGGCATCACCCCGAATGCGACGGACAATACCAATGACCTGAGCCCCGAGCTGACCAAGCAAAAGGAAATCGGGGTCAAGAGCGACTGGCTCGACGACCGCTTGAGCACCACCCTCGCCGTGTATGAACTGGAGCTCTACAACCGCCGCACCCGCGACCCGGAGAAGCCACTGATCACCCTGCTCAGCGGAATCCAGCGTTCCCGTGGTATCGAGCTGACCACCACCGGCAAAATCGTCGGCAACTGGTATGTACGCGGCGGCATCGGCGTACAGGATGCCAAAGTGGTGAAAGACAACAATGGCTTTGAAGGCAAACGCATCAGCGACGTGGCCAAGCGCAACGCCAGCCTGTTCGTTACCTGGAAACCGGAAATGGGCTGGTACGCCGAAACCGGCCTGACCCTGGTGGGTGATCGTTATGCCGATAACGCCAACACCGTGGTGTTGCCGGGCTATGGCCGCTGGGACGCCCTGGCCGGGTTCCGGCACAAGGACTGGGATGTGAAGGCGGCGCTCAATAACATCAGCGACAAAACGTACTACGCGTCGGCGACCAGCGCCAACCAGATCCAGTTTGGTGAGCCGCGCAGCCTGGTGGTAACGGGGACGTACAACTTCTAAGCCACATGCGGCTCATGGGGGAGCGGGCTAGCCCTAATGCCGATCAGTTTGCTCAAAACAGTGAAGATCAAATGTGGGAGCGGGCTTGTCGGATCGCCGCATCGCCGCGAAGACGTCGGCCCAGCCAACATTGATGTTGACTGACCCACTGCTTTCGCGAGCAAGCCCGCTCCCACAGGGGATCTGCGCTTAACTGACTGGCATTAGGGCTAGCCCGCTCCCACACTTGCAGATCAGTGTCAGTCAGTTGCGGATCAATTCGCACAGCACCTGCACTTCATCCTCACTGAACAACCCCAGCGGGTAGCGCTCACTCATCACCCTGCGTGGATCAGCCTGCCGGATCCGGCGCGAGCCGTTTGCCTTCAACCAAAGTGCCAGCGTGTGAATCGCGTCACCTCGCACGACCGAAGGATGGGGCGCGCGTGTATAGACCAGGTTGATATCGGCGTTCATTTCAGCGCTCTCTCCTACTGCTTGAGCGGCTAACTTACTCAAGGTTTATGACAGAACTGTGCAGTCACAAACCCCGATCACTGTCACAACGCCGATACAAGAGCTATGCCAATAAGCCCGATTTACGGGCTTGCACACACAAAAAAGCCCACGGCCCCAATGGGCCGTGGGCTCGCTGTTATTGCCCAGTGCAGTGGCTGGCGATCAGCCGTCGTACGGCGAAATCGCCTGTTACAAGTGCACTCAGTTTTTGTGCGGCGCGGGCTGTTGTTGGGTCAGACAGTGGATATTGCCGCCCCCCAGTAACAGTTCACGACCTGGCACCATCACCACTTCATGTTGCGGGAACAGGCCCTGAAGGATTTCCTCGGCGCGGCTGTCCAGCGGGTCATCAAAACTCGGCGCGATAATGCCGCCGTTGACGATCAGAAAGTTGACGTACGAACCGGCCAAACGCACGGTCGGATTACGCTCCTGGGAACCGTCCACCGGATCAACACCGGCGCACTCTTCCTCAGTGGCGTACAACGGCCCCGGGATCGGCATTTTATGTACGATAAACGCGCGGCCCTTGGCGTCTGTGCTGTTTTGCAGCACGTCCATGGCGGCATGGCAGCGCGCATAGTTCGGGTCTTGCGGGTCGTCGGTCCACGCCAGCAATACTTCGCCCGGGCGCACGTAGCAGCAGAAGTTATCCACATGGCCGTCGGTTTCGTCGTTGAACAGACCGTCGGGCAGCCAGATGATCTTATCCACAGCCAGGTTGGCGCTCAGGACCGCTTCGATCTCTTCGCGGCCCAGGTGCGGGTTGCGATTACGATTAAGCAGGCATTCCTCGGTGGTGATCAGCGTGCCTTCACCATCAACGTGGATCGAGCCGCCCTCCAGCACAAAACCTTCGGTGCGATAACGCGGGCTGCGCTCGATCTCAAGGATCTTGCCGCCCACCTGGGAATCGCGGTTCCACGGCGCATACAAGCCACCGTCAAACCCGCCCCAGGCGTTGAAATCCCAGTTCACGCCACGCACTTCACCCTGGTCATTGATCACGAAGGTCGGCCCGCTGTCGCGTACCCACGCATCGTCGCTGGACATCTCCACCACTCGGATATTCGGCACATCCAGGCGCGCCCGGGCGTTTTCGTACTGGCCGGCGGAGACCGCAACCGTCACCGGTTCAAAACGCGCAATGGCCTTGGCCACTGCCGCATGGGCCGCCTGCGCCGGCTTGCCGCCCAGGCGCCAGTTGTCGGGGCGCTCGGGCCAGACCATCCAGGCCTGGGTCTGGGGCGCCCACTCGGCTGGCATATAAAAGCCGTCAGCGCGAGGCGTGCTGTGCAAAGTGGTCATGGCGATCAGGACTCCAGGGAACCGTCGAGGGTCTTGAGCGCGCCGTACAGGTTCGGCCGGCGATCACGGAACGAGCCCCACGCGCTGCGGATGTGCTCCAGCTCATCGAGGTCGAAGCTGTGCACCAGGATGCCTTCTGCGGTTTCGTTGAGCTCTTCGACTTTTTCGCCGAACTGGTTGGCAATGAACGACGAGCCGTAGAAGGTAATGTCGTAGCCGTCCTGCTCTTCGTTGCCGATGCGGTTACTGGCGATCAGCGGCATCAGGTTGGCGCCGGCATGGCCTTGTTGCACGCGCTGCCAGTGGTCGCGGGACGAAATGGTCTTGTCGTGTGGCTCGCTGCCGATGGCGGTCGGGTAGAACAGGATCTCTGCACCTTGCAGCGCCATGCTGCGGGCGCATTCCGGGAACCACTGGTCCCAGCAGATGCCCACGCCGATCTTCGCGTAGCGGGTGTTCCACACTTTGAAGCCGGTATCGCCCGGGTTGAAGTAGTACTTTTCGTGGTAGCCAGGGCCATCCGGGATGTGGCTTTTACGATAAATCCCGAGGTTGGAGCCGTCGGCGTCGATGATCGCGATGCTGTTGAAACGCGCACGGCCAGCCAGTTCGAAGAAGCTGATCGGCAGCACCACTTGCAGTTCCTTGGCGATTTTCTGGAAGTGCTTGATGGCCACGTTGTCGTCAACCGAGGTCGCCAGTTGCAGATAGTCCGGGTTCGGCTTCTGGCAGAAGTACGGGCTTTCGAACAGTTCCTGGATCAGGATGATCTGCGCGCCTTTGGCGGCGGCCTCACGGACCAGCTTTTCAGCGGTCTCGATATTGGCTTCAAGGTCCCAGGAACAAGCCATCTGGGTAGCGGCGACGGTAACGATACGGCTCATGAATCATCTCCTGGGCGGTGGTCAGCGGCCAGGATAACCAGAGCCGATGACAGAAAGGGGAATGCTGCGCGACTTTATAGCGGATAAAAATCGGCTTTTAAAGCGCGCAAACATCCGACTATCTAAAAAACTCAAAATATTACCGATAACAATCGGCTTTAAAAGTGAAACCCCAATCAACTGTGGGAGCTTTTCAATTTATTGAAGGGGGTTACAACCCTTCATCCAACACCTTCGACAACATGTCGACAAAGAAATCCACACTGCGTTTAGACGTGACCATCGGCGGCTTGATCTTGAGGATGTTCAAATAGTCCCCGGTCGGCTGCATAAAAATCCCCAGCTCACGCAAGCGATCACACAGCTTGGCGGTTTCTTGCGTCGCCGGCTCCAGAGTCTGCCGGTCCCGCACCAACTCCAGCCCCAGATAAAAGCCCGAGCCATGCACCGCCCCCACCAGCGGATGGCGCTCGATCAGCGCCTCGAGCCGCGCCTTGAAGTGCCCGCCGACCACCTGGGCGTTTTCCCAGAGTTTTTCTTGCTCCATCACATCCAGCACCGCCAGGCCAATCCGGCAACTGACCGGGCTGCCGCCGGAGGACGAGAAGAAGTACCCTTCAGCCTCCAGCGCTTCGGCGATTTCCCGGCGGGTAATCACCGCACCCAACGGCTGGCCGTTACCCATGCCCTTGGCCATGGTGATGATGTCCGGCACCACGCCCTGCTCTTCAAAGCCCCAGAAGAAATGGCCCATGCGCCCATAGCCAACCTGCACTTCATCGGCGATACACACCCCACCCTGGGCGCGCACCAGGGCATACACCTGCTGCAAATAGCCCGGTGGCAGGGAGATGCCACCGGCATTGCCATATACCGGTTCGCAGATAAAGCCCGCCAACTGGCGCTGGCTGGCGGCGATTTTCGCCAGGTTGTGCTCAACGCTGCGCACGTAATCCGGTGCAGTGTCCGGGCCACGGAATTCGCCGCGATAGGTATTGGGCGCGGTCACGGGGTGCACCCAGTCGGGCCGGCTGCTCAGGGCCTGGGGGTTGTCGGCGATCGAGGTGGACACCGCATCGGCCGCCACCGACCAGCCGTGATAGGCCTCCAGCACACTGAGCATGTCGCGCCCGCCGCTGTAGGCCCAGGCCAGGCGGATCGCCAGGTCGTTGGCTTCGGTGCCACTGTTGACCAGGAACACGCGGTCCATGGACTCGGGCGCCAGCGCCAGCAGACGCTCGGAAAACTCGGCAATTGCGGCGTAATGAAAACGCGAGTTAGTGTTGAGCAGCGACCACTGCCGCGCCGCCACCTGGGCCATGCGCGGATGGCCGTGGCCCAGTACCGCGACATTGTTGAGCATGTCCAGGTACGAGCGGCCCTGCATGTCGATCAGATGATTGCGCCAGCCACGCTCGATGCGCGGCGGGTCGACGTAATAGTGCTTCTGCGAGCGGGCGAAGCTGGCATCGCGCCGGGCCAGCAAGGCTTCTGGATCCACCTCCGGCTCGGCGTCACAGGCCAGGCCCAGCAGCGTCGCCGGCGATGGGCACAACGCCTGCCAGGCCGCAGCGCGGGACGGCGTGCAGAACAATGGCGGATCAAGGTCAACCCGGCACAGTTGCACGGTCAATGCCCCGCACGCCTCCCCCAGGACCTGGCCTTTGAGCACCGCGGCACCGGGTTGCAAGGCATTTTTCAGGCCCTGTAGCCGTACATTCAGTTGCGCGCTATGCAGACTTAATACGCCATCGGCGGTGCAGCGCAGGATGCCGGCGAACGGCGCCTCTACGACGCTGCCCTGGGGCACATACAGTTCGACGTGCAGAGCGAACGTGTGCGGTTCGCTCGCGCAGTCCGGGCGCGTGCGGGACAAGCGATACTGGCCATAACGACTGGCCGCCAAGCCGTGGACCGTTGCAGCCTGCTGCAATAGATGTTGGTCGATGCCAGGGGTTTCCCAGTTTCCGGCTTCGAAATGTTCACTGAGTACACCCAGGTCGATCAGCGCGAACTCGCGCCCCACCAGGCCCGGCAGCAGCGGGGCAAAGCCTTCGCCGGCCACTGGTTTGGGGGTTGCACCGACGCACGCCTGGATCGCCGCCTCCATCAATTCAAACGGCACCGAGGTGGCAACGTGGAAAATTTCCCACTCGTGCTCGGCATTCTTCAACAGGTAAGAGTTATCTGGGTCCAGGCGCTGCTGCTGTTCGCTGCTCAGGACTAGAACCGCCGCACGGGCCACAATCAGCGGCCACAACGCCTGCAATTCCTGGGGTTGCAAAGGGGTCAATGCGTGACAGGCCTGGATCGCCGGCAGGATCGCAAACGGGTCGCCGTCAGCGTGGTGCAGTAAAGCGGCGCAGGTCACCGACAGGTCGGCAATCCGCCAGGTATGCACCAAATCACCGAAGTCGATAACGCCCTGCACCTGCCAATGCCGCTCAGCATCCCGCTGCCACACCACGTTGTCATCGGTGATATCCATATGCACCGCCTGCCACGGCAATTGCTCGGCCAGGGGGCGCAGGCGCTGCTCGACCTGGGCGGCGACCTGTTCCAGGGCCGTACGCTGGGGCAGGTTGTCGAGTGTCGAGAGTAAATGACGGATCAGTTCCAGGGCGTGGCGCGGGTCCCACTGCAGGGTGCGCTCCAGGCCCTCATGGGCGAAGCCGGCCAATGCCCGGCTCATCTGCCCGCACAGCTGGCCAAACCCGGCGATCAGCTCACGGCCCAGGTGCGGCAGGTGGGTCAGCGGCTGGCCGTCGATATAGTCCAGCAACCGCAGGTGCACCGCCTGCCCGGCGACCGTCAGGCTCAGCAGTTGCTCGCCATCAAGGGTACTGATGACCGTGGGCACCCGAACCGCCGCCTGTGCCTGCAGGTGCGCCAGGGCGGCGTGCTGGGCGTGCAGCTCGACGGCAGCATACTCGCCACGGCAGATTTTCAGGACGAAGCGGCCCCGGTCACTGTCGACCCGGTAATTGAGGTCTTGCTGGCTGCCCAGGGACTGCAGCGTGCCACTGAGGCCGTAATGTTGCTCAAGCAACTGCAAGGCTTGCTCCGGCCCGACTTGAGGGCACGGCAAACTGGCGCGGTGGATCAATGTATCGAGCAACATGTGACGGCCCCTGGTTTTTTTGTCCGGCGCTTATATCGCCATTGTTAATAGGTCGGATGCAACCCTAGCCCATTGTGATGGTCTTCTTTGAGCACGCAAGCCGGGCCAATCTGACCACCGCCCCTTGCACCGCCCATCGCAAGCCCGCAAGCTATGCCCCATTCGCTCAATGTCCGTCTAAGGAAAAGGCCTCTCGACATGCGTATTCTTGTTACCGGTGGTGCCGGTTTTATCGGTTCCGCACTGATCCGCCATTTGATTCAAAACACTGAACATGAAGTTCTCAACCTCGACAAGCTGACCTACGCGGGCAATCTTGAGTCGCTGACCAGCATCGCGACCAACAGCCGCTATGAGTTCGTCCAGGCCGACATCATCGACCAGGCCACCGTCAGCGCAGTGCTGGCACGCTTCCAGCCCCAGGCCATCATGCACCTGGCGGCCGAGTCCCATGTCGACCGCTCCATCGACGGTCCGTCGGACTTTATCCAGACCAACATCGTCGGCACCTACAGCCTGCTTGAAGCCACTCGCGCCTATTGGCAACAGTTGGCAGAGCCGGCCAAGAGCGCCTTCCGCTTCCATCACATTTCCACCGACGAAGTGTATGGCGACCTGCATGGTGTGGATGACCTGTTCACCGAAACCACGCCTTACGCGCCCAGCTCGCCTTACTCTGCGAGCAAGGCCGCGTCCGACCACCTGGTTCGCGCCTGGCAGCGCACCTACGGTTTGCCGGTGCTGCTGACCAACTGCTCGAACAACTACGGGCCGTTCCACTTCCCCGAGAAGCTGATCCCGCTGGTGATCCTCAATGCCTTGGCAGGCAAGGCCCTGCCGGTGTACGGCGATGGCCTGCAAGTACGTGACTGGCTGTTTGTCGAAGACCACGCCCGCGCACTGCTCAAAGTAGTCACCGAAGGTGTAGTGGGCGAGACCTACAACATCGGCGGGCACAACGAGCAAAAGAACATCGACGTGGTGCGTGGCATCTGTGCACTGCTCGAAGAGCTGGCGCCACAGCGTCCGGCCGGCGTTGCCCAGTTCACCGACCTGATCACCTTCGTCAAGGACCGTCCAGGCCATGACCAGCGCTACGCTATCGACGCCAGCAAGATCGAGCGCGAACTGGGTTGGGTCCCGGAAGAAACCTTCGAGAGCGGTCTGCGCAAGACCGTGCAGTGGTACCTCGATAACCTGGAATGGTGCCGCCGGGTCCAGGACGGCAGTTATCAGGGCGAACGCCTCGGCAACACCGAAGCGAAGGACCTGATTGCATGATGAAGGGAATCGTACTGGCCGGTGGCTCCGGGACGCGCCTGCACCCCATTACCCTGGGGGTTTCCAAGCAGTTGCTGCCGGTGTACGACAAACCGATGATCTACTACCCGATTTCCGTGCTGATGCTCGCCGGAATCAAGGAGATCCTCGTGATTTCTACGCCGGTGGACTTGCCGCAATACCGTAACCTGCTGGGCGACGGCAGCCAGTTCGGCGTGCAGATCAGCTATGCCGAGCAACCCTCGCCCGATGGTTTGGCACAGGCCTTCCTGATCGGCGAAGCGTTCATCGGCAATGACCCCGTATGCCTGATCCTGGGCGACAACATCTTCCACGGCCAGCATTTCAGCGAGCAACTGCGCGCCGCCGCCAAGCGTCCATCCGGCGCCACAGTGTTCGGCTACTGGGTCAAGGACCCGGAGCGCTTCGGCGTAATTGATTTCGACGGTGAAGGCCGCGCGCTTTCCATCGAAGAAAAACCCGCCAAGCCAAAGTCCAGCTATGCCGTGACCGGCCTGTACTTCTATGACAACGATGTGGTCAAGATTGCCAAGGCCGTCCAGCCCTCGCCACGCGGCGAGCTGGAGATCACCGACGTCAACAATGCCTACCTCAAGCGCGGCGACCTGCATGTCGAGCGCTTCGGCCGTGGCTTCGCCTGGCTCGATACCGGCACCCATGACAGCCTCCTGGAAGCCTCGATCTATGTGCAGACCATCGAGCACCGCCAGGGCTTGAAAGTGGCTTGCCTGGAAGAAATCGCCTACGAAAACGGCTGGATCGACCGCGACCATCTGCTGGAGCGGGCCAAATACTTCGGCAAGACTGGCTATGGCCAGTACCTGTTCTCCCTCGCAGGGGAAACCCAATGAATGTGAGCGGTACACCGTTGAAAATCCTCATCACCGGCCAACACGGCCAGGTTTCCCGCGAGCTGCAACTGCGGCTCCAGGGCCTGGGTGAACTGGTCGTGCTCGGTCGCGACCAGCTCGACCTGGCCAACCCCGAGCAGATCCGCCAACAGGTGCGCAGCCATCGCCCTGGGCTGATCATCAACGCGGCGGCCCATACTGCTGTCGACCAGGCCGAGAACGAGCCCGAGGTGGCCTTCGCGATCAATGCCACGGCGCCCGGCATCCTCGCCGAAGAAGCCAAGGCCCTGGGCATCCCGTTGATCCACTACTCCACCGACTATGTGTTTGACGGTAGCAAGTCGACGCCCTACACCGAGGACGATGCGCCCAACCCGTTGGGTGTCTACGGCCAGAGCAAGCTGGCGGGCGAGCAGGCCATCGCGGCGGTGGGCGGTCAGTACCTGGTCCTGCGTACCAGTTGGGTGTATTCGAGCCACGGCAAGAATTTCCTGCTGACCATGCAGCGCCTGCTCCAGGAAAAACCGCAGATGCGTATCGTCGCCGATCAGATCGGTGCGCCGACCTGGGCCGGGACCATCGCCAACAGCACCCGGGCACTGATCGAGCGCTGGCAGGACGGCCAGGCCGGGGACTGGGGCGTCTATCACTTGACGGCCCAGGGCGAGACCTCGTGGTTCGGCTTTGCCCAGGCCATTGGCGAGCAACTGCTGGCCGAAGGCAAGGCGTGCGCCGAGCTGGAAGGGATTCCCGCCAGCGACTACCCCACGCCCGCCAAGCGCCCGTTGAACTCGCGCCTGGACTGCAGCCGCCTGCAACAACAATGGCACGTCGGCCAACCGCAATGGCGCGAAGCATTGCGCGAGTGTCTTGCACTGCAGCACTAGGCATAATGCGCCTGTACCCACAGGCGCAGACTTACATGACTCCACCCCTTCCACGAAGACCCCGCTGGCGCAGCCTGGCGTTGCTGGCGTTATGCCTGGCACCGCTGCTGTGGCCGCTGGAGCATCTGGCCGAACGTTACTACCGCAGCGAGCTGGCCGGGCAGAACCGCCAGACCCTCGACCTGTACGTCGCCAACCTGCTGGGCACCCTGCACCGCTACGAAGTGCTGCCGCAAATCCTCGGCGAATTGCCGGCCTTGCGTACCGCCCTGGAAGCGCCTCACATCAGCACCAACCTGGTCGCCGCCAACCAGTTGCTCAAGGAGGTGTCAGCCCAGGCGGGCGTGGAAGTGATGTACCTGATGGACACCCGTGGCAAGACCCTGGCCGCCTCGAACTGGGACAAACAGGACAGCTTCGTCGGCCGTAACTTTTCCTTTCGTCCGTATTTCAGTGAGGCCATGGCCGGGCGCCTGGGGCGTTTCTTCGGCCTGGGCACCACCTCGGCCAAGCGCGGGTACTTCTTCGCCGCTGCGGTGCGCGAAGACGAACATGTGATTGGCGTGCTGGTGGTCAAGGTCGACCTGGACCACACCGAGAGTCTCTGGGGGCAGACCCCCGAGCAGCTGCTGGTCACCGACCACAACGGCGTGGTGATCCTGACCTCACGCCCACAATGGCGTTTTCGCGCGACCCGGCCACTGACCGAGGCCGAGCACCAGGCGATCGTCGCGATCCAGCCCTACCCGACCCGCGATCCACAGCCCCTGACTTTCAGCTCCAATGCCTGGCTGCGCCAATCCACCGAAATCGCCGAAACCGGCTGGAAAGTGGAGATTCTTGCGCCGCGCACCCTGATCGACCGCCCTGTGCGCACGGTGGTTGCCGTCGGCGGCGCGACCTTACTGGTGCTGATGCTGCTGCTCGGCCTGATGATGCAGCGCCGTCGCCACTACCTGGAACGCATCGCCTTTGAAGCCAAGGCCCGGCGCGAGCTGGAAATGCGCGTGGCCGAACGCACCAGCGACCTCGAAGGCCTCAACCGTCGCCTGCGCCAGGAAGTGCTGGAGCGCGAAAATGCCCAGCAGGAATTGGTGCGCGCCCAGGATGACTTGGTGCAGGCCGGCAAACTGTCGGCGCTGGGCACCATGTCGGCGAGTATCAGCCATGAACTCAACCAGCCCCTGGCGGCCATTCGCAGTTACGCAGAAAACGCCGAGATTCTCCTCGACCACCAGCGCACCGACGACGCGCGGGGCAACCTCAAGCTGATCAGCGAGCTGACCGGGCGCATGGCCTCGATCATCGCCCACTTGCGCGCCTTTGCCCGCCGCGACCGGCATGCCCCGGAAAGCGTGGCCCTGCAACCGGCCCTGGACGACGCCCTGGCATTGCTGGCCAAACGCCGGCGGGCCATGGAAGTGGAGCTGATCCGCGACTTGCCAGAAGCCTCCCTGTGGGTGGAGGCCGGGGAAACCCGCCTGCGCCAGGTGCTGGGCAACCTGCTGGCCAATGCCCTGGATGCGTTGACCGAAAAGGGTCCGCCGCGCAAATTGTGGCTGAGTGCCGAATCCACCGAGCAGGGCGTCAACCTGTACATCCGCGACAACGGGCCGGGGTTCTGCATGGAAGCCCTGGGTCGCGCCGGCGAGCCCTTCTACACCACCAAGACCCGCACCCAGGGCCTGGGGTTGGGCCTGGCCATTTGTGACACCCTGATGCGTGCCTTTGGTGGTGAACTGCTGTTCGCCAACCACAAGGAAGGCGGCGCACTGATAACCTTGAAACTGCGCGCCGGAGCACCCGGCGTCAGTCTGCAACCGTCCGAGGACCGCAGTGTATGACTATCGAAAACCAGATTCAGGTGGTGTTGATCGACGATGATCCACACCTGCGTCAGGCCCTGTGCCAGACCCTGGACCTGGCCGGGCTGAAAGTCCTGCCCCTTGGCGAGGCTACCGGCCTCACGGCGCGCCTGACGCGGGATTGGCCAGGGGTGGTGGTCAGCGATATCCGCATGCCCGGCATGGACGGCCTGGAGCTGCTCACCGAACTCCACAGCCTCGACCCAGAGTTGCCAGTACTGCTGATCACCGGCCACGGCGATGTGCCACTGGCGGTGCAAGCAATGCGCGCCGGCGCCTATGACTTCCTCGAAAAACCCTTCGCCAGCGACGCCCTGCTCGACAGCGTGCGCCGCGCCTTGTCGCTGCGCCGGCTGGTGCTGGACAACCGCAGCCTGCGCCTGGCCCTGAGTGACCGCCAGCAATTGAGCACGCGCCTGGTCGGCCAGTCGGCGCCGATGCTGCGCCTGCGCGAGCAGATTGGCGCGCTGGCGGCGACCCGCGCCGACGTGCTGATCCTCGGCGAAACCGGTGCCGGCAAAGAAGTGGTGGCGCGCGCCCTGCATGACCTGTCGAACCGCCGCACCGGGCCCTTCGTCGCTATCAACGCAGGCGCCCTGGCCGAGTCCGTGGTCGAAAGCGAGCTGTTCGGCCATGAGCCAGGGGCGTTTACCGGTGCGCAGAAACGGCGCATCGGCAAGTTCGAATTTGCCAACGGCGGCACGTTGTTTCTCGATGAAATCGAGAGCATGAGCCTGGATGTGCAGGTCAAGTTGTTGCGTCTGCTACAAGAGCGGGTGGTCGAGCGCCTGGGGGGCAATCAGCAGATCCCGCTGGATATCCGCATCATCGCCGCGACCAAGGAAGACCTGCGCCAGTCCGCCGACCAAGGGCGCTTTCGCGCAGACTTGTACTACCGCCTGAACGTCGCGCCGCTGCGTATTCCGCCGCTGCGCGAGCGGGGCGAAGATGCCCTGATGCTGTTCCAGCACTTCGCCGACGAGGCCAGCAGCCGCCACGGCCTGCCGCTGCATGAGCTGCAGCCGGGCCAACGGGCAATGCTGTTGCGCCATAACTGGCCGGGCAACGTGCGCGAACTGCAAAACGTCGCCGAGCGCTTCGCCCTTGGCCTGGAACTGGCCCTGGACAGCGCACCGGACGGCCCGGCGCCGGGTGTACCGATGTCTACGGGGGGGTTGAGCGAGCAAGTCGAGCACTTTGAAAAAGCCCTGATCGCGGCCGAACTCGGCCGCCCCCACAGCTCTGTGCGCAGCCTGGCCGAAGCCCTGGGCGTGCCGCGCAAAACCCTGCATGACAAGTTACGCAAGCACGGCCTGAACTTTGCCGACAGCGGCAACGCCCACGCTGACGACGATTGACCTTTTCCCCCCTGCCAAGAGACTGCCATGAGCCGCGATAGCCGTTACCTGGAATCCATTCTGCACCATGACATCCCCCTGACCCGGGAGATGGGCCTCAAGGTGCTCGACTGGCAGGACCGGCAACTGCGCCTGCACTTACCGTTGCAAGCCAATATCAACCACAAGAGCACCATGTTCGGCGGCAGCCTGTATTGCGGCGCGGTCTTGGCGGGCTGGGGCTGGCTGCACCTGCAATTGCGCGAGGAAGGGATTGAAGACGGGCATATCGTGATTCAGGAAGGGCAGATCAGCTACCCATTGCCTGTCACCCAGGACGCCACGGCGATTTGCCAGGCCCCGGAGGACAAGGTGTGGAAGCGCTTTTTGGCGACCTACCGGCGCCATGGCCGGGCGCGGCTGGCGTTGCAGGCGTGGATCGTGAATGAGGGCATTGAAGCGCGGGCGGTGGCGTTTACCGGGCAGTACGTGTTGCACCGCTAGGCAAGATCATCCAAGGCCTATCTGGGAGCGGGCTTGTGTGGGAGCAGGCAAGCCCGCTCCCACATTTGATCTGCATTGCCTTCAAGAACGGGCCAGAGTCAGCAAACGCTCGCGCCAGGCGGCCTTGGCCGGCAAGGCCAGGAAGAACGGGTTCAACAGCGACTCGCGTGCCGGGTAGCTGAACGGCTGGCCATTCAACTCCAGCACTTCGCCGCCAGCGCCTTCCAGCACACCCTGGGCGGCGGCGGTGTCCCACTGCGACGTCGGCGCCAGGCGCGGATAGCAATCGGCGCTGCCTTCGGCCAACAGGCAGAATTTCAAGGAGCTGCCGATATTGGCCAGCTTCAACTCCCCCAGCCCTTCACTCAACCCATCGAGCAAGCGCTCCTGTTCGGGGCTGGTGTGGCGGCGGCTGGCAACCACGGTGAACGCCTCGCCTGCGGCCGGCTTCTGGCGCACCTGAATCGGCCGAGGTGCGGCATTCACGTCGGAGCGCCACGCCCCAAGCCCGGCGCCGCCGAAGTAGCAGCGGCCACTGGTGGGCATCGACACCACGCCAAACACCACCTGCCCCTGTTCGATCAAGGCGATGTTGACGGTAAATTCTTCACTGCCGCTGATAAATTCCTTGGTGCCGTCCAGCGGGTCCACCAACCACCAACGCTGCCAACCGGCACGCACGCTCTGGTCGATATCGGCATCTTCTTCCGACAGCACCGGGATGCTTGGGTCCAGCGCAGTGAGGCCGGCGAGAATCAGGTGATGGGCGGCCAGGTCGGCGGCGGTCACCGGCGAATCATCCGCCTTGGCCGTCACGGCTACATTGGCGCGCCAGTACGGCAGGATGACCTCGCCGGCCTGGCGGGCCAGTTCAATCACCGGGGCAATGTACGGGTGGCCGAGGAACAATTCGCTCATGGCTGGAAGGCTCCACGCTGGGTCAACAAGTCCCGCACCAGGTACAACGCGGCCAGGGCCCGGCCTTCGCTGAACTGCGGGTTCTGCGCCAGTTGTGCCAGCTCGCGCAGGTTGACCCGGTCCACGCGCATCGGCTCGGGCTCGTCGCCTTCCAGGCGCTCTTCGTACAGCTCGGTGGCCAGCACCACCTGGATTTTCTGGCTCATGTAGCCAGGGGACAGGGACAGTTCGGTCAGGTGCTCCAACTGCCGGGCGCCATAGCCCGCCTCTTCCTTGAGCTCGCGGTCTGCCGCCGCCAGCACGTCTTCGCCCGGCTCGATCAGGCCCTTGGGCAATGACAGTTCATACTCATCCGTGCCACCGCAGTATTCTTCCACCAGCAGCGCGTGGTCAGCGTCGATCATCGCCACGATCATCACCGCGCCATACCCTGCACCCCGGCCCACCAGGCGCTCGTAGGTCCGTTCAACGCCATTGGAAAAGCGCAGTTGCACTTCCTCCACGCGGAACAAACGGCTACTGGCGACAATTTCGCGGGCGAGGACAGTGGGTTTCTGGCGCATAGAGGGCTCCTTGGCGTGATCGGGTTACTATACCGTGGCTTTTCCGATTGTCTGTGTCGGATATGTTTACTTACTTGCTTGAGAACCCACCATGCCGCCACTGCCCTGGTCCGATATCGACACCGTCCTGCTGGACATGGACGGCACCCTGCTTGACCTGCATTTCGACAACCACTTCTGGATGGAACACCTGCCCCGGCGCTATGCCGAACTGCACGGTGTGAGCCTTGCCCTGGCGGAGATGGAGTTGCAGCCGCTGTTCGAGCGTAACGCCGGCCAGTTGCAATGGTATTGCCTGGATTTCTGGAGCACCGAACTGAAGATCCCGGTGCGCGAACTCAAACTGGAAACCGCCCACTTGATCGCCCTGCGGCCGGACGCCGATACCTTTCTGGCGGCCATCAAGCAGGCCGGCAAGCGCGTGATCCTGATCACCAACGCCCACCGCGATTCGCTGTCGTTGAAGCTGGAACGCATTGAGTTGGCGCCGTATTTCGAGCGGCTGATCAGCTCTCACGACTATGGTTTTGCCAAGGAAAACCCGCAGTTCTGGGATGCCCTGCAAGCGGACATCGACTTCGACCCGGCGCGCAGCCTGTTTATCGACGACACTCTGCCGATCCTGCGCAGTGCGCGGGATTTTGGCGTGGGGCATTTGCTGGCGGTCAAAGAGCCGGACAGCCGCAAAGGGCCGAAGGATACGGCGGAGTTTGATGCAGTCGGGGATTACCGGGAATTGATCAGCGGGCTCTAAAACTAGATGTGAGGCCCCTGTGGGAGCGGGCTTGCCCGCGATAGCGGTGGGTCAGAGCTAGATCTGCTGACTGACACACCGCAATCGCGGGCAAGCCCGCTCCCACATTATTCAGTTGCTCCGGGTATTACTCAGGAATACGCAGCGTCTGCCCTGGGTAGATTTTGTCCGGGTGCGACAACATCGGCTTGTTGGCCTCGAAGATTTTGTTGTACAGATTGGCATTGCCGTAGACCGACAGGGAAATCGCGCTGAGGGTGTCGCCCTTTTTCACCACGACAAAACGGGCAGCCGCAACAACAGGGCCCGACACAGTGATCTGGTCATCCACGGTCGCCACGCCGGCAATGTTGCCCAGTGCCAGCAGAATCTTCTCTTTCTCCTCCTGGGTGGCGACTTCACCAGTCACCGTCACCTTGTCGCCCTCCACGGTGGTCTGCACATTCGGGTTACCCAGGCCGACCTTGGCAACGTGATCCTTCAACTGCTCACTCGCGTTTGCATTACCCGGCGTCAACAGATCAACGATTTTCTCGCCGGCTTCTTTGATAAAGCTAAAAAGACTCATAGTGCGCTCTCCTTGGGATTGGGTTTCCAGATGCCAAAGACTAGACCAGTCTTACAGACCTTGGTTCCAGCCCGACCAATGACGCAAACGCGCTAGAATCCCTGCGCCATTGGAATAAGCCCCCGGAGCGAAGATGGACATCAAACAACTGAAATTCCTCATCGCCCTCGACGAAACCCGTCACTTCGGCCAGGCGGCCGCGCGCTGCCACATCACCCAGCCAACCCTGTCGATGCGCCTGCGCAGCCTGGAAGAAGAGCTGGAGCTGCCGCTGGTCAATCGCGGCCAGCGTTTCGAGGGTTTTACCGCCCCTGGCGAGCGGGTGCTGGCGTGGGCGCGTACGGTGCTGGCCGCCTATGACGGCCTGCAGGCCGAAGCGGCCGCCTGCCGAGGCAACCTGGTGGGGACATTGCGCCTGGGCGTGGTGCCGCTGTCGAGCTTTGATCCGCTGGCCTTGATGCAACAGTTGCACAGGCAACACCCCAGCCTGCGCTTTGAGCTGTCGGCGTTGAGCTCCGAGCAGATCCTCGAACAACTGGCGAGCAATCGCCTGGACCTGGGGGTGTCCTACCTTGAACGCCTCGACAGCGAGCGCTTTGACTCCCTGGCCCTGGACGAAACCCGCATGGGCCTGTTGTACGACCAACGCTTTTTCAGCTTTGGCGAAAAGCCCCTGAGCTGGGAGGCGCTGATCGAGCTGCCCCTGGGCATGCTCACCAGCGGCATGCATTTTCGCCAGTCCATCGACCATAACTTCCACAGCCGCGGCCTGACGCCACACCCCTTGCTGCAAACCGATGCCGTCCATCAGTTGCTGCAGGCCGTGCATGGCGGCCTGTGTTGTGCGGTGATGCCCCTGGACGGCGGCCTCGACGCCCTGACCGAACACCTGCGCCTGCAACCTATCGAAAACGCGCAAACCCTGGCCAAGCTGGGGCTGATCATGCGGCGCAGCGCGCCACGTTCGGCGTTGGCCGAGGCATGTTTCGCGCTTTATCAGTAATCGCTACCGGAGCATTGATCGACGTCATCTATCGGTAGATCAGTATTGGCGATTAGACGCGACCCTTTGTCGCGCCTAGTCTTCACTCTGAACACTTCGCCGGTGACTAGACTTGATGAACGCCCAGCGCCCAGCGTGCGCGGCGCCTGCCCTGACAACGCCCGCGCCTGCCGCCAGCCAGAGTTATCAATATTGCAGCCTCGACCACACGGAATCGGCCAGCACCGCGCTGGCCGAGGAAGTTGCGTTGGCGATTGCCTACAACCACATCAGCCAGGCCGTGATGCTGGTGACGCCCACCGATCTTGAAGACTTTATCGTCGGCTTCAGCCTGGGCAGCGGCATCATCAGCGACATCAGCGACATCTATGACCTGCAACTGAGCGGCGCAGGCTCGGCCCAATACGCCCAGGTGCAGATCTGCAGCCGCGCCTTCTGGAACCTCAAGCAACAGCGCCGGCAACTGGCCGGCACCAGCGGCTGCGGCCTGTGTGGCGTGGAAGCCGTGGAGCAGGCGTTGCCGGACCTGCAGGTTTTGCCGGGCGCACCGCTGCCGCCTGCCGCCTGGCTCGAGGGCTTGCGCCAGCGCATCAGCGCCTTCCAGCCGTTGGGCCAATACAGTGGCGCGGTGCATGCGGCGGTGTTCATGAATAACCAGGGCGAACTGCTGCTGGGCCGCGAAGATATCGGCCGGCATAACGCCCTCGACAAACTGATCGGCGCCCTGGTGCGCCAGCGCATCCCGACCGAAGGCGGCGTGGCGATTGTCACCAGCCGTTGCAGCCTCGAATTGATCCAGAAAGTCCTGCGCGCGGGCATCCAGACCCTGGTCAGCCTGTCGTCACCCACCGGCCTGGCCCTGCAATGGGCGCGCCGGCACAACCTCAATCTTATCCACCTGCCGCAAAAAAGCGCGCCGCGGGTCTACAGCCCTGCGATGGAGTACCAGCCATGAGCAATCATCACCAAGCCGACCAAACCCCGACCCCGCGCTACAAGCCCTACAAAGGCCCGGCGGGCGGCTGGGGCGCGCTGATCAGCGTGGCACAGGCGTGGCTGACCAGCGATAACGCGCTGAAAAACCTGCGCATGATGCTCAAGACCAACCAGAACGGCGGCTTCGACTGCCCGGGTTGCGCCTGGGGTGACTCGCCGGAAAGCGGCATGGTCAAGTTCTGCGAGAACGGCGCCAAGGCGGTCAACTGGGAAGCCACCAAGCGCCGGGTGGATGCGGCGTTCTTCGCCAAGCACAGCGTCAGCTCCCTGCTGGAGCAAAGCGATTACTGGCTCGAATACCAGGGCCGCCTGACCGAGCCGATGAGCTATGACGCCGAGACCGACCGCTACAAGCCAATCAGCTGGGAGTCGGCCTTCGACCTGATCGGCAAGCACCTGCAAGCCCTGCCAAGCCCGGACATGGCCGAGTTCTACACCTCGGGCCGCGCCAGCAATGAAGCGGCATACTTGTATCAGCTGTTCGTGCGCACCTATGGCACCAACAACTTCCCGGACTGCTCGAACATGTGCCACGAAGCCAGCGGCGTAGCCCTGGCGCAAAGTGTGGGGGTCGGCAAAGGCACCGTGACGTTTGACGACTTCGAACACGCTGACGCGATTTTTGTCTGGGGCCAGAACCCCGGCACCAACCACCCACGCATGCTTGAACCGCTGCGCGAAGCAGTGAAACGCGGCGCCCAGGTGGTGTGTATCAACCCGCTCAAAGAGCGTGGCCTGGAACGCTTCCAGCACCCGCAACACCCACTGGAAATGCTCACCAACGGTGATAAACCGACCAACACCGCGTATTTCCGTCCGGCGCTGGGGGGCGACATGGCCATCCTGCGCGGCATGGCCAAGTTCCTGCTGCTGTGGGAGCGCCAGGCCCAGGCCGAAGGCAAGGAAGCAGTGTTCGACCACGACTTCCTCAATGAACACACGGTCAATGTGCTGGATTACCTGGCCAAGATCGACGACACCTCCTGGGATGAAATCGTCGAACAGTCCGGCCTGAGCCTGGTGGAGATCGAGCAAGCGGCGCGCATGTACGCCAAAGGCAAGAACGTGATCATGTGCTGGGCGATGGGCATCACCCAGCATCGGCATTCGGTGCCGACCATCCAGGAAATCGCCAACCTGATGCTGCTGCGCGGCAACATCGGCCGCCCAGGTGCCGGCCTGTGCCCGGTGCGTGGCCATAGCAACGTGCAGGGCGATCGCACCATGGGCATCAACGAACGGCCGCCCGTGGCCTTCCTGGATGCCCTGGAGCGTCGCTTCCAGTTCAAGGTACCCCGTGACAACGGGCATAACGTGGTCGAAGCCATTCACGCCATGCTTGAGGGCCGCGCCAAGGTGTTTATCGGCCTGGGCGGCAACTTCGCCCAAGCCACGCCTGACAGCCCCCGCACCTTCCAGGCCTTGAGCAACTGCGACCTGACCGTGCAGATCAGCACCAAGCTCAATCGCAGCCACTTGGCCCACGGTAAACAGGCTTTGATCCTGCCGTGCCTGGGTCGTACCGACATTGATATCCAGGCCGATGGCCCGCAAGCGGTAACGGTGGAAGACTCGTTCAGCATGGTGCACGCCTCCAACGGCCAATTGCAGCCGCTGTCGAAGCTGATGAAATCGGAACCGGCCATTGTCGCCGGCATCGCCGCCGCCACCCTGGGCAGCAAACCGGTGGACTGGAACTGGCTGGTGGCCGACTACCGCCGCATCCGCGACTTGATCGCCGACACCATTCCCGGCTTCAAGGACTTCAATGAGCGCGTGCAGCACCCAGGCGGTTTCTACCTGGGCAACAGCGCCGGCGCCCGCCGCTGGAACACGCCGTCAGGTCGCGCCAACTTCCGCGCCAACATCCTGCCCAAGGACCTGGTGCATGAACGCACCCGCGCCACTGGCCAGTTACCCGACCTGATCATGCAATCCATGCGCTCCCATGATCAGTACAACACCACTATCTACGGCCTGGATGACCGCTATCGTGGGGTCAAGGGCCAGCGCGACGTGTTGTTTGTCAACGAAGCCGACATCATCCGCCTGGGCTTCAAGCCGGGGCAGAAGGCCGATATCGTGTCGATCTGGGACGATGGCCGTGAACGCCGGGTCAAGGGCTTTACCTTGCTGGCGTTCGATATTCCGGCGGGGCAGGCGGCGGCCTATTACCCGGAGGTCAACCCGCTGGTGCCGTTGGAAAGCACTGGGGATGGTAGCCATACGCCTACTTCCAAGTTCGTGGCGATTCGCCTGGAAGCGGCCAGCGACAATGGTCTGATCATGGCCCGGACCGCCTGATCGTCTCCATGTCTGGGAACGATTTTTACGGGCACAAAAAAGGCCGCTTTTGTATAAAAGCGGCCTTCCCGAAGTAGCTAAAGACCGGCAAAAACGACTTAAGTTCCCTAGATAAAACAGCAACTTAGCTAATTGTATACAACCTGCACCACTGGTCGGAATTAGATTGTAAGAATATTCCGACAACCTCAGGATCGCGCCGTCATCCCCTTGAGGTTCACCTATGAAGTTCTCCTCGATTCTCTTGTTGTCCCTTGGCCTGGTCAGTGGCGCAGCCATGGCCGGTGGCACCACCGAAGCCGGTGTAGGCGGCGCATTGGGCGGGGTTTTAGGTTCGGTCGTCGGCCAGCAGATCGGCGGCAATACCGGTTCGGCCATTGGTGCGGCCCTGGGCGGCGCCGGCGGTAGCGCAGTGGGCGCAGACAAACGCAGCCGTGGCGAAGCAGCCATTGGCGGCGCACTGGGCGCAGCAGGCGGCAACGTGGTCGGGCGCAGTGTCGGCGGTAGCACCGGCAGCCTGATCGGCGCGGCAGCCGGCGGTGGCGCGGGCGGCGCGCTGGGTAACTATATGGGCAATAAGAGCGATGACGACGACCGTCGCTATCGCGGGCGTGATAACCGCCGCTATGACCGTGATGATCATCGTGGCCGTGGGCATGCGTATGGCCATCGCAAGAACAAGCATCACTACCGTCACCGGTAAACACAGCAAACTCAATGTGGGAGCTGGCTTGCCTGCGCTAGCGCAATGCCAGCAACCAATAGGTGGCTTGACACTGCGCTAGCGCGGGCAAGCCCGGCTCCCACATTAGCTCTTCATTGTTTCGCAGGCCGCCGTCAGACCGCCAGGTGTTGCAGTGCTTCGCGCAGTACCTGTGGAATCGTCACCGGCTGGTTAGTCGCCCGATCCACAAACACATGCACAAACCGCCCCGCCGCACAGGCCTCATCTTCGCCGGCCTTGAACACCGCCAATTCGTACTGCACTGAACTGTTGCCCAATTTGCCCACCCGCAGGCCAATCTCGATACGGTCGGGGAAAGCAATCGAGGCGAAGTAGTCGCACGCCGAACTCACCACAAACCCCACCACTTCGCCGTCATGGATATCCAGCCCGCCCTGTTCAATCAGGTACGTGTTCACTGCCGTGTCGAAGAAGCTGTAGTAGGTGACGTTATTCACATGGCCGTACACATCATTGTCGTGCCAGCGCGTAATGATCGGCTGGAAGTGACGGTAATCGGCACGCTGCGGCATTGAGTCAGGCATGGACAAGTCTCGTTGAAGTGAATTTACAGGTCGTTCAGGTGGGCCTCGGCCCAATCCCGCACCTCGGCATACGGATACTCTTCCAGCACCGCAAACCCTGGAATCCCCCGGGCCTTGAGCTTGGTAAACAGTGGCACGCTGATCCCGCATAAAAACCGCGTCAAGCGCTCGGCCCCTGGCAAGCTGCCAGTGTGTTGATGATGCCTGTGGATAAAATCCCCGCACAGCCCCTGGAAGTTTTTATCCACAAGCGGTGCCAGGCCCGGTGGTGCCGGCAGATGGGCGACCTGGCCATGACAAACCGAGCAATGCCCACACTGGCGGGGGGCGGCTGCGTCGCCAAAATACTCGGCCAACCGAAAGCCCAGGCAACGCTCACTGGCGAACAACGCCAACATCCCATGGATCCGCGCCACTTCCGTGGCTTCGTGCTGCTTGAAGCCTGTGTATAACTCGGCGCTCAAGGCCTGGGGATCAAACCCGGTATCGAGCAGGCTATAGACCTCGGTCATCTGCTTGCTCTCCAGCTCGATCAGGCCCTGCTCCTGGAAATAATCCAGCGCCTTGACCACCCGGCCGCGTTCGGCCTGGTGCTGTTGATAAAGCGCATCAAAGTCCACGGTGGCCCAGCTCCTGGCCCGTTTGCACGCTTGGATAATCGCGGCGACAAACTGCTGTCGCTCACCGGAAAAACGCGCCAGCAATACCTCCGGCTCTACCAGGTACTTGAAGCGATACTCGGCATAAAACGCATAGCGCGGTGCAATCACCCCCTTGAGCTCCAACTGCACCAGCAAAGTCTTGAGCGGTAGCTCGCGGATATTGCTCAGTTCCGCTAACGAGCGCAGCAGAAACTCCCATTGCCCGTCATCACCGGCCGCCAGCAGTTCCTCCAGCACCAGGCGGATGCCTTCCTGCTCCGGCGTATCGCCGTACACAAAGTTCTCCAGCACATTGAGGCTGTCGCGGTTGGCCAGCACCAGGCACTCGGAAGGCTGGCCATCGCGACCGGCACGCCCGATTTCCTGGCTGTAGTTCTCGATGGATTTGGGCAGATCGAAATGCACCACATTGCGGATGTCGCTCTTGTCGATGCCCATGCCGAAGGCAATGGTAGCGACGATGCAATTGGACTGGCCGCCCATGAACCGGCGCTGGATGCCTTCGCGCTTATCATGGGGTAAACCTGCGTGATAAGCCTCGGCCTGGATGCCATGGCGATTCAGGTGCTCGGCGATCTGCTCGGCAGTCTTCTGCAAGGTGACATAGACGATGCTCGGCTGGTTGGCCCGCTCGCCCATCCACTCCGCCAGGCGCCGGCGCTTGTCGGCGCCGCTGACCGGCTCCACCCACAGGTTGAGGTTGGGCCGGTAGAACCCCGTGGTGATCACGTCGGCGGGGGCGATGGCGAACTTGGCCTGCATGTCCGCAATGACCTTGGGCGTGGCGGTGGCCGTCAACAGCAGCGCCTGGGGAATGTTGAACTGGTGTTGGTAGTCGGGGAGTTTCAGGTAGTCCGGGCGGAAGTTGTGGCCCCACTCGGAAATACAGTGCGCCTCGTCCACCACCAGTAGCGAAATCGAAACGCTGTGCAAAAAGTTGCGAAAGCGCTCGTTCTTCAGGCGCTCTACGGAAATCATCAGGATCTTCAATTCGCCGGAGCGAGCGCGGGCCATTACGTCATTGGCCTGCTCACGGCTTTGTGTCGAATCAATGCTACCGGCCGAAATGCCATGGCGCTGCAAAAAGTCCAGTTGGTCCTGCATCAACGCCAACAACGGCGACACTACCAGTGTCAGGTGCGGCAGCAACACGGCTGAGAGCTGATAACAGAGGGATTTGCCGGAGCCGGTGGGAAAGATCGCCGCCGCCGAGCGGCCGGCCAGCACGGCGCTGACAGCCGCCTCCTGGCCTGGGCGAAACTGTGGATAACCAAAGACCTGCTGGAGGGTGTCGTGCATAAGCTGTCACTCCATTGACCGCTGAACAGGCCTAAAACATAGCCCGGGATTTTCAGCGAATCGAGAAAGGTCGCGTGGAAAAGAGAGACAGGATGATACACAGGCGGCGAGGGTGAAGCCGGTAGCAAACGGCAATCTATAAAACACCCCAAAACAAAAGTGGGAGCGGGCCTGCCCGCGATGGTGGTGCCCCAGTCGATACTGCTGTTGACTGTTACACCGCTATCGCGGGCAAGCCCGCTCCCACATTTTCAGATCTTTGCTACAGCTCAATCAGCGGTTTTGCACACGCTCAATGGCTTTGTCATACACCGGGTTGGCCTTCTGTTCCTTGGCCAACTGATAGTGACGCAGCGCATCGGCAAACTGCCCGGCCGCTTCGTAGATCCGCGCAATGTTGTAGTAGGAACCGGCGCGCACGGTGGCCGCTGTCGGGCCACTGGCCAGGGCGATTGCCTTGCGGTTGGCCCAGATCGACTCGGCGGTGTTACCGGCTTTCTGATAGGCCAGGCCGAGGTTGCCGTAGGCTTTACCGAAGGAATTGTCCAGTTCGATAGCCTGACGGAAGTAGTCGATTGCCTGGTCCAGGTTACCGGCCTGGTAGGCCGCTTCGCCTTTGAGGTTCAGCTTCTTCGCATCGCCCTGTACCGCAGAACTGACCACCACCGCATCCACGGCAACGCTATCGTTGAGCAGGGGTTTGACTTCGTTGAGCACATCCTTGGCTTCGACAAGTACGCCGGTGAAGGTATTGATGTCCTGGAAGTCGCCGCTGCCGGTCATGCGGAACACGGTCCACAGGTTACCGGTACGGTTGGTCGGCACGTAGTAGGTGCGAACCAGGGACTGGCCCATGTACACAAACACCTTGGCCTGGCTCTCGGACAGTGCAGTGGAGCCTGTATTGGTGCGGTTGGAGAAGTCATGCACGGCGTAGACGTAGCTTTCGCCGTAGTGTTTTTTCTGCAGGGTGATGGTTTCCGGGCCGTAGCTGTCGGTGTCATCCACATCCAACTCGGCATCGGTGCCGGTCTTGCTGTTGAAGTAGATGTTGTTGCCGGGGAAGATCATGTGGGAGTCGAGGTCCGAAGGCGATTGCCCCCAGGTCAGCACTACACGCAGACCGTCGAGGTTTTCCATCACCGGGCTGATGGCGTATGTCATGCCTTTGCACGGGCACTTCACCACCAGGTTGGAGTAGCCGGGCTTCTTTATGATCAGCAGATTGTCGGCGCCATCGGCAACTTCGCTGGTGAGGGTGACCTGGCCCTGGGCGTTGGTGCGCCCCACCACGTTCTGTGCGCCGTTGCGTTGCAGCAAGACTTCAGCGTCGGCGATTTTCTGGTCCTTGACCACCGCACTGAGCACTTCAATTGGCAACTGCTCGGCCTGGACAGAAAACGCCACCGCACACAATGACATCGCCGAGGCGATACGAAGCAAACCCATGCTTAACTCCCTTTAAGTAGTGGGCGGAATTGCCCTACAAGATTTTGCGGTGAAACATACGCTGAATTCAGGGGTTTTGCCGGGATTTTATACAAAATGTGACGTGGTTTTTATCCCGCCTGCGCCAGGGTGCCCCACAGCCAAATTGCCAACATCAGAAGACTCTGTAGGAAATTGCTTGGTCGGGCACCATACGCTTCCCAAACTGCCTCAGGTGCCCACTCAACCCTCTACAGAATCGGCCGAGCCTGACCGAAACTAGCGCCCTCGCAACCTTCTCGGCAAGAAATCCGTGAACCTTGAAAGGACTCAGTACATCGGCCATTACGGCGTCACGTTCAGCGTGATTCGTTTCACTGTACGGCCCGATAACAAGCAAGCACTTGCCAGCCTTTGCTTGCTAGACGCAAAGGCCTCTGCGCCAGAGGTTCGCCTGCGACTACAAAGTCTGTATGAGCGAATGCTCGCCCAGGATCTTCCGTGCCTCATGACAGTGGCCATTTCAAAACCATTGACCAGAAAACAGGCCGATAGCCTGAACAACCGGAATAACGTCGTCAAAAAAGCCATTTCAGGTGCGGTTGCAGCCCCAATTGGGATCATTTCCAGCAAGGCAGAATCACTGATCGAAAACTTCACCCGCGATTTGATATCCCGCCAGCTCCGCAACTTCCAGCGTGCAGACATCATCATCGGCCTAGAGGCTCGGGTCAGCGGGGGAATTGGCCCGCAGCGCTCAAGCCTCTCAATGCATGTGTACTCAGATGAGCCATAGTCAAATGCTGTATCTACAGACGGCGATCTTCTTCGCCTTTTATCTATTGCTGCATTACAAAATCACCGACGGCACACTCAGAAAGCGTTTTGCTGCCACGTTTATCGTAAGCGGCTTGATCCTGACATTCTGGCTACCTTATGTGGCCATCATTCTCAGCATTCAACTCCTCCCCCTCGCTCTATTCTTGATAGGCTTGGCACTCTTTCTGACCCGCAACAAATACCGCCATCATCACGACCATCCCCCTCACCCACTCCTGCGTGCTTCCACCATGAACCTGGCCCCCCACTTCCCCGAAGACCCTGTCATGCAGCAGCTCCTGCAATTGCTGCACGAAGAAATCGGCCTGCCCAAGCACAAGACCCTCCGCCTTAAAACCTCGCTTAACTTCGACCTCGGCTGCGACGGCGCCGAAGCCAGGCAATTTATGGAGGCGCTGGAGCAGACATTCGATCTCGACCTGGGTGACTATGATGCTTATCGTTACTTCAACCCGCCGGTCTTCGATGTATTCCTCAAACACCGCGCCAAGGGCCGGGGCGAGAAAATGCCGCTCACCATCGGCATGCTCTACCTGGCGA
This sequence comes from Pseudomonas sp. WS 5412, assembly GCF_012985615.1. Taxonomy (NCBI): domain Bacteria; kingdom Pseudomonadati; phylum Pseudomonadota; class Gammaproteobacteria; order Pseudomonadales; family Pseudomonadaceae; genus Pseudomonas; species Pseudomonas sp. WS 5412. The sequence continues at coordinate 145,548 of NZ_JAARMB010000006.1, forward strand.
TCAAGACTCATAGCTGGGATACACAGACGCTGGAAAATCTGAGCTAAAGAACACTGAGTGGTTAATGTGGGCCTTTTTGCCGCCCTGCTCTACGCTCATCGAGATTTCCACGCGCACAAAAAAGCCGCCCACTAGGGGCGGCTTTTCAACAGCTAGCGAATCTTACAACTTCGGACCCGCTGCCTTGATCGCGTCGCTCACTTCAAATTTCTTGAAGTTCTCGACGAACAGGCCGGCCAGGGCCTTCGCTGCTTCGTCGTAGGCAGCCTTGTCAGCCCAGGTGTTGCGTGGGTTCAACAGGCCGGTCTCAACGCCCGGTACGGCCAATGGCACGTCGAGGTTGATGGTGTCCAGGTGCTCGGTTTGCGCACCGATCAACGCGCCGCTCTGGATCGCTGCGATCACCGCACGGGTGGTCGGGATGTTGAAGCGTTTGCCGACGCCGTAGCCACCGCCGGTCCAACCGGTGTTGACCAGGTAGACCTTGGAGCCGAAGCCACGGATGCGCTTGATCAGCAGCTCTGCGTATTCGCCAGCCGGACGCGGGAAGAACGGTGCGCCGAAGCAGGTGGAGAAGGTCGACTTGATGCCGCTGCCCGAACCCATTTCAGTCGAGCCCACCAGTGCGGTGTAGCCGGACAGGAAGTGGTAGGCCGCTTGTTCTTCATTGAGGATCGACACCGGTGGCAGTACGCCAGTCAGGTCGCAGGTCAGGAAGATCACCGCGTTTGGCTCGCCGCCCAGGTTCTTCTCGGAACGCTTGGCAACGTGCTCCAGCGGGTACGCCGCGCGGCTGTTCTGGGTCAGGCTGACGTTGGTGTAATCGGCGTGCTTGGCATCGTCGATCACCACGTTTTCCAGGACGGCGCCGTGCTTGATGGCTTTCCAGATGACCGGCTCGTTCTTCTCCGACAGGTCGATGCACTTGGCATAGCAACCGCCTTCGATGTTGAACACCACGCCTTCGCCCCAACCGTGTTCGTCGTCACCGATCAGGTAGCGGCTTTCGTCGGCGGACAGGGTGGTCTTGCCAGTGCCGGAAAGGCCGAAGAACAAGGTCACGTCGCCTTCTTCACCGATGTTGGCAGCGCAGTGCATTGGCAGCACGTCAGCGGCCGGCAGCAGGAAGTTCTGCACCGAGAACATGGCTTTTTTCATCTCGCCGGCGTAACGCATGCCAGCAATCAGGACTTTTTTCTGGGCGAAGTTGAGGATCACGCAACCATCGGAATTGGTGCCGTCACGCTCAGGCACACATTCAAAGTTGGCAACGTTGAGCACTTGCCACTCTTCACGCCCGGCCGGGTTGTACTGGGCCGGGTTGATGAACAGGCAACGACCGAACAGGTTCTGCCAGGCAGTCTGAGTGGTCATTTTCACGGCCAGGTAGTGTTCTTCGGCAGAACCTACATGCACGTGGGAAACGAAATGCTCTTGCGCGTTGTTGAAAGCCTCGACGCGAGCCCACAGGGCATCGAACTTGTCGGCCGGGAACTTGCGGTTGATCGGGCCCCAGGCAATAGCGGCCTGGGTGGATGGCTCTTCAACGATGAAACGGTCGACCGGCGAACGACCGGTACGGTGACCGGTTTCTACGACCAGCGCGCCAGTATCGGCAAGCACGCCTTCACCGCGCTGCAGGGCTTCTTTGACCAGATCGTCAACACTCAGATCGGTGTATACGGCGTTATTGGCTTGCGTCATGAGGTTCCCCGTCGGCCTATGGCCGAGTGCTCCAAACGTTTTGTAGTAGAAAGTTGCGCACTACTACCGCGAAAAAAGTGGGCCGGATTATGCCAGAAAAGCCCAAAAAAAGTAGGGCCCTCCCGTCAGAACACCTCTAATCCGGCGTTTGTCAGGTGATTTACCTGTGCTTAAACGTTTTAGTGGTGGGTACCAGAAGGGGTGTCAACGCCAGCGCCAGCGAACAATTGGGCGATATCGGCAGCGTCGAACAGGTAGCGCTGGTTGCAGAACTGGCAGTCGATCTCGATTCTGCCACCATGCTCCACCGCCAGATTCTGCGCATCCTCAAGGCCCAGGCTCACCAGGGCATTGCCCGAGCGCTCGCGGGAGCAGCTGCAATGGAAACGCAGCGATTGCGCATCGAACAGGCGCACTTCCTCTTCATGGTACAGGCGGTGCAGGATGGTTTCGTTGTCCAGGCCCAGCAGCTCTTCAGCGGTCAGGGTACCGGCCAGGGCAGTGAGGCCACGCCAGCTTTCCTCGCGCTCATCCTCGTCCTTGATACGGTCCGCCGGCAGCTGTTGCAACAGCAGGCCACGGGCGCGCTTGCCGTCCGCATTGAGCCAGAAGCGGGTGCCCACTTGCTGGGACATGACGAAATAGTTGGTGAAGCAGTCGGACAGGGTTTCCCCGTCCAGATCGACAATGCCCTGGTAACGCTGGCCAACGGTCGGGTCGATGGTCAACGCCAGCACGCCGTTGGGCATCAGGTCGGCCAGGGTCGCGTCCGCCGGGATCTGGTCTGCGTCATAACGTGCCAGGCCACGGATTTCCCGCTCACTAGAGCACTCGATCATCAGCATCGGCACCGGGCCTTCGGAGCGCGCCTGGAGGATCAGCAAGCCATCGAACTTCATGGTGCCCACCAGCAGCGACGCGGCGGCCATCAGTTCGCCAAGCAACTGCGCGACCGGCTCCGGATAGGGGTGCTTGGCAAGGACTTCGGCATAGCTGCGCTCCAGGGCAACCAGCTCGCCACGAGCGTCGTTGTCGTCAAAGAGGAAACGTTGGGTGAAGTCGGTATCCGGTAGATCAGTCATAGGTCTGGGTATCTGAATTGATGACAAAGTGATGACAATGTTTCTAAAATTATGCGCTTTAGCACCAATTTGGTGCGCTTTTCTTCTGATAGGTGAAGAGAGTTTAGAGCGAAGAGGAAACAGTTTATGAACAATCCGGGTTTGTTCCAAGCCAAGTGGAACCTCGGGCGATTGGCCCTGTGCAATTTACTCGCTCTGGGGCTGCTGTGTTTTTGGCTATGGCCCGCAGGCCAGATGCTTTGCGTGATATTCGACGAATGGCTGTTTCATCTGCTCAACGACCCGCTGGCCAGCAACCCGACCTGGCTGCATGTATGGGCGATCGCCAGCCTGCGGCCATTTGATGCGGTGGTCGGGGTGATCCTGCTGATGCTGCTGATTCGCGGCGAATGGGTGTTCAAGGCGATTGAAGTACGCCAGGCGTTTTTCGGCTTCCTCGCGATTCTGCTGTTACTGCTGTTTATCCGTATGCTGTTTTCCAAGCTCGCGGCGCAGATGGGCTGGCAGCACAATAGCCCGTCGATGGTGATCAGTGGAGCGATCCATATGAGCGATTACTTCCCGAACCTGGAAAAAACCTGGGAATTGAAAGACCGTTCCAGCCAGAGTTTCCCCGGTGATCATGCTTCAGTGTTGCTGATCTGGGGGATGTTCATGAGCGTGTTTGCCAAGCGGATCGGCCAGGTGCTGCTGATCTGGGGCCTGGCACTGCTGTTTATGATGCCGCGCCTGGTGGCAGGTGCTCACTGGGGGCAGGACGACTACATCGGTGGCGTACTGCTGGCGCTGTTAGCGCTGGGTTGGGGTTACTACACACCGTTTGCGGCGAAGGTCTCAGCTTGGCTGCTACGCATAACCGAACCGCTATTCCGGCTGCTTCAACGGGTACCCGCGATCAATCGCCTGAGCGTGATCCGCAACGCCTGAGCCCTGGTGCAGGAGCCTGATCGGCTCCTGCACGTAACCCCTCAATCATCATTGCCGCTGCCGCGAAACTTGAACAGGTCGCGGCGCTGTTTCTTGCTCGGCTTGCCGTCGGTGCTCATACCCAAGGCTCCGGCCTTGCGCATGGCCGCCGCATTCTCGCGCTTGGCAATACTGGCGGGGGTCTCGGTGTACAGCGCCTGGGCTTCAGGCGCGCCTCGGCGGACGATGGAGAGCGCCTCCACCAACACGGTTTTCTCATCAAAGCCGATGCGAATCTGCAACTCGTCGCCAACACGCGGTTCCTTGCCCGGCTTGCAGCGCTCGCCTCGGCAATGCACCTTGCCGCTCTCGATGGCGGCCTTGGCCAAGGCCCGGGTCTTGTAGAAACGTGCGGCCCACAGCCACTTGTCCAAACGGACTTTTTCGTCCTCTTCCTGCTTTTGAGCCACTTGAATTCCTCGCTCTGAAAAATGTCGCAACTTAACAGTCGAATCCCTTCGACGCACAAACGCCAAGGCTCACCTAAGATACGCCAGGTGTCAGGCAGTTTCCCTTCAGCCGTGGTTTTTTATGGTGTGAAGATATCTGTCGCCATTTGGTGAATATTCTGCGTGAATACCGCGAATTCGGCGCCAAGCGCTCGTCAACGGTCCTGGGTTGTCACAATCCGTGAGCTATTGGACGCTAGTGTCGTATGACGTAGAAACTTCCCTGATTGCCGGTTGTTCATATTGAAGACATTTGACCATTTGACCGTTGTCGGTCTGCGTGAATGGGTGGCGCTTCCCGATTTGGGTGTGGCGGGCCTGCGCGCAAAGATCGACACCGGCGCCAGTACCTCCAGCCTGCATGCCACCGAGATCGAGCCTTTTGAGCGTGACGGTGAAAAATGGCTGCGCTTTACGGCGCACCTGGGCAGCGTGGTGCAACTGCGTCACCGGCGCTGCGAAGCACCGCTGGTGGCCATGAAAACCATTAAAAGCTCCAACGGCCAGGCGCAGGTGCGCTACGTCATCAGCACCACCCTGGCCCTGGGTGATCGGGTATGGAGGGTGGAGTTCACCCTGGCTTGCCGCAAAACCATGCGTTACCGCCTGTTGCTAGGTTCCAAAGCCCTGATCGACGGCCAGTTAGTGGTCAACCCGGGGCTCAAGTACGTTCAAGACAAGCCGGTGTTCCCGGTCTCCACTATTGCTGCCACAGGTGTTGCATGAAGATCGCTGTGCTGTCGCGTAACCCGCGTCTGTATTCCACCCGCCGTCTGGTCGAGGCCGGCACCGAACGGGGCCATGAGATGGTGGTGATCGATACGTTGCGCGCCTATATGAACATTGCCAGTCATAAGCCGCAGATCCACTACCGGGGCAAACCACTGGAAGGCTTCGACGCGGTGATCCCGCGTATCGGGGCCTCGGTGACGTTCTACGGCTGCGCGGTCCTGCGCCAGTTTGAAATGATGGGGGTGTTTCCGCTCAACGAATCGGTGGCCATTGCCCGCTCCCGGGACAAGCTGCGCTCCCTGCAATTGCTGTCGCGCCGGGGCATCGGCTTGCCCGTGACTGGTTTTGCCCATTCCCCCGATGACATTCCCGACCTGATCGAGATGGTCAACGGTGCGCCATTGGTGATCAAGGTGCTGGAAGGCACCCAGGGCATTGGCGTGGTGCTGTGTGAAACCGCCACGGCGGCAGAGTCGGTGATCGAAGCGTTCATGGGCCTCAAGCAGAACATCATGGTCCAGGAATACATCAAGGAAGCCGGCGGGGCCGATATCCGTTGCTTCGTGGTGGGGGACAAGGTGATTGCCGCGATGAAGCGCCAGGCCAAGCCGGGGGAGTTTCGCTCCAACCTGCATCGGGGTGGCAGCGCCAGCCTGATCAAGATCACCCCGGAAGAACGCATGACCGCCCTGCGCGCAGCCAAGGTCATGGGCTTGAGTGTGGCGGGCGTGGATATCCTGCGCTCGAACCACGGGCCACTGGTGATGGAAGTCAACTCGTCACCAGGCCTGGAAGGAATTGAGACCACCACCAACAAGGATGTGGCGGGGATCATCATTCAGCATCTGGAGAAGAACAGCGGGCCGAATCTGACCCGGACCAAGGGCAAGGGCTGAAATACGCCCTTTAGGGCAGCACAAACCAGTGTGGGAGCTGGCTTGCCTGCGATGACTGACTAACATTCAACATCACTGTTAGTCTTTTCGCAGGCAAACCAGCTCCCACATTTGATTTTCGTCGTGGCTTAGACCGCACCCCTTGGCAACATCAGCCCCAACGGCAAGCGCACCCGCGCTTCCAGCCCGCCATCGGCACGGTTGCGCAGCTCAACATTGCCACCATGCATCGAGGCAATCCGCCGCACAATCGCCAGCCCCAGGCCGGTGCCTTTGCCACCACGGGCACGGTCGCCACGGGTGAAGGGGTTGAAAATGCCCTCCAGCTCCGCCGGATCAATCCCGGCGCCACGGTCCATGACACTCAGTACCACATAGGGCGCGTTGGTGTCACCAGACACATAGGCGGCGACTTCCACCTCGGTGCCCGCATGATGCAAGGCGTTGCCGATCAGGTTGTTCAACAGGCGCTTCATCGAGACCCGGCGCAACGCAAAGGGCTGGATCGGCTCCAGGCGCATGTGCACCTGCTCACCATTCTGGTTATAGGGCGCCACGACCTCGCGGACCAGGTCGGTCAGGTCCACTTCTTCCACCACCTCATCGCGACCATCGCGGATAAACGCCAGGAACTGGTCGAGAATCGCGTCCATGTCTTCGATATCACGGACCATGTCATCGGTCAGGTCGGTGTGGTTGCCCATCAGTTCCAGGGACAGGCGCAAGCGTGTCAGCGGCGTGCGCAGGTCGTGGGACACCCCGGCCAGCATCAGCTCACGCTCGCGACCGGCCTGTTCGACATCCTCGGCCATCTGGTTGAACGCGCTATAGACCTCGGTCATTTCGCTGGGCGTATCGCTGATCGGCAGGCGCACGCTGCGCCCCTGCCCCAGTTGCCTGGCGGCGAACACCAGGCGCTTGAGCGGCTGGTTGAGCTGGCGCACGAAAATCCAGGCCGACGCGGTGGAAAGCAGGCCAATAGCCAGGAACCAGCCAAGTACGTTCCAGATCTTCTGCCCCCGCAGCGGGTGCGGATACAGCGGAACCTTGATCCATGCATCGCCCAGGCTCGGCGCGCGCACCCAGAGGGCGGGTGATACATGCATGCGCAAGCGCACCTCGGTGTCTTCACCCAGTTCGGCCTGCATCTGGCGCTGGTAGATCTCGCTGTAAGGCCAATGCTGCTCGCCTTCCGGCACGCCAGCCCCATCCACGCGGGTCAACGTCGACGCCTTGGCGACTTTTTCGCGGTTCTCGGGATCCACAGCCCAGTAGCCACGCAATGTCAGCGCAACACCATGGCTGTACTGCCGGTCCACCAGCACGTCTTCGTTCATCAACAGATAAACGAGGGTCAGCGCCTTGGAAAACAGCACGACGATCAGCACCAGCCAAAGGGTGCGGGAGAAGAAACTTTGGGGGAACCACAGCGGGGTTTTCATAGAAGACAGCTAGACACCTGGCAAGAGCGAGCCACGCTCGCAGAATTGCAGACGCCGGGCATCCGGCCGACCCCTTGGGATCGAACTCCGGAATACCCGCATGTGCAAATCATCGATTACTTGGTTGCCGTGCCATCCGGCACAAACACGTAACCCACGCCCCACACTGTCTGGATATAACGCGGCTTGGACGGATCCGGCTCGATCATCCGGCGCAGACGGGAAATCTGCACATCGATGGAGCGCTCCAGGGCGTCCCATTCACGACCACGGGCCAGGTTCATCAGCTTGTCACGGGTCAGCGGTTGGCGAGCGTTCATCACCAGCGCCTTGAGCACCGCGAATTCGCCCGTGGTGAGCATGTGGACTTCTTCGCCACGCTTGAGCTCACGGGTAGCCAGCGACAGCTCGTAGTCACCAAAGGTCACGCTTTCATCTTCGCTGCCTGGCGCGCCCGGTACGGGAGCCGCCTGGCGACGCAATACGGCCTTGACCCGCGCCATCAGCTCGTCGGGGTTGAATGGCTTGGCCAGGTAGTCGTCGGCGCCCAGTTCCAGACCCTTGATACGGCTCAGCTCATCGCCCTTGGCGGTCAGCATGATGATCGGGATCTGGTTGTTGGTGCTGCGCAGGCGCTTGCAGGCGGTCAGGCCGTCTTCGCCGGGCAACATCAGGTCGAGCACGACCAGGTTGAAGACTTCGCGCCCGAGCAGGCGGTCCATCTGCTCGGTGTTCGGCACCGCGCGGGCACGGTAGCCCTTGGAGGTGAAGAACCGCTCCAGCAGGCTGCTCAGCCCCGGATCGTCATCAACGATGAGAATTTTTTCGCCTTCAGCAGTTTGTGCAGTGCTGCTCATTGGATGCTCCTCTTATCTGGCGCGCATTATGGCTTAGCTGCCGTTATACGCACGGTACGCATTGTTAGCAGATTTTTCTCCAACCACCAGTGCGCCGGCGCCTGGCGCAATCCCCCCAAGAACGGATCGCTGGTTATAATGCCGCGCCTCAGTGCCGGGCAATACCGTGGCCGGCCTGGTGTTTTTTCATCTGCTTGTCGTGACTTTTTCGATTTCGAGGGTCAATAGGCTGCCTCTTGACCCAGGCAGCGGCGCCAGTCGGGCCGCTCAACCAGCCGCGCAGAGCCTTGTTTTCCGGGCCTGCGCACTGCTTTCAAGAATTTCAGGTGGTTTTATGGACAGCATCAACAGCCGCATCGCCGAGGAACTCGGTGTACGCCCACAACAGGTCGAAGCGGCCGTCGCTCTACTGGATGAAGGCTCCACCGTGCCCTTCATCGCCCGTTACCGTAAAGAAGTGACCGGCAGCCTCGATGATATCCAGCTGCGGCATCTGGAAGAGCGCCTGCGCTACCTGCGAGAACTCGACGAACGGCGTGTCAGCATTCTCGCCAGCATCCAGGAGCAGGGCAAGCTGACCCCGCAACTCGAACGCGATATCAAGCTCGCCGACACCAAGACCCGCCTCGAAGACTTGTACCTGCCGTACAAGCAGAAGCGCCGCACCAAGGGCCAGATCGCCCTGGAAGCCGGCCTCGGCGAGCTGGCCGACGGTCTGTTCAACGACCCGTCCCTGACCCCGGAAACCGAAGCCGCGCGCTTTGTCGATGGCGAAAAAGGCGTGGCCGACGTCAAGGCCGCCCTCGAAGGCGCCAAGTACATCCTCATGGAGCGTTTCGCCGAAGACGCCAACCTGCTGGAAAAATTGCGTAACTACCTGAAACAGGAAGCCACTCTCAGCGCCCGTGTGATCGCTGGCAAAGAGGAAGAAGGCGCCAAGTTCCGCGATTACTTCGAGCACGACGAACCACTGAAAAGCATGCCGTCCCACCGCGCCCTCGCCATTTTCCGCGGCCGCAACGAAGGCATTCTCAGCTCCGCGCTGAAGGTCGGCGACGAACTGCCGGGCACCATGCACCCGTGCGAAGGCATGATCGGCCAACAATTCGGCATCCAGAATCAGAATCGTCCTGCGGATAAATGGCTCAGTGAAGTCGTGCGCTGGACCTGGAAGGTCAAGCTCTACACCCACCTGGAAACCGACCTGCTGGGCGAGCTGCGCGACGGCGCCGAGACCGAGGCGATCAACGTATTCGCCCACAACCTGCACGACCTGCTGCTGGCCGCTCCGGCCGGCCCGCGCGCAACCCTGGGCCTGGACCCGGGCCTGCGCACCGGTTGCAAGGTCGCCGTCGTCGACGCCACCGGCAAGCTGCTGGACCACGCCACCGTGTACCCGCACGTGCCGCACAACAAGTGGGACCAGACCATCGCCATCCTCGCCGCCCTGTGCGCCAAGCATGCGGTAGACCTGATTGCCATCGGCAACGGCACCGCCAGCCGCGAAACCGACAAGCTGGCCCTGGAGCTGATCAAAAAATACCCAGGCATGAAAATGACCAAGGTCATGGTCTCCGAGGCGGGCGCTTCGGTGTACTCGGCGTCGGAACTGGCCTCCAAGGAATTCCCGGACCTCGACGTGTCGATCCGTGGCGCGGTGTCCATCGCACGCCGCCTGCAGGATCCACTGGCCGAGCTGGTGAAGATCGACCCTAAATCCATTGGCGTCGGCCAGTACCAGCACGACGTGTCGCAGCTGAAACTGGCGCGCGGCCTGGATGCAGTGGTGGAAGACTGTGTGAACAAGGTCGGCGTCGACGTCAACACTGCCTCGGTCGCCCTGCTGGCGCGGATTTCCGGCCTCAACTCCACCCTGGCGCAGAATATCGTCACCCATCGCGATGAAAACGGCGCGTTCAAGACCCGAGCGGCGCTGAAAAAAGTCGCACGCCTTGGCGAAAAAACCTTCGAACAGGCCGCCGGCTTCCTGCGCGTGATGAACGGTGACAACCCGCTCGACGCCTCGGCAGTCCACCCGGAAGCCTATCCGCTGGTACAGCGCATCGCCGCTGAAACCGACCGCGATATCCGCTCGCTGATCGGCGACGCCGCGTTCCTCAAGCGCCTGGATCCGAAGAAGTACACCGACGAGACCTTCGGTGTGCCGACCATCACCGACATCCTGCAAGAACTGGAAAAACCGGGCCGCGACCCGCGTCCGGAGTTCAAGACCGCCGAGTTCCAGGAAGGCGTCGAAGACCTCAAGGACTTGCAACTGGGGATGATTCTCGAAGGCGTGGTGACCAACGTGACCAACTTCGGCGCATTTGTGGATATCGGTGTGCATCAGGACGGTTTGGTGCATATTTCCGCGCTTTCGGAGAAGTTCATCAAGGATCCGCGTGAGGCGGTGAAGGCCGGGGATGTGGTCAAGGTCAAGGTCATGGAAGTGGATATCCCGCGCAAACGCGTGGGCCTGTCGATGCGCATGAGCGATACCCCCGGCGAGAAAATCGACGGTGCCCGTGGCGCACGCCCGGGTTCAGCACCGCGCCAGTCGCAAAACCGTTCGGAAAACACTGCACCGCGTAAGGAAGCCACCACCGCAGCCCCGGCCAATAACGCCATGGCTTCGCTGTTCGCCAACGCCAAGCAGTTGAAAAAGCGCTGATGGAGCTGCCAGCCGGCTTGACCCACAGCGCCTTCAGCGAGCTGCTCGGCTGCCGCCTGCAACGCCTGGACCAAGGCGTTGCCGAGGTTGCCCTGAGCCTGGAGCCACAATTGCGCAACCGCGCGGGCAAGCTCCATGGCGGGGCGATTTTCAGCCTGGTGGACATTGCCATGGGGCTGGCCTGTTCCAGCTCCCACGGTTTTGACCAGCAGAGCGCGACCATCGAGTGCAAAATCAACTACATCCGTGCCGTGTCCGACGGTGACGTGCTGTGCACCGCCCGGGTCATCCACCCCGGCCGGCGCACGCTGGTGGTCGAGGCCGAGGTGTATCAGGACGAAAGACTCGTCGCAAAAGCACAAGGCACCTTCGCTGTCCTATAGCTCCCTGTCATCAATTTGGGTTAATTTCGGCGCTGCGAAAACAGCGTCGGAATTTTCTTCCTGCGCGATAGCCAAATTCAGGGAATGAAGTCGGCACTTTCAGAGCAGGTTGTTCCGGCTCGAAAACCAGGCGATAACGCCAGTTTTAACTTCACCCTTGTAGACCGTCTTGCCCACCCCCATATTGGGGCGACTGACGCGTGAAGGAATCCAACTTGAGCGAACTTCTCAACCGCCGCCTGGCTCTGCTCGGCAAGCGCGAACACCTCTCTTTGCTTGAGCACTGCCTGCACGGCATCGAGCGAGAATGCCTGCGTGTCACCGGCGAAGGCCGCCTGGCTCAAACGCCGCATCCAGAGGCCCTGGGCGCCGCATTGACCCATGAGTCGATCACCACCGACTATTCCGAGTCGCTGCTGGAGTTCATCACGCCGGCACTGCCCAACCCGGCAGATACCCTGCGCAGCCTCGACAAAATTCATCGTTTTGCCTACAGCAAGCTCGGCAACGAGTACCTGTGGAGTCCATCGATGCCGTGCCCGTTGCCGGCCGAGGAAGATATTCCGATTGCCTACTACGGCACCTCCAACATCGGACAGCTCAAGTACGTGTATCGCAAGGGCCTGGCCCTGCGCTACGGCAAGACCATGCAGTGCATCGCCGGTATCCACTACAACTTCTCCCTGCCGGAAGAGCTGTGGCCGTTGCTCAAGGAAGCCGAAGGCTTCGTGGGCACCGACCGTGACTACCAGTCCACGGCCTATATCGCGCTGATCCGTAACTTCCGCCGCTACAGCTGGCTGCTGATGTATCTGTTCGGTGCCTCGCCAGCCCTGGATGCGGGTTTCCTGCGCGGGCGTTCCCACCAGCTGGAACAGTTCGATGCCGACACCCTGTACCTGCCCTATGCCACCAGCCTGCGCATGAGCGATCTGGGTTACCAGAGCAACGCCCAGGCCGGCCTGACCCCTTGCTATAACGATCTGGCCAGCTACACCGACAGCCTGCGCGAAGCGGTGGCAACGCCCTACGCGCCCTACGTCGAAGTCGGCACCCATAAGGATGGTGAGTGGGTACAGCTCAACACCAACATCCTGCAGATCGAAAACGAGTACTACTCCAATATCCGCCCCAAACGCGTGACCTACACCGGCGAACGGCCGATCCAGGCGCTGATGGCCCGTGGCATCCAGTACATCGAAGTGCGCTGCCTGGACATCAACCCGTTCCTGCCGATGGGCATCGACCTGCCGGAGTCGCGCTTCCTCGACGCGTTCCTGCTGTACTGCGCATTGGACGACAGCCCGCTGTTCGAAAACAACGAGTGCGGCAATGCCACGTCGAACTTCCTCAGTGTGGTCAAGGAAGGCCGGCGTCCGGGGCTGCAATTGCAGCGTCGCGGCCAGGCGGTGGAAATGAAGGAATGGGCCGCCGAACTGCTGGAGAAAATCGCCCCGCTGGCTGCTCTGCTGGACCAGAGCCAGGGCATCAGCGAACACAGCCTGGCACTGGATGCCCAGTTGGCGAAGATCCAGGATTCGTCCCTGACCCCGTCGGCCCAAGTGTTGGCCGCCATGCAGGAGCGCAAGGAAAGCTTTGCGCAGTTCTCCCTGCGTCAGAGCGAAGTGCATGCCGAGTACTTCCGTAGCGAACCGTTGCCGGCAGACGAGCAGGCGCGTTTTGAAGAGCTGGCGCGTACATCGCTGGCGCAACAGGCGGAGCTGGAGCAGAACGAAGTGGGCGATTTCGACGTGTTTGTCGGGGCGTACCAGGCGAGCATCCTGGCGATCAGTAACTGACGCCATCCGATGCCCCCAGTGGGAGCTGGCTTACCTGCGATGAGGCCGTCACATCCAAATAAGATGTCGGCTGTTATACCGCTATCGCAGGCAAGCCAGCTCCCCCATTAATTTCATGGCCCTGAAGCTCTGTTTGCACTTTTCTCCTCATAAGCTAATTCGAAAAGGTTATTTATTTTCGGATTCTTAGATCATTTAGTCTCCTCACACGCCAACGTCTGGCCGCCTGATGAGGAGTCTCTCCATGCTACGACCTTCCCCTTTACGCCTCCTGGCGGCCCTGTCCCTGGCCGGCGCCAGCCTGTTTGCCCAGGCGGCCGACGTGACCATCGCCTACCAGACCACCGTTGACCCGGCCAAAGTCGCCCAGGCCGACGGCGCTTATGAAAAAGCCACGAACGCCACTATCGACTGGCGCAAATTCGACAATGGCGCCGATATCATCGCCGCCATCGCGTCCGGCGATGTGCAGATCGGCTACCTCGGTTCCAGCCCGCTGACCGCAGCCATCACCCGCAAAGTGCCGGTGCAGACCTTCCTCGTCGCCACCCAGATCGGTGGCGCCGAAGCCCTGGTGGCGCGCAACGGTTCCGGGATCAACAGCCCGCAGGACCTGATCGGCAAGAAAATCGCCGTGCCGTTTGTTTCCACCGGCCACTACAGCCTGTTGGCCGCGCTCAAGCACTGGAACATCGACCCGTCGAAAGTCACCGTACTCAACCTCGCCCCGCCGGCCATCATCGCCGCCTGGAAGCGTGGCGATATCGACGCCACTTATGTCTGGGATCCGGCCCTGGGTGTGGCCAAGGAAAACGGCAAGGTGCTGATCACCTCGGGCGAACTGGCCAAGTTCGGCGCGCCGACCTTCGATGCCTGGATCGTGCGTAAGGACTTTGCCGAGAAGCACCCGGAAATTGTCAGCGCCTTTGCCAAAGTCACCCTTGATGCCTACGCCCAATACCGTAAAGACCCACAAGCCTGGCTGGCCGATAAGGGCAACGTCGACAAACTGGTGAGGCTCTCCGGCGCCAAGGCCAGTGATATCCCGCTGCTGCTGCAAGGCAACGTCTACCCACTGGCCGCCGACCAAGTGACGCTACTTGGCGCCCCGACCACCAAGGCCGTGACCGATACCGCCGCGTTCCTCAAGGAACAAGGCAAGGTCGAGGCCGTGCTGCCGGACTACGCCCCTTACGTCAGCGCCAAGTTCATCACTAACTGATCAGGAGTTCATCGCGATGGCCTTGCTACAGCTGGAGCGCATCAGCGCACAGTACCCAGGCGCAACCACGCCCGTGCTGGCGGATATTTCCCTGACCCTCGGCCCCCAGCAATTGCTGGTGGCCCTCGGCCCTTCCGGCAGTGGCAAGACTTCGCTGTTGAACCTGATTGCCGGCTTCGTCGAACCCAGCGCCGGACGCATCACCCTCGATGGCGTGCCCGTGCAAGGCCCGAGTGCCGAGCGTGGCGTGGTGTTCCAGGACGACGCCCTGCTGCCCTGGCAAGACGTGCTGGCCAATGTCGGCTTCGGCCTGGAGCTGGCCGGTGTGCCCAAGGCCCAGCGGCAGGTCCGCGCCCGGGAAATGCTTGCCCTGGTGGACCTGGCCGGCTTTGACAGCCGGCGCATCTGGCAGCTGTCTGGCGGGCAGAAACAACGCGTCGGCCTGGCCCGCGCCCTGGCTGCCGACCCACGGGTGCTGCTGATGGACGAACCTTTCGGCGCCCTCGATGCCTTCACCCGTGAACAGATGCAGGAGCTGCTGCTACAAGTCTGGCGGCGCACGGCCAAGCCGGTATTCCTGATCACCCATGACATCGAAGAAGCGGTGTTCCTCGCCACCGACCTGATTCTGCTGGCGCCCAACCCCGGGCAAATCGTCGAGCGCCTGAGCCTGGACTTTGGCCAGCGTTACGCGGCCGGTGAGTCGGCCCGTGCGATCAAGTCCGACCCCCGGTTTATCGAAACCCGCGAACACGTGCTGAGCAAAGTGTTCTCGCAACGGCAGGAGTCCGCATGAGCAGTTATGAAATCCCGGCCACCGCCGTCAGCCCAGCCACCCCGGCGCTGCGCCGCAACCTGAGCACACGCTGGATCAGCGGGCTGACCCTGGGTGCGCTGCTGGTGCTGTGGTGGGCCGTGACCGCCAGCGGGCTGATCGAGCCGCTGTTCCTGCCGCCTCCGTCTGCCGTGCTGCAAAAGGGCTGGCTGCTGGCGACCAGCGGCTATATGGACTCCACCCTCTGGCAGCACCTGGGTGCCAGCCTTGGCCGTATCGGCCTGGGCCTGGGCTTTGCAGTGCTGACCGCCGTGCCGATCGGCATTGCCATCGGCGCCAACCGCATCGCCCGCGGCATTCTCGACCCGCTGATCGAGTTTTACAGGCCGATCCCGCCGCTGGCCTACCTGCCCTTGATCGTGATCTGGTGCGGCATCGGTGAGCTGTCCAAGGTGTTGCTGATCTACCTGGCGATCTTCGCCCCGATTGCCATCGCCACCGCCACCGGCGTGCGCACGGTCGACCCGGCCAAATTGCGCGCAGCGCAGTCCCTGGGCGCCACGCGGGCGCAGTTGATCCGCCATGTGATCTTGCCCAGCGCCCTGCCCGATATCCTTACCGGCGTGCGCATCGGCCTGGGTGTCGGTTGGTCGACCCTGGTGGCTGCCGAGTTGATCGCCGCCACCAGCGGCCTGGGGTTCATGGTGCAGTCGGCCGCGCAATTTTTGGTCACCGACGTGGTGGTACTGGGCATCCTGGTGATCGCGCTGATCGCCTTTGCCATGGAAATGGGCCTACGCGCCCTGCAGCGTAAATGGGTGCCTTGGCATGGCCAGGCCCACTAGGAAGAGAACAACATGAGCCACCTGACCGTTACCCCCTTAAGCACCGCCCTGGGCGCCCAGATCAGTGGCGTCGATATCACCCAGGCGCTGAACCTCGAACAGCGCGACGCCATCGAGCGCGCGCTGCTCCAGCATTCGGTGCTGTTCTTTCGCGACCAGCCGATCACCCCGCAGCAGCAAGCGCGCTTCGCGGCGAATTTCGGTGACCTGCACATTCATCCGATCTACCCCAACGTGCCCGAGCAGCCCGAAGTGCTGGTGCTCGACACCGCCGTCACCGACGTGCGCGACAATGCCATCTGGCACACCGACGTGACCTTCCTGCCCACCCCGGCCCTGGGCGCGGTGCTCAGCGCCAAGCTGCTGCCGGCCTTTGGCGGTGACACTTTGTGGGCCAGCGGTATTGCGGCCTACGAGGCACTGTCGGAACCGATGAAGGTTTTTTTGACCGGCCTGACGGCAACCCATGACTTCACCCGCTCGTTCCCTCAGGAACGTTACGGCAACACCGCCCAAGACCTGGCCCGCTGGGAAGAAGCGCGCAAAAAGAACCCGCCCCTGTCCCACCCGGTGATCCGCACCCACCCGGTCAGCGGGCGTAAATCGCTGTTTGTCAGTGAGGGTTTCACCAGCAAGATCAACGAACTGGAGCCGGCCGAAAGCGAAGTCATCCTCAAGCTGTTGTTCGCCCACGCCACTCGCCCGGAATTCACCCTGCGCTGGCGCTGGCAAGCCAACGACGTGGCCTTCTGGGACAACCGCGTGACGCAGCACTACGCCGTGGACGACTATCGGCCACAGCGGCGTGTGATGCATCGGGCGACGATTCTGGGTGATGTGCCGTTCTGATCCGACACGCCCTGTAGGCGCCGGCAAGCCGGCGCCTACAAAGGTTGCATCAGCGGACCAGATGCAGGAACTGCAAGTGCCGTTCGTACTGGTCAAGGATGTCGTTGATGATCTGCTCCTTGGTGTAGCCCACCAGGTCGTAATCCTGGCTGCCTTCGCTCAAGTGCACTTCCGCGCGGTAGTAGCGACGGTTGTTGATTGCCTTCGAGCCCAGGCCACCGAGGGCAAAGGACGGCGTGAAGTAGCCGCGCATCTGCACCTGATAGACAAACGGGCGCTCTTCGCCGTGGCCGATTTCCAGGCTGACACTGTCGTTGGACGGGTCAGGCTGGGTGACGACATTCAGGCCCTTCTCGACAAACACTGCCGTCACTTCTTCAATCGCCGGGCGTACCGTGGTTTCGAGGAAGCGGTACACCTCATCGCGCGACGGGAAATGCACCGCCTGGCTCAGGCGCTGGCGCCAGCCGCCACGGCCCCTGCGGGAGGCCGCCGAGACGGGTGCCAGGGAATGCATCCGGGCGATCTGCTTCTGCGATTCGAGGTAGAACGCCTTGTGCAGCCCCCACATCATCAACAGCAGGATCAACGAGAACGGTAACGACGTCAGCACCACCGCCGACTTGAGCGAGTCAATGCTACCGGCGAACAGCAAGGCGCTGGTCACCAGCGCGGTCATGGCGCCCCAGAACACCCGCAGCCACTTCGGCCCGTCTTCATCGGCATTGCCGCCCTTGGACGACAGGGTCGACAGCACCACGGTGCCGGAGTCGGCCGAGGTGACAAAGAACACAAAACTGATAAACACCGTGACCGCGATGACAGTCTTGCTCCATGGATAGGTTTCCAGCAGCAGGTACAGGCTCATCGACGGGTTGTCGATGGCCGACTGCCCCAGCGCCGCCATGCCGTGGTTGAGCACCTGGTCAATCGCACTGTTGCCGAAGATCGACATCCAGGCCAGGGTGAAACCCAGGGGGATCAGGAGCACGCCGAAGACAAATTCGCGGATGGTCCGGCCACGGGAAATGCGTGCGATAAACAGGCCCACGAACGGCGACCATGCGATCCACCAGGCCCAATAAAACACGGTCCAGCCGCCGAGCCAATCGCTGGGCTCGTTGTAGGCGTAGACGTCAAAACTCTTGGTCGGCAGTGCGCCAAGGTAGTCACCGATGTTCTGGATCAGGGTGTTGAGCAAATGCTGGGTGGGCCCGGCGAACAACACAAACAGCAGCAGCGCACAGGCCAGCAGCATGTTGATGTCGGACATGACCCGCACACCCTTGTCGACACCGGCCACTGCGACCAGGATCGCCGCGCCCATCATCAGGGTGATCAGGCCGACCTGGATCCATTGGGTGTGGGCGATGCCGAACAGGTAGTCCAGGCCCGAGTTGAGGTGCAACACCCCAAAACCCATGTCCGCGCCCAGGCCGAACACCGTGGCGATGATGCCGAAGCCATCCACCGCATAGCCGATGGGGCCATTGATGCGCTTGCCGATCAGCGGGTACAGCGCCGAACGCAAGGCCAGCGGCAGGTTATGCCGGTAGGCGAAGTACGCCAGGGCCATGCCGA
Source organism: Pseudomonas sp. WS 5412 (assembly GCF_012985615.1). Lineage (NCBI taxonomy): Bacteria > Pseudomonadati > Pseudomonadota > Gammaproteobacteria > Pseudomonadales > Pseudomonadaceae > Pseudomonas > Pseudomonas sp. WS 5412. Next base: position 163,801 of record NZ_JAARMB010000006.1, read on the forward strand.
CGAACGCAAAGACGCCCCAGCCATGCAGGCCCCAATGCAGAAACAGCACCTGCATGGCCTGGCGCGCCGCGTCGGCGTTCAAGGCCTCGCCCTGAGGCGGTTGCACCAGGTGGGTCAAGGGTTCCGAGACGCAGAAGAAAAACAGCGTGATGCTGATCCCGGCGGCAAACAGCATGCCGGCCCAGGACAGGTAACTGAATTCGGGCTCGTCGTGGTCGGCACCGAGTTTGATCTTGCCGTAGCCAGACAACGCGGTGACCACCACGAAGACCAGATACAGGGTCATCGCCAGCATGTAGTACCAGCCGACCGTATTGGCCGCCCAGTTTTGCGCGGCCAGCAACCAGGCGCCGGCCTGCTCGGGGATCGCGATTACGGTGACACCAAACAGCAGGATGAAGCTGGCGGCGAAGTAAAACACCGGTGCATTCATACGCACCTGGCCGCTTGAAGGAACAGACGATGCACTCATGAACGGTGCACCTCGAGGGTATTGGATGTGGCTGTATAAAACGGACTCAGCAAAGGTAAGCCTCCTGTTGTGAGCGGGCAGCGAACCACCGGTTTAACTTGAACGAACGTTCAAGTTAAACATGGATAGGCGGTCTGGGACTAATCGCAGGGCTGAGTGGTAGGTAATTCCTACACTAGCTCAAGGAAGGGTATGACGTGTGGGAAAGGTAAAACGTTCAGCGATTGCTTGCCTAAATTGAAATGCCATCCCCTGTGGGAGCGGGCTTGCCCGCGATAACGGAGTGTCAGGTTAGAGGTATTTGACTGGCCTACCGTCATCGCGGGCAAGCCCGCTCCCCCATCAGGTCGTCGCTACTTCTGCGTCCCGTCATCATGCTGCAAGTTCGCCTGCGTGATATTCGCCCCCGCCGGCACGCTGCGGGTCAGCCACACGTTGCCGCCAATGGTCGAACCCTTGCCGATGGTGATTCGCCCCAGGATCGTCGCCCCGGCGTAGATCACCACATCGTCCTCGACAATCGGGTGGCGTGGATGGCCCTTCTGCAACTGCCCATCTTCATCCGCCGGGAAACGCTTGGCGCCCAGGGTCACCGCCTGATAGATACGCACCCGCTCGCCAATGATCGCCGTTTCGCCAATCACCACACCCGTGCCGTGGTCGATAAAGAAGCTCGGGCCGATCTGCGCGCCTGGGTGAATGTCGATGCCAGTGGCCGAATGCGCGATTTCCGCGCTGATCCGCGCGAGCAGAGGCAGCCCGGCGCGATACAAATGGTGGGCCAGGCGATGGTGGATCACCGCGAGGATGCCCGGATAGCACAGCAGCACCTCATCCACCGTGCGTGCAGCCGGATCCCCGTGATAGGCCGCCAGCACATCGGTGTCCAACAAACTGCGCAGCGCCGGCAAAGCCAGGGCAAAGTCCTGGATCAAGCGGATGGCCAGTGCATCGACTTCCTTATCGGCATTGCCGCCCTGGCGCGCGGCATAGCGCAACTCCAGGCGGGCCTGGGCGAGCAAGGCGTTGAGCGCCACATCCAGGGTATGGCCGACGTAGAAGTCCTCACTTTCCTCACGCAGATCCACCGGGCCCAGGCGCATCGGGAACAGCGCACCGCACAGCGCTTCAAGAATTTGCGCCACGGCCTCGCGCGACGGTAACTCGCGACCGCCCTGTTCGCCGCTGACCCGCCCATTGCGGGTACGCCACTGATCCCGGGCGCCGCGCAACTGGCTGACGATGGTCTGTAACTGCCAATGACTGGAACGCTCACTCACGGTATTCCCTCCTGAGGTAATGGCCACACTTTACGGTATGCAACCGGGCGGCCCTTAAGAACCAATGGTGCGATGCTAATAACACTTTGGCATAAGCATCTGGCGGTTGCCCCGGCAAAAAGCCCTGCCTATAGTCCCCCCCATCTTCTATTACCCGTGCGTAACCATGATCAAACAACAGCTCGACCGTTTTAATCGTCTGAACCTGCTGGGCGGCGCCACCGCCCTGGAAAAACTCGAACGACTGTCGACCTGGCTGGGCCGTGATATCTACATCAAGCGCGATGACACCACGCCGCTGGCCATGGGCGGCAACAAGCTGCGCAAGCTCGAATACCTCGCCGCCGATGCCCTGGCCCAAGGCGCCGACACGTTGATCACCGCCGGCGCGATCCAGTCCAACCATGTGCGCCAGACCGCAGCCCTCGCCGCCAAGCTGGGCCTGGGCTGTGTCGCCCTGCTGGAAAATCCCACGGGCACCGACGACCCCAACTACCTGGGCAACGGCAACCGCCTGTTGGTCGAGTTGTTCGACGCCAAGGTCGAATTGGTCGAAAACCTGGACAACGCCGACGAGCAACTCAACGCCCTGGCCGAACGCCTGCGCAGCAACGGCAAAAACCCCTACATAGTGCCCATTGGCGGCTCCAACGCCCTGGGCGCCCTGGGTTATGTGCGGGCCGGGCTGGAACTGGCCGGGCAGATCGAAGACAGCGGCCTGCAGTTCGCGGCAGTGGTCCTGGCCTCCGGCAGCGCCGGCACCCACAGCGGCCTGGCCCTGGCGTTGAGTGAAGTGCTGCCGGACTTGCCGGTGATTGGCGTCACCGTGTCGCGCACCGACGAAGCGCAACGGCCCAAGGTTCAAGGCCTGGCCGAGCGCACGGCGCAGTTGCTGGGGGTGGCGGTACCCGACGCCTTCAACGTGATTTTATGGGACGAATACTTCGCCCCGCGCTACGGCGAACCCAACGCCGGCACCCTGGCGGCAATCAAGCTGCTGGCAAGCCAGGAAGGCCTGTTGCTGGACCCGGTCTACACCGGCAAGGCCATGGCCGGGTTGCTCGACGGTATCGGTCGCCAGGCCTTCGCTGAAGGGCCGATCATCTTCCTGCACACCGGCGGCGCGCCGGCGTTGTTTGCCTATGACTCAGTGTTCTGATTGGACACATTGAATCTCTACTTCATATGCAAAAATGGAATATAAAATTTAATTTATATTATTTTTAACGCTTTCAAACTCGCCCTATAGTCGCGCTCCCACACACCGCGTTTTTAGGGCAGGATACGACCACTGCGTCACCTGCTTCGCTCACCATAAAAAACACAGGGGCTTGTCATGACTATTTCTGTACTGCGTCGCACGTTGCTGGTTGGCACATTGGGCCTGGCGCTTGGCGCCGGCTTGCTGGGCCAGGCAGTTGCCGGCGAGCAACTGGGCAACATCAAGAAAGCCGGCGAGATCAAAATCGGCCTGGAAGGCACCTACCCACCGTTCAGTTTCGTCGATGAAAACGGCAAGCTCAGTGGCTTTGAAGCCGAGCTGTCCGAAGCCCTGGCCAAGGAGTTGGGGGTCAAGGTCAAGCTGCAGGCTACCCCGTGGGACGGCATCCTCGCCGCCCTGGAATCCAAGCGCCTCGACGCAGTGGTCAACCAGGTGACGATCTCCGAAGAGCGCAAGAAAAAATACGATTTCTCCAAGCCCTACACCGTCTCCGGGATCCAGGCGCTGACCCTGGCGAAAAACGTCGACACCATCAAGACCGCCGACGACCTGGCCGGCAAGAAAGTCGGGGTGGGCCTTGGCACCAACTACGAACAATGGCTCAAGGACAACCAGCCCAAAGCCATCATCAAGACCTATAACGACGACCCCACCAAATTCCAGGACCTGCGCATCGGCCGTATCGACGCGATTCTGATCGACCGCCTGGCAGCCCTCGAATATGCGAAAAAAGCCAAGGACACCGCCGCTGCCGGTGAAGCCTTCTCCCGCCAGGAAGCCGGGATTGCCCTGCGCAAAGGCGAGCCTGAGCTGCTTGAAGCGGTCAACCAGGCCCTCGACAAACTGCGCGCCGACGGCACTTTGAAGAAGCTGTCCGAGAAATACTTCAACGCTGACGTCACCCAATAATGGAAGCAGGTTTCCAACTCGCGCTCGATTCCGCGCCCTTTCTGCTCAAGGGCGCGTACTACACGGTGATTCTCAGCCTCGGCGGGATGTTTTTCGGCTTGCTGCTGGGCTTCGGCCTGGCCTTGATGCGCCTGTCGCGCTTCAAGCTCTTGAGCTGGACGGCCAGGGTCTACGTCTCGTTCTTTCGCGGCACGCCGTTGCTGGTGCAGCTGTTCTTGATCTACTACGGCTTGCCGCAGGTGGGCATCGAGCTGGATCCGATCCCGGCAGCGATGATCGGCTTCTCGCTGAACATGGCGGCCTATGCCTGTGAAATCCTGCGCGCCGCCATCGCCTCCATCGAGCGTGGCCAGTGGGAAGCTGCCGCCAGTATCGGCATGACCCGCGCACAGACCTTGCGCCGGGCCATCCTGCCGCAGGCGATGCGCACGGCCCTGCCGCCCCTGGGCAACAGCTTTATTTCGCTGGTAAAAGACACGGCGCTGGCCGCCACCATCCAGGTGCCCGAGCTGTTCCGCCAGGCCCAACTGGTATCGGCACGCACCTTTGAAATTTTCACCATGTACCTGTCCGCAGCCCTGATCTACTGGGTTCTGGCCAGCATCCTGGCGCATTTTCAGAATCGCCTGGAAGACCGGGTCAACCGGCATGACCTGGAGTCTTGAAGCATGATCGTGGTTGAAAAACTGACCAAACAATTCAAGGGTCAGGTGGTGCTCAACGGGATCGACCTGGAGGTCCAGGAAGGCGAAGTTGTCGCCATCATTGGCCCCAGCGGCTCGGGCAAGACCACCTTCCTGCGCTGCCTGAATTTCCTCGAAGAACCCACCAGTGGCCGGATCAAGGTCGGCGACATCGAGATCGACGGCAGCCGCCCGCTCAACCAGCAACAAGGCCTGGTGCGGCGCCTGCGCCAGCATGTGGGTTTTGTGTTCCAGGGCTTTAACTTGTTCCCCCATCGCACCGCCCTGGAGAACGTCATCGAAGGCCCGCTGGTGGTCAAGAAGATGCCACGCGAAGCCGCTGACCGCCTCGGTCGCGCACTGCTGGCCAAGGTTGGCCTGGCGGGCAAGGAAGACGCCTACCCCCGGCGCCTGTCCGGTGGCCAGCAACAACGGGTGGCCATTGCCCGAGCCTTGGCGATGGAGCCGGAAGTGATCCTGTTCGATGAACCGACCTCGGCCCTCGACCCGGAGTTGGTAGGCGAAGTCCTGGCGACCATCCGCAGCCTCGCCGAAGAGAAACGCACCATGGTCATCGTCACCCACGAAATGAGCTTTGCCCGTGACGTGGCCAACCGGGTGATCTTCTTCGACAAGGGTGTGATCGTCGAGCAAGGCGAAGCCAAGGCGCTGTTTGCCAACCCCAGGGAAGAACGCACCCGGCAGTTCCTCAGCAAATTCCTCACCCACTGACCCACCCCCTGTAGGAGCCGGCTTGCCGGCGCCTACAAGGTTTGTGACTTTCGGAAAAATCCCCGTATTCATTCGGCAAAGTGCCTGTCAAAACCCCCTTTAATAACACCCTCCAGTAAGACCCTTCTGAATAATCCCAAACCCGCCGTTTAGCCTTTTGCCGCCATTGACGCCCCCTGGCCAACCCTCTTATCTAGGGCTCAAAGGATTGGATCCCATCCTGGCTTTTCAAAAAAATCGTTCCTTTCGAACCCCACGCCTGAGGTTCGGAACGATCGCTGCTGGCTGCATCAAGGAGATTATTTATGACGCACATCACCCCCCTGACCATGCTCGCCGCGCCGACAGTACCCCAAGCTCATAAACAAGGTATCAACGCGCAGGCCGCCACTCATTTGCAGGTCGATATCGCCCCCTACCCGGACATGGGCAAGGGCGACTTGATCGAGTTGTTCTGGAACAACTGCTTTGCCGCCTCCAAGCGTGTAGGCGCCGCCGATATCGGCTTGACCAGCCATCTGCGGGTGCCCGAAAGCTTTGTGCAAAACGGTGCTGCACGCATTCATTACCGGGTCATGCAAGTGGGGCGCGGCCCGGCGCGCTCCATGATTACCCGGGTGCAGGTCAAGACCGCTTGCCCGGGTGGGCAGCCTTCAGTGCTGTGTGCCGAAGAAAACCAGAACCTGGCCCCCGTCGCCCTGCCCGAAACCATCCGCCGCCATGGCGTCAACCCCAGCCAGATCCGCCGGGGCGTGCCGTTGACCATCGAGCCCTACCTGAACATGGCCGCTGGTGATGCAATCACTCTGCGCTGGGGCGATGCGCGCCTGGACCTGCCCCAGATCCAGGCCGCCGAGGTGGGGCGCCCGGTGCAGGTCTGGGTGCCTTCGGCGCTGATCCTGGAGGCCGGGGACGATGCCCGCCAGGAGGTCACCTACTGCGTGATCGACCGCGTGGGCAACAACTCGCGCTGGGCACCCGGGCGCATCGTGAGCATCGCCCAGGCCAACGCCACAGGCGCAGCCGATGCTTTGTCGGTGTACCAGCCCCGACGTCCTGGCTCGCCGTGCGAACCGGGGTGACAGACCTTCTATGCATATTCCTAAAAGTTAGTTTATTTAAAAAATAAACACGCTTAGGGTATATGCACCGGACCACCGGACATTCCTGATTTTTAGCTTTTCCACGGATGTGAGGTAGGTATGGTCAACATTACCCCGGTGCACAACGCCAGGGCATCACGGGTCGCCACGCAGGGGCGCACCGATGTCTAACTTGGCGCAATCGCCCCTCCAGAGCGATCTGGATATCGCCCCGCTGCTGTTGCCCACCCAGGTGCTGCGCAACGACAGTGAAGCCCTCGCCGCTGCCCACGCGCTTGCCCAGGCCGCCCGCCTGCAAGCCGGGCTGCGCGACCGCCAGCGCAAACTGCCCTGGGCCGAAATCGAACAGTTCACCCGCAGTGGCCTGGGGAGCATTTCCATCCCCCGCGAATACGGCGGCCCGCAAGTGTCGTTTGTGACCCTGGCTGAAGTGTTCGCGATTATCAGCGCCGTCGACCCAGCCCTGGGGCAGATCCCGCAGAACCACTTTGGCATCTTGCACGTGCTGCAAGGCGCCGCCAGCGAATCACAGAAAAAACAGCTGTTCCAAAGCGTGCTCGACGGCTGGCGCATCGGCAATGGCGGGCCGGAACGCGGTACCAAAAACACCCTGGATGTGAAGGCCCGGATCAGCGCCGAGGGTGACGGTTTTGTCATCAACGGCCAGAAGTTCTACTCCACCGGCGCGCTGTTTGCCCATTGGGTCGCGGTCAAGGCCCTGGACGACGAAGGCCGCCAGGTCATGGCGTTTGTGCGCCGTGGCACCCCGGGATTGCGCATCGTCGATGACTGGTCGGGCTTTGGCCAGCGCACCACCGCCAGCGGCACCGTGTTGCTGAACAATGTGCCAGTGGACGCCGATCTGGTGGTACCGATCTGGCGCCTGGGGCAAACCCCGGGCATCCAGGGCGCGGTCTCGCAATTGATCCAGGCGGCCATCGACGCCGGCATCGCCCGTGGCGCCCTCGACGACACCATCAGTTTTGTCCGTGAACGCTCGCGGCCGTGGATCGACGCCAAGGTCGAACGGGCCAGCGACGACCTCTATGTGATCGCCGATATCGGCAAGCTGAAAATCGAACTGCACGCCGCCGAAGCCCTGCTGCGCAAGGCCGGCCAGGTGCTGGACCAGGTCAGCGCCGCGCCCATCACCGCACACTCCGCCGCCCGGGCCTCGATTGCCGTGGCACAAGCCAAGGTGCTGACCACCGAAGTCTCGCTGCTGGTCAGCGAGAAACTCTTCGAACTGGCCGGCAGCCGCGCCACCCTCGCCGAGTTCAACCTCGACCGCCACTGGCGCAATGCACGGGTGCACACCCTGCACGACCCGGTGCGCTGGAAGTATCACGCGGTGGGCGCCTGGCACCTCAACGGAACCTTGCCGGCCCGGCATTCCTGGATCTGACGACCAGACCTCTGGAGAAAAACATGACGCTTTCCCATTCCGTCGCGGTCATCACCAGCGATGAACAAGCCCTGATTGTCGCCAGCGACCTGGTCGAAGACTTTCGCCGCGACAGCGCCCTGCGCGACCGTGAACGCCGCCTGCCGCTCGCCGAACTGGAAGCCTTTTCCCGCTCCGGCCTGTGGGGCATCAGCGTGCCCAAGGCATACGGCGGCGCTGGCGTGTCCAACGTCACCCTGGCCAAGGTCATTGCCCTGATCGCCCAGGCCGATGCCTCGTTGGGGCAGATCCCGCAGAACCATTTTTATGCCCTGGAAGTGCTGCGCATCAATGGCAGCCCGGCGCAGCAACAACGCCTGTATGCCGAGGTGCTGGCCGGCCAGCGCTTTGGCAATGCCCTGGCGGAACTGGGCACCAAGACCGCCCATGACCGGGTGACGAAACTTGTGCGCGACGGCGACGATTTTCGCATCAGCGGCCGCAAGTTCTACGCCACCGGCGCGATCTACGCCCAGCGCATTCCCACCTCGGTGGTGGATGAGCACGGCGTGCAGCAACTGGCCTTTGTGCCGCATGACAGCCAGGGCCTGACGGTGATCGACGATTGGAGCGGCTTCGGCCAGCGCACCACCGGCAGCGGTTCGGTGGTGTTCGACAATGTGTGGGTCGCAGCCGAAGACGTGATCCCGTTCCAGAGCGCCTTCGAGCGCCCGACCACCGTGGGCCCGCTGGCGCAGATCCTTCACGCGGCCATCGACACCGGCATCGCCCGCGCCGCCTTTGAAGATGCCCTGCATTTTGTGCGCACCAAGACCCGGCCGTGGATCGACTCGGGCAATGACACGGCCAGCGAAGACCCGCTGACCCTGAAAAGCTTCGGCCACCTGAGCATCCGCCTGCACGCCACCGAAGCCCTGCTGGAGCGCTCCGGCGAATTCCTCGACCGCGCCCAGGCCGACAGCAATGCGCAAACCGTCGCGGCGGCGTCGATTGCCGTGGCTGAAGTACGCGCCCTGAGCACCGAGATTTCCCTGGCCGCCGGCAGCACCCTGTTCGAACTCGCCGGCAGCCAGGCAACCCTCGCCGAGCATGGCCTGGACCGCCACTGGCGCAACGCCCGGGTGCACACCCTGCACGACCCGGTGCGCTGGAAGTACCACGCCGTCGGCAATTATTACCTCAACGATGAAAACCCGCCGCTGCGGGGGACCCTCTGATGTTGAAGAAAAAGATCCTGCTCAATGCCTTCAACATGAACTGCATCGGGCATATCAACCATGGCCTGTGGACGCATCCACGGGACACCTCGACCCAGTACAAGACCGTCGAATACTGGACCGAACTGGCGCAACTACTGGAGCGTGGGCTGTTCGACGGCTTGTTTATCGCCGACATCGTTGGCGTGTACGACGTCTATCAAGGCTCGGTCGAGGTGCCGCTCAAGGAGTCGATCCAACTGCCAGTCAACGACCCACTGCTACTGGTCTCGGCCATGGCCGCCGTAACGAAAAACCTCGGCTTCGGCCTGACCGCCAACCTGACTTACGAGCCGCCGTATCTGTTCGCCCGGCGCATGTCCACGCTCGATCACCTGAGCCGTGGCCGGGTGGGCTGGAACATCGTCACCGGCTACCTGGACAGCGCCGCCAAGGCCATGGGCCTCACCGAGCAGGTCGAGCATGACCGGCGCTACGACCAGGCCGACGAGTACCTGGAGGTGCTGTACAAGCTGTGGGAAGGCAGTTGGGAAGACGGCGCGGTACTCAACGACCCGCAACAACGGATCTATGCCCAACCGGGCAAGGTGCACAAGGTCGAGCACCATGGCGAGTTCTATCAGGTGCAGGGCTATCACCTGTGCGAGCCCTCGCCGCAGCGCACGCCAGTGCTGTTCCAGGCCGGCAGTTCGGAACGCGGCCTGGTGTTTGCCGGGCGCCATGCCGAGTGCGTGTTTATCAGCGGGCAGAACAAGGCTGCGACCAAGGTGCAAGTGGACAAGGTACGCGCCAGCGCGGTCGCAGCCGGACGCAACCCAGACGACATCAAGGTGTTCATGGGGCTCAACGTGATTGTCGGCGCCACCGAGGCGCTGGCCTGGGCCAAGCATGCCGAGTACCTGAGCTACGCCAGCGCCGAGGCCGGCGTGGCACATTTCAGCGCCTCCACCGCCATCGACTTCTCGCAATACGAGCTGGACGAACCGATCCAGTACGTGAAGAGCAACGCGATCCAATCAGCCACTAAAGCCTTGCAGAACAACGACTGGACCCGGCGCAAGTTGTTGGAACAACACGCGTTGGGTGGGCGCTATATCACCCTGGTGGGTTCGCCTGCGCAGGTGGCTGATGAGCTGGAATCCTGGATCAGCGAGACCGGGCTGGATGGCTTCAACCTGACGCGCATTGTTACGCCGGAGAGCTATGTGGATTTTATCGAGCTGGTGATTCCCGAGTTGCAAAGGCGTGGGTCATACAAGACTGCTTATGAGACCGGAACCTTGCGAGAAAAGGTCTTCCACCGCGAAGCGCACTTACCCGAACAACACACCGGTTCCACCTACCGCCACTCCCACATTTAGACCTTTATTGCTCATACCAACACCTTATGACTGGAAATCGACCATGAAAACAACACTGCTCTCCCACCCAGTCAAAGCACTGGCCCTGGCCCTCGGCCTGTTCAGCTCGGCGGTGTTTGCCGCCGATGCGCCGCTGAAAGTCGGCACCACGGCGGCCTTCGCCATTCCCCTCGAAGCCGCCGTCGAAGAGGCCGGCAAGCAGGGCCTGAAAGTCGAGCTGGTGGAGTTCACCGACTGGATCGCGCCCAACGTCAGCCTCGCCGCCGGCGATATCGACGTGAATTACTTCCAGCACATTCCGTTCCTGGAAAACGCCAAGGCCGCCGCCGGTTTTGACCTGGTGCCGTTCAAGCCGGGGATCATCAATAACGTCGGTCTGTACTCGAAAAAATTCAAAAGCTTCGATGAGCTGCCCCAGGGCGCCAGCGTGGCCATCGCCAACGACCCCATCAACAGCGGGCGCGGCCTGCAGTTGCTGGCCAAGGCCGGCCTGATCACCCTCAAGCCGGGCGTGGGCTACAAGGCCACCGAAGACGACATCGTCGCCAACCCGAAACAGCTCAAGATCCTGCAGGTCGAAGCGGTGCAGCTGGTGCGCGCCTATGACGACGCCGACCTGGTGCAGGGCTACCCGGCCTATATCCGCCTGTCCAAGACCTTCAATGCCGAGTCGGCGCTGCTGTTCGATGGCCTTGACCACCCGGAATACGTGATCCAGTTCGTGACCCAGCCCAAGGGCAAAACCGACCCACGGGTGATCAAGTTCGTCGAGATCTACCAGCATTCGCCGGTGGTCCGCGCGGCCCTGGATAAATCCCTGGGCACGCTGTACCAAGTCGGCTGGGAAGGCTGAATATGAGCGCCGCCAATGCCCAACTGCGCGACCTGGGCACACTGCCCAGGGACGCGCAACAGACAGAGCTACACCCTGACTTGAACCACGCCCATGTGCGTTTTATCAACCTGGGCAAAACCTACGACGGCACGGTGCATGCGCTGCAAGGCATCGACCTGGCGATCCAGCGTGGCGAAGTGTTCGGCATCATCGGCCGCAGCGGCGCCGGCAAGTCGTCGCTGATCCGCACCATCAACCGCCTGGAACAACCCAGCAGCGGCCGAGTGCTGATCGACCAGGTGGATATCGGCGATTTCGACGAAGACCGTCTGGTGGCCCTGCGGCGACGCATCGGCATGATCTTCCAGCACTTCAACCTGATGTCGGCCAAGACCGTGTGGCAGAACGTCGAGCTGCCACTGAAAGTCGCCGGTGTGCCCAAGCCGCAACGCGAGCACAAGGTCCGCGAGCTGCTGGAGCTGGTGGGTTTGCAGGACAAGCACCAGGCGTACCCGGCGCAGTTGTCCGGCGGGCAGAAGCAACGGGTGGGCATCGCCCGCTCGCTGGTGCACGACCCGCAGATCCTGCTGTGTGACGAAGCCACCTCGGCCCTGGACCCGGAGACCACCCAGTCGATCCTCGGCCTGTTGCGCGAGATCAATCAGCGCCTGGGCCTGACCATCGTGCTGATCACCCACGAGATGGCGGTGATCCGCGAAATCTGCGACCGCGTGGTGGTGCTGGAACACGGGCGGATCGTCGAGCAAGGCCCGGTGTGGGAAGTGTTTGGCAACCCCAAGCATCAGGTCAGTAAAACCCTGCTCGCGCCCCTGCAACATGGCTTGCCCGAGGAACTGCAAAAGCGCCTGCGGGCCACGCCAGCGTCGGCGGATGCGGCCGTGGTGCTGCGCCTGCAATTTACCGGCGCCAGCGCGGATGAACCGGACCTCGCCGCACTGTTCAGCGCCCTGGGTGGGCGCGTGCGCCTGCTGCAAGGCGGGGTCGAGCGCATCCAGGGCCACGCCCTGGGGCAATTGCTGCTGGCAGTGACCGGCTCCGCCCTGGACGCCGACACATTACGCACCCGCGCCACGCGCTGGGCACAACAGGTGGAGGTGCTGGGCTATGTGGTTTGATCGTTTATTGCAGGGCGCCATCGACACCTTGTTGATGGTCGGCGTGTCGTCGTTGATCGCGCTGCTGGTGGGTATCCCGCTGGCGGTGTTCCTGGTCACCAGCGACAAGGGCGGTATCTACCAGGCCCCCGCCTTGAATAGGGTGCTGGGGGCGTTCGTCAATCTGTTCCGCTCCATCCCGTTCCTGATTCTGATGGTGGCGCTGATCCCCTTCACCCGGCTGATTGTGGGCACCACCTACGGTGTGTGGGCCGCCGTGGTACCACTGACCATCGCCGCCACGCCGTTCTTTGCGCGAATCGCCGAGGTCAGCCTGCGCGAAGTCGACCATGGCCTGATCGAAGCCGCCCAGGCCATGGGCTGCCGGCGCTGGCATATCGTCAGGCATGTGCTGTTGCCGGAAGCGCTGCCGGGGATTGTCGGCGGGTTCACCATTACTCTGGTGACCATGATCAACTCGTCGGCCATGGCCGGAGCGATTGGCGCCGGTGGCCTAGGGGATATTGCCTACCGCTACGGCTACCAGCGTTTCGACAGCCAGATCATGCTCACGGTGATTGTGTTGCTGGTCCTGCTGGTGGCCGCGATCCAACTGGGTGGCGATCGCCTGGCGCGCGGGCTGAACAAGCGCTGAGGTATAGTCGGCACCTCTCTTTGCCCTGGTGCCGACTGCCATGAAACTCGCCCCCGACGACCTCGACCAGATCACCTCTACCACCCTGGGTCACTACAACCAGGTGGCCGAAGATTTTCGCGAAGGTACCCGCGACCATGATGTGAGCCAGAACATCGACGCGTTGCTGCGGCATATCCAGGCGCAGGCGCCGTTTACCGTGCTGGACTTCGGCTGCGGGCCGGGGCGGGATTTGCAGACCTTCACCCGGCTTGGGCATATCGCCGTGGGCCTGGATGGCGCCGAGCGTTTCGCGCAGATGGCGCGCCAGGACAGCGGCTGTGAAGTACTGCACCAGGACTTCCTCAAACTGGATCTGCCGGCCGCGCGCTTCGACGGGATCTTTGCCAATGCGGTGCTGTTTCATATCCCCAAGCAGGAACTGCCGCGCATTCTCCAGCAACTGCAGGCTGCGCTGAAACCGGGTGGGGTGTTGTTCAGCTCCAACCCCAGGGGGGAAAACCAGGAGGGCTGGAACGGCCCGCGTTATGGCTCGTATCACGACCTTGCGGCCTGGCAGGCGCTGCTGACCAGCGCAGGGTTTGTGGAGTTGGAGCACTACTATCGCCCGGCAGGACTGCCGCGCGAGCAGCAGCCTTGGTTGGCCAGTGTGTGGCGTAAGGTAGGGGGTGTCTGAGCGGACGCTATCGCAGCGATGCGGCGACCCGACAAGCCAGCTCCCACATTGGTTTGTGGTGTGTCCAGAATTCCCTGCCGGGTCGAGCCCCCCCCTGTGGGAGCGGGCTTGCCCGCGATGGCGGTAGTACAGGCACTATCTTTGGTGGCTGACAAACCGTCATCGCAGGCAAGCCAGCTCCCACATTGGTTTGTGGCGTGTCCAGAATTCCCTGCCTGGTCGAGCCCCCCCCTGTGGGAGCGGGCTTGCCCGCGATGGCGGTAGTACAGGCACTATCTTTGGTGGCTGACATACCGTCATCGCAGGCAAGCCAGCTCCCACATTGGTTTGTGGTGTGTCCAGAATTCCCTGCCTGGTCGAGCTCCCCCTGTGGGAGCGGGCTTGCCCGCGATGGCGGTAGTACAGGCACTATTTTTGGTGGCTGACATACCGTCATCGCAGGCAAGCCAGCTCCCACATTGGTTTGTGGTGTGTCCAGAATTCCCTGCCTGGTCGAGCCCCCCCCTGTGGGAGCGGGCTTGCCCGCGATGGCCTCAAGGGCGCTGCTGAGCCACCTGATACACCACCGGACTTTCACCCACCACCCACGCCGTCACACTCTGCCCCGCATACCCGTCCCTCTCCTCCTGCGCAAAGTTGGCCACCAACCGCGTGCCATCGGCAAACGTGGTCTGCTGCACCAGCCGGTCGTTGCTCAGCCAGCGAAAATCCGTCATTGCCTGGGTCGCCAGACGCTCATGCAACGGCCGGAAGAACCCATCCTGACGCTGGATCATCGGCAAGCGCTGCTTCAAGGTAGCGGCGCTCAAGTGATAGAGCGGCGGCACGTTGTACAGCAGTTGGGCCAGCTCGTTTTCCGCCTGCACATTGCTCAGCTTCAGGCTGTCGAACAGCCAGTGATGGCTGGTAATGACCGAGCCATGGAACACCGCCTGATACAGCGGCAGGCGCATCGCCGGGGCAAAGTACACGCTGCGCAGCGGCTCTTTGAGCGGCACGCGTTTGAAGAACACCGCCGGTTCCTCCGGTGGATACCAGGCCCCCACGTAGTACGGCGATTGCTTGTCCTGGGTCATCTCACGGTCGCCCCAGCCCATGACCGGGGTTTGCATGCCATGGGCGAATAACACGCCGCGGGCGGTGGTGGCGTTGCCATCTTCGGAACCCACCGGCAACTGGAGGTGGCTGGCGATCCAGCGGGCGGCGTCGATATTGCCTTGGGCGTTCTGCGCCTGGGTCATGCCCAGCACCGAGCGATAGCTGTCAAACAGCATGCCGGTGGCATAGGCGTCGAGGAACCAGGCATTGAACCCGGCCTTGGCCTGCACCGCCGTCACCCGCGCCTCCAGCAATGGGCGGACGCAGCGCGGGTCGGTGTAGTGCCCGGACTTCTGGAAGCCGGTCTTGAGCTGGCCGTTCTTCAACATGATCGCGCAGTCGCGATAGGCGCGGCTGCCCAGGTGCGCGGTGGTCCAGTCGGGGTTTTCGCTGGCTGCCAGGGCAGTTTCATAGGAGTCGTAAGGCGCCATCAAGTACCCGGCCGCGACCCCGTCACGCACCGCCTCCGGGTGCCAGAGCCCGCCCTCCCAGCCTTCGCCCAGGGTCAGCAGCAGGCGTGGCAGGCCACTCTCCTGCAGGGTCTTGATCGTCGTTGCGGATAACGTGCTGCCCCAGGTTTCGGGGTTGGCACGCAAGGCACCGGCAAACGCCAGTGCCAGTTGCTGGCGCAGTGCGCCGTAGCCTTGGGCAAGCGCGGGCATGTCGGGCTCGGTCGTGGCTTGCCAGCCCTGGCGCGCCTTTTTGTTGAGCGCCGCGTTGAGCCCTCTGAGCAACACAGCTTGCTGGTAGCGATCCAGAAACGGCTGGGGGGCTTGCACCACCTGTGCCGCCTCAGAATCCAGCAGGCCATTGAGTTGTGCGCCCAAGCCATCGGGCGCACGCAGCACGGTGCGTAACTGCTCCCAATCGCGCACATCGCCCAGGCCCAGCAGGTCATTGCCCCACAGGTAGACGTGGCTGGCACCCAGTAGCTTTTCGCCGGCCGGCAGGCGTTGCAGTTTGTCGGCCAACGGCTCGTAGAGCCGCTGTTCCACTAGCCATTGGCGGTAGCGCTTGGCACCGGCCAGCAAATCGGCCTCGCCCAGATTCAGGCGCAGGGTCATGGGCGCGGTGGGGTCCAGGGCGGTGAATTCATGATGCAACGACAAGCCCAGGCGCGGGCCCTCGGCCTGCCACTGCAAACGGTTGTTGTAGGGGTTGGTCAGCAGCCAGTTGAGGGTGAAGCTTGCGTGATCGACGCCCCATAACGGCAGGCTCAGGTCCTGGGTGCTGTTGACATCCCCCTGCTCCAGCAAAAAGCGCTGCCAGAGGCTGTTGCCGGCTGGCACGTAATGCCCCTCGGCAAGCGGCCAGATCAGGCCCTTGCCCATGGCGCTGGCCGGCTGGCGGACGATCTCCAGCTCGCCGGCCTCGCGGGCGGTGATGGTCAGGATCAGGTCACGCTGGTCCAGGGTGGCGTTCAGCCGATAGGCACCGTTGTCCCATTGCCAGTTGGCGTGTTGAGTGGACTGCTGCAACTGGCTGACCTTATGGGTAGCCACGCCGCTGGAGGCCTGCACCGGCTCGCCGCCGGAAGGGGTCACGCGCACGGCCAGATTCGCCGGGTCGAGCTCGATGCGCCATTGGGGGTTTTCCAGAACGGTGCCGGCAACGGCCAGTGGCGACAGCAGCAGCACGCAGATGCACAAGGCTCGGCGCAGGTTAAGGGTCATGACATGGGCCTTCAGAGGAGCGAAAGCCCGAGGGTAAAACAGTTCGTTGACCGGAACTAATCCAATACACATTCAGAGAGTTTTCCCACTGCCTGCCCCTGTGGCGAGGGGGCTTGCCCCCGTTGGGCTGCGCAGCGGCCCCTGTAAGATCCACCGGGTTGTATCAGACACACTGAGGTGGCCGGTTTTGGGGCTGCTTCGCAGCCCAACGGGGGCAAGCCCCCTCGCCACAATAGTGATGCCCAACAGCGTGTTTGGGTTATGGCGCGGCCTTGGGCTCGCGGATTTTGTACCAGGCCACATACAACGCCGGCAAAAACAGCAGCGTCAGCAGGGTGGCGATGATGATCCCGCCGATCATCGCGTAGGCCATCGGCCCCCAGAACACTTCCCGGGCAATGGGAATCATGCCCAGGCTGGCCGCCGCCGCCGTCAGCAGGATCGGCCGGCGCCGGTGCTCGGTGGCCTGCACCACCGCGTCCCATGGCGTGTAGCCTTCCTGTTCATAGGCGTCGATCTGGGTCACCAGGATCACCGAGTTGCGGATGATGATGCCGATCAGCGCGAGGATCCCCAGGATCGCCACAAAGCCCATGGGCGTACCCGTGGGAATCAGCGCCAGGACCACGCCAATCAGGCCCAGCGGGGCCACGCTGGCCACCAGGAACATCTTCTGCACGCTGTGCAACTGGATCATCAGGAAGGTCGCCATCAAGAACAGCATCAACGGCACCACGCTGGCAATCGGGCCCTGGGCCTTGCCGCTTTCCTCCACGGTACCGCCGGTAGCGACCGTGTAGCCCACCGGCAAACCGGCGCTGAATTTCTCGATTTCCGGCTTGAGCTGCTTGACCAGATCGGTCGGCTGCATCTCGTCGCGCACGGCGGCCTTGATGGTGATGGTCGGCTTGCGATCGCGACGCCACACCAGCGGCTGCTCCAACTCGTAACGCACGGTGGCAAAGGCCAATAGCGGGATCGAAGTGCCGCTGGGCGTGACGATCTGCAGGTTCTGCAAGGTTTCCGGAGTGCCGCGCTCGGCGTCTTCGGCACGACCCACCACGTTGATCAGGTAGATATCGTCGTGCACCTGGGTCACCGCCGAGCCGCTGACCACGCTGTTCATCAACTGCGCCACGTCTTCGGACGACAGCCCGAGCTGGCGCGCCTTGTCCTGGGCAATATCGATCCGCAGCACTTTGCCCGGCTCGTTCCAGTCATAGATGATCTCGCCCAGGTGGCTGTTTTTATCCAGCAACGTCGCCAGTTCGATGGCGTGTTTACGCACCTGGTCGATGTCCTTGCCCGACACCCGATACTGGATCGGCCGCCCGACCGGCGGGCCCATTTCCAGGGGCTGGACAAAGCTGCCGACGCCCACGAAATCATCGCGCAAGCGCTGTTGCAGGCGCTCGATCAACGCGCCGCGCTCCTCCAGACCCTTGCTGACGATCACCAGCTGCGCGTAGTACGGGTTCTCCAGTTGCTGGTCCAGGGGCAGGTAGAAACGGATCGCGCCCTGGCCGATGTAGGTGCTCCAGCGCGCGATATCCGGGTCGTCCTTGATGATCGCTTCCAGCCGGTCCACGGCCTTGCGCGTTTCATTGATCGAGGCGTTTTGCGGCAGGTTGAGGTCGACGAGGATCTCCGGGCGATCCGACGACGGGAAAAACTGGTTCTGCACAAACTGCATGGAAAACACCGACGCCGCAAACAGCAGCACCGTCAGGCCAATCGCCCACCAGCGATTGCGCATGGCCCACAGCATGCCGGCGTTGAACACCCGCCCGACCCGCCCCGGCTCGTCACTGTGGGGTTTGACCTTGGTGCTGAGGATATGCACGCCGATCACCGGCGCAAACAACACGGCCACCACCCACGACACCAGCATCGCCACGGCAATCACCGCAAACAGGGTAAAGGTGTACTCACCCGCCGAGCTGGCGTTAAGGCCAATCGGTACGAAGCCGGCCACGGTCACCAGGGTGCCAGTGAGCATCGGAAACGCGGTGGAGGTGTAGGCGAAGGTCGCCGCCTGCTCCAGGGTCTCGCCCTTTTCCAGGCGCGTGATCATCATTTCCACGGTGATCATCGCGTCATCCACCAGCAAACCGAGGGCGATGATCAACGCGCCCAGCGACACCCGCTGCATGGTGATGCCGCTGTACTCCATAAAGACAAATACCAGCGCCAGCACCAGCGGGATCGAGCACGCCACCACCAGCCCGGCGCGCAGGCCGAGGCTGATAAAGCTCACCACCAACACGATGATCACCGCTTCGAACAGCGCACTGGTGAAACCACCGACGGCCTCTTCCACCACCTCGGCCTGGTCCGAGACCTTATGCACGCCGATGCCCACCGGCAGGTCGGCAGTCAGCTCATCCATACGCTGGTGGAGCGCCTTGCCGAATTCCTGGATATTGCCGCCCTTCTGCATGGCGATGGCCAGGCCGATGGCTTGCTGGCCATTGAAACGAAACATCGGCCGCGCCGGATCCACATAACCACGGCTGATATCCGCGATATCCGCCAGGCGATAAAAGCGGTCATTGAGCCGCAGGTTGACGTCGGCCAGATCCTTCTCCGAGGCAAATTGCCCGGAGGTACGCACCGAAATCCGCTCCGGCCCGGCCTCGATCACCCCGGCCGGGGTCACCGCGTTCTGCGATTGCAGGCTCTGCACCACTTGCCGTTGGTCAATCCCCAGGGCGGCGAGTTTGCGCGTGGAAAAATTCAGGTAAATCACTTCGTCCTGCTGGCCGATCATCTCGACCTTGCCCAACCCCGGCACCGCCCGGATCTCGGCGCGCACCTGTTCGACGTAGTCGCGCAGCTGGCGCATCGACATGCCATCGGCGGTAAAGGCATACACCGAGCCAAACACATCACCGAACTCGTCGTTGAACGACGGCCCCTGCAAACCCTGGGGGAAGGTGCCGCGAATGTCGTCGACCTTCTTGCGCACCTGGTACCAGATCTCGGGGATCGCCTTGGCGCTAGTGGTGTCTTTGAGGAACACGAAAACCGTGGACTCGCCGGGCCGGGTGTAGCTTTTCACGTAATCCAGCGAGTCCAGCTCTTCGAGCTTTTTCTCGATGCGGTCGGTGACCTGCTTGAGGGTTTCTTCCTGGGTCGCGCCCGGCCAGCGGGTCTGGATCACCATGGTCTTGATGGTGAAGGACGGATCTTCCTCGCGCCCCAGGTTCATGTAGGAAAACACGCCCATCAGCAGCGCAACGAACATCAGGTACCAGACGAAGGACTGATGCTTGAGCGCCCAGTCGGATAAGTTGAAGCTCCCTTTCATCGTGGGCTGTCCTCGTCGGTTTTGACTTTTTGTCCGGGCTTGAGGCTGTTGACGCCGGCGCTGACCACACGCTCGCCAGGCTGCACCCCACCGCTGAGCACAACACTGCTGGCATCACGGCTAACCAGGGTCACGTCACGGGGCTGCACGGTCTGCTGCTGCAGATCCATGACCCAGATGCGGGTCTTGCCCTCGACGTCCTGCACCGCGCTGGCGGGCAGTTCGATACGTGGGGCGATGGCCGAGCTCAAGGTCACACTGATCGCCGTGCCCAACCGGAACGCCGGGGGCGTCTTGGCCAGGGTCAGGCGCGCGCGACGGGTGCGAGTCGCGCTTTGTGCCTGAGGCTCGATCTCGCGCACGGTGGCGGTGGTGTTGATGCCGGGCTCCAACTGGCTGGCCACCAGAAACACCACATCAGGCGGCAAGCGCTCGGCCAGGCCAGCCGGCAGGTCGATCACCGCTTCCTTGATATCCGGGCGGGCCAGGGTCACTACTTGCTGGCCGGCGCTGACCACCTGGCCGGCTTCGGCATTCCAGGCGGTCACGATGCCGCCGTGGTCGGTGCGTAGTTCGGCGTAGTTGAGCTGATCCCTGGCCTGGGCCACCGACGCCTTGGCCTGGTCGAGAGAGGCCTGGGTGGTTTTCAGGTCGGTCTGGGCAATGTCCAGTTGCGCCTGGGCGCCGACGCCACGGTTGAACAGTTCCTGCTGGCGGCGTGCATTGGCCTGGGCATTGATAAATTGCGCCTGGACCCGCGCCAGGTCGCCCTGGGCGGCGCGCAACTGGTTCTGCTGGTCGGTGGGGTCAAGCACCGCCAGCAAGGCGCCCTTGCTCACTTCGGCGCCCACATCCACCGCGCGCCGGGCAATACGACCGGGCACTCGGAAGCCCAGGTTGCTTTCGTAGCGCGCCTGGATCGTGCCGGCGAAGCGTCCGAGGTTTTCCTGGTCTTCAGCTTTCACCTCGACCCAGAGCACTGGTCTTATAGGCTCCGGCGCCGGCTCTTCCTTGGAACAGGCGATCAGCAACAGGCTGCTGGCGAGGATCAGCGTCAGGCGCTTCATGGCTGCACTCCGTTGGCCTGGGCCTGGTCCGGCGCCTGGGCGATCTCCACCAACATGCCTGGGTGCAGCAATTGCCCGCCGGCCACCACGACTTTTTCGCCGCCTTTGAGGCCATCGCTGATGATCACTTTGCCGGTCAGGTAGCGCGCGACAGTGACCTTGTGCAATTGCGCCTTGCCGTCACCGTCCACCAGCCACACGGCAGGCTCGCTGAGGTCTTTGGTCAGTGCCGCCCAGGGCAGCTCGACGCTGGGTTTGGCTTGCCCGTTGGCAGTGGCACTGACGACCGACCCCAGTTGCATGCCCTTGGGCAAGGCATCCAGGGCGATCTTTACTTGCACCGTGCCGCTGTTGGCGGCGACGGCCGGGGTCACTTCACGCACTCGGCCCACGGCCTTGATGCCCGGGTTGTCCAGCAGGCTGACAGTGATTGGTACATCCGGCACAGGCTCCGCCAGCAGCGATTCGTAGACGTTGAACACCGCATCGCGCTCGCCATCACGGGCCAGGCTGAAAATCGGCACGGTGGCCTGCACCACCTGGCCGACTTCAGCCTGCCGCGCGGTAATCACCCCCGGCGCTTCGGCGATCAACGCCGTATAGCCCAGTTGCTCACGGGCGTTAGCCAACTGCGCCTGCGCGGCCGCCAGGGCACTTTGGCTGCTGCGCAATGCAGCCTGGGCGGCGTCGTATTCGCTGCGACTGGTGTAGCCCTTGGGCAGGAGTTTTTCCTGGCGCACAAAGGCCGCGGCCGTCTGTTTGACCCGTGCCTGTTCCGCCACCACCTGGGCCTGGGCGGAATCGACATTGGTCTGCAAATCCTTGGGATCGAGCTTGGCCAGCACTTGCCGGGCTGTCACGCGGTCGCCGACATCGACCATGCGCTGGATAATTTTGCCGCCGACGCGGAACGACAAATCGGTCTGCACCCGCGCCTGGATATCTCCGGTAAGGGTCACTGCGGCGGCGAAATCGGTCGGCTGCACCGTTTGCACAAACACCCTGGAATGGGCCTTGGGTTCAGGTTTTTCCTGGCCACAGCCGCTCAGCAATGCCAGCAGGGCAAGGCCACAAATAACTGTTGAGGTGGGACCGCCCATGCAGACTCCTTTCGCGTAATACTGACGTGCCAGTGTGTATGCGACTGTGAGCTTAGTTCAGGGTTCCACCTTCATCTGAGTGATTTACAGGCCTGCGATGATGCGGTTCTACGCGATAAGATGTTGGTCCATGCCGGCGCGGAACGCCCTCAATGCTCAAGACCTTAGCGGTAGCCAATTACCGCTCGATCAATAAATTGGTGGTACCGCTGGATCGGCTGAACCTGATCACCGGCCCCAATGGCAGCGGCAAGTCCAACCTGTACCGCGCCTTGCGCCTGCTGGCAGAAACCGCCCAGGGCGGCGTGATCAATGCGCTGGCCCGTGAAGGGGGCCTGGATTCGACGTTCTGGGCCGGCCCCGAAAACGTCAGCCGGCGCATGCTCAATGGCGAAATCCCGGTACAAGGCAGCGTGGCCCTAGGCGCCAAGCGCTTGCGCCTGGGCTTTGCCGGGGAGGATTTCAGCTACGCGATTTCCCTGGGCTTGCCAGTACCCAGCTCGTCGTATTTTTCCCTCGACCCCGAGATCAAGAAGGAATGCATCTGGGCCGGTCACGTCTATCGCCCGGCCAGCCTGCTGGTGCAGCGCTCCGGGGCGATGGTGCACGCCCGAGACGGGCAGGCCTGGGATGTGCTGGCCCAGCACACGCCGAACTACCACAGCCTGTTCGACCAGGTCGGCAGCCTGCGCGGCTCGCCGGAAGTGCTGATGCTGCGCGAAAGCATTCGTGGCTGGCGCTTCTACGATCACTTTCGCAGCGACGCCGATGCACCTGTGCGCCAGCCGCAACTGGGTACGCGCACGCCGGTGCTGCATCACGATGGCCGCGACCTCGCGGCCGCGTTGCAGACCATCCGCGAAATCGGCAACCCCGAGGCATTACAGCAGGCGGTGAGTGATGCGTTTCCCGGCGCACGCCTGCATATCGAGCCGTTGCAGGGCGGACGTTTTGCCATTGAGTTTTATCAGGAAGGCTTGCTGCGGCCACTGTCGGCGGCAGAGTTATCGGACGGCACCTTGCGTTACCTGCTGCTGATCGCCGCCCTGCTGACGCCACGCCCGCCGACGATGATGGTACTCAACGAACCGGAAACCAGCCTGCACCCGGACCTGTTGCCGGCCTTGGCGCGCCTGATTATCCAGGCATCAAAGCACTGCCAGGTGTGGGTGGTGTCCCATGCCAGCCGCTTGATTGCGGCGTTGCAGCAGGATGAGGGATGCAATTCGATTGTGCTGGAGAAGGTGCTGGGGCAGACGCAGATTGTGGGGCAGCGGGTGTTGGATGAGCCGGCCTGGCATTGGCCTCAGTAAGCGGCGTCTGTACTGCCGCCATCGCGAGCAAACCCGCTCCCACATTTGATTAGTGAATACATGCAAATGTGGGAGCGGGCTTGCTCGCGATGGCAGTAGATCAAACAACACAGAGGCCGGGGATCAACCCTGCCACTTACCCCCTTCAACAATCACACTCTCAGGCTTGGTCTCATCGCTCAGTTCTTTGCGCACGTACTGGTCATACAGCTTGAGCAAGAACTTCTCTTCGCCCAACTTCGCCAATTCGGCATTCACCCAGTCGCGCAGTTCGATATTGCCCTTCTTCACTGCCGGCGCAATCGGTGCTTCATCACCCAGTTTCTGTTCGAGCACGCGGTAGCCCGGGTTCTGTTTGGCCCAGCTGAACAGCACCAGGTTGTCCTGGGCATAGGCATCGCCACGCCCAGCCGAGAGGGCTTGTAGCGACTCGGTGTTTTTCTCGAACTTGAGCAGTTTCCAGTCCGGGTGGTTCTTGGTCAGCCAGATATCGGCAGTGGTGCCGGTGGTGACGATGGTGGTGCGGGTCGCCAGGTCGTCGAGGCTTTTGACCACGCTGTCGTTAGGCACCAGGGCCTGGACCGCGACTTTCAGGTTGGGGTTGGTGAACTCCACCGCTTCCTTGCGCTCCGGGGTCACGGTCATGTTGGCGAGGATCAGGTCGACCTTGTCGCTCTGCAGGAACGGGATGCGGCTGGCCGGTTCCACGGCCACGAACTCGACCTTGTTCTCGTCGCCCAGCAGGTCCTTGGCAAACCGGCGGCCGATATCGGTATCGAAGCCGACGTAGCGTCCGGCTTCATCGACAAAGCCAAACGGCGGCTTGTCGGTAAACACGCCGACAATCAGCTTGTCGCGAGCCTTGATCTTGTCGATATAACTCACCGCCGCCGGCGCGGCAGCGGCGGGTTTGGCCGGTTCTTCAGTTTTGTTGCAGCCGGCCAGTAAGGCCAGGCCGAGCAGCGGCAGTAACAACTTGGCAGTTTTCATGACAGCTCCAGTTCCTTGATTTTCTTGGGCAGTGTTGAAACAAACGAGAATTTCTCGAGGAACTGCTGCGCGCGTGCGGTCTGCGGGTTCGTAAAGAAGGCCTCGGGGGTGTTGTGTTCGAGGATGCGGCCGGCCTCCATAAACACCACGCGGTCGGCGACGGCGCGGGCGAAGGCCATTTCGTGGGTAACGATCAGCAGGGTCATGCCATCGCGGGCCAGGCCCTGAATCACTTCCAGCACCTCCTTGACCATTTCCGGGTCGAGGGCGGCGGTGACTTCATCAAACAGCATGACCTGGGGGTTCATGCACAGCGAACGGACGATGGCGATGCGTTGCTGCTGGCCGCCCGAGAGCTGGCGCGGGAAGGCATCGCGCTTGTCGGCGAGCCCCACCCGCTCCAACAGTTTTTGCGCCTGCTCGCGGGCTTCGCGGGGCTCGCGCTTTTGTACTTTCAGCGGGCCCAGCAGGATGTTGTCGAGCACGCTCATATGGGGGAACAGGTGGTAACTCTGGAACACCATGCCCACGTCCTGGCGCACCTGGCGCCAGTCGGTGTGTTTATCCAACAGCTGTTTGCCGGCAAAGCGCAGGCTGCCGCTGTGGGCCACTTCCAGGCCATTGAGGCAGCGCAGCAAGGTGCTTTTGCCGCAGCCGCTGGGGCCGAGGATCACCAGCACTTCGCCGCTTTGCACCCTCAGGTCGATGCCATTGAGCACCTGCTGTTCGCCGAAGAATTTATTGAAACCCTGGAACTCGATCAATGCGCTCATGCTTGGGCCCAGCGCCGTTCCAGCACCTTGGAGGCGGCCGACAACGGGTAGCAGATAAAGAAGAAAAACAGGAACAGCGCGCCGTAGATCAATACCGACTCATAGGTGCGCTCGATGATTTGCTGGCCGACCTTGATCACATCCACTACGCCGATCAGCACCGCCAGGGAGCTGGTCTTGATGATCCGCGTGTAGACGTTGATGGTCGGCGGCGTCATGCGCTTGAGCGCCTGGGGCAGCAGCACGTAGCCGTAGAGCTGCGGCGCCGACAAGCCAATCGACAGCCCCGCCTCCCGCTGCCCGCGCGGCAGCGAATGCAAGGCCCCGCGCACCACTTCGCCCACTTCACTGGCGCCCCACAGCGACAACACCAGCACCGCGCACCAGAAACTGGGGATGCTCAGACCGGTGAAAATCGGCAGACCAAAAAACAGCAGATACAGCCACACCAGCACCGGAATCGCGCGGAACAACTCCAGGTAAATGCGCAGCAACAGGTTGATCGCGCGCACATTCAAGGTGCGCAGCACCCCATACAGCACCCCGCCAATCGTGCTGAAGGCGATGCTCAAAAACGAAATCGACAGGGTTTGCGCAGCGCCCTTGCCCAGTTGCGGCAACGACACCCACAACAACTCAAGACCCGAACTGGCCATGCTGGAGCCTCCTTTCCAGACGGCTGAGCAGCAGCGACAGCGGCAAAAACAGCAGCACGCAAATCAGCGTGAGCACGGCGAGCATTTCGTAAGTCTTGTAGTAGAGGGCGATGTAGCTTTTGGTGGTGTAGAGAATCTCTGGCACCGCCACTGCCGAAACCACCGTGGTTTCCTTGAGCAAAAAAATGAAATTGGCGAACAGCGCCGGCAGGCTGAGGATCCCGGCCTGGGGCAGGATCACATGGCGCAGCAACTGCCAGTCGGACAGGCCGATGGACTTGCCCGACTCGATCTGCGCCAGCGGCACGGCTTCCACACCGGCGCGCAGCACTTCGGTGAGGTAGGCGCCGCCCAAAAAGGTCATGGTGATGATCGCCGCCCAGAACCCGGAGATATTCAAGCCCAGGGCCGGCAAGGCGAAGTACACGAAGAACAGCTGGATCAGCAGCGGCGTGTTACGCGCCAGTTCCACATACAGCGCCACCAGGCGCGACAGGTAGGGCGTGCGAAACACCAGCAGGGCCGCGTTGATCAGCGCCACCAGCAGCGAGGTGCCAATGGCGATCAAGCCCACTTGCAGGGTTACCCCCACGGCTTTGAGAAACGCCGGCAGGGTGCTGAGGATAAACGCGTAGTCTAAGGTCATTTCAAGTCCTGGGCGCCGCAGGGGTAATGCGGCGTAAACGCAGTCCGGTTCGACGCGGTAACGTCGGCAGACGCTGACTTTAAAGGTATAAAAACCAAAATTTAAATACCGAAATAGCATATTGATATCACCCAAAAAGCTAACCTGCGGATTCGCCGGGATGGCAGGTGACAGCTATTGTTCTGGGGGATGTAGGAAGGGTCTTTTTTCAGCGCTGAACCACAAGGAAGGACAGCGCATGGCCAGACTGAGGGCCATTTAACCAGCGAGGGAATGACAGATGAACGAGGCGAAACCGATTGATCCGCAGGACTTGGTGAAGTGGCTGGTGGCGCTGCGGCGGGCGATCAACCGCCGGGATTCAGAGGCATAACACCAACCCAATGTGGGAGCAGGCTTGTGTGGGAGCTGGCTTGCCTGCGATGCAGACACCTCGGTTTATCAGTATTACCGAGGTGATGCTATCGCAGGCAAGCCAGCTCCCACACAAGCTCAGCTCCCACATTTCTTGAAGGGGGTTTGGCAAATCAGAACGCCGGCAAGACCGCGCCGCTGTATTTCTTCTCGATGAAGGCTTTGACTTCAGGGCTGGTCAGGGCCTTGGACAGTTTCTGGATCGCGACGCTGTCCTTGTTGTCTGGACGAGCCACCAGATAGTTCACGTACGGCGAGTCGGCGCCTTCAATGATCAGTGCATCCTTGGCTGGGTTCAGGCCGGCTTCCAGGGCGTAGTTGGTGTTGATCATGTCCAGGTCAACCTGGTCCAGGACGCGCGGCAGCAGGGCCGATTCCAGCTCCTTGAACTTCAGGTTCTTCGGGTTGCTGGCGATATCCTTGGGCGTGGACAGGGCGTTTTTCGGGTCCTTCAGGGTAATCAGGCCGGCCTTTTGCAGCAGCAACAGGGCGCGACCGCTGTTGGAGCCTTCGTTGGGAATGGCCACGGTGGCGCCGTCTTTCAGGTCTTCAAGCTTTGTGACTTTCTTCGAGTAGCCGCCAAACGGTTCTACGTGCACGCCAATCACGGTGACCAGGTTGGTGCCTTTACCCTTGTTGAAGTTTTCCAGGTACGGCAGGGTCTGGAAGTAGTTGGCGTCCAGGCGCTTCTCGGCCACTTGCACGTTCGGTTGCACGTAGTCGGTGAAGACCTTGATTTCCAGGTCCACGCCTTCTTTGGCCAGGGTCGGCTTGATCAGCTCAAGGATCTCGGCGTGCGGCACCGGCGTGGCCGCGATCACCAGTTTTTCGTTGGCTTGAGCGATACCGGCAGTCAGGGCAGCCGCCAGGGCGGTGAACAACAGAACCTTTTTCATGCAGTGTCCTTAATCGAAAATCCGGGACGTCGGTGACGGCCACTTCTTATGGGGGTGCCAGCGATGTGCTATCGCGGCGTGGAATGGACAATACCGATATTTTTTATTCCCGAACAATACCTTTTATTCACGTTGATATTCCATTTTGTTCATACAGAGCCCAAGCCCCGAAACAGACGCGTCAACGCTGCGCGCTCGACTTCGCTGCCGCTGCTCAGGATCTGTCGCACCTGCTGCTCAATCTGCGCCACCGACGCCACCGGCAGGTTCAGATGCTCCGGCAGGATCTCATCGCCACTGCTGACCAGCAGCGCAAAGTGGATCACGTTCTCCAGCTCCCGCGTATTGCCCGGCCAGCTGTGTTGCTCCAGCAGCCGCTGCGCGTCCTCACTGATCAGCGGCACCGGCAAGTCCAGGCGCTGGCTGTAGATGCCCAGGAAGTACTCGGCCAGGGACAGGATGTCGCCTACGCGCTCGCGCAGCGCCGGCAGCTCCAGTTGGCCTTCGCTGAGGTAATGGAATAGGCGCTCGTGGAACTTGCCGACGGCCACGGCCTGGGCCAGGTCGATGCTGGTGGCGGCGACCAGGCGCACATCCACCGGGCTCGGTTGATGCGCCCCTACGCGGGTGACTTCGTGGTTTTCCAGGGCGGCGAGCAGCTTGATCTGGATCGGCAGCGGCAAGTCGCCGATCTCATCGAGGTACAAGGTGCCGCCGTTGGCCGAGCCGAACCAACCGGCCCGGCTGCTGGCCGCGCCGCTGTGGCTGCCGGCGGCATAGCCGAACAGTTCGGCATCGGCATAAGTCGGGCTGATCGCACCGCAGTTGACCGACACAAACAAGCCGCTGCGGTCACTGCCGCGATGGACATGGCGCGCCAGCAGCTCTTTACCGCTGCCGGTTTCGCCGCGAATCAGTACGGGCAAGGCACGCGGGGCCAGGCTTTCGAGGTCTTCGCGCAGTTGCCGGGAACGGGGGTCGACAAATACCAGCGCCTTGGCGCGGATGCTCAAGGGGCTTTTTTCGGCGTCGGGGAAGGTCAGCAACGGCTGGCCGAAGGTTTCATGCAGGCTCATGGCAGGCTCCCGCCCCGTTTCCATTCAAGGGACGGGGCGTTGAAAAGGTATTAGGCGCGGCGTCGGGAGTGATGCTCCAGACGGTTTTGCAGGCGATAGAGGTAGGCGAAACCCTGCTCCCAGCGCTGGTGGCCGGACTTCACGTTGATATGCCCGGCACCTGCGAGAATCCCGGCTTCAGCCCCCCAGTTACGCGCCAGCTCCAGGGCCCGAGGGGCGCTGACCGCACTGTCGTTGTCGGAGCTGACGACCTGGCTGGGAAACGGCAACAGGTCACGGGGAATCGGTGCAAAGTTGCGCAAAGCCGGCGCACACGCCGGGCGCTCGACATCTGCCGGGGCCACCAGCAAGGCCCCACGCACCTGGCGCAGGAACTGCAACGGCGCGCTGGCCGCCCAGTGCGCCACCGTGATGCAACCCAGGCTGTGGGCGATAAGAATCACCGGGGTACTGTCGGCCGCAATGGCTTCGGCCAGGGCCGCCACCCAGTCTTCACGGCGCGGGGTCAACCAGTCGGCCTGCTCCACCCGGGCGCTGTTGGGCAGGCTGTTCTGCCAATGGGTTTGCCAATGATCTTCTGGCGATCCTTGCCAGCCCGGCACGATCAGGTAACGGATCAACTCGCTGTGCATGGGTGTGCCCTCCTGCAGCGTTTAACGTTGCTGACCAGTATAGGGACGGGGCATATATTCGTTAAGGAATAAGAAGCTATTTATTAATAACCAAAAACACAATCACTTCAATAAAGCCGGGGTCTTCAGGTACGCGGCGTTGGCTGAAGACCCCGGCGCCGGCAGGGGAAAACCGAGGCTCATCGGTGGAACTTCCGGCGGCACAATCGGCAGTACCGGCACCGGTCTCTGGCTGACCCAGTAGATCACCGCGCCATGCAGCGCCAGCGTCAACAGGCCCACTAAAATGCCTTCACGGCGGCTTCAGGATGCTTTACGCGCCTGCAAAATATTCCTCAAAGGCATGCCTCAGCGCGGGTTGGCCTCGCATAAATCCCACAATTGCCCCTGCAGGCTCTGCCCCGCCGCCCCCATCCCATTGCGCCCATACAACGCCAGCCGCACGCCCTGCACCGCGGGCAAACCACTGTCGGCGCCGAGCACCACATGCCCGGCCTGCACCACTCGCTCAGGCAGCAGGCTGATGCCCAACCCCGCCGCCACCGCCGAACACACACTGGCCAGGCTCGCGCTGGAATAGCCAATGCGCCAGCGCCAGCCACCGACCTCCAGATGCTGGAGCATTTCATTGCGGTACAGACCGCCCACCGGGAACGCCACCAAGGGCAATGGGTCGCGGCCCAGGGCCGGCATGTGGCGACTGTCGACCCAGCACAACGGCTCCGGCCAGGAGGCCAGGCAGTCGTCGCTGTCGCCCATCTGCTTGACCAGCAACACATCGAACTCACCGCCGCGATACTGGCGCAGCAGCGCCGGCCCCAGACCGCTGGTGACCTCCAGGCGCACCCGTGGATAGGCA
Source organism: Pseudomonas sp. WS 5412 (assembly GCF_012985615.1). Taxonomy (NCBI): domain Bacteria; kingdom Pseudomonadati; phylum Pseudomonadota; class Gammaproteobacteria; order Pseudomonadales; family Pseudomonadaceae; genus Pseudomonas; species Pseudomonas sp. WS 5412. Next base: position 193,969 of record NZ_JAARMB010000006.1, read on the forward strand.
ACGACAAACGCCGAGAGCAACGGCATCAGGCGCTCGGCGGCGAAGTCTTCGGGCACGCCCAGGCGCAGCACGCCGTCGCTCTGCTGGTTGATCAGCACATCGGCGGCTTCTTCGTTGAGTGCCAGGATGCGCCGTGCATAGGCCAGCAAGCGCTCGCCCTCGACCGTCGCCACCACCCGGCGCTGATCGCGGTCGAGCAAGCGGCAGCCGACACTGTCTTCCAGACGGCGCAATTGCTGGCTGACCGTGGATTGGGTCAAGTGCAGGCGTTCGGCGGCGCGGGTGAAATTCGCACAATCGACAACGGCGACAAAACTGCGCAACAGCACGGGGTCGAACATGGGCACCACCATCTCATTTGCCACTGGTTGGCATGGTTATATTTAATTTCAGAATACCCCAGGCGGTGGCCATACTTCGCGTTCATTGCACTGAAGCGAGGTTCCCATGGCATGGCCCATTCCTTTCAAAACCGCCGTGCTGGCGCTGGGGTTGATGGTGGCGAGTAGCGCCATGGCGGCCGATAAAGATCTGCTCGACGCCGTGCGCGGCGGGCAGTTGGCACAGGTCGAACAGTTGCTGGCCAAGGGCGTTGACCTTGATGTCCGCGCCATTGATGGCAGCACCCCGCTGTTGCTGGCCACCCAGGCCAATCGCATCGACATCGCCCGCGCCCTGATCGAAGCCGGGGCTGATGTGAACCGCAAGAACCTGATGCAAGACAGCCCCTACCTGCTGGCCGGCGCCAGCGGCCACGATCAGATCCTGGCCATGACCCTGGCCCATGGCGCCGATCTCAAGAGCACCAATCGCTACGGTGGCACCGCCCTCATTCCTGCCTGTGAGCGCGGGCACGTGCAAACCGTGCGCCTGCTGATCGACGCTGGAGTCGACGTCAACCACGTCAACCGCCTGGGCTGGACCGGCCTGATGGAAGCCATCGTGCTCTCGGACGGCGGGCCGCCGCATCAGCAAATCGTCGCCATGCTGATCGCTGCCGGCGCCGACGTGAACCTGCCCGACCGCGACGGCGTCAGCCCACTGCAACAGGCGCAAAAACGTGGTCAGGTCGCCATCGCCCAACGCCTGCAAGCAGCAGGTGCGCAATGAGTTCACAGAGCGATCAAGCCTGGCTGCAGCGCGCCGTGGCCCTGGCGCAGGACAACGTGGCCCAGGGTGGACGGCCGTTTGGCGCCGTCCTGGTCAAGGACGGTGCAGTGCTGGTGGAAGCGGTCAACCAGATCCACCTCGACCAGGACCCCACCGCCCATGCCGAGATGCTCGCCATGCGCCGCGCCAGCCAACAGCTCGGTACGCGCCTTGAAGGCTGTGTGATCTACGCCAGCGGCCAGCCGTGCCCGATGTGCCTGGGCGCGATGTACCTGTGCGGCGTGTCCCGCGTGGTGTTTGCCGCGAGCAATGAAATGGCGGCACCTTTTGGCCTGTCGACCGCAGCGATTTACCAACAGATGAGCCTGCCATTGACCGCCCAGCAACTGCCCGTCGAGCACCTGCCGGTGCCGGCCATGCAAGCCCTTTACCGCCAATGGAAGACCCTGCATGACCCTGAATAAATCCCTCGCCGGCTGGGGCCTGCTGGTCGTGCTGGGCCTCAACCTGCGGCCGATCCTCAGCTCTATCAGCCCGTTGCTCGGGGAAATCCGCCTGGCCACCGGCTTGAGTTTCCAGAGCAGTGCCCTGCTCACCAGCCTGCCGGTGGTGTGCATGGGTTTGGTGGCGCTGGTGGGCATCCGCGTCGAAGCGCAGTTGGGCGAGCGGCGCGGGATTGCCCTGGGCTTGATGATGATCCTGCTGGCGTGCCTGGCGCGCTGGCTGCTGGGTCAGGCACCGGCGCTGCTGGCCACGGCCTTGCTGGGCGGGGCCGGGGTGGCGCTGATCCAGGCGCTGGTGCCGGCGATGATCAAGCGCCAGTTCCACCACCGGGTGCCGCTGGCGATGGGGGTGTATTCGGCCTCGTTGATGGGGGGCGGTGGCTTGGCGGCGCTGCTCAGCCCGCTGGTGGCCAGCCATTTCCAGCACTGGCAGGCCGGCCTCGGCATCTGGCTGCTGCCGGCGCTCGGCGCGTTGCTGCTGTGGGCATGGCTGCCGTTGGGCGCGGCGAAAAACCTGCAGGCGACGGCGCCGCTCAAGGGCCTGCGCAATCGCCGTGCCTGGTTGCTGGCGCTGTATTTCGGCCTGGTGAATTGCGGGTACATGAGCATGGTGGCGTGGCTGCCGGCGTACTACCAGCAACTGGGTTGGGGCGTGCTGCCCAGCGGCTCGCTGCTGGCGTTCATGACGATTTTCCAGGTGATCGCCGCACTGTTGATGCCGGCGCTGGCGCAACGCGGTATCGACCGCAGGCCCTTGCTGACCATCAGCCTGCTGGCCCAGACCGTGGGCTACCTCGGCCTGCTGCTGGCGCCGCTGCAATACCCGCACCTGTGGGTGGCGCTGATCGGCTTCGGCCTGGGGGCGTGCTTTGCCCTGAGCCTGCTGTTGACCCTGGACCATCGCCGCGACCCACGGGAAGCCGGGCAACTGGCGGCATTCGTGCAGGGCGTGGGTTTTCTGATCAATGCTGTGTCGCCATGGATGACCGGTTGGCTGCGCGAACTCACCGGCAGTTTTGTCAGCGCCTGGGTGGTGCTGGCCGTGACGGTGATCGCGATGCTGATGGTGACCCGGGTCTTCAGCCCGGCCACCTACCGCAGCGCCACCGTCCCTGGCTAGAAGTCGTAGCGCGCCAGGTGCACGATGAACACACCGTCACCGGTTGGGAGCTGTTCGGGCGCCGGGCGATTCGCCAGGGGCAGTGGAAGGCGGTGTACATCCCCGGGCCCTTGGGGCCGGCGACCTGGCAGCTGTATGACTTGGGCAGGGATCCCGGAGAGATCCATGACCTGGCGTCGAGCCAGCCGGAAAAGCTGGCGACCTTGATTGGCCATTGGCAACAGTATGTGGAGGAGACCGGGGTGGTGCTGAGTGCTTCGCCGTTTCAGCCGGACTGAGGTTATTTAGTGCCTGGGAGGGCCCTTTCGCGAGCAAGCCCGCTCCCACATTTGACCGAGTACATTCTTTGGAATGTGGTCGGATGTGGGAGCGGGCTTGCTCGCGAAAGGGCCGCTACAGGCACCGCCTACCCCTGCGCCATCTCCCGCAACCGCTGGGCATCGAGTATCTCAATCTCCCCATACCCCAACCGCACAACGCCCTGCTCTTGCAACGCCTTGAGCAGCGCATTGGTGGTCTGGCGCGACACCCCCAGCATCGCCGCCAAATCCTCCTGCGCCAATTGCACCACACGCCGCGAGCCGTCGATCTCGCCATAACCCTCGGCAATCATCCACAACCGATGGGCCACCCGCACCGACGCGGGCGCAAGGCTCAACTGCTCGATATTGATAAAGGTCAGCCGCAACTTCTGGCTCATCAACAACGCCATGTCCCGCCAATAGGCCGGGCTTTGCGCAAGCAAGTGCAGGATCGCCGACTGCGGGACCTGCAACAGCGTGCAAGGCCCGACCGCACAAGCGTCGTGGGTGCGTGGCAGGCCGTCGAACACGGCGATTTCGCCAAACCAGAAAGGCGCTTGCGCCAGGCTCAACAACGCTTCCTTGCCCTGCTCGTTCACCGCGCTGATGCGCAGGCTGCCATCGAGCACCGCATACAAGCCGCACGGTGGGTCGCCGCGCTTGAACAGCACCTGCCCCGCCGCCAGCTGCCGCACGCGGGCGTTGGCCAGCAAGCTATGCTGCAAGGGAGCAGGCAGATGGCGGTACCAGTGGCCGCTGGACAGGCGCCCATGCCAAGACTCTGCGTCCATGAGAACTCCAAAGATTGTCGCCCAGTTGACAGTTTGTCGCAGTCCTACAGGGCATGATCAAGCATCCTACAGGAGGAATAACAATGAAAAGCCTCGTCGACCATCTGAGCCAATACGCCGCCTACCACCGCGACCCCCGCAACATCGCCAGCCACTTTATCGGCATCCCCATGATCGTGGTGGCCGTCGCCGTGCTGCTGTCACGCCCCGAATGGCAAGTGACCGGCCTGTGGCTGTCACCGGCGGTGCTGCTGGCACTGTTTTCTGCGGGGTTCTACCTGCGCCTGGAACTGGCGCTGGGGGTGTTGATGAGCGTGCTGATGGGCCTGTCGGTGTGGGCCGGGCATGTGCTGGCGGCGCAAAGCACGCTGGTGTGGCTCAGCAGTGGTATCGGCCTGTTTGTGCTGGGCTGGGTGATCCAGTTTGTCGGCCACTACTACGAGGGGCGCAAGCCTGCGTTCGTCGATGACGTGTCCGGGCTGATCGTGGGGCCGTTGTTTGTGGTGGCGGAGCTGGCGTTTCTGCTGGGGTTGCGCCATGAGCTCAAGCGGCAGATTGAAGAGCGGGCGGGGCCGGTGCGCGCGCGTCACAAGAACGCCACGGTCTGAGAAGCACCGGTAATCCAAATGTGGGAGCGGGCTTGCTCGCGAAAGCGGTGGTTCAGTCGGTACATCCAGTGACTGACACTGCGCGTTCGCGAGCAAGCCCGCTCCCACAGATTTTTTGCAATTTTTTTAAGCCTTTTGCCAGACCTTGGGCTTGAAGAACAACGTCTCGCCCCGCGCCAGCCCGGTCAGGCTGTCGTGATCCTTCACCACTTCCGCTTCGATCAGTTCGCTCTGGCCTTCGACCTTCAGCGTGACCCGCGTGGTGGCGCCCAGCGGGCGGATGTCGCGCACTTGCGCAGCATGGTGGTCTTCCAGTTCATGGCGTGACAACGACACTTCGTGGGGGCGGAACAGCAGGTGCTGGTCTTCACCCAGGTGCAGGCGGTTGGAGTCGCCGAGGAAGTGATAGACGAAATCGCTGGCCGGGTTTTCGTAGACGTCGCCCGGTGAGCCGATCTGCTCGATCACGCCTTTGTTCATCACCACGATGCGGTCGGCGACTTCCATGGCTTCTTCCTGGTCGTGGGTCACGAACACCGAGGTCAGGTTGATGTCCTCGTGCAGGCGTGCCAGCCAGCGGCGCAGTTCCTTGCGGACCTTGGCGTCCAGGGCGCCGAAAGGCTCGTCGAGCAGCAGTACCTTGGGCTCCACCGCCAGGGCACGGGCCAGGGCGATCCGCTGGCGCTGGCCGCCGGAGAGTTGTTCCGGGTAGCGATCCGACAGCCAGTCCAGTTGCACCATGTTCAGCAGTTCGTGGACCTTGGCGGCGATCTGGGTTTCGTTCGGGCGCTGGTTCTTCGGCTTCATGCGCAGGCCGAAGGCGACGTTGTCGAACACGGTCATGTGGCGGAACAGCGCGTAGTGCTGGAACACAAAGCCGACGTTGCGATCACGCACATCGTGGCCGGACACGTCTTCACCGTGGAACACGATGCTCCCGGCATCCGGGGTTTCCAGGCCGGCAATGATGCGCAGCAAGGTGGTCTTGCCGCAGCCGGAGGGGCCAAGCAAAGCCACCAGCTCGCCACTCTGGATATCCAGGTTGATGCTGTCCAGGGCCTTGAAGGCGTTGAAGTTCTTGCTGACGTTACGGACTTCGATCGACATGACTTATTCCTCAGCCGCACCGGCGCGCAGGCGGTTAATACGGTTCTCGCTCCACTGCTTGAGCAGCAGGATGAAGAGCGCCAGGATCAGCAACAGACTCGCCACCGCAAACGCGGCGACGTGGTTGTATTCGTTGTAGAGAATCTCGACGTGCAGCGGCAGGGTGTTGGTCACGCCGCGAATGTGCCCGGACACCACCGACACCGCGCCAAACTCACCCATCGCCCGCGCGGTACACAGCACCACGCCGTAGATCAGGCCCCACTTGATGTTGGGCACGGTGACATGCCAGAACATCTGCCAGCCATTGGCGCCCAGCAGGCGTGCGGCTTCTTCTTCCTGGGTGCCCTGCTCCTGCATCAGCGGGATCAGTTCACGGGCCACGAACGGCACGGTGACGAAGATCGTCGCCAGCACGATGCCCGGCAAGGCGAAGACGATCTGGATATCGTGATCCTGCAGCCACGGGCCGAAGAACCCCTGGGCACCGAACATCAGCACATAGACCAGACCGGCGATGACCGGCGAGACCGAGAACGGCAGGTCGATCAGGGTCACCAGCATGCTTTTGCCACGGAATGAGTACTTGCTCACGCACCAGGCCGCACTGACGCCGAATACCAGGTTGAGCGGCACCGAAATCAGCACCGCAATCACCGTCAGCTTCAAGGCCGACAGCGCGTCCGGCTCGAAGATCGCGGCGAAGAACGCGCCCAGGCCGAGCTTGAGGCCCTGGGACACCACGATAAACAGCGGCAACAGCAGGAACAAAGCGAAGATCAGCCAGCCAAGGCCGATCAGGATGCGTCGCGACACCGCACTGCCACGGCGGGCAGCATTGGCCGAAGACGCGGCGGAAATAGACGATTGGGACATGTTCCGCGCCTCCTTATGGGTGTTCGATGCGCCGCTGCAACAAGTTGATCAGCAGCAGCAGGACAAAGGAAACCACCAGCATCAGCACGCCGATGGAGGTAGCGCCGGTGTAGTCGTATTGGTCGAGCTTGACCATGATCAGCAGCGGCAGGATCTCGGTTTTCATCGGCATGTTACCGGCGATGAAAATCACCGAACCGTACTCACCCACACCTCGGGCGAACGCCAGGGCGAACCCGGTCAGCCAGGCCGGCAGCAGCGCCGGCACGAGGATGTAGCGAAACACCTGCCAGGGCTTGGCGCCCAGGCAGGCGGCGGCTTCTTCGATTTCCCGGGGGATATCGGCCAGCACCGGCTGCACCGTACGCACCACGAAAGGCAGCGTGACGAAGGTCAGGGCCAGGGTGATGCCCAGCGGGGTGTAGGCGATCTTGAAGCCCATGTCGGTGGCGAACTGGCCGACCAGGCCGGACGGCGCGTACAGCGCAGTCAGCGCAATACCGGCCACGGCGGTGGGCAGGGCAAACGGCAGGTCGATCATCGCGTCGATGATCTTGCGCCCAGGGAAGGTGTAGCGCACCAGCACCCACGCCAGCAGCGTACCGATCACGCCGTTGATCAGCGCGGCATACAGGGCGGTACTGAAGCTCAACTTCAAGGCTGCCCAGACCCGCGGCGCCGAGATGATGGCCCAGAACTGATCCCAGGTGAGTTGGGCGGCGTGGACGAACATGGCCGCCAGCGGTATGAGCACAATCAGGCTGAGGTACACCAAGGTGTAGCCCAGCGTCAGCCCGAAGCCGGGTATGACGGGGGAGATACGACGCGACATAAAAGTCCTTGGTTAACAGTTCAATACCACTGCAGGAACGAACTCATGTGGGAGCGGGCTTGCTCGCGAAAGCGGTGTGCCAGTCAACGCATTTAGTGACTGACATACCGCTTTCGCGAGTAAGCCCGCTCCCACACAAGCCGCATTCCACAGGGAGGCCGTGTTGGTTATTGGGCAGTGTAGATCTGGTCGAACACGCCACCGTCGTTGAAGAATTTCGGTTGGGCAGTTTTCCAGCCGCCGAAGTCTTTGTCGATAGTCACCAGCTCCAGTTTCGGGAACTGCTGGGCGTACTTGGCGGCCACATCCTTGTCACGCGGGCGGTAGAAGTTCTTCGCCGCGATTTCCTGGCCAGCCGGGCTGTACAGGTGGTTGAGGTACGCCGTAGCGATTTCGGTGTTGCCCTTTTTCTCGGCGTTCTTGTCGACCACGGCCACGGGCGGCTCGGCGAGGATCGACAGGGACGGCACGATGATGTCGAACTTGTCAGCGCCGCCATCTTCCTTGAGGGCCAGGAACGCTTCGTTTTCCCAGGCCAGCAACACGTCACCCTGACCGTTGTTGACGAAGGTGATGGTCGAACCGCGCGCACCGGTGTCGAGGATCGGCACGTGCTTGAACAGCGCTTTCACGTATTCCTGGGCCTTGGCTTCGCTGCCACCGGCCTTGAGGCCATAGGCCCAGGCGGCGAGGAAGTTCCAGCGGGCGCCGCCGGAGGTTTTCGGGTTCGGCGTGATCACCGAGACGTCGTTCTTGATCAAGTCGCCCCAGTCCTTGATGCCCTTGGGGTTGCCCTTGCGCACCAGGAACACGATGGTCGAGGTGTATGGCGTGCTGGCTTCAGGCAGGCGGGTCTGCCAGTTCTCTGGCAGGGTCTTGCCCAGCTTGGCGATTTCGTCGATGTCGCCGGCCAGGGCCAGGGTCACCACGTCGGCGCGCAGGCCGTCGATCACCGCCCGGCCTTGCTTGCCCGAACCACCGTGGGATTGCTGGATCTTGACGTTGTCGCCAGGGTGCGCCTTTTTCCAGAAACTGGTGAATTCGGCGTTGTACTCCTGGTACAGCTCACGGGTCGGATCGTAGGAAACGTTAAGCAGCTCGTAATCCTTGGCCACTGCGGAACCGGCAAACACGGCGCTGGCGAGGGCGGCCAGGGCGTAACGGCGAATCGACGACATAGACAAGCTCCTGAAATTCTTGGGTGTTGGCTTTTCTTATAAGTACGGGTCCTGCAATCGAAGCGCCGTCTTGGCTCAGCTCGTTTTGTTGCCCGGGCTCTGCAAGCGGAATTTCTCTTTACGTTCGATCTGCACCACTTGGGCGTTGTGTACGGTGATTTCCACTGCGCCGAAACGCAGGTCACGCAATGCGCTTTGGATCTCGCGCAAAATGGCTGCTTCGTCCTGGCCGTCAACGCTGCGTAGAGATGCGCTCATGGTCGTGCTCCTGAAATGAGAAGTGCCTGGCAGTGGCGGCACTGCTTGCGGCGTGAGGGCGATAGTAGATAAGCGCGGATATTCTTAAAAATACTATTTAAGAATGTTTATATAACCAGAAAGAATTTTCAGGCAGGACACGACGTTAAGGCGTGCGCAGATAAAAATGTGGGAGCGGGCTTGCCCGCGATGACGGAGTGTCAGCCAGTAAATCTGGCACTGATACACCGCTATCGCGGGCAAGCCCGCTCCCACATTTTTTATTGCATTCCAACCCCGGGGGGTGGGGTTAGTGGATGGCGGGGGCTAGGGCCCAATCAATCTCTGCCGCCAGCATCGGCCGGCCAAACCAGTAGCCCTGGCCCAGGTCGCATTGGTGATTCAACAGGAACCGCGCCTGTTCCATCTGCTCGATACCCTCGGCTTGCACCTGCATACCCATGCTCTGCGCCAGGGCGATGACTACCCGCACAATCGCCGCATCGTCTTCATCCCACGGCAGGCCGGCGACGAAGCCCTGGTCGATTTTCAGCTTCTGCACCGGCAACCGCTTGAGGCGCAGCAGTGACGAATAGCCAGTGCCGAAGTCGTCGATAGCCAGGCTCAGGCCCAGTTCGCGCAGGCGGTGCAGTTGTTCCAGGGCCACTTCCGGGTCGTCCATCACTGCGCTTTCGGTGACTTCCAGTTCCAGCTTCGCCGGGTCCAGGCCGGTGTCGTGCAGCACCTTGGCCACCTGCTCGAACAATTCGTGGCGGGCAAACAGGCGGCTGGAGATATTGACCGCCATAAAGGACAGGTTCTTGCCGTCTGCCAGCCACTGGCACATCTGGCGACAGGCCTGCTCCATGACCCAGCCGTCAATCTCGGCGATCAACCCGGTGCGTTCGGCAATCGGGATAAATTCTGCCGGTGACACCAGGCCGCGCAGCGGGTGCTGCCAGCGCACCAGGGCTTCCACACCAATCATCCGGCTGGTTTGCAGGTCGTGGACCGGCTGGTAGTAGACCCGCAGCTCTTGCTGATCGAGGGCGCGACGCAGCTCATTGCCGATCTCGATCCGGTGCTGGGCGTGGGCGGTCAGTTCCTCGGTGTACAGGGCGTAGCCTTCGCGCCCGGAACTCTTGGCCTTGAACAACGCGGAGTCGGCGTTGCGCAGCAGCTGTTCGGCACTCAGGGCATCGCTGGGGAACAGGCTGATGCCGATACTGACGCTGACAAACAGCTGGTGGCCGTTGAACACGAACGGCTGCTTCATGCTGTCAATGATGCGCTGGGCCAGGGCGGCCGCCTGGACCACCTGTGGACAACTTTCCGCCAGCACCGCGAACTCATCGCCACCCAGGCGCGCCAAAGTCACGCCGGGACCGAACAAGCCCTGCAGGCGCTCGCCCACAGCCTTGAGCAACTGGTCGCCTACATTGTGACCCAGGCTGTCGTTGATGATCTTGAAGTGGTCCAGATCCAGCATCAACAGCGCACAGCCACGCTTGTGAATCTGCGCCGAGGCCAGCGCCTGCTCGGCGCGGTCGGTGAACAACAGGCGGTTGGGCAGGTCGGTCAACGGGTCGTGGTGGGCCAGGTGCGCCAGTTCGTGCTCGGAGTGCTTGATGGCGCTGATGTCAGAAAACACCGCCACGTAATGGCTGACCCGGCCCTGGTCATCGTGGATGACACGGATGGTTTGCCACTGTGGATAAATTTCCCCGCTTTTACGGCGGTTCCAGATCTCGCCGCTCCACTCGCCCTCTTGGTTGAGGGCGCGAAACATCTGCTCATAAAAATCCGGCGAATGGCGCCCGGACTTGAACAGGCTCGGCTGGTGGCCCATCACGTCTTCCACCTGGTAACCGGTGATTTCAATAAACGCGCGGTTGACGTGGACTATCTGCCCGCGGGCGTCGGTGACCAGCACCCCTTCGCGGGTGCAATCGAACACCGCCGCCGCCTGGCGCAGGCGCTCGCGATTTTCCGTCAAGGGTTGCTGGATGCGATGGGCCCGCGCACTGCGGGCGCACAACAGGAAAATAAACAGGGCGCTGAGGGTCACCCACAGATAGCCGCGCAGCATCTGCCAGTGAATCATTTCCTTGGGTTCATCGATAAAATTGTTAAATACCTGCTGACTGAGCTGTATCCACAAGACCGAAAGCAACAAGTACACCAGCCCTGCACGTAGGGCACCTCGGTATGAAAGCAGCATATGACTAGTAATCCTTACTAAAAAACAGAATCGCCCTACAGAGGCTGCGGATTATAGGACAAGTAACATCTCGTCACTCCTATCTGAAAGGGTGACTGGTTTTATCTGTAGGCTAAGTGATAATGCGTCAGTTGTTCTTATCTTTATCTGAGGGCCATACAGCCTATGTGGTACAACGGTTTTCTTGACTTGTCAGCCTGGCAACTGGTGGCAGTCACTCTGTTGATGACCCACGTGACCATTATCGGTGTCACGGTCTATCTACACCGCTATTCAGCCCACCGCTCCCTGGAGCTCAATGCTGGCCTGAAACACTTCTTTCGCTTCTGGCTGTGGCTGACCACGGCGCAGAATACTCGCGAATGGACCGCTATCCACCGCAAACACCACGCCAAGTGCGAAACCGTCGACGATCCCCACAGCCCGGTGATCAAGGGCCTGTCCACGGTCCTGCGCAAAGGTGCCGAGCTGTACCGCGCCGAGGCGGAAAACCCCGAGACCCTGCGCATCTACGGCAAGAACTGCCCGGACGACTGGATCGAACGCAAGCTCTATACCCGCTATCCGCTGCTGGGCGTGGCCCTCATGGGCGTTATCGACGTGCTGCTGTTCGGCACCATCGGCATCACCATCTGGGCGATCCAGATGATGTGGATCCCGTTCTGGGCCGCCGGCGTGATCAACGGCCTGGGGCATGCCATCGGTTATCGCAACTTCGAATGCCGCGACGCGGCGACCAACCTGGTGCCGTGGGGCATCATCGTCGGTGGCGAAGAGCTGCATAACAATCATCACACCTACCCCAACTCCGCCAAACTGTCGGTGAAGAAGTGGGAATTCGACCTGGGCTGGGCCTGGATCCAAGTGTTCAGCTTCCTGCGCCTGGCCAAGGTGCAGCGCGTGGCGCCGATTGCCCATCGAGTGGAAGGCAAGGGCCACCTGGACATGGACACCGCCATGGCGATCCTCAACAACCGCTTCCAGATCATGGCCCAGTACCGCAAGTTGGTGATTGCGCCGCTGGTCAAGCAGGAGCTGGAGAAGGTCGATCATTCGGTACGCCACCAGTTCCACCGGGCCAAGCGCCTGCTGTCACGGGAAACCAGTCTGCTGGATGAGCGCCACCATGTGCGCATCCAGAGCATGCTGGAGCACAGCCAGGCCTTGAAGGTGATCTACGAAAAGCGCCTGGCGCTGCAACAGATCTGGCTCAAGACCAGCAGCAACGGGCATGACATGCTCGCGGCCATCAAGGAGTGGGTGCACGAGGCCGAGGCCAGCGGGATCCAATCCCTGCGCGACTTTGCCCACCAGTTGAAAACCTACTCGTTGCGCCCCGCAAACGCCTAGGTGTTGCAGGAGCCGGGAGGACGCCCAGTCCTTACCGGCTCCACAGTTTTTTGGCGCCATTTCACAGTCACCGAACATTCCGTCTCAATCGCGACTGATAACGGAACTTAGCTGCAATTCCCCTCTCTCAAACAACACTTCGCCATCCTGGCGGGCCTTGTTTTGACTGCTGTTCAATGCTGCGGCATGTCCAGAGAGAATTGTGCCGATGGTCCACGAAACGGACTCCCCGATCCCCACCACACCTGACTCAACGGATACGTCACGGCCGGCTGCCGCTACCTTGCTGGCGTTGATGCATGCCCAGGGCGAAGTGGAGCGTCTGAGCCAGCGTGAACAGCTGTTGAGCTCGCTGCTGGTCAGTGTGAACGCCGTGCTCTGGGCCATCGAGTGGGAGACCCGCCGCGTGCTGTACGTAAGCCCGGCCTATGAGCGCATCTTCGGGCGCTCGGCCAGCCTACTGTTGGCCGAGCACCGTGGCTGGCGCGACAGCATCCACCCTGAAGACCAGCATTACGCCGAGCACAGCCTGGCCCAGGTGCTGGAGCTGGGGGCGGTCGAGAATCGCCAGTACCGCATCATCACCGCAGACGGGCAGATCCGCTGGCTCAGCGACAAGTGCTTTACCAACCAACAGGCCACCCCAGGGAAACCGTTGATTGTGGTGGGCATCGCTGAGGACATCACCGAAAAAAAGCACCTGGAACTCGAGCTGCAGCGCCTGGCCACCACCGACGTGCTAACCCGCAGCAGCAACCGTCGCCATTTCTTCGAGTGCGCCCATCACGAATTCGAACGTGCCTGCACCCAAGGCCTGCCCCTGGCCTTCCTGTTGCTGGATATAGATAACTTCAAGGCCATCAACGACACCTACGGCCACCTGGAGGGCGATCAGGTGTTATTGCGTATCGCCGAGAGCGGCCGCGGGGTATTGCGCCGTGGCGACCTGTTCGGGCGCATTGGCGGCGAGGAATTTGCTGCAGTGCTGCCGGGGTGCGAACCGGAAAGGGCCATGCAGGTCGCCGAACGCCTGGGGCAGGAAGTGCGCCAACTGGAATTCAGCCATGACGGCCGGCCCTATGGCGTGACCGTCAGCCAGGGTCTGGCCAGCCTCACCGGCGCAGATGCTACCCTGGATAGCCTGTTCGCCCGGGCTGATGCGGCCATGTATGAAGCCAAGCGCCAGGGCAAGAACCGGGTGATTGTCGGCTGAATGCCTGCCCTTTCACGGCCCTAAAAAATAGCGCCTGGACCACCGCCATCGCGGGCAAGCCCGCTCCCACAGGGGATCTCGACCAGACTGGGAATTCTGGATACCCCACAAACCCCATGTGGGATCTCGACCAGGCAGGGAGTTCTGGATACTCCACAAACCCCATGTGGGAGCTCGACCAGGCTGGGAGTTCTGGATACCCCGCAAACCTCATGTGGGAGCTCGACCAGGCTGGGAGTTCTGGATACTCAACAAACCCCATGTGGGAGCTCGACCAGGCTGGGAGTTCTGGATACCCCACAAAACCCATATGGGAGCTCGACCAGGCTGGGAATTCTGGATACCCCACAAACCCCATGTGGGAGCTCGACCAGGCTGGGAGTTCTGGACACACCACAAATCAAATGTGGGAGTTGTCGAGCTTTAGCGAGGCTACGATGGCGGCGGCACATTCAGCATTGTTGCTGCCAGACACAGCGCCTACCCAGGCTTGCGGATACGCGTCAGCTCTGCAAACCCGACCTTGAGCAACCTCGCCGTCTTGCCCTTGGCCAACGCCTCGACCCCTTCATGCTCGGTCAGCCCTGCCAGTTGCGCCGCGATGTTCATCACCAGCGCCTCACGGGAATACACCCCGCCTTCCAGGGAGTAGGTCGCCGCGATCAGTTGGCGCAGCTCCAGGGGCAAGCGCCAGCGCGTGCGCAGCGCCGAGCCATAGCTGGCGCCAAAGGTGGCCAATGACTCGCCAATCAACGCCTCATCCAGTTCACCACCACCCTGGCGCCACTCCTGCAAGCTGCGCAGCAGGGCGAGGTCGCCCAACCGATGGAGAATACCGGCGCTGTAACAGCGTTCGTGTTCCAGGTCGAGCATGCGCGCCAGTGAACGACCGTATTGCGCAGTCCGCTGGGACAATTGCCAATAACGCTCAGCGTATTCCATCAGGCTGGCATCGCTGAGGATCACGTTGTGCTTGAGGGCCAGGCCGAGGATCAGGTTCATGCTCTGCCCGGCGGCCAGTTTGTGCAGCGCCATGGACAGGGTCTGCACCGGTGTGCCGTGCTGGCCGGCGCTGTTGGCGGCGGCGATCAGCACCGCGGTGATCTGTGGATCAACCTTGACCTGCTCTTCCAATTGCTTGAGATCCAGCCCTTGCGGCGCGAGGCTGCGTTGCACGGCCGCCTTGACGTCAACCCGCAGCGGCGCGCCGTCCGACAGCTCGCGACGCTGCTCCAGGAACACCGGCAAGGACATGCCCGCCGCCAGGGCGGGGGGTTCGCAATACACCGTTTCGCCTTCGTTGAGCAACAAATCCTGCAGGCGTTGCGTAAGACCCTCCATGTTCAGTGGCTTGGTCAGGTAGGCGGTGGGCGCCAGCGGCAATACCTCGCGCACGCTGGCGCCGTCATTGCGTGTACTCAGCAGGATGAACGGCAACACGGGCACCCGCCGACGCTGACGCACACTGCGCAACAGGCTCAGGCCGTCAACGCCCGGCAGCTCCCAATCGGCAATGATCAAATCGTAGGATTTGTCTCGCAGCAGCTCGGCGGCGTGCTGCCCGTCGGCGCACACATCCAGCCGCGCGTCGCAGCGCACATTCAACAACACCTGCTTGAGCAGATCCCGCGACCAAGGGTCGGGCTCGGCAATCAGCACACGGGGTACAGCAGGTAAATCAACAGCAGTCATGCAGCACGCTCCATCGGCAATCCTTGCACATTAGACAAAGGAAGCGCCTGCGTACAAGGAACAAGGCCTGAATAGGTGCATAGCCCACAAAAAAACCCGCCGAAGCGGGTTTTTTTCGATCCAGCCAACCTGCACTTACAGCTCGGAGAAGCACTCTTCGATGATCGCCAAACCTTTGTCCAACTGCTCGTCCGGCGAGGTCAGCGGGACCAGCACGCGCAACACGTTGCCGTAGGTGCCGCACGACAGCAGGATCAGGCCCTTGTCACGCGCCTTGGCAACCACCGCGGCCACCGCAGCAGCGTTCGGCTTGTGGCTGTCGCCGTCCTCGAACAGCTCGACCGCGATCATCGCGCCCAGGGCACGCACTTCGCCGATCACCGGGTACTTGGCCTGGATGGCTTTCAGGCCAGTGACCAGACGCTCGCCAACAGCCTTGCAGCGGTCCAGCAGATGCTCTTCTTCGAACACTTCCATCACGGCCAGGGCCGCGGCGCACGCGATCGGGCTACCGGCATAGGTGCCACCCAGGCCACCTGGGGCAATGGCGTCCATGTATTCTGCCTTGCCGCACACGCCAGCCAGCGGGAAGCCGCCCGCGATGGATTTGGCAAAGGTGGTCAGGTCGGCAGCAACGCCCATCTGCTCCATGGCAAAGAAGGTCCCGGTACGGCCGGCACCGGTTTGCACTTCGTCGGCGATCAGCAGGATGCCGTGCTTGTCGCACAGTTCGCGCAGGCGCTTCATGAAGGCTTTAGGCGCTACGTAGAAACCGCCCTCGCCCTGTACCGGCTCGATGATGATGGCAGCAATATCACGCGGCTCGGCATCGTTCTTGAAGATGCGTTCGATGCTAGCGATGGAGTCGTCGATGCTCACGCCGTGCAACTCGTTCGGGTACAGCGCACGGAAGATACCGCCTGGCATCAGGCCCATGCCAGCGGAGTACGGTACAACCTTGCCGGTCAGGCCCAGGGTCATCATGGTGCGGCCGTGGTAAGCGCCGGTGAAAGCGATCACGCCGGCACGGCCAGTCGCGGCACGCGCAATTTTCACGGCGTTTTCCACGGCTTCGGAACCGGTGGTGACCAGCAGGGTTTTCTTGGCGAAATCACCTGGCACCTTGGCGTTAACTTTTTCGCACAGCTCCACGTACGGCTCGTAAGCCAGGACCTGGAAGCAGGTGTGGGTCAGCTTGTTCAACTGCTCGGTCACGGCCGCGATGATTTTCGGGTGCAGGTGACCGGTGTTCAGTACGGCGATGCCGCCGGCGAAGTCGATAAACTCGCGACCTTCAACGTCAGTCACGGTGGCGTTCTTCGCGGATTCGGCGAAGATCGGGTGAATCTGGCCAACACCGCGCGGTACAGCGGCTTCGCGGCGTTTCATCAAGGAAGCGTTGGTCTTGTTGCTCATAAAGTCCTCATTCGCCACTCATCGGGTGGCGTGGTCCAAGGAATACGTGACGGGGAGGCAACTACGGCAGCATGCGATGATCGACTGCCACAGCTTTCCCGGCCACTTCGAATAACGGTTTGAAGCACGCAAAGGGACAGCGCTCTCGTGCCCTTTGCGTTTGCAGCGATACCTTGCCGGTTAGATACCCAGGCAGAGGTATTTGATTTCCAGGTAATCCTCGATACCGTACTTGGAGCCTTCACGGCCCAGGCCCGACGCCTTAATACCGCCGAACGGCGCCACTTCGTTGGAGATCAGCCCGGTGTTGACGCCGACCATGCCGTATTCCAAGGCCTCGGCCACACGGAACACACGGCCCAGGTCGCGGGCATAGAAGTAGGAGGCCAGGCCAAATTCGGTGTCGTTAGACATCGCGATCACTTCGGCTTCGTCTTTGAAGCGGAACAACGGCGCCAGCGGGCCGAAGGTTTCTTCCTTGGCCACGGCAGCGTTTTTCGGCACGTTGGTGAGGATAGTCGGCTCGAAGAAGTTGCCTTCCATAACCTTACCGCCCGCCAACAGGGTCGCACCTTTGCTCAAGGCATCGGCGATGTGTTCCTGGACCTTGGCCACGGCTTTTTCGTCGATCAGCGGGCCAGTCGTGGTGCCTTCTTCCAGACCGTTGCCGATCTTCAATTTGGCTACGGCCACTTTGAGTTTTTCCGCGAACGCGTCGTACACCGAATCCTGGATGTACAGGCGGTTGGCGCACACGCACGTCTGGCCGTTGTTGCGGTACTTGGAGATGATCGCGCCTTCGACGGCCTTATCCAGGTCGGCGTCGTCGAACACGATGAACGGCGCGTTGCCGCCCAGTTCCAGGGAAACTTTCTTGATGTCCTTGGCGCATTCGGCCATCAACTGGCGACCGATTTCGGTCGAGCCGGTGAAGGACAATTTACGCACGGTCGGGTTGCTGGTCAGCTCGCTGCCGATATCGCCAGCGCTGCCGGAGACCACACTGAACACGCCGTTTGGAATCCCGGCACGCTGGGCCAGCTCAGCCAGGGCAAACGCCGAGAACGGGGTTTGCGACGCAGGCTTGAGGACCATGGTGCAACCGGCAGCCAGGGCCGGGCCGGCTTTACGGGTGATCATCGCGGCCGGGAAGTTCCACGGCGTGATGGCGGCGGTGACGCCGATCGGCTGCTTCATCACGATCAGGCGCTTGTCTGGCTGATGGCCAGGGATCACGTCCCCGTAGATACGCTTGGCCTCTTCGGCGAACCACTCGATAAACGAAGCGGCGTAGACGATTTCGCCCTTGGCTTCGGCCAGCGGCTTGCCCTGCTCCAGGGTCATCAGACGCGCCAGGTCATCCTGGTTCTCGATGATCAGCTCGAACCAGCGACGCAGCTTGTTTGCACGGTCCTTGGCAGTCAGTGCGCGCCAGGCCGGCAAAGCCTTGTCGGCGGCTTCGATGGCACGACGGGTTTCGGCGGCGCCCATCTTCGGCACGGTGCCCAGGATCTCGCCAGTCGCGGGGTTGTTGACCTTGATCGTTTGACCGTTGTCCGCATCGACCCAAGCGCCATCAATAAAGGCTTGCTGGCGGAACAACTGGGTGTCTTTAAGCTGCATGTCGGCTTTCCTTAACAGCACCGCGCGCGCGCGGGGCAAATTAGAGTTGTTGAAAGGCGCCTCGAAGGCTGCCGTCAGGGAAATCAGTCACTGGGCGCAAGCTGAAACATCGCGCACGGGAGACAGAGCGTTTGAAATCTCAAACGAATCCTAGGATCAATGGGGGGGCAGGGCAATAGTCTGTTCGAAAAAAAGAACGAAAACGGCGCATTAGCCGAATTATTCTGACAGGCGCACAACAGCCGGATTCAGCGCCAAGGACGCACACCGCCCGGTACAGAGCCTCGCCGCTCCAGAATCCTACCGGCAGACGGCCAAAAACCAGCATGGACGCCCAAGGTCGACATGGGTATGATGGCGCCCGCACAAGCATCCGTAGCTCAGCTGGATAGAGTACTGCCCTCCGAAGGCAGGGGTCGTGGGTTCGAATCCCGCCGGGTGCACCAGATACAGAAAAAAGCCCCAGGTCGCAAGACCTGGGGCTTTTTTGTGGGCGCTGTCACAAAGACTCTTCTGCCGGCCATATCCAACTAGGCAAAGCGCTTTTGCGTTGTAAGTTGGAGTGCGTAAACTGGCAACGCGAAGAGTGCACTACATAAGTTTGTTCTCATTTTGCATCTGGCCGTTAGCTTACTGAGTTGTCACTTCACCGGCCTTGTGAAAGAGCTTGGCGAAGATCATCCACTGGCCATCGACTTTCATCAAGTTCAAGTAGTCGACCATGACGTTATTGAATAGGCGCAAACGCACTTTAACGATGGCCATTTCCGCAGACATCACATCAATCATCAACACTTCATCAAGTTGTGGAAAACCACCTTCCTGTGGCGACTGACGGCCTTGAACCATGGCCCTGTACTCATCAAAAGACCGGACGACCACGGTCGAGTCTTGTGCGCTATATAACACGCAACCCCGATGAAAGACCCGATCAAACAGATTCAAGTCCTGGGTTTGCAATACATCAAAGTAGTTTTTCAGAAACGACTGGATTTCATTGATCATGGCGAACAACTCCCGCTTTATTAGCATGACATTATTTAAATAATTAAATCGTCGCTATTATCGGTATCTCGCTCGCTTCACGTATAGCGGCTATTATTAGACTTTTCCGTGAAAGGAATTCACCTATTGAAGCTCCCTCCACTCGCCGCATTGCGCGCCTTCGAGGCTTTGGCCCGGCTGGGCAAGGTGAATTTGGCGGCCGTTGAGCTGCACGTGACCCACAGTGCCGTCAGCCATCAGATTGGCTCTCTTGAAGAGTATTTGGGTATTGCCTTGGTGATGCGCAGCGGACGTTCCCTGGTGTTGACGGAAGAGGGGCGCATTTATGCCTACCAGATCAGGCAGGCGCTGGGTGAAATCGCCGGGGTCACAGAGAAGTTTCTGGCGAGAAGCAATTTCCCGCAACTGACCCTGTCAGTGCTGCCCTCCTATGCCATGCACTGGTTATTGCCGCGCTTGCACGGTTTTATGAGTGCCCATCCCGGGTTGCGCCTGAAATTGGAATCGACCATGGCGTTCGCCGGTTTAGAACAGGGCCTGGTCAATTGCGCAATCCGCTTCGGTCACGGCCAATGGCCCGATATGCATTGCGAAACACTGATGAGCGACTCATTGCTGGTGGTCGCTGCTCGCGACTTCAACCACGGTGTATTGCCAGACACGCCGCACGCCATCCTCGAGCAGCCACTGCTACACGCCAGTGAAAGCTGGGCAACCTGGCTGTGCGCCGCAGGCGTGGAGGGGCAACGCCCTCACGCCTCGCTGGAGTTCACCGACTCCACCTTGCTGCTCGAAGCGGTACGGCTCGGGCACGGCGTCGCATTGACGCGCCGCTCGATCGCCCATTCACTGATTCAACGTGGGGAGCTGGTCAAACTCACCGACATCGAACCGGCGCATTCTTCGAGCTACTACCTGGTCTGGCCACTGGGGATTAAACGTTCGGCGCAATTAACCTCCCTGCACAGCTGGCTCAAAGACCAAGTCGTGGCGTATCAAGACAGCCTATAAAACCGCTGCCTGTAGGTCTTAGTTCAAATCGGGCCGGGAGCCGCAGATACAGACGAAAAGCCCCAGGTCGCAAGACCTGGGGCTTTTTGGTGGGCGCGGGTTCAACGCTTTTGCAACGCTTCCAACCGGGCGGGCAGGTCTTCGTCAGGAAAGCGCTTGTGCAGCGCCAGCAGCTTCTCATCCGCCGCCCTGCTCTCTCCCGCCTCGCGCAGATGCACAATCTCCTCAAGCCCCTGCTCCAGGGACTGCGGTTTGGCGGCTATCTGCTTGCTCATTTTCGCCACGGGCTCATCGGCCACGACCGCCGCCATCTCGGCCTGGACCGACGCGCTGTCAGCCTGTGGTGCCATCGCCATACGGGCCATGGGCGCGGGGGCGGCTGGGGCAGACAGTGCCTGCGGCGGTGGCGCAGCGGCATATTCGGCGGCTTCGGGCAGGTCGATATCAGGTACTGGCGAGCGCATTACCACGCCAATCATCAGTGCGACCCCGGCCACGGTGGCAAACGCCATCTGCCAGCGTGGTCGTTGGCAAGCTTGCAGCCAGCGTTGCCACAGGTTTGGCCCGGGAGCCGGTGCTTCGCGGCGGGCGGCAGCGAGGATGAAGGCGTCGAGGGACGCAGGCGGCTCGCTGGCGCTGTGTTGGCGAAAGTGCTGGATCAGCCCTTCGTCAGTCGGATCCTGGGGGTGTCGGGAGTCAGTCATACGGGTACCTCCTCGGCCAGCAGCCGACGCAATTTCTGCTGGGCGTAACGCAAGCGGCTTTTTACCGTTTCCAGTGGGCTGCCGGTCAGGGCGGCGATTTGCGGCAGTTCCAGGTCGCCGTGCAGGCGCAGCATAAACACTTCGCGCTGGTCTTCGGGCAGGTCTTGCAACGCTGCATCGAGACGGCCCTGGTCGCGGCTCAGGCTCAGTTGCTGCTCGGGGCCGGCGCCGGTGTCGGGCTGGGCGTGCAGTTGTTCGTCGTAGCTGTCGTGCAGCGGGTTGTGGATGCCGTGCTTGCGCCAATGGTCGATCAGGCGGTTGCGGGCAATCTGGAACAGCCAGGTACGAAAACTCGCGCGGCCTTGTGGCTGGGTAGTGCTGCGGATCAGGCTGAGCCAGGTGTCCTGGTAGATTTCCTCAGCCAGTTCGGCCTTATTGCAGAGGCCCACGAGAAACCGGTAAAGGCCCTGGCGGTGCCGGGCATAAAGGATTTCGAAGGCGCCTGCATCGCCGCTGCGGTAGCGGGCCAGCAGCGATTCGTCGCTGGGTGGATCATCTGGTACGGCCATGTTAAGTGGCGAACTCCTTTCGATGGATCACTGCAGATTACCTGTGGGAGCCGGGCAAGCCAGCTCCCCCATTAGAGCTGTATCGTGTGCAAGATCAGTGTTTGAGGCTCTGGGCCAGCTCCACCAACTGTACAAATTCATTACGCAGGCCGTAGGGATCATCACCGCGGGCCGAGCGGGCCAGGGCGGCGGTGTCTTTTAGGCTCATGCTGCCAGTGTAGCGGCCATCGCCCTTGAGCTGTTGGGCGAAGGCGGCCACGGCGGCCGAGAAGCGCAGGTCGTCGCTGGGCGTGTGTTGAGCACTCTTGATCGGGTGTTCGATCAGGCGACTGCTACCACCCGCCGCCGGCTTGTAGCGTACCCGCAACATGGCCAGTTCTGTGGCATTGCCCTCGCCAGCCTTGGCCTGGGTATAGCGCAGCGGTTCCAGCCAGCCTTTTGAACCCTTGGGTACGATTTCATACAGCGCTGTCACGGTATGCCCGGCACCGATTTCGCCGGCGTCCACCTTGTCATTGCTGAAATCCTCACGTTTCAAGGCGCGGTTTTCATAGCCCAGCAGGCGATATTCGCTGACCTGGGCCGGGTTGAATTCCACCTGCAGCTTTACATCCCGCGCCACCACGGCCAGGGTCGAGCTGAGTTGCTCCACCAGGACCTTGCGCGCTTCGCGCAGGTTGTCGATATAGGCGTAGTTGCCATCGCCCGCGTCGGCCAGTTGCTCCATCAGGTGCTCGTTGTAGTTGTCCACATCAAACCCCAGGGTGGTCAGGGATACCCCGCTTTTGCGCTGGTCCACGGCCATCTGCTTGAGGCTGTCGAAGTCGCTGATGCCGACGTTGAAGTCACCGTCGGTGGCCAGCAGGATGCGGTTGATACCCTGGTCGATAAACCCTTCGCGGGCCATCTGATAGGCCAGTTCGATGCCCGATGCGCCCGCCGTGGAGCCGCCGGCGGTCAGTTGCTCGATGGCGTTGCGGATGTTTGCCTTGTCACGCCCGGACGTGGGCTTGAGCACCACCCGCGACTCGCCGGCATATACCACCAGCGACACGCGGTCCTGATCGCGCAGTTGGTCGACCAGCAGCTTGAGGGTGCTTTTCACCAGCGGCAGGCCTTCGCGGCGGTCCATGGAGCCGGAAACATCCACCAGGAACACCAGATTGGCCGGCGCCAATTCGGCCACCGCACGCTCGGAGGCCTTGATGCCGACGCGCAGCAGGCGCGTGTTGGGGTTCCAGGGGGTGGCGGCGACTTCGGTGGTCACGCCGAACGGTGAGCCATCGCTCGGCAGTGGGTAGTCGTAGGGGAAGTAATTGACCATTTCCTCAAGTCGCACGGCACCTTCGGGCGGCAGCTGGCCTTGGTTGAGGAAACGCCTGACATTGGCATAGCTGCCCGTGTCGACATCGACGCTGAAGGTCGAGACCGGGGTTTCGGCAACGCTGTGCACTGGGTTGTCCGGCAGGTTTTGATACTGCTCACGCGGCTCGGCGCGGTACTCCATCGCCACAGCGTCATGCATGGCCATCGGTGCCGGCATCGCCATTCTTTTGAGCATGGCGCCCTGAGCCTGGACAGGCACGCTTTGCAGTTCGGGGACGGCAGCCGCTTCGGGCGCCTTGGCCTCGTCACGGGATGACAGCCCACACCCGGCAAGTGCCACCAGCAAGGTCACGGCAAAGCCCTGGGCAGCGGGGCGCAGGAGGAGAAGAGGATGGGACATGGGCTGAACCTCGTGTGTGAATGATGCGTTCACAAGGTCAGACGTAGGAGCGTCGGGATTCGGGTTAGCGTCTGGTCACTCAACCTATGTGGGAGCTGGCTTGACCTGCGATAGCGGTGGGCGAGTCAATACATACGGTGACTGACCTACCGCTATCGCGGGCAAGCCCGCTCCCACATTGGAGCGGCAGTGACTGGTCCAGATCAGTCCGAGCCGTACTTGGGCGAGCGCGGGCCGTACAGGATCCCGGTGCGTTGGCCGGCCGACAACAGGCGCGCGCTGGTGATACCAGCAATCGGATGCGCCGCGTCGGTGGAGCTGTTGATCACTTGCTTGACCGCCGCAGTGATCAGCATGCCCACCAGGCCGCCGCCGTTGTTGTTGCCTTCCTCGCTGGACGCCCGTGCCGAGCCGGTCCACAGGGTGGTGCCGGTGCGCAGGTCGACCAGTTTGGCCGAGGCTGTCACGGAGGTGTCGCTGGTGATCAGCATGTACTTGGTGCCGTACTCGCTGACGGTGATGTACAGCGCCGCGTCTGCGCCGAAAATCTCATGCAGCTTGCCCGGCGGCACGCCCTGGATATCGTTGGCGGTGGTCAGGCCGTTCTGGCGGAAGGTTTCGTCCACCAGGGCAATCGGCATCACATAGTAGCCGGCTTCCGCTAACGGGTAGGTCACCTGCGATACCAGGCTGTAGGAGGCCTGCACTTCAGGGGACTCGTTGATCGGTGGCAGCACCAGGATCGACTTCGGCCGCGCCTGCTTGTAGGCCGAGTAATCGACGGTCTTGGGTGCCGCGCAACCGCCCAGCAAGGCCAGGGCGAGCAAGGCGCCGGTGAGTTTCAAAAAGCTCATTTCTTCACCTCTGGGGCCTTGGCGTTCTTGAGCAAAAAGTCCATGTAGGCAGCAGACTCGGGGAACAGCGCCTTCTCGGTGCGCAACTGCTGCACCATCTGGTCATCCTTGCCCATGCTCAGGTACAGCAAGCCCAGGTGGGCGTGGTAGCCCGGCGGGGCCTGGCGGCCACTGGCGTTGATCTTTTGCAGGTCGCGTTCCAGCGCTTCGACCTGGGCTTCCTTGGGCTCGCCCTTGAAGTACTCGTAAACCTGTGGCTGGTAGCTTTCCCATTGATACAGGGGCTTGGGTGCCGTCTGGCACCCTGCAACCAGCGCGGTTGCTGTCAGCATCAGCGCTAACTTAACTGCCTTGCTCATCCGTGTACTGCTCCTTGAAAACACTTAAATCAGTTACGCGGGTTCCAGGCGCCGGCGTTGATACCGTCGACCAGGCGGTTGATCGCTTCGCGCATGGCCAGGTCCAGGACCTTGCCATTGAGGGTGGAGTCATAGCTGGCGGTGCCGCCAAAGCCCACGACTTCACGGTTCGACAGCGCGTATTCACCGGCGCCCTGGGTGGAATACACCACTTCGGAGGTGCTGATGTTGACGATATTCAGGTTGATCTTGGCGTAGGCCACCTGGGTCTTGCCACGGCCGAGAATGCCGAACAACTGGCGGTCGCCGGTTTCTTTGCGGCCGAACTCGGTCACATCGCCGGTCACCACGTAGTCAGCACCCTTGAGGTTCTGGACGGTGCCCTTGATTTTCGCTTCCTGGGAGATTTCGCCCATGTTGTCGCGGTCCAGCACGCTGAAGCGGTTGGTCTGCTGCAAGTGGGTGATCAGGATGGTCTTGGCCTGGCCACCGAGGCGGTCCACGCCATCGGAGAAGATCCCGCGCATGTAGCTGGAGCGGTTATCGAACTTGCCCACGGCAATCGGCACGCGTACGCCGGAGTAGGCGACGCTGGCGCTGGCGACTTTTTCGATCGGCAGTGCGCGGGAGCTTTCCGTGGCGCAACCGGCCAGGGTCAGCAGTGCCGTGGCGGCAAGGCCGGACAGCAGGATTTTGCAGAGTGATTTCACAGGGTGCTCCTAGGTGAATAAATCCGGGGTATTAACGTGAGGGTATGGCGCGCAGGTCGTGCACGATGTAATTGCTCAAGCCACCGGTGAAATGGCGCTCGATATTGGCGTTGCCTTCATTGGTCAGGATCCCACCAACGGTCTTCCATTGCTGCACCTGGCCGCCCCAGTTATTGGGCACCAGGCCACCCCGATCCTGGGCAAAATGCAGCACCTCGGCGTCGGCTTTCTTGACCTTGACCTTGTAGCCGAAGTCGATGCTTTGCAGGATGGTGTTGTCGTCGACCACCAGGCTGGTGATACCGCCCTTGGAGTCGAGGATATGGCGCACGTAGACGATATCCACGTCCAGCAGGTAGTCAGCGGTCTGCTTGCTGCTGGCGTAGCGCTTGGCCTTGAGCAGACGGTCGACCAAGTCGACGCCCAGTTGCTCGCGGACTTTGGCGTCCGACATGAAAATTCGGCCCTGCCCCACCACTTTGACGTCGAAGGTATCGACCCAGAAGGTGGCGGTCTTGGGAATGGTCACGGGTGCTGGAGAGATGTAGTACGGGGGTTTGGAAGCGCAGCCGGCCAGAAAGGAAAGAGCCAGCAGCAAGGCAAAAATGCGCATCTTCAAATTCATCCCTGATTAAGTGCTGCGCATTTTACGGGGTTGAGAGCGGTTCTCAAGTTGTTTCGCACTGGTGGGAGCAGGCTTGTGTGGGAGCAGGCTTGCCAGTTCCCACACAAGCTCGCTCCTACCAGGACGGTTTAGAACGCGTAACGGGCCTTGAGCATGACGCCATCGGCATCAAACCCACTGCGAGCCTGGCGGGTGTAGCTGGCGCCGACGCTGAACGCCGAGACCTGGTAGTTCACACCCACGCTGGCTTCATAGCTGTCACGCGCCACCGAAGCGCCGGTCACGCTGAACGTCGAACCGTCGTTCACAAAGCTGGAAGTCTGCGCCACGCGATCCCCCATCAGGTCGTGATAGGCCATCAAGGTCGCTTCCGGTTGCAGGGTGCCAGCACCCAGCGCCAGGTTGCCTGCCACACGCAGGCCGGCGCCCAGCTCACCGACCTCATAACGTTGGGAACCGGTGTTCAGGGCTGCCGAAGAGCCCTTCTCATGCAGGCTGTCCATGTGCACGCTGGAGTAACGCGCGGCGACACGCGGTTCGATCAGCACACTGTCCGACGCTTTGAAGCTGTAGCCGCCGATCACGCTGGCCGACAACGCCTGGCTGTCGTAGCTGCCCTTGGCCGTGGTGCCGGCGATGTGGCGCTTGCTGTCGTTGTCGTTGACGCCGTAGCTCAGGCTGCCATCGACAAACCAGTTCTGCAGCGACCAGTTGCCATACAGCGACAGCGCGTTGCCCTGCACTTCAGTCTTGTTGCCCAGGTCCGAATGGATATTGGAGTTGAGGTAGCTGTACGCCACGCCCACGCGGGTGCTGTCGTTCAAGCGACCGTCCACGCCGACTGCCACACCACTGCTGTTGGCCGAGTAACCGTTATCGCCACCGCGACCGTCCTGGTCCATGTTGCTGCTCAGGCCTTGCACCCACACGCCGCCACGCTCGCTACCATCGCGCTGGCCGGCCAGGCGGTTGAGGATCGTGCCGTTGATCACGGTCTGCCCGGACAAGGCCACGTCCAGCGCGCCACGGTTTACGTCAGGTTTGAGCTGTTCGCCAATCTGCGCCAGTTGCTGGGCGCTGCTGGCGTTGGCCACGGCCTGGAACACTGCGTCGTCCTGGCTCAGTTGCCCCAGCACTTCGTTTTTCAGCAGGTTCACGGCGGTGACTGCCGAGGTGCTGGCGCCCACGCCGCCGAGGTCGGTTTGCACCTGCTCGTCTGGCTTCAAGCCCACCACGGCCTTGACCGTCTGCGCATCGGCCGAGTAGCTGAGCACATCGAGCAACGACGAGCTGCTGGCGACCGTCAGGCCGTTGTTTTGCACGCTGCTGGCTTGCAGTAGGGTGTATTCGGTGCCGCTGGGCGCTGCGGTGAAATCACCGGGCTTGGCGCTCAAGGTCACGTTGGAGCCCTGGGCGAAGTTCGCGGCACCGCTGACCGTGAGGTAAGGCGTGGTCGGTACGACGCTATTGGACAGGCGCATATCAACCCCAGCGCCGCTGGCTACATTCAGGTCGCCAGTGATGGTGGTGCCGGCGCCGGACAGGTTCAACGAACCCGCGTTGACCGATACCGGGCCGCCAATGCGCGCGCCGGTAAAATCGGCCTGGCCGTTGATGTTCACAGCCGTGACACCGAGCACATCACCGACGATTTTGCCGCCGCTCCAGTTCAGGCTCGCCAGGTTGGCCGCGTCGATGGCGGTGCCGGAGTTGCTGCGGATTTCCCCGGCTTGCTGGTTGATCGCGAACGGCGTCAACTGGTACTTCGGGTTGACCTTGATCGCCGTCGCGTCGGCGCTGATCACGCCACGGTTGATCAGGCCGCGCTCACCGCTCGGCGAGGTGGTGTTAAAGGTCGCGCCTTGCACGTTGAAGGCCATGGCGTTGCTGCCGCTGGCTTCGATGGTGCCGGTGTTGAGCAGGTAATCGTAGGTGCCCGCATCGAGCTGCACGGCAATCGCCTGCCCGCCGTTGACGGAAACCAGGCCGCTGTTTTCGATACGCAGGGGGTTGGTATCGGTTTCGATCTCGATCCCCAGGGCCTCTTCACCGGTAACGCGGAGGGTCCCGGAATTGAGCAGCTTGCCACCGATGGTCACCGGCAGGTTGTTGTGGGTATCGAGGATCAGGCCATAGCCGTAGTAGGACGTGACATCCACCACACCGCTGTTGACCACGTCGCCCGCCACGGTGGTGCCGTTGAGGTAGATACCCTCGGCGTCGGATTCATCGCCGGAACCGGGGACTTCGACCAGGGTGATGTTGCCCGAGTTGATGATGCTGCCGCCCACGTTGCTGGCACCGACTTCAAAACCTTCGGCCCAAATGGTGTTGCTCAGGTGAATATTGCCGGCCTGGATGATATCGCCGGTGATGTTGCTGCCGGTGGTGGTGAGCATTTGATCCAGCGCCCCATCGACGATCAGGCCACGGATGGCTCGGCCGCTGGCATCCAGGGTGAGGTTGGCGTCGTTGCGCAGCGTGCCCTGGATATTCGTCAGGGCAATATTCACACCATCGGCACTGGGCTGGGTCGACACCACGTTGCGCGTGCCCACCAGGGTCACAGGCTCGTTGAACGTCTGGGAGGCCCATACGTTGTTCTGCCCGGTGCTGACGTCAAATTCCACCGCGCTGACTTGTGCGGCAACTGCGCTGACCATCATGGCCAACAGGGTTTTCTGGAACTGCTTGCGCTTCATTTGAAACTCCATTTACTACGGACAACACCGCCAATGTGCCCGGCGGTTGTAGGGTGCATGATTCAGGACGCGGGGACGGGGATGCGCTGCGCAGGGTCGGTGATGTCATAGGCATGCTGCTCACAGCCGGCGCCGACAATCACGAATTCCACTAGGTAAACCTTTTGCTTTTGCGGTTTGAACGCCGAGGTCATCGGGCCGCAGGCGTAGACCGTTTTTTCGGCGTAGCTGTAGTAGTTCGAGTCATACACTCGCGACTCGCCCAACACCTCGATCGTCTGCCCCGGATCGGCCAGTACTTCCAACTGCGGGAAGCGTTTGACGGCAGCGCTGTTGGCCACCTCGCTCATCTTGGCGATCCAGCCAAACACCTTGCCCCGACCAGAATCCACCACCGTGCCGAGGATCTCCGGCCGCTGATCGGCATCGCCGCCACGGCGCACGGAGAACTGCACGGGGTAAGTAAAGCCGGTGGCGCGCATGATCACTTTGGCGTGTTCGGCGTCCGCCACGACTTTGTTCTGCTGCAACTGCACGCCATCTTTCAACAGGCTGGGCGACGAGTCGCGGGCAGTGGAGTGGCAGCCCGCAAGGGCCAGGGCCGCGAGGATAAAGGCAACTTTTTTCATAAAGGGTCTTCCGTGGCAATAAAGGGCTGGGGTTGCCCTGCAAGAGTCAAAAACTCAAAAAGAACACGCCCCCATATAAAAACAAGGCAAAGCCGGCCAAGGCCGCGCGCCACTCCGGGTCGGCGTCCTTGCTCATGCCACCCGGTGCTATGGCCACCCGGGCGCCACGCGCATAGTTGTAAACCGCCTGGCCAAACCACAGCTGCACTAACACCATGGTCAAAAAACGCTTCCAACTGCCATCAAATCGCAAGAAGCCGCTCAACAACGCAGCCAGTACCAAAGCCACGCCAATGCCATGCCGGTACTGGTACAAGTGACGGCTCATTCATCCGAGCGCCCAAACAACCGCGCCAGCCAGCCGGCCTTTTCTACGCGGGCAGGAGCTGGTGCGGGGATAACGGCTTCAGTGGGGTGGAGCAAGTCGGCAGGGTAATGTTCATGCCCGATACAAGCGCTGTCATCCAGCCCGAACGCCTTGACAGCGGCAACCGCCTCAAAGCACCAGCGGCCGAAGTAGCCTTCCATCTCAAGGGGGTGTTTTACCGGGTCACCATAAACGTACCACCAGGGTTGCTGTTTACCGCGCCGGTTCAACTCCGGGTACCAATGCTCTACGAACGCCAGCAACAGCAAGGCCTGTTGTTCCTGGGGTGCGTCGATTGCCTTGAGCAATCTTGAGTAAGGCTTGGCGTGCAGTAGCTGCTCCCCAATCACCCGCCCGGGCTCGCGGGCGGCGATGATTCGATCCAGCAGAACGTCCTGCCCACCTTCGCCGATCAAGGCAACCAGTCGACGCCACTGGTCGTCGGGAATCTGCAGCGCCAGCGCCAGGCTCACCAACCAGAAACACCAGATGTAGTGGCTGAGATCCGTCAGCTCGAAAGTCCAGTCTCGGCAAACCTGAAGATTGTTTTGTGCACAGACTTCGTGGGCAGCACTATTGGACATCTCCCAGGCGTCCAGCAGGAGCGGGAAACAGGTCGCGATCTCTACGACATTGCGCCCTTGGGAATAGGCTCTGATGCCTGAGGTCAAACTATCCTTGGCAACGTCGAACGCAAATTGCGGCCTATAGACGGGGTTGGCTGAGGGCTCCGCCAACAGCTTACGGGCCCGCTCAATCCACTGCTGGTCCTTTGAC
The DNA here is from genome assembly GCF_012985615.1 of Pseudomonas sp. WS 5412. NCBI lineage: Bacteria > Pseudomonadati > Pseudomonadota > Gammaproteobacteria > Pseudomonadales > Pseudomonadaceae > Pseudomonas > Pseudomonas sp. WS 5412. The sequence continues at coordinate 224,186 of NZ_JAARMB010000006.1, forward strand.
TCACGCCCCTCCCAATACTGCTTATCTCCCAGCGGTGCACGAATCATGGAAGAACCCCATTCAGATTTTTGGAAGGTAGTATTCTAGAGGTGTCTACCGGTTTGACCTTACCAAGCGCATCCAACACCTCAATTTCTGTCGAGCCATCCGGCCGCGATCTGACGACCCATGTTTCGGTACGGTTCATTTCGATGGCAGCCCGAACATCCCGGCTCTGCTCCCTGCCCACTGCACGGATCAGACGATCACCGCCCAGCGTCCAGGCTGTGGAGCCTTGCTTGCCATCCAGCGTATTGCCCAGCCCCGAAGATCCGGACTTTTTGTCGGCGCTGACAAACTTGTATTCGATAACGACAAAGTCGACATCCGGGCGGCTGACCTTGTAAAGATCATCAACCCCCGTCTCACCCAAACCCGGTACCCGTGCCAATTTCTGTCCGTCTGGCACGATTTGCTTAACGGAACGCTCGCCAAACAAGTCGCCCATGACCCCTTTCTGTTCCCGGGTCAACACGCTCAGATCCATCAGCGGTTTGCCATCAGGGCCAAAGATACCGCCACTTTTGAGCAGTGCCTGCTCGGCCGCTTCGTTGATGATGCCGGTGAAGCGTTTGCCCACAGCCCCGGCCAGCTCGCCGGTCAGGCGGGTAGTGGTCGCGCCAGCACTACCGACACCCGCGCCGCCCAGGCCGAGGCCCACGCCGGTAGAGGTGGCGATCATCTCGTTCTGGCGCAGCACGTCGGCGCCATAGCCCTGCATGATATGCAGGGTGTCCAGATAGCCCTTGAGCCTCAGCTCTTCGGGCAAGCTCTGCACCGCCTCTACCGCCGCGATAAATTGCCGACCGCCACAGCTTGGGCAATTGACGGTACTCATCGCCCAAAGCGCCGTCTTGGAACCGAAACTGGCCAGATCCTCTACGGCATTGGCAATACCCTCGGCACTGCCCTGGCCCTTGGCATTGAGAATTTCGGCCATGTTTTTCGGGTCGTGCAGGTACTTGTAGGGGTCGACCAGTTCGATGTACTTGACCAGGTTCTCAACCGAGTTCCGGTCTTTCATCAGGCGCGACAGGCCCAACCGCTCATTGTTGTAATCGGCCAGGCTGACCTGGAACAGGTCAGCGCTTTTGGACTGCGAAAGCTCGCTGCGCAGGAAACTGGCGGCAGTCGTGGTGTTGCCATCCTCTGCACCCAACACGGTATTCCAGCCGCGATCGACCATCGCCGCAGCGGTGCGCAGCAACTCAATGCGCGCCTGCTGCTCGGTGATGCCTTGCTCGGCGGCGTAGCGATCGACGCGCTCTTTGTCGGAGGCGAACTTGATCTCGTCCGGGTGCAACTGACGGTTGTACCGATCCACGCTGGCCGCAGTGCCACCGGCCACAATGGCGCCGCCGGTGCCATGCCCGGAACCGACCGCCGTACCCACGCCGGAGGCAATCAGGGTAGCCACGGCCTTACGGTCGGCCTCTTTCATGCCACTGTCTTCCAGCGCTTGCAGAATCGAGGGCATCAGCGCCGCCGAGGCGCCTGCACCCAGCGCGCCGCTCTGCACATTGCCGCTGGAAAGCCCCAGGGCAGCCCCCGCCAATGCGTGCAACATAACGCGCGCTGCGCCGCCTTCGGCCCAGGCGGCCTTGGTCGCACTGTCGATGTCTTTGCGGTTTTTCTGCTCGTCGGCAAAACTCCCGATTTTATTGAAGATATCGCTGGCCGATGTATTGGCCACGATCCCCACCGCCGTGCCGCCGGTAGCGCCGCCCAGCCCGGCCGCAATCAGCCCGGACGCAATGTCAGCCATCAGTTTCTTGTCGCCACCCACCTGCCAGCGCAGCGCCTCGGCATTCGCCGCCTCGTACGCCTGGGCCGCAGCCCCCGCCGTTGGCGAGCCCGCGCTGGCCTGGTCTTTTGCCTCTTGCCCAAGCTTCTTGGCTTCATCCGCCTTGGCTTTGGCCACCGTACTGATCACACCGCTGGCCAATTGCGCCGAGCTTTGGATCAAGTCGATGCGCTCTTGCATGGCCTTTTCATCTGGGCGCTCGAGCTTCTGGTTGGCATTGGCGGTGTCGCGGTTCAGCCCCACTAGGTCATTGGCGCCCTCAGGGTTGCGGACCACAATCGTGCCGTCGCTGACCGCACTGCGAGTGTGGCTGCGCTCGTCTTCCTTGAGCGCCACCGGAATGCTGCCACCCGGCGAGGTGCCGCCGCTGCTGCTGAACGAAGCGGAGAGCCCCGCCGACTGGCTCTGGATCTCGCTGGTGTTCTTGATATCGCTGACGATCAAGCGATCGGTGCTCAAGCGGTTCTTCACCGCCGCCGCTTCGCTGGCAATCACCCCGCCCTGCAAGGTGGTGGTCTTGCCGACATTGATGTCGTAGCCCCCGGTGCCCGCAAACAGGCCGGTCTGGTCGGTCACGGCCTTGTAGTCGCTGTTCATCTTGGCGGCGGCAATGCTGGCTGAACCAGCCACGGTGGAGCCGTAGCAGAACGGCGGGATGCAGATACTCGCGCCAAAGCCTGCGCTGCTCTGCTTGCTGCGCGACGATTCGCTGTCCTGGCGCGAGAGGATATTGAGGTTGCCGCCGATGTCGGCCTGGATGCGGTCAGCGCGCACCTGGGCGCCGGCGAGGGTGGTGTCGCCACCGCTTTTGAGCAGCAGCGAGCCGGTGTCCAGGGTGGTATTGACCTGGGTTACCGAGTTGCCATTGCCGTTGTTTTTCGCGCCCTGGGCGCCGAGGTCGAGGGTGAAGCCGTTCTGCTCGCCGATGTTGAAGCTGGCGCCAATTGCAGTCTTGTTGGTCGAGCCATCGTTCTTGCGGTCGACGGTGTCCTGGGCGCTTTGCAGCAACACGTTGTTCTTGGCCAGCAACAAGGTGTTGGCGGCTTTCAGGCTGCTGCCGGTGATCTCGATATTGCCCTGGGTGCCGGGCGCTTCGCCGGTGGCGACAATCGACAGATCCTGCCCGGCATTGAGCGTGCTCTGGCGCGCCGTCAGGCTGTTGTACTCGCTGCTGGCCTTGCTGCGGGTGTTGGCCAGTTCGGTGCCAATCTTGATCAACGAACCGTTGCTGGGTGAGCCGCCCTGCTTGTTCTTGAAGCCGGCGCTCTGGCCGTTGGCGTCCGAGGCCTGGCCACCCAGGTTATAGGCCGCCAGGGCGGCCTGGGCGATTTTCACCGCCTTGAGGCGCGGGTCATCGGCGTTCTTCGCCGCCTCGGTGGCATCGTGAATGCTGCGCGCGGTGTCGATCACCGCACCGCCAATCACCCGGCCCACGGCCAGGCTTTTGGAGCTGTCTTCGGTGGTTTGCCGCGCGGTTTCAGCACCAGCGGTGATGGTCACGTTGGCGCCACTGAGGTCCATGTTCTTGGTGCTCACCAGATCACTGGCGACCACGTTCAATTCACGCCCGGCAATCAACGCAACGTTGCCTTCGCTGGAGCCGATGGTGCTGCCGGTCAGGGTGGTTTCCTGGGCGGTGCCGTTGTGTTTGCTGCTGCTGATGGACAGGTGCTGATTGCCGGTGATGTCGTCCAGGCCCAGCTTATTGCCGGTCAACACGCCGGTCAGGTCGCGGTTCTTTTCCTTGTGCATGTCGGTGCGCGAAAAGGTGTTCTGCGCCGCATCAATCGTCAGGTCACGCCCGGCCTGCACGGCCAGGTCGCCGGTGCTGACCAGCGCCGAGCCGGTCACTGTCGCATCCTGCCCCGCCACCACGCTGACCGTCTCGCCCGAGACCATGCTGCCCACGGCCACGGTGCGCTTCTCGTCGACCTTGTCCTGGACCTTGCTCGACTTCAGCCCGCCCCAACTGCTTTTGCTTTCCTTGCGCTCATGCCGGGCACTTTCGGCATCAGTCACCGCGACAATTTGCACATCCTTGCCCGCCACCAGTTTTGCCGCGCCTTTGTCGGCGGCCACGGTGCTACCCGCCAGCAGCAGGTTTTCACCGGCTACCAGGGTGCTGTTGCCGCCAGAGCTGACACTGCTGCCAACGTTGTTGACGGTGTCGGTCTCGTCGAGACGGAATTTTTTCCCCGAGGAGCTTTTCTTGGTCTTGCTGTAGAAGCTGTAGTCCTGATCCTCGGCGGCCCGCAGGGCCAGATTCTTGCCGGCCACCAGGTACGCTTCATTGCCGGCGCTGACGTTACTGGCGAGCAGCAGTAAATCTTCGCCCGCATTCAAGCTCACGTTGCCACCGGCCTTGAGCACGCTGGAAACCTGGCTTACGTGGTCCTCGATGCTCTTGACCTTTTTCGAGTTGTACGCCGAATGCTGCTCGTTGGCCGCCGCCGCCAGGGTCACATTGCGCACGCCGCCGACGCTCAGGTCGCGCTTGGCTTCGATCTGGCTGCCCACCGCGCTCACATCCCGCCCGGCGACCACATGGAAGTCACGCCCGGCTTCAACCACCGAGCCTTGCTGGGTGATGATCTCGTGACGCGAACGGCTGCCAATGGCGCCGCTGTCCAGGGTTTGTGCCGCGACGATATTGACGTCGCGCACCGCCTGGGCGGTGGTGTCGCCGCCGCTCTTGAGCGCGCCGCCCACACTGTTGATATCGCGCCCGGCCTGCATCGCCAGAGTGCTGGCCGACTCGATACGCGCAGCGCTGTCGATAAAATCGCTGCGCTCGATGCGGTAGTCGCTGGCGCTCTGGTGCGTGGTGACGCTGCGCTCATTGAGCAGGTCGGCACCGGCCACCAGGTTGACCTGCTGCCCGGCGATGATGCCGCCGGCACGGTTGTTGAGGTTCTTGCCGGTCAGCAGGTCGAGGCGGTTGCCAGCCTCCATCAACCCGCTGTTGTGCAAATCACCGCCAATATTGGCGCCCAGGTTGCTGGTAGCGCGCAGTGTGCCGACGTTGTTGAGGTTGGCGCCGGTCATCAGGTTCAGGTCGCTGCCGGAAATCAGCGCGCCATTGGGTGCCAGGCGGTTGCTGGCCTGGGCCAGGTAAAGCACCGGCACCAACACGTCTTGACCGGCAACGGTGGCGTTTTCCAGCCACACGATATCGTGGGTCAGGGCCGCCACTTGTTCGGCGGTGAGGCTCACTCCCACGGCCAGGTTCAGTTGCTGGCGAACGCCGATGGCATTGTCCATCAGATACTTGAACACACCGGCGTCGCTGGTCTGGCCGTCGATAAAGCGCTGGCCGGTGCGGGCAAGTACGGCTTGCTGGATCAGGCGCTGCTCGTAGAACCCATCGCCCAGGCGCTTCTGGCTGGCGTCGGGGTCGTAGCCCAGCTTGGCCAGCATGTAATCCGAGCCCAGGAACTCAGCCATATTGGTCAGCTGCGAGTTGGTCTCGATCAGGTACTTGTGCGGGTTGGCGGCAAACTGGCTGTTGGGCAGGCCCTGTACACCACTGCCGTCGCTGAAGTGAAACAGGCCGTTCTGCCCGGTGGGCAAGCTGAAGCCCGGCAGGCCCAGCGGGTTGACTTGTTGCTGGGCGACATCCGGTGGCAATTGCCCGTTGAGCTTCACCTGGGTGGAGAAGCCAGGGGCGTTGGTGTCGGTCTTGGCGCCGCTGCCGACGTAGGTGTAGCCGCCGCGCACCACGCTGTTGTCGATGCCGGCCTGGGCCTGGATATTCACCGCGCCGCCGGCCTGGATCACCGCAGCGTAGCGCTGGTCCGGAGCCGCCAGTTGGGTGGTTTTGGTCTCGCCCCATTGGCGCTCCATCGCGCCGATGAAGAACGCCATGGCCGCTTCCAGGCCTCCCAGGTTATTAGGGTTGTAGGCCGCGCCACCGATGGAATAACGCTGGGTAAATTGCGCGGCGGTCTGGTTGTAGCCCGACGGATCACGGGTACGCTCGGAAGAAAATACGCGCTCGGTCAGGGTGTCGTGGGTTTCCAGGCCGAGGTTGGTCAACTGGTTGACCCGCGCCGTCAGGCTGCCGGCTGCAGCGATGCTACTGCTGCTGTTGAGCACATCGCCGCCGACCAGCAGCAGGTTGGCGCCGGAGGTAATGCTGGAGGCCGCGCTGGCGTCGGTGACCCTCAGGCGCTCCCGCTGGGCAATCAGGAACGGACGGTTTTCCTTGCCGCCTTCGCAGTCACCGCCGTTGACGTTTTCAATGCACTGCACCGGGCTGATCGAGGCGCTGTAGATCCCCGACTCGCTGGTCAGGACCGTGCGGATATTCTGGATGGCGCCTGCGGCCAGGCTCAGGTTGCCGTCACTCTGAATGCTCGACGAGCTGTTGATAATGCTAGTGGCGAACGCGCCCTTGCCATCACGGTCGATACTCAAGTTGCCCATGGCATAGATATCGGCAGCGAGGTTTTTCAGGCGATCGACCCGCAGGCTCATATCGCCGCCGCTGAACAGCAGGCCATTCTGGTTAAGCAGGCTGCCAGTGGTCAGGGTCATGGTGCGACCGCTGCCCAGGGTGCCGAGGTTGTTCAGCGCGGCGCTGGCCAGGCTGAAGTCCGTGGCGGCGGTCAGGCGCCCCGTGTTGTTGAGGGTGCCGCCCAGGGTCAGGTCGAGGCTGCCGTTACTGGCAATCACGCCCTGGGTGGACCAGTTCTGGCCGGTGCCCTTGATGCGGTTGGCCGCGAGCAATTGGCCGCTGGTGGTTTGCTCGAGGGTGTCGACATTGACCGTGAGGTTGCCGGCCTGGATCAGGCTGCTGTTGGTCCAGTTGGTTTTGTCCAGGCTCAGGTCGCCCTGGGTCACCAGGCTGCCGCCGACGTTATCGAGGTTGATGCCGGCAATATCGAACACGCCGGTGCCGACATGCAGCACGCTGCCGCCCTGGTTCTGGAAGGTGCCGGCGGCCAGGCTCAAGTCGGCATTGGCCGCTTCCAGCTTGCCGCCGCTGTTATCCAAGGTACCGCCAATCGCCAGGCGGCTTTTGCCCGTGCTCCCCAGGGCGCGCAATTGCCCGCCCTGGTTGTTCAGGCTGGCGGCGGCGATGTCCAGGGTGCTGGCGCTTTCGATCAGGCCACGGTTGTTGAGGGCGCCCAGCAGGCTGAGGTCGACTTGCTGACCGGCGATCTGCCCGGCGTTATCGACGCTGCCGCCACTGAGGCGCACGCGCTGGCCGGCGAATACACCGCCGTTGCCGTTGTTGAAAACACCGGCGTTGATCAGCGCATCACCCGCCTTGGCCGAGAGCTTGCCCCCGGCGTTGCTCAGGCTGCCGACGGTGAGGTTCAGGCCGGCGTTTTCGCTGTGGATCAGGCCATCGTTGTCGTTTTGCACCAGGCCGCTGGCGTTCAGGGTCAGCCCAGCGTTTGCCGCCAGGGTGCCGCTGTTGCGGTTGTCCAGGCTGGCCGCCAATACCGTCAGCAAGGTTTGGCTGGTGAGTTTGCCGCCCTGGTTGTCGAGCGCGGCGACACGCTCGATCGACAGCGGGCCGGCGCTGGCCAGCTTGCCGTTGCGGTTGATCAGGTCGGCCAGCAGGTCGAGGGTCAGCGCGCCGTTGCCGGTGAGGCTGCCGGCGCTGTTGTCCAGGCTGTTGCCGCGCAGGGTGAATGCGGCGGCGCTGTCGATGGCGCCGCCCTGGCTGTTGTTGAGCGCGCCGCTGAGGGTCAGGGTTTGCGCTCCGGCGCTGGAGATCACGCCTTTGTTGCTGTTATCGAGGTTGTCGCCGGTGACGCTGAGGGTGTCGTGGCTGACCACCGCGCCACCCTGGTTATTGACCTGCGCGACGTTGGCCTGCAACGCGCCGTCGCTGATGATTTCGCCCTGACTGTTATGCAGCGCAGCGGCAGTCAACTGGGTGCTGCCGCTGGTCAGCAGGCGGCCTTTGTTGCGGTTATCCACAGTGCTGGCGGTGATGTCCAGGGCCTTTCTGGCACTGATGACGCCGCCCTGGTTATCCACGGTCTGGCTGGCCTTGACGGTGGCGGTACGGCTGGCAACCACACTGGCGTTATTGCGAATATCGCGGGCGTCGAGGCTGACGTCGCCGGTGGTGGTGCGGGTGTTATCGGGATTCACGCCGGCTTCGATGATGCCGTTGTTGGTCAACTGCCCGCCGCTGCTCAGGCGCACCGTGTCGCGGGCGGCGAGGCTTTTCTGGGTGTTCAGGTCGCCGCTGGTTTTCACCGTCAGGGCGGTGCCGGCGTAGGCCGGACCCTGGGCGTCGAGGCTTGCCGCCTTGACGTCAATCGCGCCACTGGCCGCCGCTTGCGCCATGCTCAGGTGCCCATTGGCATCGAGTTGGATATCGCCCGCGCTGGCCGCCAACGTGCCGTCCAGTTTCACCCCGACACCGGCCTCGGTGCCCACCAGCTTGATCGCGCCGGCATACATGCCGCCCAGGGCCGAGGAGTCAATCGCCAACTCCGGCTTGGCGCTGCCATCGTCGGCGCGCGCGGTGGCATTCAAGGTCTGTGCATTGACGTCGTTGCGCCCGGCAATCACGGTCAGGTTGCGGGCATTGATCTGCGCGTTGATCTTGGCCGTGCGGGTGATGATTTCGAAGCGGTCGACATTGCTCGCGTTCAAGCCCTGGCCATCGATGGTCACCGCACCACCATCGACCTGGTAGCGGTCCAGGCGGCCGTTATCGAGGATCGGTTTGCCGGTGGTCAGGGTCACGTTGGGCGTATTGATAAAGCCGCAGCCGTTGCAGGTCACGCCATAGGGGTTGGCGACGATAACCTTGGCCGATTGGCCCGCCACCTCGGTGTAGCCGCGCAGTTGGCTGGGGCTGCCGCCGTTGACTTCATTGAGGATGACATTCGCCGAGCCACCCTTGAGGTTGGGGTTGCCGACGATAATCCCGCCCAGTTGGGTGGACTGCAACGGGCCGCCGGCGTTGTTGAGGATCACGCCATTGGGGCCGACGTTGTAGTCCTTGAAGTGGTTGTGGGACAGGCCGCTGCCATTGGGCGTGGCGATGTTCACCACCGGCACCCCATTGCCCGCCGCGCCCACCGTCGTGCCGGGGCCGCTGACCACAATGCCGTCGGCCTGGGCCAGCAGCGGCTGCCAGAACAGCGCGTTGGCCAGGATCAGCACCAGGCCGCGCTTGGGCAGGCCGCAGAACGCGTCACGACGCTTCAAGGCAGCAGAAGGCAGGCGGGCGAGGAAGGCAAACTGGCGGACGTCCATGTCAAATTCTCGATGCGGCTAGGCGTTGAATTACAGGTAGAAATCCATCCGGAAGTAGATCGGCGCTTCGCGCTCGCTCATCACTGCCGGACGTTCCAAAGAATGGGCAAAGGTCACGCTGGTGCTGACATTCTTGCCACGGGCGAACAGCTCCACGGAGTTGCTGGAAACCCGGCCGTGGACAGTGTCGTTGTAGCGGTCATTGCGGATCACGCCCTGGTCGTAACCCAGGCTCACGCCGTACTCGCCGAAGGCCGGGCGCAACCAATCCACCAGCACCGGCCGCGACCAGCGCAGGTCGTTGCGCCAGTAGCCGCCGCTGTCACCGTTGAGTTGCTGGTCCTTGAAGCCGCGCACCGAGGACGAGCCACCCAGGCTCATGCGCTGCGGGCTGAACAGTATGTCTTCGCTGCGTTGGCCGGTGGCCAGGCTGGTGAAACTGAACGACTCGCCCCACAAGGTGAACGGCTGCAGGTAGCTGACGGTGGCGGTGTATTTGCGGTAGCGCGAATTGGGCTGACGACTGCCAAACTCGCCGCGTTCGTCCTGGGACTGGGCATCGAGCAGGCCAATGCCATTCTGCATGCCCAAATCCATGTTGACGAAGGCACTGCCGACCCGCCGACCGTGGTTGATGCCGACCTGCATTTCACTCAGGCGAGTGCTGCTGTCCAGGCGGGTGGTGAACACATAGTTATTGGTGCGCAGGTGAGCCAGGCCGACGTTGACCGAGGTCTTGCTCACGTCATCACGATGCACCACGCGCTCGGCGCGCAGTTGGTGGTTCTGGCTGTCACCCGATTGCTTGAAGCTGAACGTATCGGCCTGGCCCAACGCGCGGTAATCGCTCTCGCTGTAGGTGTAGCTGAAGTTCCACCAGCCCCATGGCACGTTGTAATAGAACATGCCGTTTTTCGAAGTTTTCTGGTGATCGCTGATCGCGTCATGGCCGCCGCGCAACACCAACTGGTCCGCCAGGCCCAGGGGGCTGTCCCACTCAAGGCCGGCGCCCCACTGCTGCTCGCCAGTGCTTTTTTGCCCGTCGTTATTGCGCGACAAGCTGGCGCGCCAGGGCTTTTGCGGATTGTTTTTTACCAGCACCGAACTGCCACCAACGGCTTCGCCGGGGGCCAGTTCCATTTGTGCCTGGTTGGAGGGCAAACGGTTGAGCTGATCGATGGCCTGCTCGATTTCCCGCAGGTTGAGCAGGTCGCCGTTTTGGCCGGGGAAGGCCATGGCCAACTCGCGCGCCGAGAGCTTGCTGTCGGCGGCGCTATTCAAGCCTTCGAGCTTGCCTTCGACCACCAACACTTGCAGATGCCCTTTGGACAAATCCTGCTGCGGCAAGTAGGCACGGCTAGTGACCATGCCCTTGTCGATGTAGTGATCGGTGACGGCCTTGAGCAGTTTATTGAGCTGGGAAACGCCCAGGCACTGGTCGATGTAAGGCTTGATCAAGCGCTCACGCTCGGTGGCGGACAGGCTGTCGGCGCCCTTGAGCTCAATGGTCTTGATCGGGAAGCAACGGTTATCCACCGGGGCGGTGGGCGCTGTGGGTTTGACTTCCTTGCCGGGCAATTCCTTGAGGTCTTCGAGGCGCCGGCGCTGCTCTTCGAGCAGGCGGTTTTGCCGCTCGCGGATCAGGTCCTGATCGCCAGGCGAAGTCGCGGCCACTGCGCTGTTTGACCCACAGAGGGCGAACAGGGCAATACACAGGGAATACCGAATCCGTGGCAATAACGAAGGCATTTTCGATCCATCGAGTAACAAGGGGCGGCAAACTAACATCGAACTTCCACCCAGCCAAAACTCCCGGCTAGTTGAAGCTAAAAATTAAATCACCCGTAAGCTGCTGATTAATAACGATAAAAACTATCAGCAACAATTAAATGCTTGTATTCGGAATTTTTATTCCGACAAGCGGTATCAGTTTTGATACAGCTTTCGGCACAACTTGAAAGTTGCCACTAGTTAGCCATCAATGCTGTGCCGAGATGGGTTAGTAGCCAAATAAGCGGAAAAGTTCGCGGCTATTGTGTGAATTGGATCCCATTTCTGACGACAGGCATCGCAGCCCCCTGACACCACCTCCTCCTGTGAGAGCTGGCTTGCCAGCGATAACGGCCGTTACAGCGCCGCCGACTGTCAGTTGCCCAGCGTCATCGCTAACGACCACCGCCGGGTCGGCTCCTAGAGGGTCGCGCACGGGAATGGCATCACAGATCTGCCTTCGCGGCTGTGCCGCCCTCACGAACGCCAAAAATAGCCCCCTTCAACTGTCATGGTCGCAGCACCAGACAGTTTGCTGCCCCCCCTCATCGCCGTACCGGTACATCGCCTGGGATGCTTTCTAATCTGCGGGAGCTCACTAGGCACCGACGCGTCTGCTCTCCAGTTATCCATAAAAACCACAATCAAAAGGGGCTTCAATTGAACAGTGACGTGACGGTTGTCGTAACTGGGGTGACATCTGGCATTGGGCTGGCATGTGCCAGAAAGTTGATCGCGCAGGGCAACAAGGTCGTCGGCATCGGGCGTCGTACCGAACGGCTATCTGCAATAGCCGATGAGCTGCGCGAAAACTTCTATCCGTTGACCAATGATGTTCGGGACAGTGCACAGCTCAAGACTTGCTTGAAAGGCCTTCCTGCCGAATTTGCAGACATTAGTAAACTTATCAACTGTGCAGGTTTGATCCAGGGCCAGGGCACACTGTTGGATGTCTCGGACGAGCATGTATCAACCATGTTGGATACCAACATTAACGGCTTGATCAATGTCACGCGGGCCGTATTGCCAGCACTTATAAAAAGTGGCTGCGGGCATGTGATCAACCTGACTTCGATCGGTGCTCATTATCACTATAAAGGCGGCCACGTTTATGCCGCTTCCAAAGCATTTGTCGATCACTTTGGCCGATGCCTGCGTACGGAATTGGTCGGTACCAAAGTACGCCTGACCAACATCGCGCCCGGCAAAACCCGCTCGGAGTTTGCCCTGGTTCAATGTGCAGGCGACCAGTCCCTGGCTGACCGGGCGTATAGCTCCCTGACGCCACTTGAGCCAATGGATGTTGCAAATTCTGTTCTTTGGGCCCTGCAGCAGCCGCAACACGTCAACATCAACAGTATTGAACTAATGCCTGCCGACCAGGAACTTTCGTACCGGTGAACCTATGAGCCAATCTCTCGCGCACTATTACGTCAGAAACAAACTTACGCATAAACTTATCAGCAAGCGTGTGTTGTCGCCGATATCGCTTTCTCAAATGCCGCCATCCGACTTGGTCAAGGCACTTTGCATCGAAGAAGAAGTTACAAAACTGTCGGCCGTATATGCACAGTTTCAACATTCGGATGATGTGGTTACGGGGCTTCCTCGCTACATGCCCTTTTATCGTTTTATCCAGTCAAAGTTTCCTGGCTTCCAGTGGGAAGTGCGCACACATCAAAACAAGAAAACGCTGGTTCTGAACAAGCCGTATATCAATCAAAGCCGCCCGTCGCTGTTGAACTTGCTGCTCTGTGCAGTAAACGACAACACCGCGACGACGCCAGCCTTGAAAGTACGTTATCCGGCCATGCGAGCGCTGCCAGATGCTCTGGTGGTGGACCTGGAGCAGGCGTTTAAACGGCTGTCATTCGCCCAATCGGCGCCTCACTTTATCGCGCGTTTCGCCGAGACCCTGGCCAAGGGGCTTGCCGGAGAAATCGTCACGCTGGTTTCCCCCGTATGCCCTGATTATGGCTACGAGAACAAAAACGGGCGACTTCGCTACACCTTCGATTATTTGGGCGAAGGCATCGGGCTGGTGGCCGGACGTGTAGTCAAGACCCTGCCCGACTTACAGGCAGTGTTGCAAAAACACGGCATTGAGACACGCATCGCCATCGCAGCCGGGGATTTTGAAGGGTTCGACGAGCGTACGTTGAGCCGCCTCAAGGAAACACGCGAAGGTTTCGCCCACAAACTGCGAGTCAGCCAGCAGAAAATCCTCGACCGCCTGGGGCGGGACACCGAGACGATCATGATCGCCGAGGCGGCGGGTGGGGAGGACATCTGGAACGCGCTGACAGCGCAGGCCCAGCAACGCCTGGCAATCGGGGATAACGGTTGCATCGTCGACAACGATCTGGACTACGCCGCGATCTTGAATGCGAGGCTGGCGCTCTATCAGGCCTGGCATCAGCAGCGCAGTAATGAAGAGTTGATGCAGGTGCTATATGCCCAGGGGGCAGAGTACGCCGCGATTGGCAAAGTGTTTGCCCAGCAGTGGACCAACCCCATAGTAATCGGCGCCGATCACAATCGCATGCAGCCATTCTATTGGCTGTACAGCACCATCCCCGTCCTCTACTTGACCAGGGTCTACTGATGAGTCCGGGGCAAGGTGCACGTCACCGCACTCACTACTGTCAGTACGGGCCACGGGGCGATGTTCGAGCGGCCTATGCCCACCTGCCCTTTCAGGGGCTCTGGACGTGGCTGACCGGTAAGGGTCAGGCGCGGACAGCGCAGGTGTTGCAGCGTGAAATGGAGAGGACCGGGGAACGCTACCTAGTGGTTCATCTGTGCTTTACATGGGCCGTGATAATCGCCTTGGTGATGCTCGGCCAGGCCGTTCTGCAGGGCGCTTTTCAACCCGCTACTGCGGTGCTGCTGGTACTGATGGCCTGGGTCTTGATGGTCAATCGCCTGCGTAGCCTGCAAGCCACCTTTCACTACCTTACCCACGGTGCCGTACTCAAGGACAAGACACGGGCGCAGCGCTACGCCAGGTTATTTCTGACCACACCGCTGCTCTATCAGGACTGGGACACCTACAACCAGAGCCATGTGCGCGAGCACCACAACATCCGCGTGCTGTGTTCTGACGAGGACCCCGACCAACGCTTTATCCGGGCGCAAGGGTTCTACCCGGGAATGCCTGAAACAGCGTACTGGTTGCGAGTGTGCTGCACCCCGTTTCGCCCTGCTTATCTGCTGCGTCAATGGCGGGAGACATGGCTTGACTGCTTCGTGCGTCTTGACCGCCGCGCAGCGCTGTTTCGCTGGTGCTTCTGGGGGGTGGTGCTGGTGCTTTTGTGGGCGACGGGCGGGTTACCTGCTTTCGCATTGATGTACGTGATTCCTCGCGCCGTGCTGTTTGAACACTCCATGTGGCTGCAATTGTTTACCGAGCACCTTTGGTTTTATCAACGGGACGCCCGGCGCAGCGAAAAAGACCACTACGGCCGCCTGACCTGGGGTCGCTACCAGGGCCGCAAACCGCCGGAGCGCGGCATCATCGCCCATCTGATCTGGGGTTTGCAGTGCGTGTGCCTGGACATCCCCGTGCGGATGTATGTGTACCCGCAAGACTTGCCGAACCATGACGCGCATCACCGCCGCCCCAACGTGCACTTCCGGCACATCGCCAACTATCGCGCCAGTCTCGAGCAACAACCCTCGCCCTATGGCCCGTTCCTGGAAGTCTGGGGGTTCATGGCCGGGCTGTATCTGATTCGCGACCACTTGTGCCGAGGTGTGCAGGAGCCTTTCGGCCCTCTCGAAACCACTGTCTCGGACACTCATAACTGCCCGTTCTCCACTTCCACCTCTCAAGGAGCCTGACCATGCAAGAGACGATTCAAGCAGCCAATCAACAGTTGCACACCGACGCCTACGCACGCCTCAAGGCTTCACAACTGTTCTCAGATGAAGATATCGACTACTTGGAGACCGCGTGCCAGGTCATCCCCAAAACCATCATTAAAATCGGCGATGTGGGCGAAGAAAACTTTTTGGCGGTTGGGCGCTTCATGGAAGACCAAAAAGGCCAGTTGCCCGTCTATCGGAACACACCGTATGGCGAACGGGTGGTGGAAATTCTCTCGTCAGGTAAAAGCCGTGAGTTTTTCAACGGCATCATGGAGGGAGAGTGTTTTATCCGCCGTTGCCAATCCAACCTGCTGGAGGCTGGCAACTATATCGGTAAGCACATTGATACCTACAGCAACCTGGAATATCGCTACTCGGTGGTCATTCAGTTCGGCAGGCAATACGAAGGCGGTGAGTTCTTTATCGAGCATGAAGGCCAGGAGTCGCAGTTTAAAACCGGCTACGCCGATGTGCTGATCAATCGCTGCGAAATCCCCCATGGGGTACGCAAGGTACAAAGTGGCACACGTTCATCGTTGGTATTTTTCCTGAGTACCAGCCCCCTGGATAAACCCAACCTTAATAACAAACAGATCTGACCGGCCTGCGCATCCACCCGCATGGGCGGATGCACCACCGGCGAAACCAAAGGAAACGTCCCATGACGCAAACCAATATCGCCAGCTTTCAAGAATCAAAAAACCAGGACTTGCAAGCCTACTTCCTAGGGCTCATTTCGGTCGCAGCTTTCGCGATGACCCTACCGGCGGCCAAGATACTCGCGGGCGATCTAAGCGCCCTGCAAGTCGGTTTTTTCCGGTCGGTGCTGGCAGCGTTTGCGGCAATTCCATTTCTGATTCTCGGCCGAGCCAAGCTGCCCACTCGATCGCAAATCAAACGAATGCTGCTGACATCCACCGGGATCGTTTACGGCTTTCCAATCCTTACCGCCCTTGGCATGCAATACCTTCCCGTGAGCCATGGCGGCGTGGTGCTCGCGGCGCTGCCACTGTCTACGGCTATCTTCGGCACGCTGATCACAGGTACCCGCCCCTCCAAAATGTTCTGGGTGGTGTCGAGCCTGGGTTTCCTGGTGGTCATGACCTATACCGTGATCAACTCGAATGTCTCGGATATCTACATCGGTGACTTGGCACTACTGGGTGCCGTCATGCTGGCCGGCTTTGGCTACGCCCAAGGCGGCGCGCTGTCCAAGGAACTGCCGGGCTGGCAGGTCATGTGCTGGACCCTGGTCATCAGCCTGCCTGTGTTACTTCCGGTCAGCCTCTGGCTGTATGACGGCGAAGCTATTGCCAACCTGCCTGGCCAAGGGGTAGCAGCCCTGCTCTTCCTGGCGCTGGTCAACTCGCTGCTGGGCTTCTTTTCATGGAACCGTGCACTGGCACTGGGGGGCATCCAACGTATTAGCCAGTTGCAGTTGCTACAGCCGTTCTTCACGTTTGCCTTTTCGATCTGGCTGATGGGTGAGCTCTGGAACTGGTTGACCCCGGCCGCATGCGTCGTGGTAATCGTGCTGGTCTGGTTGTCCAAGCGCATCTGAACCGGAGCGTGCGCCGGGCAACCGGCGCGCCCTTTTTCACCTCGCCCAAGGTGATGCTTAGAGGGGCTTGCAGCCCGACAGCCACATCACCTCCCCTAAACGGAGACCTCCCGATGACTGCCTCAAGCTTTTTCCGACCCTTTTTCGAGTTGCAGGAAAGGAACGCCCTGCCTTATGAAACCAACACGTGTTCGCAGATTCACCGGGCCAACGGTGCGATCGAGTTGCTGGCAATCAAAACGGGGGAGCGGGTGCTGGATATCGGCTGCGGTGATGGCTATTGGAGTGAACAACTCGCTCGCCAGGGTGCGGAGGTGGTGGGGTTCGACTCCAGCCCCGAGAAGGTGAACGCCGCACGCTCGCGCAACCTTGAGGTGAAACTGGGCAATGCCGAAGAGCTCTACTTCCACCAGGAATTCGATGCGGTATTCAGCCATGCCGCCCTGCATTGGATGCGTCATGCTGATCAAGTAGCCCGTGGCGCCTTTATGGCACTCAAACCCGGCGGGCGGTTTGTGGGTGAGTTTGCCGGTGCGAAAAATGCCCTGTTGATCCGGCGGGCCATCCATGAGGCCCTGGAACGCAGGTCCGTCGATGCGCAGGACATTGACCCTTGGTATTTGCCCTCCGCCCATGAGTACCAACAGGTGTTGGAGCAGGTGGGGTTCCACGTCACGTTCATCAGTTGGTTCGAGCGCCCAATGGTGCTGGATTACCCCGTCAGCGAATGGATAAAAACCTATGGCAGCCCCTATTTGGCCGCTTTACCGGTAGACGCACACGCGCAGTTTCTGGAGGAGGTCACGGAGGAACTGGCCAGCGACCTGCTGGACTCCAGCGGACATTGGACGGTGGACTACACACGGCTGCGCTTCAGGGCTGAAAAAAAATGACCCACGCAGTCTGATCTAACCGAGTGCGGCTGATGTCATCCATCAGCAGGCGCCAAGAACACTCCCAGCCGTAAACGGGGTTAACGCTATGCCCATGAAAACCAACGGACTGGCCCTGAAGTCGTTTTACGCAGACGCTCAGGTCTGGTCCGGCCAGGACGGGAAACCGTTGTACTGGATCGACAACATCAGCTTGGCTGTCAATGGATTGGAAATCGCTGAGGATTCATCCATCCAAATGCTCCACGACGATGATGACGTGCAGATCCTTACCGGCAACATCTACTCTTATGAAGACCTGGGAGAGGTAGCAACCCTGGCGGAGTACTTCAAACGCTGGCAACGAAACCTCGACCCGGCGCAACACTCACCGCACGATGCCGGGTCACGCATCAAGCCTTGAGGGTCAGGCGTCTTGTTCAGTCTTGCCTGTGAGCTCAGTTTCACAGTCCAGTTGGGCATCGATGAAGTGCTTGAACCGGATATCGTTGCAATGACTGACGTTCAAGCGAATGTACTGATCATAATCGTGCGTGTTACTGAACAGTGATCCAGGCGCCAGGAAAATGCGGGCATCGTGTGCCCGCTCAATCAGGCGGCGTAGATCCACGTGCTGAGGAAACCGCGCCCACAAAAACACCCCCTGCGCACTGGCATCGTCAAACACCACCCCCTTGTTCCCCAACCACTCCCGCGCCCGGACACGCTCCTGCGTCACCCGCTGGCGCAAACCATCCAAATGGTGTCGATAGCGGCCGGACTCCAGGGTGTAGGTCACGATCGTCTCGTCCAGTGATGAACCGCACAACAAGTTGTACATTTTCTGTTCGATCAGCCCCTCGACAAACTTCGCCGGCGCCACCACATACCCAAGGCGCAATGCCGGGCTAAGTACCTTGCTGAATCCGCTGATATAGAAGGTGCGGTTCCATTCATCCAGGCTGCTCAAGCGCAGGGTTTGCCGGGCACATAACGAACCGAAGATATCGTCCTCGACAATATGAAAGTCATACTTCTGCGCCAACGAAAGAATCTTGAAGCCCTTGGCCGGCGAGGTATTGCCCCCGGTAGGGTTGTGGATCAGGGTCTGGGTAAGAAACAGTTTTGGTCGATACTGGATCAACATGGCTTCCATGGCCTCCAAGTCCGGGCCATCTGCCATGCGGGGGACGGTGATGATGTTGAAATCCCGGTCTTTGATCAGCCGCAACTGCAGCAGCAGGTAACTTGGATCCTCGACCAACAGGTAATCACCAGGCTCAAGCATGACACTGCGAATCAGCGAGAACGCATGGGTAGCCCCCACAGTCACCACAATCTGGCTGCTGGAGGCATTGATCTGAATTTCCCGCAGCTGTCGCGCAATCACCGAACGCAACTCCTGCTTGCCCGCAGCAGGCGCCGGGGCACTACAAGACAGCGTGCTGCGAATCAGCCGGCCGGTCACTGACGCCGGAACGGCGTCCGCCAACCAGGCAGGTGGAAAATACCCTGAACTGACAGGAATATCGTATTGGGAAGGATCCAGCGCCCGATAAAGAAAACCCGCGTGCAAACTGGATGGCGCAATGATCTTGTCCAGATCCTTGGAAACGTCCGGAGCAGTGGGCGCAAGAATGTAGTAACCCGCACCAGGCCGGGACTCGATGACCTGTTGGGCAACGAGATCCTCGTAGGCACTGCTCACCGTAAAAATACTCACGCCCAACTGTTTGGAAAGTGCCCTGACTGACGGCAAACGGCTACCTTGCACCCATTGAAAAGATTCGATGCGGCGGATGATTTCGCTGCGAATCTGGTCCACCAACAGTACTTTGCTGCCGCGATCTATCTCGAACATCTCAATCCTTTATAGAAATAATCGCCATTGGTGGTAACTGGCCATCGTAAAGACTGTGAGCAACAGCCTCCCTGACAGCACATGCCTGCCCAGCAAATTCTTGGGGCCTTTTAAAGTGGAGTTTTCACCAAATGCACAGAGCTGGCAAATTGTCACAACCTGCTCTCGTTGTGTCAGGTGACGCACCCGCCTTTTTTGATGAAAGAAGAAGCAAATAGGGGGCCAGACAATCAGTAGCGGTTGAATCGTGGTTTAAGCCTGTTTTCCCCAACGGCTGGAAAACCTGGCCTTACGCAATGGCTACGATTTGATTGGGCGACGGTTGAGTCTGCAAAGCACATAAAACGAGCAATAAAAAAGGGCCAGACCCCGATTAAAAATTCAATCGTGGTCTGGCCCCCGGTTTTTCTACTTAAAACGCGTACCGCGCCTTAACCATCACCCCATCGGCATCAAACCCGCTGCGAGCCTGGCGGGTGTAGCTGGCGCCGACGCTGAACGCCGAGACCTGGTAGTTCACGCCCACGCTGGCCTCATAGCTGTCACGCGCTACCGATGCGCCGGTCACGCTGAACGTCGAACCACCGTTCACAAAACTGGAAGTCTGCGCCACGCGATCACCCATCAGGTCGTGATAGGCCATCAAGGTCGCTTCCGGTTGCAGGGTGCCAGCACCCAGCGCCAGGTTGCCTGCCACACGCAGGCCGGCGCCCAGCTCACCGACTTCGTAACGTTGGGAACCGGTGTTCAGCGCCGCCGAAGAGCCCTTCTCATGCAGGCTGTCCATGTGCACGCTGGAGTAACGCGCGGCGACACGCGGTTCGATCAGCACACTGTCCGACGCTTTGAAGCTGTAGCCGCCGATCACGCTGGCCGACAACGCCTGGCTGTCGTAGCTGCCCTTGGCCGTGGTACCGGCGATGTGGCGCTTGCTGTCGTTGTCGTTGACGCCGTAGCTCAGGCTGCCATCGACAAACCAGTTCTGCAGCGACCAGTTGCCATACAGCGACAGCGCGTTGCCCTGCACTTCAGTCTTGTTGCCCAGGTCCGAGTGGATGTTGGAGTTGAGGTAGCTGTACGCCACGCCCACGCGGGTGCTGTCGTTCAAACGCCCGTCCACGCCGACGGCCACGCCGCTGCTGTTGGCCGAGTAACCGTTATCGCCACCGCGACCGTCCTGGTCCATGTTGCTGCTCAAGCCTTGCACCCACACACCGCCGCGTTCGCTGCCATCGCGCTGGCCGGCCAGGCGGTTGAGGATCGCGCCGTTGATCACGGTCTGCCCGGACAAGGCCACGTCCAGCGCACCACGGTTTACGTCAGGTTTGAGCTGTTCGCCAATCTGCGCCAGTTGCTGGGCGCTGCCGGCGTTGGCCACGGCCTGGAACACCGGATCACTCTCATCCAGTTGCCCAAGCACGTCATTTTTCACTTCGTTAACGGCAGTGATAACCGGCTCAGTGGCGCCGACATTGGTCAGCTCCTCTTGCACCTGCTGATTACTCTTCAAGCCCACCACGGCCTTGACCGTCTGCGCATCGGCCGAGTAGCTGAGCACATCGAGCAACGACGAGCTGCTGGCGACCGTCAGGCCGTTGTTCTGCACGCTGCTGGCTTGCAGCAAGGTGTATTCGGTGCCGCTGGGGGCTGCGGTGAAATCACCGGGCTTGGCGCTCAAGGTCACGTTGGAGCCCTGGGCGAAGTTCGCAGCGCCGCTGACCGTGAGGTAAGGCGTGGTCGGTACGACGCTATTGGACAGGCGCATATCAACCCCAGCGCCGCTGGCTACATTCAGGTCGCCAGTGATAGTGGTGCCGGCGCCGGACAGGTTCAACGAACCCGCGTTGACCGATACCGGGCTGCCAATGCGCGCGCCGGTAAAGTCGGCCTGGCCGTTGATGTTCACAGCCGTGACACCGAGCACATCACCGACGATTTTGCCGCCGCTCCAGTTCAGGCTCGCCAGGTTGGCCGCGTCGATGGCGGTGCCAGAGTTGCTGCGGATTTCGCCGGCTTGCTGGTTGATTTCGAAGGGGGAGGTTTGCTCGTCGATATCTGCATAAATGGCTACGCCATCGGCACTGATGGTGCCTCGGTTGACGATGCCGCGAGAGCCGGGCGCACTGTTCTGAGCGAAAGTTGCTCCGTGGAAGTCAAAAGCATCAGCCTTTTCGCCTTTTGCTTCGATCGTGCCGGTATTGAGGATGTAATCGACAGTGCCGTCATGAAACACCACGCCAGCGGAAGCAGCGCCGTTCGCGGAAATCAGGCCACTGTTTTCGATCCTCAAGGGAGATGTGGAGGTTTCCACCTCGAAAGCCCAGGAGTCGTCGCCCGTCACAGACAACGTACCGGAGTTGAGAATCTTGCCACCTATGCTGATCGGGAAGACGCCGCCTCGGTCAAGCAGCATAGCAAGCGAGTTGACGCCCATCATCCGTATCACGCCAGTGTTGGAAACATCCCCCGCCACCGTGGTGCCATGCAACCGGATGCCATCGCGAAAAGTCCAGGGATTGGATACTGGGGCCGTGGATTGAATGGTCCCGGAGTTGATCACGCTCCCGCCAATATTAGTAGCGCCGATCTCAAAGGCTTGAAACGCCCCGTTACTCTGGGTGATGTCGGCTGCCTGGATAACATCCCCCGTGATGGTGCTACTTCCTGGATTAGCGGTCAGTTGCAGAGATGGGTCCACGGCGAACCCGTGAATGTCGAGCCCTTGACCATCCAAATTAATATTTGCACGATTGATCAACGAGCCCTGAATGCTCGTATCAGCGACACTCACCCCCATCCAATTGCTAATGCCTCGGCTAGCGGTCACATTCGTGGGTTGAGTCACCGTTCCGGTGAAGGTCAGTGATTCACTAAACTTCTCACCGCTCCAGGTGCTCTTGCCTTGGCCAAGATCCACTTCAACGGCCAGCACTTGAGTGCTGATTGCCCCAACGATTAAAGCCAGCAGGCTTTTTTTAAACGGCTTTGGCTTCATGTAAAACTCCATGTATGACTGGGGCTCCGCTCACGATCTCGCGGCAGCAGGTATAAAACCGAAACAGCCTGTTGAGCCCTTGCACTGAGCGACGACCTGCATCATTTGAGCTGATCAATGGCCAGCTCAATTTCCCGCAGATTGAGCAAGCGTTCGCGGTCATCGCCGAACAGGTTGTCGGCACACAGGCTCTCAAATTGAGCGAGGACCTCATTTTGATTAACAGCCAACCCATTGATTTATAACGAACAACTACTCATCAAACGTTTAAAGGCGCGCAACTCCGTGATTGTCAGCGGGCCGCCGAGGCGAGATAAATAGGAGTATTCCTAAATCTATTGGCGAATTTTCCCACAATAAAAGGTCGCCTTCCCTACGCGCCTAGTTTTCCTGCCCCACCACCAGTTTCAACCCTGGCCGCCGCACCTCACGGGAGTGATGCGCCGTCACCGCCTGCACCCCGCCCTCCTGATCGTTATGAATCACCAACACCCCCGGCCGGCGCAGTTGCTCAAGCTCGCCTGCCGCCAGGCGGAAGCTCTCGCTCAAGCCGTGGTCGCTCAACGCCTTGGTCGCCGAGCGCCGCTGGGCAAACTGCTTGCCGCGTCGTTGTTGGTAGCGCGCCCAGACGATCAGCAGCACCGCGTTGAACAAGGCGATCCACAGGTAGATCTGCAAGGTGTTCAGCGCGGCAAAAATCGGTGCATCGATGCGTGGGCCACCATTGCTATCGAGCATCGGCACTAGGCCGCGCACCAGCAGGATCACCAGGCCGGCCCAGGCCATCAGGGTCAGGAAAATATCAATGGCCTGCATCACAGGCCGCTGTGGGGTACGGATCAGGTTCATGGCTTAACTTCCTTGGCAGGTGCCTTGATGCCGCGATCCGGGCTGACCCAGCGCGCGCGTTTTTGATGTTGGCGGAACAGGACTTTGGGGAAGCTGACCAGGGTGGTGAACAGGCTCACCAGCCAGAACACCAGCGGGTACCAGACGGTCCAGAACAGGGTTTTCCACAGGCCGCGCTCGTAGCGCCGGTCAATCATGATGCTCACGGCAAATTGCACCAGGCACACCACCGCCAGCAGCAACCCGGTGAAGGCCGGCGGCATCAGCGAACCGACGGCAATCGCCTCGGGCAACGGCACCACTTTCCCTACGCCCCAGAAGATCACCGACAGCAGGAAAGTGAAGGCCCAGCCGGTGGACAGGCAGTACTCGAACAGCAGCGGCCACAGGTAGCGATGGCGCCATTGCCAGATCCCGCGAATATTCTTGAACAGCACTTCGGCGCCGCCCTGGGCCCAGCGCAGACGCTGTTTCCACAGGCCGCCGAGGGTTTCCGGCATGAGGATCCAGCACAGCGCACGCGGCTCGTAGAAGATGCTCCAGTGGTCCAGTTGCAGCTTCCAGCTCACGTCGATGTCTTCGGTGATCATGTCAGTGCTCCAGTAGTCGACCCGGTCCAGGGCCGCCCGCCGAAACGCCACCACCACGCCGGACACGGTGAAGATCCGCCCGAAAACCCGCTGGGTACGCTTGATCAAACCAATGATCGAAGAGAACTCGCCCACCTGTACCCGACCAATCAAAGTCGAGCGCGTGCGGATGCGCGGGTTGCCGGTGACCGCGCCAAGCCGTGGGTTGTCGAGCATCGGCGCCACCAGATAGGCCGCCGCGTTGTGGTCGAGCAAAGCGTCACCGTCGATACACACCAGGTATTCGCTGCGCGCCGCCACGGCGCCCATGCGCAAGGCCACGGCCTTGCCCTGGTTTTGCGCCAAGTGCAGCACGCGCAAGCGTGGCTCCAGCAGCGCCAGGGCGTCGAGCACAGCGGCGGTGTTGTCGCTGGAGCCGTCGTTGATCGCAATCACTTCCAGGTTGCGATAGCGCTGGGCCAACGCCGCGCCGATGGTCTCGGCGGCGTTGTCGCCTTCGTTGTAGCAAGGGATCAGGATCGAGATCAGCGGCTCGCCTTTGAGCACCGGCGCCGGGGTGTCATCGGACCACGGCCAGTGGCGCTCCCAGTGCAGCCAGAAGTACAGGCCGCCGGCGATCCACAGCCCGGACATGAACAACGGGTAGAAAAACACGAACTCCATCAGGAACTGCCCGGTGACCAGGAAGATCAGGCCCAGGGGCACACCCAACACCAATGCCAACACGAGAAGAGCAAGGATTCTGTCGAACATGAGTCAAGGATTCCATTTGTTGGAAAGGGCCGGACGCACGGTGTTCAGATCCGGCGAATTCTCCAGGAAGTTGTCGGGGTAGTAGCCAAAACTGCTGGCACCCTGGCGCTTGAGCACCCCCATCCACTCGGCCATTTGCACGCCGGAAATGTCCGGGGCGGCTGGAGTGCGCCAATCCTTGGCCTGTAGCTCGAAGACCGTGCGCTGCATCGCACCGGGCCGGGCCTTGACCGTGGCCACGAGCTTTTCCAGCCAGGCGTTGGAGTTCTTCAGTGACTGACCTTCCATCAATGGCATCGCCATCGGCGCGGTCCAGTCGTAGTGCTGGAGGAAGTCGTCGAGGTTCTGCGCAAACCAGGCTTCGCTGGCTGGGTTGAGCATCGGCTCGGCGAAGATATTGCGCGCGGTGAGCACTTCCGGGCCGCGCAGGGCGCGGACCTTGGCGGTCAGTTCATGGGTGAAGTCGATCAGGTACCGGCTCTTGAAACGGGTCCAGCGCTGCATCACTTCAGGGTCGGCGCGCAGCGCCTGGATGCTGCCCGGCAGGCCGTTGGCGGCGTAGGTTTTCAGGGCTTGGGGGCTGGCGTCTTCAAAGTCAGAGAGCACGGCGTCATCGTGGAACAACACACCGTGGATAGCGCTGGTACGGGCCAGGTCTTCGTAGATCTCACCGATGACTTTGCGCACCTGGGGATCGAACGGCGACAGGCGCTGGTACTGTTTCGGGTCGACGGCCACCTTGCCGATGGCCGGGTCCCAGCGGCTGACGCGGGGTAGCTTGGCATCCAGGGCAAAGCTCAGCACGGGCATCCAGGCGTAGACTTTGACCAGGCCGGCACGGGTATGCAGCTGCCAACTGACACGGTTGAACAGGTCGGCACGCATCGGCAGATGGCGGTTGGGGAAGTACAGCGAACGCGCCAGGCCATCACCCTTGGGGTCGGCGAACGCCTGGAGGAATACAGTGTCGACGCCCATGTCCAGCACACGCTGGACCAGCGCGTCGAGGTTGCGCACCTCCTGCGCCTTGTCCGGGTCGTAGACATGATCGAGGTCCACATGCAGCACGCGCATCGGTGCTTTGACCTGCGCCGAGACCATGCTGTTGGCGAAGTCCTCACCGTACGGGTCGTTGTCCACCAGAAAGCGCGGGCTGCTCATCAAGTTGCCGAGGTTGTCGAGGCCGTCCTCCAGGGTCAGGGCCATCTGGTAACCCTGCTCACCCACCACCGCCAGGGAGGTGCCATCCGCCGCCCCATACGGCCATACCCACACACGCGGGGCCTTGCCGGTAACGGCGCGGATCTTATTGGAAATCGCCGCGACGTCGGCGCGCATCCGCGCCCGGAACTGCGCTTCGGACTCATAACTGCGGGTGACCGGGTCATAGCGCCGGGTGGCGGCGGCCGGTTCCTGGTTGCCCTGGGGGTTGGCCAGCACGCCCTTGTGGCTGGCGTCGGTGTGGGCGGCGATTTCCACCAGGCCCGATTGCGCCACTTCGCGCACTTGTTGCCAGGTCAGAAACTC
Organism: Pseudomonas sp. WS 5412; assembly: GCF_012985615.1. NCBI lineage: Bacteria > Pseudomonadati > Pseudomonadota > Gammaproteobacteria > Pseudomonadales > Pseudomonadaceae > Pseudomonas > Pseudomonas sp. WS 5412. The sequence goes on from NZ_JAARMB010000006.1 coordinate 249,907, forward strand.
CCCGCGGTTACGCGGCACGCCGGCAAAATCCACCGGCTGATTCAACGGCGTGTCGACCCAACTGCCCACTGGCGCCAGCACGGCCGGCCACTGGTAGGCACGCAGGATCGGCATAACGCGGGTGTAAAAGCTCGAATAACCGTCGTCGAAGCTGAGCATGACGGCTTTGGGCGGCAGCTCTGGCCCGCCGGCACGGGCGGCGAGGACCTGGTCGACGCTGACCGCCTGGTAGCCGTTCTCGCGCAGCCAGGACAGCTGTTCGATCAGGCGTTCGGTACGCACCGCCACCACTCTCTGGTCGGGGTCACGGTCGTTGACATCGTGGTAGGCAATGCCCAGGAAATGGTTTTTCGGCCACGGCGCTTCGTTGACCGGTTTGAGTCGTTCAGCAGGTGGCGTAAAAGGCGCGGGGGACTGGGCACAGGCACTGCTCAGCAAAAAACCCAGGGCCAGCAGGCAACGGGAAACAAGGGTCATGATCGGACTCTTCTAGAAACGGTAAGTGAGGTCGACGATCAGGCGCACATCGCTTTCGCGCTCACCGTCATAAGGTCGGTTGATCCAGCTCAGGTTGGCGCCGGTTTCCAGTACGTCGTTCCAGCGATAACGCTGGCCGTAACTGAGCAAACCAATGGCACCGGTGGAGTAATCGCGCTGGCTGTAAGTGCCCGCACCGGCCTGGAACTGCTGACTCCACTGGGTTTCGTAGCGGTGATAAAGCACATGGTTGACGCTCACCGTGGGCAGCACGCTGAAGTCTGAGCGCGGGTTGAAATACGCGGCCTCTTCCTTACTGTTGCGGCTGGCGGCGACTTCCAGGCCAAGGTCCACTTGCACGCCCGGCGAGCGGTAAACACCCTCACGGCCGATGAGCGACGCTTCGACACGGTCGTTACCGTCACTGAAGTGGGACGGGCTCAGCGCCAGTTTCCACTCACGGCTCTCGTTGGCGCTCCAGCGGATAAACCCGCTGCCGCCGTTGGCGGTGACGTTGGCATTGAGCGCGCGCAACGGCGTGCTGGCGGCCAGGTAGTCAAGACTGCCCCCGTACTGCCAGTGGTCGTTGATGTCGCGGGCAATCGCCAGGCGTGCGCCCTGCTTGGTGCCTTTGCCGTAGGAGTGATTGGAGACTTCGGCCTCCAGGGTCATATCACGGGTACGCCGCTCCACACCCAGGCGCTGCCAGCGGTGGTGGCCCGTGCCTTCTTCAAAGTCGGCGGTGGCGTAGCCGATACCGCCGAATATCCGCCAGTCTTCATCGATGGGCGGGCTGTAGAGCAGGGTTTCGATCCCCCAGTCACGGCTACCGGCAACCGCCCCGCCGCCATGGCTTTTACCGGTCTCGGCTTCGATACGCAGCTCGGCCATCTCATGCACTTTGCGCAGGCGCTGGAGGCGTTGGACCTGGCGATTGTCCGGGGCGCGGGCGATCACGTCATCGGCGAGCATATCGAGTTGGCGCCACTCCTGCAGATCCAGCGCGTTGTAGCCTTGGGAGACTTCCAGGTCGATATGGCGCGGGTTCTGGTTTTCGGCGTTCTTGAGGGCAACTTCGGCACGTCGCGGCCAGGCGCGGGCGCGGAACATGTCCGCCTGGGCCACGCGCATGCCGACATTGCCGGGCGAGGTGCGCACCAGGGTTTCCAGGCTTTTTTCACTGGTCGGCAGATCGGCGCCGTAGGTCGCGGCCTGGGCCGCCAGTTGCTGGGCGGCCAGCCACGCGTCGTTGGGGTTACCGAGGGGCAGCCCCTTGAGTTCAACCCGAGGTTTTTGCGTGCTCGCCAGGTCGTTTGCGACGGCGCGAGCTTCGCGGGTCTGGTCGTTTTCCAGCAGGGAGTAGTACAGCGCGGTGCTGTCGACCACCTGGTTGCTGGGGTCGGCATCCGACGCGGTCACTGCCTGGCGATACAGCGGCGCGGCCTTCTCGGGCAAACGCTGGTCGAGGTAGGCGGCGGCCACCCAGCGCAGGGCGTAGTTGGGCAGTTGCACGCCTTGAGCTTGCAAGGCTTCGTAGTCGTGGAGCACCTCGGCGGTACGTGCGCGGGCCTTGAGCGCGCCCAGGCGGTCGATGCGCCAGCGCACCACATCGTCATGGGCACTGGCGTCCGGGGTCCAGGTGGCGAGCAGTTGGTCGTAATCCTTGAGGGCGCGGTCGGCGATCACAAAGCGCTCGCTTTCACTGCGCGTCGGGAATTCAGCCAGGCGCACGCGTTCGGCAGCCAGGTCGCCTTCCAGGCGGCGCTGGGTCACCGGGTCCAGCAAGCCGGGGTGGCGGGCGCTCAGGCGCAGGGCCGGTTCCGGCATACGTGCACGTTGCAGGGCGATCAGGTATTCGCGCACCACCTCGGGCTGGTTACCGGCGCGGATAAACGCCTGGTCGAATTCGAACAGCGAATCATAGGGCTGCCCGGCACGGGACAACGCATAGCCCAGGGCCATACGCCGCTCGACATTCTCGGGCTTGGTCGCCACCAGGGTGCGGGCACGCTGCACGGCTTCGGCGGTTTTGCCGCCATCGGCCAGGGTCATGGCCAGGCCCAGTTGCAGGTCCGGGTTGCTCGGTTCGCGCAGCAAGGCCTGGCGATACACCGCCTCGGCGGGGGCCCAGCGCTGTTGATTGCGGTAGGTGCGGGCCACGGTGGTCAGCGCTTGGGTGGTCAGTTGGCGCTGGCGCCCCTGGGCCTCATAGACCTTGAGTACTTCGTCATCCTGGCGCGCCCAACTGGCGATCAACAGGTGATCGCTGACCTGGCCAGAGGTCTGGCGCTCGGCAGGCAATTGGCGCAACAGGTTGAGCGCTGGCGTGTAGTTGCCGGTACGGGCCTGGCGAATCAGGGAATCATAGGCAGGATCGGCCACGGCCAGGGTCGGCAGCAACAAGGCAGCACCGATCAGTAGACGCAGGCGGCCAGGGCCAGAGGGAGAGAAATTACGCAACATGTCGTCAGCTTCCTTACTCGGAAAGCTGTAGCGATAGGTTCGCCTGTACAACACGCATCAGGCCGCCGGTGTCTGATGACCCGGCCAAGCTTTCCTGGGCGCAATATCCCTGAGAGGGATATGGAATAGGACAAATTAGGACAATTGTTCAGAATCGTCCTAAAAGCCAGTGGAGATCAAACGTGGGGTTTGTGTGGGAGCTGGCCTCTGTGGGAGCTGGCTTGCCTGCGATGGCATCACCTCTGTTTCACTGACACACCGAGGTGATGCTATCGCAGGCAAGCCAGCGCCTACACAAACCGTATTCCTACAGGGGGTCGGGCAGCCTTATTGCGCGCCGCTGACCGCACCCAGCTTGCCCAGTACGCCGCCGATAAACTGCTCGACGGTCATTTTCTGGCCATTGAAGGTCACTTCATTGTTGGCGTAATGCAGCTTGGCCAGGATGTCGTTGCCTTCCAGGGTCGCCAGTTGCGTGCCCACGGCCATGCCGCTGACCATCTCGCTGGCCATCTGGGCCTGCTGCTCGATGGCTTTGGGGTCAGTCACACCACCGATCTGCGCTTGCAGGGCGGCCACGTCAGCGATCATCGGCTTGGACAGGGTCAGGTTGGCATCCAGCAGCGTGATCATCTGCTTGGCCAGTTCAACCGGCGGCAGCTCCATGGTGGACGGCTTGGTCAGGTCTACCACCAGGTTGAAGCGGCTTTCGCCATTGGCGGTCTTCAGGGACAGATTTTCCAGGGCCACTTGCGGCTTGGCGGCCAGCAGCAGATCAACGTTGGCCTGGGCCAGCACTTGCTCGGCTTCGCTCAGTTGCAGCTCAGGAATCGGTTGGCCGGCAGCCTGGGCAGCCTGCACCGGTTGCATCTTGTCCTGATACAGCTTGGTCAGCACCATGGTCGATGGCACGTCGATGTTCTTGACGCTCACGGCCATGGCCGCCGAACCCACGGGTTTGCCCTGGTAACCGATCTCGGTGATTTTGTAGTCGACGCGACCGTCCAGGTTGTTGTCCTTGGTATCGCTGCTGTCTTTCTGCTCGAACCCTTTGACGGTCAGCACGGCTTGTTCCGGGCCAAAGGTGAACGTGCTGTTGCTCAACACGACGGTATTCTGGCCGACATAAAAACCAAAGCTGCTCTTGGTCAAGTTACTGGCGAGGGTCAAGCCATTGAGCTCTGCCTGGAACGGCGCCCCCTTGGGGTCGACCAGGGAGACCTTGAGGGCGTCCATGTAACCGTCGACCTTGATCTCTGTCGCCTTTTCGGTGTTGAAGTAGTCCATGTTCAGGCCGGAGAAGGTGACGCTGGTGGTGCCGTCCTTGTACTCCAGGGGCAGCAGCTCCAGGTTGCCCGTGACCGAACGGTTGAAACCGATGTTGGCGACGCCTTTGACCGGCGAAACGTCCTTGGTGGCGGCGAACCATTTTTCGGTGGTCGGGTTCTTCTCAAGGGCCAGGTGACTGGTAGCCAGCACTGGCCACCACTTCAGGGTGACCAGGCGTGAGACCGGCAGCGGACCGTGTTCGATACGGTCGACAAACAGCAGTTCGCTGTCTTTGAACTGTTCACCGAACACCGCGCCTTCAGCCTTGAGACGGAAGTGGCCGGTGCTGCTGAACCAGCCGCGATCCAGGGAGACCATCTCCAGGGTCATACGGCCATCGACGCCGGCCAGGGAGCGTTCCATCTCCTTGTTGGCGTCTTCGATCGTGGTTTTAAGCACACCTTCCAATTGGCTGCCGGTGTACCAGGCACCGCCGGCACTGACCACGCCGACGGCGGCAACAAAACCCAAAAGTACAACGGCTGATTTATTCATGAAGTGTCCTGATCCAATCCTGTGCGAAGTGGGCTGTCTTCCCTGAACCCCGAAGTGGGGCGTCGGCTCAAGCCCGCCGAAAATCGGGGCAAGGTTAGCACTGGCGGGGGGGCTCGTTGCAATCTCTTGTGGCGAACAACGCGGCCCAGGGGATGGAAATGGAACATTGTGGCGAGGGGACTTGCCCCCGTTGGGCCGCGTAGCAGCCCCAATAAGACTCACGGAGTTTTATCAGGTCCACCGGACTCAGCCCTGGGTCAGGAGTATTCCATCTCGATTTCGTCGAGTTGGTGATCAAAACTCTTCAGCCGCGCCGTCCAGGTGTACACCAGCACTTCAAACTCGCGGTGAATCACCGCATTGCCCGGCGTATCCGCCTTGGGGTCGTAGAAGTCCAGTTGGTAACGCTCGCGGGCCATGGCGGTGGCGACGTCGGACAGTTCCCGGGCGTTGTTCAGCCAGTGCCGCCCTTCGGCCACTTGTCGGTCGAGTACCACGCATTGTTGCTTCAAGGCTTCGAGGCTTTTTTCCAGGGGCGTGCCGGTCAGTTCGCCCATGACTTCCTGGAAGGTGCGCCCAGGCTGCCAGTAGCTGCCCCAGAAATAGCGGTCGAACACGGTTTCGACCCGGCGCAGGGCGACCTTGGTGTCCCAGATCGCCACCCGCGTCTTGCCTTGTTCGAGGATTTTTTTCTGGGTGCGCTGGCCCTGGTAGGAGGCCCAGGCCACCACACCAATGGACAACGCGGCGATCAACGCACAGGCGCTGTCGAGGAACACCATGGCCTTATCCAGTTGATGGGCCAGCATGACGCCGTAAAAGTAAGTCGCCGATAACAACACCAGTGCGAAGAGCACGCACCAGAACGCGGGAGCATAAGGGTTTTTCATTATTGGAATCCCCATGAGCAACGCAGGCAGTGATCAGCGGGCCATCACGCAAGCCCGTCTGATCAAAGCATAGCAACCGCCTCAGGGTTTGCCGGGTTGTGTGCCTTGCGTTCGTCCGCTTTCCCAGCCACCGCCCAGGGCCAGGAACAGGTCGATCTGGCTCATCGCCACCTGGGTATTGGCCTGAGCCAGTTGCGCACGCATATCGGTGTAGGTGCGCGTGGCTTGCAGGTCGGCGAGGAACGACTCGCGCCCGGCCTGGAAGAAGCGGTGCGTCTGGTCGGCGGCCTGTTGCGCCGACTGCTCGGCCTCGGCCAGGGCATCGCGGCGCTGCAGTTGGGCGGTGTATTGCGCAAGCCCGGTCTGGGTCTCACGGATGGCGTTGAGCACCACCCCATCGAAGTGCGCCAAGGCGCCCTGGGTCGCGGCTTCGGCTTCATGGATGCGCGCACGCGAGCCGTTGGACGGCACCGTCCAGCTCAACAGCGGGCCGAAGCCCCAGCGGTTGGCGGCCGGTTTGCCGAGGTTGTCGATAATGCCCACGGTGCCGATGGAGGCGCCGATGCTGATATCCGGGTACAACTCGCCGGTGGCCACGCCAATGCCCGCCGTCGCCGCCGCCAGTCGGCGTTCGGCCTGGCGCACGTCAGGGCGGCGCTTGAGCAGGGTGGCGCCGTCGCCCACCGGCAGCAACTGGGCAATCTGCGGCAACTCGGCGCAATCGCGGGTGCCGGCCGGCAATTGGTCCAGGGGTTTGGCCAGGAGCATCGACAGGCGGAACAAACCGGCCTGGCGCGCCGCCTCAAAGCGCGGCAGTTCAGCGCGCAAAGACTTGAATTGGGTTTGTGAGCGGGTGACCTGGGTTTCATCGCCACGCCCCGCATCGCGCAGGCGCTGGGTCAGGCGCGTGCTCTGGGCTTGCAGGTCCAGAGACTGGCGGGCGATGTGCAGCTCTTCATTGGCTGCACACACCTGGGTGTAGGAGCGCACCACGTCCGCCACCAGGGTGATGCGTGCGGTATCCACCGCGGCCTGGGTCGCGTCGGCATTGGCCTGGGCGCCTTCGATGCCGCGCTGCAAGGTGCCGAACAGGTCGAACTGATAGGAGGTGGTGATGCCGATATCACCGACATTCGCCACCGGCACTTTATTCGCCTGCAAAAAGGCCTCGCCGGACTCCTGCAAACGCTGGGCGCCGAGCTTGACCCCGCCGCTCCAGCCGCCCGCCGATTGCGCTTCCTGCACCTGGAAGCGCGCCCGTTGCAGGTTGGCCGCCGCCACCCGCAGGTCGGTGTTGGAGGCCATGGCCTGGCGCACCAGTTCATCCAGGCGCGGGTCCTGGTACAACTTCCACCAGTCGGCGGGCACCGGCGCCGAGACTACATTATTGCCCTGCCCGGCCAACTGGCCCTGCAGGTCGCCACGGTTGACGGCGGCTGCATCCGGCAACTGGTAATCCGGGCCTACTACCTGGCAGGCCGACAACAGCAGCCCCAGCCCAGCGGTCGCCAGCAGTTGCTTCATGGCTGGTCTCCGGACTTGGGCTGGTCATCCATGATCGACACGGTGGCCGTGCGCCCGGCAATCATGCGGAAGTCCGCCGGCACATCATCAAAGGCGATACGCACCGGGATCCGCTGGGCCAGGCGCACCCAGCTGAACGCCGGGTTGACGTTGGGCAGCAGGTTGGAGCCGCTGGTGCGGTCGCGGTCTTCGATGCCGGCGACGATGCTCTGCACATGCCCGCGCAAACGGGCGTTGTCGCCAATCACGCGGATATCCACGCTCTGGCCGACATGAATGCCGTCCAGTTTGGTCTCTTCAAAGTAGCCGTCGATGTGGAAGGAGTTGCTGTCCACCACCGACAACACCGGGCGCCCGGCGGTCACGAACTCCTGGGGCCGAGGCGCACGGTCGTTGACGTAGCCGTCCACCGGGCTGCGGATCACCGAGCGGTCGAGGTTGAGCTGGGCGCTGTCCACCGTCACCTGCGCCTCGGCCAGGGCCGACTGGGCGCGGGCCACGCGGGACTGGCTTTCTTCCAGTTGCTCGCTGGCCACCAGGTTGCCCAGGCCGCGGTTGCGCCTGGCTTCGCGCTGGGCCTGGGCCAGGGTTTCCTGGCGGTCGGCCACGGCCGCCTGGGCCTGGCGCAGGGCGAGCTTGAAACGGTCCTGGTCCACGGAGAACAGCACCTGGCCCCGGGTCACCAGTTGGTTATCGCGCACATCCACTTGCTGGATCAGCCCGGACACGTCCGGGGCGATCTGCACGATGTCGGCGCGGATATGCCCGTCGCGGGTCCAGGGGGCGAACATGTAGTACATGACCATGCGCCAGACCACGACGCAGGCAAAGGTCACTACCAGCAACGTCAGGACCACACGGCCGATCGTCAAAAAAGGTTTTTTCATGTCATCAGGTATCGACTGAGTGAGTCCACAGCGCCCAGCAACAGCGCGTAGAGAGCCACATTGAATAATGCCCGGTGCCAGACCAGGCGGTAGAAGTGGACGCGGGTCAACAACCCGTGCACCACCAGGTAAAAGCCATACGTAATGCCCATCAGCACCAGCAGCGTGGGCAGGAACACCCCGCTGATATCCAGGTCACCGATCATAGAGGCGCTCCATCGGGTAACGGCGCGTCCATCTCGCCTGTACTGACAAACTCCACGCCGGGCAACAGCGCCAGGCGCAAACCGCTGAGGGCGTGCAGCAGGTGCAGGCGGGTTTCGCCCTCGCCTTGCAGGCCCTGGCCGTTGAGGGCGCGGCGGGTGCGGTCCAGGGTCATCAGCAGACCGCTGGGGGCCGGCAGGCGCTCACCGGCCTTCAGGCACGCCTTGAAGTACTCGCCGACCTCGGCCACCACCTGGTCGAGCAACACTCGCGGCACGCCGAGGATGCGGGGTGCGTAGGCCAGCAGGTCGAGCAGGTTCAGCGCCACGCGCAGCTCGCGCAGGGCGACGCCGGTGTCCTGGCCGGTCATGGCCAGGCGCGGCAGGTGCTGCATCAGGCGGTCGAGCATTTGCACGCCCAGGCGCCGGTGCTCGGCGAGGGTGGCCGGCTGCGTGAGGCCGACGATATCGCGCCAGCTGAAACGGGTCAGGCGCTTGGCCGCCAGCTCAGCGCCAAAGGGCCGCGCGATCAGGGTCCAGACAAAGGCAAACAGCAAGCCCACCGGGCCGGCGAGGTTGGAGTTGGCGAAACTCAGAAAATCCGCGTCGTAGGCGCCCTGGATGCTGATAAAGGACGAGGTGTTGACGATGGTCAGCAGCATGCCCAGGTAGAAACGCGGTTGCACCGTCAGGGTGCCGACCCAGATAAAGGGCACCGCAAACGCCAGCACCAGCATCGGAAAATCATGCAGATTGGGCAGGATCAGGAATAGGTAGAGGCTGGCGAACAGCACCGACATCGCCGTCCAGAAAAAGAACCGGTAGATCTGCGGCGCCGGGTCGTCCATCGAGGCGAAGAAACTGCACGCCACCGCCGCGAGGATCACTGCGCTGCCGCCATCGGTCCAGCCCAGCAGAATCCACAGCACCGAGGCGACGATGATCGCGCTGACCGTGGAAAACGCCGAGTAGAGCATCAGGCCGCGATCAAGGAACGGCGTCAGCCGGCCCAGGCGCCAGTGACGATAGACCGCGCGCCACGGGGCCTGGCTTTCACTATGGATGGCGGCTTGCAGGCTGCGGCAGTCTTGCCACAGGTCGATCCACTCGCCGAGGCGATACAGCGCGTTGGAAAACAGCAACTGATGACGGTCGTCCAGGGCCTCGGCGTCGGGTTGCAGGGCTTCGAGCTGGTCACGCAGGACGCGCCAGCGTTCGACCGGCGCCTCATCGGTGGTGCTTTGCAGCCACTCGGTGGTGGCCGCCAGCAGCGGCGCGAACTTGCCGACCAACTCCGGGGTGCGGCGCTCCAGGGCATACAGCGCGTCATCCAGGGCATCCACCACCGGCAACAGATGGATCATGCGCCCGCGCAGCTCCTTGGTGTTGCGCACCGTTTGCGGCCGCGCGCCTTCGTGGGGCAGTTGGCCGATCATCAATTCCAGGGTGTTAAAAGTCGCGACCATGCCGCCGCGCAGGCTGCTGACTTCCTCGGGCTGTACGTTGCGATTGAGGAAGCGCTGGCTGTAGATCGTCGCGTCGGCAAACCATTTACGCACCGAGTCATCGAACACCGGTGCCAGGCGCCGTGGCCAGAACATCGCGCCGACCACCGCCGCCACGGCGATGCCAAGGAAGATTTCTTCGGTACGCGCCTCGGCCACATCCCACACCGCCAGGGGGTTATCCACCACCGGCAAGGCGATCAACGGCAAGGTGTAGCCCGCCAGCATCAAGGCGTAGCTGTTGGCGGTACGCAAATGCAGGGACAGAAACAGCAAAATGCCAGTCCACAACGCAATCACCACCACCAGCAGGAACGGTGTCTGCACAAACAACGGCACGAAAAACACCGCGGCCATCGCCCCGAGAAAGGTGCCGATGGCACGGTACAAGGCCTTGGAACTGGTGGGCCCGACAAACGGGCTGGAGACGATATACACCGTGGCCATCGCCCAATACGGACGCGGCATTTGCATCAGCATGGCGATATACAGGGCAATCATCGACGCCGCGAAAGTACGCACACCGTAGAACCAATCCCGGGCCGGCGGCATGCCGGTAAAAAATCCGTTCAAGAAGCCACGACCAACGGTGGGTGGTTGGCTGCTTCAAAAGCATGCAGCACGCGCAACGCGGCTTCCAGATCGGCAGGGGCCATGTCTGCCAGCACTTCATGGCGCAAGCGCACCAGCTGGGCTTCGACCGCCTGCACCAACTCGCGGCCGCGCTCGGTCAGGCTCAACGCCTTGGCGCGGCGATCGTGCAGGTCTTCGCTGCGGCACACCAGGCCGGCACTGCACAGTTGGTCGAGCAGGCGCACCAGGGACGGGCTTTCCATCCCCGAAGCCTGGGCCACTTTGACTTGATGCACGCCGTCGCCAAGACGGCCGATCATCAGTAAAGGCACCGCACAGGCTTCGGAAATACCGTAGCTCACCAGCGTGGCCTGGCAGATTTTGCGCCAGTTACGGGCGCCCGCCACCATGCTGCTGCTGAGGCTCATATGAAGGGTTTCGAGGGTTTGAGGCACGAGGTCATTCGCATACAGTTAGTTTGCTAACTATCAATATGGTGGAGGAATGGAATCTCGTCAAGTTTTGATACAAATTCACAGATAGGCGGTGGGCCCCCTATAACGCGCCGCCTCTGTGGGAGCTGTCGAGCCTTGGCGAGGCTGCGATGGCGGTAGCACTGCTGGATCCACCGCTATCGCAGCCTCGCTCGGGCTCGACAGCTGCCACATTCGAATGAGTTCACTTAAGTACGGCCGCTGCGCAACAGCACATTCAACTCATCCACCACTTCCGCCCAATCCGCATCCTCCAGAATTTCTTCGCGTAGAAACGCCTTCTGGCTACCCGTCCAGAAAAACGCATCTTCGAGTTTCAACTCCGGCTTGAGCGGCGAATGCACCGCAACAAAACGCTCAATGCTGGTGGCGTCATCGGGCAGCCCGAGCTGTTTGAACAACGACGGCAGGCTGTGAACAGGCGATTGCATGGCAACTCCAGAAAATAAGGGATTGCCCTCAGTCTAGACCGATAAAACCCACAGATTGGCCGCCATTCGCGCAACATTTTGCAATGTTCACGCTATCATCTTCACCTTTCGCCCAGTGGCATTCACGGACTCCCGGAATAAGGACAATTCATGCGCATCGGTCTTCTGTCATCCCTGACCCTGGCACTGTGTGCCGCCTTTTCCCTGCAGGCCCAGGCCAGCGGCGACGACTCGTGCTACCCCGACTGGCGCGTGTCCCAGGATTCGCTGACCGCCTGCAGCAACATGCCATTCCTGAGCCCCGGCAATGACAGCCGGACCAACCTGCGCCTGTTGCTCGCGGCAAAAAAGAACGCGCCCCTGACCCCTAATGCGCTGGGTGAAGATGACCTGGCCCAAGGCTTCGGCCCGGTGCCGTTCCCGGTGTATCGCCTGGTGCCGCACCCGCCCGAAGGGCAGACGGGCGAAGAGCAAGGCACGGAGCTTGCGCAACTGTTGGCCTCGCTGGGCATCCAGCGCGAGGCCACGGCGGCGGCAGGCGATCAGTTTTTGTGGGGCGAAGGCAGCCGCTGCCGCAGCAACAATGTGCAGAGTGCCACCGACTTTGTGCGCCAAGTGATCAAGGCCGACGTGCCGGCGAATGAGCGAGTGCTGCTGGCCAATGCACGCCTGAAATTGCTCGGCACCTGCGACTGGCAGGGGGAAGTGCTGCTGGAGCCGCAGTTGATCACTTCCACCCAGGGTCGCGAGCTGACCACCTACCTGCTCGCCGCTTCCGACTTTTACAGCGGGCGCTTTGTGTATGCCGAGCGCGGGTTTGCTGCGGTGACCCTGACCACACTGCCATGGCTCAAAGAAACGGCGGTGTACATGATCGCCCGCGCGTCCCTCAATCATGCCCAGGAAAACGCCTTCGATGAATATGGCCTACCCCAGCGCCAGGCTGTGGATAAGTCCGCGCTGGACGAAGCCGAGCACAGTTTCCTCAGCTACCTGAAAACTTATCCACAGGGTGAATACGCCCCTTCAGCCCGTGGCCTGTTGCGCCGGGTGCACTGGTTGGCGGGCGATGCGAGCAAGCTGGCGGACGATTACGCCTGGCAACTGACCGAGGCCAGCGATGCCGAGCGCAATGGCTCCATTGATGAGCTGGTGGAAGAAACCGACAACAAGCTGCTGACCAGCTACGCCGAGACCATCCGCAACCCATTGTTGCTGGCGATCAACGACCTGATGTGGATGCGCGCCAACAACCCGCCCAAGCTGACCCGCGCCACCCTCGACGGGCAAAAGGCCGCGTTTGCCAACGAGCCGGCACTGTACGACTACTTGCAGGCGGCGTTCGCCCTGTATGTCGAGCACCAGCCAGACAACGCGTTGAAACATTTGCCACAAGAGCTGCCGTCGAGCCTGGATTACTTGGCCTTCAGCCAGCAAACCCTGCGCGGCCTGGCCCTGGAAGCCAAGCAGGACTGGAAAGGCGCCGAGGCGCTGTGGCTGCAACTGCTACCCCTGGCCAAGCAGCCCTTGCAGCGCGACCAACTGGAACTGGCCCTGGCGATGAACTACGAACGCAGCGGCCAATTGGCCAAGGTGTTCGCCGCCGACTCGCCGATCCAGACCAAGCAAGTGCGCTATATCCTGCTGCGCAGCGTGGCCGGGCCCGAGTTGCTGCGCCAGCAGATCAGCCAGGCCAGCGACCCGCTGGAGCGCAGTACCGCGCAATTTGTCTTGCTCTACAAAGACCTGCTGCGCGGCCAGTTCGCGACCTTTGCCGAGGACTTGCAGCAACTGCCGGCCTCGCCTGCCGCCGACAAGATCGGCACCAGCCTGGGCTATGTGTACGACGGCGGTCAGGCACTGACGCTGTTCCGCTGGAGCGGCGACAAGGCCGCCTCCGGCTACACCTGCCCGACCATCGCGCAAACCGCCAGCACCTTGCAGAGCGAGCCGAAAGACCCCCACGGCCTCAACTGCCTGGGTGAGTTCATCCTGCGCAACGGCCTGGATGGCATGCCCCTGGAAGAAGTGCACTCGGCCGGTAGCCTGGGCAGCACCGCATCGGCCTTCAAAGGCGAAACCTTCTCCCGGCTCGAGGGTTATAAACAAGTGATCGCCAACCCCAAGGCGCCCCGTGACGACAAGGCCTATGCACTGTTCCGGGCGATCAACTGCTATGCGCCGTCGGGCTACAACAGCTGCGGCGGCGAAGATGTGGACAAGGCGGTGCGCAAGGGCTGGTTCCGCCAGTTGAAAACCGGGTTTGCCGACACCCAGTGGGGCAAGTCGCTGCAGTACTACTGGTAAGCCGGTGAAAGGTTTCTGGCTGGCGCTGCTGGTACTGGCGAGCCCGGCCTTCGGCGCGGTCGATGCCCGCGACTATGAGGCCTTCTGGCTGTGGAGCGGGGTCGCGCCACAGCCGGTGCTCAAGCAGGCCAAGACGCTGTACATCCTCCAGGGCCAGATCAACTCGACCCGCCGCCAGCCCGAACGCGGCGTGCAGTTCATCGCCCAGGGCATGAGCGTGCCGCGCATCCGCCAGGGCGAGGTGTGGATTGTCTACCGCGCCCACACCTTGCGCTGGCCAGAGCCGGTCTACACAAAAATGCTCGGCCAGGTGCAACGCTGGCGCGCAGCGGGCAACCCGGTGGTGGGCATCCAGATCGACTTCGACGCCCGCACCCAGTACCTGCATGAATACGCCGACTTCCTCAAAGACCTGCGCCAGCGCCTGCCAAAGGATTTGCGCCTGAGCATCACCGGCCTGATGGACTGGAGCAGCAACGCCGACCCGGCCGCCATCGCCCAGCTCAAGGGCGTGGTGGATGAAGTGGTGGTGCAGACCTATCAGGGCCGCCACAGCATCCCCGATTACGCGGCGTACCTGCCACGGATGAACCGGCTGGGAATGCCGTTCAAGATTGGCTTGATCCAGGGCGGGCAGTGGCGGGAGCCGGGGTATTTGCAGGGAAATGAGTGGTTTCGGGGGTATGTGGTGTTTTTGCAGAATCCGGGTTGACCCCTTGTAGGAGCCGGCTTGCCGGTTCCTACAGGGGGTAGCGTCTTACCAGTCGTAAGTCAGGCTCGACACCACCGTACGCCCTTCGCCGTAGTAGCAATCCAGATCGCTGGTGCACTGCGACACATAGGTTTTATTGGCAAGGTTCTGCACATTCATCGCCAACTTCACGCCTTTAAGCTTGAGAGCCGAGGCGCCCAGATCGTAGCTCAGGCTGGCATCGTAGACGGTGTAGGACGGCACCGTGAACGCGCCGGCAACGTAGTCACCCATGCTGCTGCGCGTGTAGCGGGCGCCCAGGCCTGCGCCGAGGCCGGCCAGCGGGGTGTCACCGATCACGGTGTAGTTGACCCACAACGCGGCCGTCAGCGGTGAGATACCGGCCGGGTGGCGGCCTTCGCGACCTTCGTTGTCCTTGGTGTACTTGATGTCGTTGCGCGCCGCCGAAGCGACCACATCCCAGGAATCGTTCAGCACCGCCTTGGCTTCGAACTCGACGCCGCGCGAACGCATGGCGCCGCTCTGGCTGCTGAAGTTACTCGGCGGGTTGGCCGTCAGGATGTTTTCCTGGTCCAGTTGATAGACCGAGACCTGCACAAAACTTTCCTGGCCCGGTGGCTGGTACTTCACCCCGACTTCGTACTGGTTGCCGGTGGACGGGTCGAAAGGCTTATGGTTGACATCGGTGCCGGACAGCGGCAGGAAGGACTCCGAGTAACTGATAAACGGCGCCAGGCCGTTATCGAATAGGTACACCAGGCCCGCACGGCCGGTGAAGGCCTGATCCTTGCTGCTGGTGCGATCGTCGCTCAGCGGCGCCTTGTTGACCACATTGGCCCAGTCATAGCGCCCACCCAGCACCAGTGCCCATTTGTCCCACTTGATCTGGTCCTGCACGTACAGGCCGGTCTGGGTGATGGTGTTGTCCCAGCGATACGGCTGGCCGAAATTCAGCGGCTGGCCATACACCGGGTTGAATAGATCAATGATCGGTGGGGTGCGGTCGTAGAGGCCGAGGAACCTGGAGTTGAAGTGGTAGTAATCCAGACCCACGATCAAGGTGTGGGAGAACTCGCCAGTGGTGAATTCGGCCTGGGCGATGTTATCCACGCCAATCACTTTGTTGTTCTGCCTCCAGTCCACGCCGAAGCGTTGCAGGTAGCGTTGATCCATGGCGCCAGTGGTCGGGTTGGCGACAAAGCGGTAGCCGTGCAACGGCGCCACATAGCGGTCGTCCACTTCGGCATAGCGCGCGTTTTGCTTGAGGGTCCAGGTGTCGTTCAAGCGATGGGACAACTCGTAGCCGAAGGCGAATTGTTCACGGTTGTACTTGTTGACGCCCGGCTCGCCGATAAACACATCACGGTCGATCTTGCCGTTGGGGTTGCGCCAGACCGTGCCGGACGCGGGCAGGCCCTGGGCCTCGGGCAAGCCCTTGTCTTTCTGGTACTGGGCGAACAGGGTCAGGCTGGTGTCGTCGTTGGGCCGCCAGGTCAGGCTTGGCGCAATGAATTGGCGGCGGTTTTCGAAGTAGTCGATCTCGCCTTGCTCGTCCTTGAGGCGCCCGGTAAGGCGATAGAACAACTGCCCTTGATCATCCAGCGGGCCACTGAGGTCGATGGCCGCGCTTTTGTGCTCGTAGGTGCCGGCTTCGAGTACCACCTGGCGCACCGGGGTCTCGCTGGGACGCTTGCTGACCATATTGACGATGCCGCCGGGCTGGTTGTGCCCGTACAGCACCGACGCCGGGCCTTTGAGCACCTCAATGCGCTCCAGGGAATAGGGCTCGATCTGCAACGCTCCGCCTGTACTGCCGCCACCGTAAGGCAGGTGCAAACCGTCGAGGTACAAGGGTGTCGGCGAGAAGCCACGGGATGTCGGTTCATCGAACAGCTTCACCCGGTCGGAGAAGCCGCCGGCACTCATGCCAGGGGTGTAGAGCAGCGCCTGGGTCACGCTTTGCGCGCCGCGCGCCTTGATTTCGGCGGCGCTGATCACGTTGATGGTCTGAGGGATTTCCACCAGCGCCGCATCAGTCTTGCTGCCCGTGGCGCTGCGGGTGGCGACGATGCCGTCGACCGGGCCCCAGGCGTTTTCCTGGTGCTGCTGGGCGCTGATCTGGGTCGCCCCCAGTTGCATCGCGCCGTCCCCCGCGAGGGCCTGCACCGACCAACCGCTCCCCGCCTGCAGCGCCACCAGGCCGCTGCCGGCCAACAAGCGCTCCAAGCCCGGCCCGGTGGCATAGCGCCCCTGCAAGCCAGGGCTGCGCTTGCCGGACGTCAGTGACGCATCCACCGAGAGCAAAATCCCCGAAGCGCTGGCGAAACGGTTCAACGCCTGGTCCAGGCTGCCGGCAGGGATGTTGTATTGGCGCAAGGCTTCGCCGGCGCTCTCCTGGGCCTGGACCAGGGTCGGGACGAGCGGCACAGTCGCCAGCACACTGACAAACAGGCCACGACGCAGGGCGCGGGCCAGGGGTTGGATTGGATGGTGCGGCATTGCAGGACTCCCCGTGAGAACGCTTCTTGATTGGCTTTCAAGAGGTAACCCGGACGGGATTGGAAAACCGACAAAGGAAAATGAAAAAAAATGCGCCCACTGACTTTCCACACCAAAACACCCATCAAAGTGGGAGCTGGCTTGCCTGCGATAGCGGTGTATCAGTGACAGATGGGCCAACTGACCCACCGCTATCGCAGGCAAGCCAGCGCCTACAGTTGATCGAGTCAAACCCTGGCTTTGAGGGTGACCCAATAGCGGGTCACCGCCTGTACCCGCACCGGCAGTGAGCGCTCAAGGGCGGCGAGGATCGCGTCGGTGTCATTCAGCGGAAACACGCCGGTCAGTAACAAGCCGGAGATGGCCTCGTCACAGCGCAACAACCCCGGGCGATAGCGACTCAGCTCAGCCACAAACCGCCCCAGTGGCTGGCGCTCGGCAATCAGACGGTGCTGGGTCCAACTGCTGGCGTTGGCATCCAGCGCAGTCACTGCCGAGGTCTGTGTCGCACTGAACCACAGGCTGTCACCCGCCTTCATCAGCACCGGCACACCCTGCACCGGGCGGACCTGTACGCGCCCTTCATAGAGGTCGACGCGGCTGCCGTCGTGCAGTTCGCGCACGGCAAAGCGGGTGCCCAGGGCCTGGATATCGCCCGCGGTGGTTTCGACGATCAGCGGCCGGGATGGGTCGTGGCCGCTGGTCAGCAGGATCTCGCCGCGAATCAGGCGGATGCGCCGCTCAGTGGCACTGAAGCGCAGATCGACGGCGCTGTCGCTGTTGAGGTCCAGCTGGGTGCCGTCGCTCAGGGTCAGGTGGCGAATCTCGCCGGTGGCGGTGCGATGCTCGGCAAACGCCGCCTGCCACGGCTGGCTGCCCTGGACCAGGTAGCCGCTGCCGCCGGCCACCAGCAACAGCCCAAGCAGTTTCAACGCCGCCCGACGCTGGGGGTCCGGCGCGTCACGCAACACCGCGCGGGCGCTGTCGGCGGGGACGCCGCCCAAGGTCTGCTGCAACTGCTGCAAACGCTGCCAGGCACGACGATGCTCCGGGTCGGCGGCCTGCCAACGGGCAAAGGCCTGGCGCTGGGCCCCGTCGAGTTCGCCGCCCCATTGCAGCATCAACCACTCGCTGGCCTGCTCGACCACAGCCTGGGCAATCGGCGCGTCATGGCGGGCTCTCATTCTTCGTAGACCACCTGGTAGCAGGCGATGATCGCGCGGGTCATGTACTTCTGCACCGAGCTGACCGTCACCCCCAGGCGTGCGGCGATCTGCGCGTAGGTCAGGCCTTCGAACTGCGACAGCAGGAACGCGCGGCGCACGTTCTCGGGCATGCGGTCGAGCATGGCGTCGATCTGCATCAGGGTTTCGAGGATCAACGCGCGGGTTTCCAGGCTCGGCGACTCGGGTTCCGGCAAGTGGGCAATGCTTTGCAGGTAGGCGCGCTCGATGCGCAAGCGGCGCCATTGGTCGATCACCAGGTTGCGGGCGATCTGCGTCAGGTAGCTGCGGCTTTCTTGGGCACCGGGAAAACGACCCGACACCAGCAGGCGCAGGAAGGTGTCCTGCGCCACGTCGGCGGCGTGCTCGCGGTCGCCCAGGCGCTTGCGCAACCAGCCTTGCAGCCAGCCATGATGGTCGCGGTACAGGAGATGAAGCTGTTGCTGGCCGTCAGTCGCGGTGTCCATGAATTGCTCGGATACACTATTGAGAGCAATTATCATTACAGCTTGTATCGCGACTGGCAAAAAACTTTATCTGTTACCGCCCGGCGGTCTGCACCGGATACACCGACTCCCAGCCCCCGCCCAGCGCCTTGTACAAGCCGACCATGGCCAGGGACACGCCGGTGGAGCTTTCCACCCATTGCTCCTGGGTCGCCAGCAACGCGCTCTGCACCGTGAGGACGTTGACGAAATCCACCACCCCTTCGACGTATTGGTGCTGGGCGGTGTCCAGGGCGATCTGGTTCTGGCGCACTGCTTCGGCCAGGCTGTCGCGGCGCAGTTGGCTGGCGTTGTAGCGGGTCAACTGGTCGTCGATTTCATGCCAGGCGCGCAGCACGGTCTGCTGGTACGCCAAGGCCGCTTCCTGCTGCTGGGCTTCGCGCAGGTCGAGCATGCCCTGCAGGCAGCCACCGTTGAACAGCGGCAGGCTCAGCGACGGGCCGAAAGCAAAGGTGCGCGAGCCCCAGGAGCCCAGATCCGACAATTGCATGGCCTGGGAACCGAGGCTGCCCGACAGGGTGATCCGTGGGTAGAAGTCACCTTTGGCCACGCCGATGCTGGCGGTCGCCGCATGCAGGCGCGCCTCGGCCTGGCGGATATCCGGGCGGCGCTGTGCCAGTTGCGACGGCAGGCCAATCGCAACCTGGCGCTGGGTCTGGGGCACCGCGGCGTCCGGCGACAGCTGCGCATGCAAGGCTTGCGGAGCCTGGCCCATCAACAGGCTCAGGGCATTGATCAACTGGTCCTGGCGCTGTTGCAAATCTGGCAGGCGCGCTTCGATGGCGGCTACTTGCGCAGCGGCTTCAGCGACATCCAGGTGAGTGGCCACGCCATCGGCCAAACGCAGTTGCGAGAGCTTCAGGCTACGGCGCGCCACGTCGAGGTTTTGCTCGGTGACCGCACGGGTGCTTTGCACGCCGCGCAGTTGGATGTAGTCCTGGGCGGTCTCGGCCAGCACCGATAGCAGCACCGTGCGGCGGTCGTTTTCCGCCACTTGCAGGGTGGCGTCGGCGGCTTCGGTTTCACGCCTTACCCGGCCCCAGAAGTCCAGTTCCCAGGAGGCGGCGAAACCGGCGTCCCACAGGTTGAAGGCCGAACGGCCGTTGTTGCCGGATGGATCGCTCAGGCCGTTGGCGCTATTGCGTTTGCGCCCGTAGTTGCCATCGGCGCTGAGCTCTGGATAGCGCCCGGCGGTCGTCACCTGGCGTACTGCGCGGCTCTGTTGCAAGCGGCTGCTGGCCAGTTTCAGGTCGAGGTTGTCGGTCAATGCCCGGCGCACCAGGGCTGACAGTTGCGGGTCGTGGAACACATCCCACCACTGTTCTTCCAACGGCTCGCTGACCGCGCGGCTGGCGGCCTGGCGGCCCTGGGGCTCGGCCCATTGCGTCGCTGGCTGGGCATCGGGCCGTTTAAAATCCGGGCCGACGGTGCAGGCACCCAAGCTAATCAGGCTGAGAGTAAGCAGCGCGAGTTTTCTCATTGCTGCGCCACCTCACGTTGCTGCGCACTGGGATGGGTATTGACGCTGGCCTCCACCGACATCCCGACCCGCAGGCGATGGACCTGTGCCTGACCCGGCTCCAGGATGATTTTCACCGGGATGCGCTGCACCACCTTGGTGAAGTTGCCGGTGGCGTTGTCTGGTTTGACCGAGGCGAAGGTCACGCCCGTGGCCGGCGCCAGGCTTTCCAGGTGGCCGTTGAGGACTTCACCGTCGAGGCTGTCGACCCGCACTTCAACCGCCTGGCCGGCGTGCATATGGGACAGTTGGTTTTCCTGGAAATTGGCCACCACATAGGCGTCGGCCAACGGCACCACGGCGAGGATCTTGCTGCCCGGGGTGACAAAGGCGCCGACCCGTACCGCCCGCTCACCGACCATGCCATCCACCGGCGCGACGATGCGCGTGTACGACAGTTGATAGCTGGCCATTTCCAGCGCCGCCTGGGCGCGTTTCAAGCCGCCTTCGGCGGCATCGCGCTGGGCGCTGAGAATCTCCACCTGCTTGCGTTCGGCAGCCAACACCGCCGTGGCGTTGGCCAGGCGTGCGGTGGCCTGGTCGATGCGGGTCCTGGCTTGCTGGGCGTTCTGCACCGTACCGGCACCGACACCGGCGAGGTGGTTGTAGCGGTTCAATTCGTGCTCGGCAAAGGCCACCTCGGCGCGATCGGCGGCCACCGTGGCCTGGGCCTGGGCGATCACCGAGCTCTGCCGCTCAAGGGTGGCCACCGCGTTTTTCAGCTGGGCCTGGGCCATCAGGGTCTCGGCATCGGCGGCCTGAGCCGCGGCGCGCAAGTCACGGTCGTCGATCAGCGCCAGCAACTGCCCGGCCTTGACCTGTTGGTTGTCTTCCACCAACACCTCTTTGATAAACCCGGCGACCCGTGGCGCCACCAGGGTGTAGTCGGCGGCGACGAAGGCGTCGTTGGTGGTCTGGCGCTTACTGCCAAACACACCCGGCGCCAGCAGGTACACCAGCACGCCCACGGCGAATAGGCTGATAACAGTCACGGCAATCTGGTCTTTGCGTTTCATAAAAATCCTTGGTCTGCGTCAGCAATCAAGCGGGTGCGCGCGGCGGAAAAATCCGCGTCGGCATCCAGAAAATCAGGAGGATCAACGCCACCGCGACACCGGCCATGACGTAATAAAGATCCGAAGAAGTCAGCACTACGGCCTGCTGGTGCAGCCGGTGGGCCAGGCCCGTGGCGTCGCTGTCGACCAGGGGCGAGTTGCCCAGGGCGTCCACCAGCATGGTCGAGTGGAAATGCAGGCGGTGGGTGGTCAGCACCTCGATCACCCCGGTGGCGACCACCGCCGCCAGGCCCTTGACCGTGTTGAACCAGGCCGAGGCAAACGGCCCGTCGGCGGGCACGATGCTGCCGGTGGACAACATCAACAGCGGCAAAACCGCCATCGGCTGCCCGAAGATTTGCAGCAGTTGCAGCACGTAGAACTCGTCACGAATCCACGCCGAGGTCAGTTGCGCGCCGCCGATGCACGACAGGGTCAGCATGCCCAGGCCAATCCCCAGCACCCAGCGGCAGTCGACCCAGCGCAGGTTGCACAGGGCGGCCACCAGGGGCAGCGCGATCATCTGCGGCAGGGCCATGATCAGCATCACCGGCGCGGTTTGCAGCGGCCGGTAGCCCTGCACCTGCGCCAGGTAGCTGGACGGCAGGATGATCACCGCCTGCAACACCACCAGCACCCCGGCCAGCACGATCAGGGCGAAGGCCAGGTTGCGCAGGCCAAGCATCTGCAACTTGAAGAACGGCATCGGGTGTGACCATTCATTGAGCATGAACAGCACCAACAACAGCACCCCGCCAATCAGCAGCGTGGTGATCAGCGGCGACTCGAACCAGTCCAGGCGGTTGCCCTGCAAGATGCCGATCACCAGCATGCAGATCGCGGGGAAGCCCAGCAGCAGGCCGCGCCAGTTGAACTGCTTGAGGCGCTCCAGGCGCAACGGGTCCTGGGGCAAGCCATAGGCCACGGCGGCCATGGCCAGCAGGCACGGCGCGACGATCTGCCAGAACGCCCACTGCCAGCCGACGTATTCGGTCCACAGCGCCGCCAACGGCGTGCCGAGGCTGGGGCCGAAGGTGGCGGTCAGGGCGTAGCCGGCCAGGCCGTAGAGTTTGACGTTGGCCGGTAAAAACCGCAGGGCCACGGTCATCAGCATCGGCGGCAACGCGCCGCCGGCCAGGCCTTGCAGGGTGCGCAGCACCAGCAGGCTTTCGTAGTTCGGCGCCAGCGGGCAAAGCACCCCCAGCAGGGTAAACAGGCCGATGGCCCACAGGGTGAAACGGCGCAGCGAAAACGTCACCGAACACCATGGGGCAAAGGCCATGGCCGAGACGGAGGTGGCGGTGTAGGCCGCAACCAGCCAGGTGCCTTCGTCAAACCCGATGTACAGCGCACCGCGAATATCGGCGAGGGCGACCTTGGTCACCATTTCGTTCAGGCCCGAGACCAGCACCGCCAGCAGCACGCCGACCAGGCCGATGATGATCCGTGGGCCGAACACAGGGGGGCTGACGGCGGCGGGTTTGGCGGTGGCCAAGGGCGCGGGGGCAGCGAGGGACGTCATGAAAGTACAACTCGGCAATAGAATACCCGAGCAGTTTAATAAGGCTTAGACATGACGAAAACTGACTTATCGGAAGGTTATAACTGCACCAGACGCAATGATTGAATGTGGGAGGTGGCTTGCCTGCGGTAGCGGTGTGTCAGCTAAGGCATCTGTCACTGACACACCGCTATCGCAGGCAAGCCAGCTCCCACACAAGCCAGGCTAGCTCCACACATTTTGATCGTGGGCGTCAGGTGGGTTGGGCTTCGCGCCAGGTCGCGGCGCAGCTTTCGCGCATGGTTTCGCGCAGCCATTTGTGCGCCGGGTCTTTGTCGAAACGCGGGTGCCAGGCCTGGGTCAGGACCAGGGTCGGCAGGGAAATCGGCAGGGTAAATGCGCGCAGTGGCAGTTTCAGGCGATTGGCGCTGTAGAGCGCTTCCTTGGGCACCGGCAGGATCAGGTCGGAGTCAGGCAGCATAAACATCGCACCGTGAAACCCCGGCGCGATCATCGCCACCCGGCGTTCCAGGCCCTGGGCGCTGAGGGCGGTGTCGATCGGTCCTCGGGCGATACCGCGCCGCGAGATGCTGATATGGGAATAGCTGGCAAAGCGCGCAGCGGTGATTTCTTCGTCGAACAACGGGTGGCCTTCGCGGGCCAGGCCGACGAAGGTGGTGGAGAACAGGTTCTGCACCTTCACTTCCGGGGTAATCGGCATGGTGTTGCCGACGCGCAGGTCCAGGCGCCCTTCGCGCAAGGCTTCGTCATCGCTGTCGCCTTCCGGGACAAAGCGCAGCTCGCAATGGGGCGCC
Organism: Pseudomonas sp. WS 5412; assembly: GCF_012985615.1. Taxonomy (NCBI): domain Bacteria; kingdom Pseudomonadati; phylum Pseudomonadota; class Gammaproteobacteria; order Pseudomonadales; family Pseudomonadaceae; genus Pseudomonas; species Pseudomonas sp. WS 5412. The sequence goes on from NZ_JAARMB010000006.1 coordinate 273,315, forward strand.
ACCCGCTCCATGGTGTCGAATAAACGACCACCATACACGCCGACAAAAAAGTCATTGGCGCGCACGCTGAACCGCCGGCGCAAGGTGCTCAGGTCGACCTCGTCCGCCGAGCGGAACAACAACGCCGCCTGCTCCACCACGTTGCGCACCTGGCCTTGCAACTCCAGGGCCTTGGGCGTGGGCACCAGACCGCGACCGGCGCGCACCAGGATCGGATCGCCCACCGCTTCGCGAATGCGCGTCAGGGTGCGGCTCATCGCCGCCGGGCTCAGGTTCATCCGCCGCGCGGCACCCACCACGCTGCCCTCGTCGAGCAAGGCGTCGAGGGCCACCAGCAGGTTCATATCCGGTAATTGCATGCCAAGCACTCGTGATGGGTTTGGAGTACAGCGCACGCAATCGTAGCAGGCTTTTTAGCGCTGCATGCCCCAGCGCTTCACGGTGACGCGCTCGAGGGTATCGAACACCAGGTTTTCCACGAGCAGGCCGATCAGGATCACCACCGCCAGCCCGGCAAATACCTTGTCGGTGTACAGCTCGTTACGGTTCTGGAAGATGTACCAGCCCAGGCCGCCTTTGCCGCTGGTGGCGCCGAACACCAATTCGGCAGCGATCAACGTGCGCCAGGCAAAGGCCCAGCCGATCTTCAAACCGGCGAGGATCGACGGCAGCGCCGCCGGGATCAGGATAAACAGCACAAAGCGCATGCCCTTGAGACCGTAATTGCGCCCGGCCATGCGCAGGGTTTCCGACACCCCCATAAACCCCGAGTAGGTGTTGAGCGCCAAGGCCCACAGCACCGAGTGCACCAGCACAAAGATCAGGCTGTTCTGCCCCAGGCCAAACCACAGCAACGCCAAGGGCAACAGGGCAATCGCCGGCAGCGGGTTGAACATCGAGGTCAGGGTGCTCAGCAAGTCACGGCCCATCTGGGTCGAGACTGCCAGGGTGGTCAGGGCAAATGCCAGGACAATCCCGATCAGGTAGCCCTTGAGCAGCACCACCAGGGAAATGCTGACCTTGCCCAGCAACTCGCCACTGGCAATGCCGTCGTAGAAGGCGTGGAAGGTCTGCAAGAAGCTGGGCAGCAGCAGATCGTTGTTCTGATAGCGCGCCGCAGCCTCCCAGAGGATCGCCAGCACGATCAGGATCAGGCCCTTGCGCAGCCAGCCTTGTTGCCACAGGCGTTGGCGCAGGGGTAAAGCGCGCTCCACGGGCACGCCGGGCAGCGGTTGCAGGGTGATTTCATATTCCTGGCGCATGGGCACGGTCCTTCAATAAGCGATGCGGATATCGGCGAAATCCAGTTCGGTTTCTGCCTCGGGCGACTCATCGAACAACAGGCGATGAATACGCCGCGCCGACGCCTGGAACGCCACACCCCCGAGGCTGTGCAGGTCGTATTGATGGCTGTGGATTTCGGCGCGCACGCGCCCTGGATGGGGCGACAGCAGCAGGATGCGGTTGCCTACCACCAGTGCCTCTTCGATGGAGTGGGTGACGAACAACAGGGTGAAGCGCACCTCTTCCCACAGCAGCAGCAGCTCCTCCTGCATCTTGCGCCGGGTCAGGGCATCGAGGGCGGCGAAGGGCTCATCCATCAACAGGATTTTCGGCTGCATGGCCAATGCCCGGGCAATCGCCACCCGCGCCTTCATGCCACCGGACAGGGTGTGCGGATAGGCGTCGGCAAAGGCGCTCAAGCCAACCTTGTCGAGGTAGTACAACGCCCGCTCCTCGGCCTCGCGGCGCTTGAGGGTCTTGGACGCCAGCAACGGGAACATCACGTTCTGCTTGACGGTTTTCCAGGGCGGCAGTTGGTCGAACTCCTGGAACACCACGATGCGATCCGGGCCCGGTTGCTCGACCTTCTGCCCCAGCAGGCGAATCTCGCCTTCACAGGGTTTGATAAACCCGGCCACCGCCTTGAGCAACGTGGACTTGCCGCAGCCCGAAGGCCCCAACAGTACAAAGCGGTCGGCCGGGTCGATCTCGAAACTGACCTGGTGGGTGGCCCGCACCACCCGTTCGGGGGTGCGGTATTCCAGGCTGACGTGATCCACCGCGAGCAAGGCTTGGGCGGTACTCAGGTTGCTGGCCGTGTGGCCTTGCAAGGGCGCGTTCATCTCAGCTCCCTTGCAGCGGTTTGGCATCCTGGAAGAAGTAATCCTTCCACGATTCGGGTTTGTGCTTGATCGCGCCCACGCGGTAGAGGAATTCGGCCAGCGGATAGGTGTTTTTCGGGGTGACACTGAATTCAAACTGCGGGTTATCGATGATTTTCAGCAACGCGGCACGGTCGATCTTGGCCTTGGTTACCCGAATGTAAGTGTCGGCGGCGGCGCCCTTGTCGTTCTGGGCGAATTGCGCGGCTTCGGTCAGGGCATCGACAAAGGCTTTGTAGGTTTTCGGGTTGTCATTGCGAAACTTCTCGGTGGCGAACAACACGGTCGGCGAGTTCGGCCCCAGCAGGTCATAGGTGTTGAGCACCACATGCACGTTCGGGTTGGCCAGGGCCTGGTCCTGGAACGGCGGGTTGGAGAAGTGCCCGGTCAGTTCGGTACCGCCGGCGATCAGCGCGGCCGTGGCGTCCGGGTGCGGAACGGCGATGGTGTACTTGTCCAGGCGATTGAACTCCTTGTCGCCCCATTGCTTGGCCGCGGCGTATTGCAGGAACCGCGACTGCACGGAAACGCCCACGGCCGGCACGGCGATGCGGTCTTTCTCGGTGAAGTCGGCGATGGTCTTGACCTTGGGATTGTTGCTGACCAGGTAGTACGGGAAGTTGCCCAGGGAGGCCACGGCCTTGACGTTTTGCTTGCCGTGGGTGCGGTCCCAGATGGTCAGCAGCGGGCCGACACCGGCACCGGCGATGTCGATGGAACCGGAGAGCAGCGCGTCATTGACCGCCGCGCCGCCGGACAACTGGGTCCAGTCGACCTTGATGTCGATGCCTTGCTGCTTGCCGTATTTCTCGATCAGGTTCTGGTCGCGCACCACGTTGAGCAGCAGGTAAACGATGCCGAACTGCTCGGCAATGCGAATCTCGCCTTCGGCCTGGGCGACAGTCGGGGCAACCAGACTGCCGGCCAACAGGCTGACGCCAAGGCCCACAGTCGCGGCCAATCGTGCAAAGGGGGTTTTCCTGGACATGGTCATGCTCCGAATCAGAAGGGGGCGTCGCCCTGGATAGTGGTGCGAAACAGCTTGCGGCGCAGGTGGCTGGGGCAACCGGCGGCCAGGTGGATCAGCGAGCGGTTGTCCCAGAACACCAGGTCGTGGGGCTGCCAGCGGTGGCGGTAGATGTTTTGCGGATGGATGCTGTGGGCGAAGAGCTGGGCCAGCAGGTCGCGGCTTTCGTCTTCGGGCAGGCCGACGATGCGCGTGGTGAAGCCCTCGCTGACGAACAGTGCCTTACGGCCGTTTTCCGGGTGGGTACGCACCACGGGGTGCACCACTTCGGCGACCTGGGCCAGTTGCTCGGGGGTCAGGGTTGGGCGCCAGTTGCCTTCGAATTTGGTTTCGCTGTAGCGCGCGGTGTAGGAATGCGCAGCGCTGCGGCCTTCCACGGCTTTGCGCAGATGCTCGGGCAGCTGGTCCCAGGCTTTGTGCATGTCGGCAAACAGCGTATCGCCGCCTTCGGACGGCAGCTCCTGGGCGTGGAGCATCGAGCCCAGGCTCGGCAGTTCCTTGTACGACAGGTCCGAGTGCCAAAACTTGCCCGCATCACCCAGGCCGATGGATTGGCCGTTCTCGATGATGTTGGAGACGATGAGGATTTCCGGGTGGTTGGCCAGCAGGAACTGTTTGAGCACATGGATCTGCAACACGCCGAAACGGCGGCTGAAGGCGATCTGTTGCTCGGGGGTGATGCGCTGGTCGCGGAACACCACCACATGGTGGTCCAGGTGCGCACGGTGGATGCGGGCGAAATCCTGGTCGTTGACCGGGCGCGACAGGTCCAGGCCGATGATCTCGGCGCCTACGCTGCCGGGGAATGGGCGGATGTCGAAGGTTTGGGCGGTGGGCAAGGCGGCTGTGGCGGTGGACATGAGATCACTCCCTGGCAGTCAGGAGAGTGACTTTATAGATATAAGAATCGGAATTTAAATATCTTTAGAGAATAACGATATGGCCTTTTTGCGGTAGGGCTGAGGGATGGGGTGAAGTTGAGGGCCCCTTCGCGAGCAAGCCCGCTCCCACATTCGACCGATTTCCAACATAGGAATGCGGTTGAGTGTGGGAGCGGGCTTGCTCGCGATGAGGCCCGCCCAGACACTGAAGATCAACGCTCCTGCAGCGACTCCGCCCGGGCCTTGATGATGGGCTTGAGCAGGTAGCTGAGGATGGTTTTCTTGCCGGTGATGATATCGACCGAGGCGACCATGCCGGGGATGATGATCAGCGGCTTCTCATCGGTACCCAGGTGGCTGCGGTCGGTGCGCAAGGTGATCATGTAGTAGGTGGTTTTCTTGTCTTCGTCGGTGATGGTGTCGGCACCGATGCGCTCCAGCTTGGCCTTGAGGCCGCCGTAGATGGTGTAGTCATAGGCGGTGAACTTGACCACGGCCTCTTGCCCCGGGTGCAGGAAGGCAATGTCTTGCGGGCGGATCTTGGCTTCCACCAGCAGGGTGTCGTCCAACGGGACGATTTCTACCATGTCGCTGCCCGGCTGGATCACCCCACCGATGGTGTTGACCAGCAGTTGCTTGACGATCCCGCGCACCGGCGAGGTGACCAGGGTCCGGCTCACCCGGTCTTCGAGGGCTTTGCCGGTGGCCTGGGCCTTGTTCAAGTCGGTGCGGGCTTCGTTGAGCTCGGTCAGGGCTTCACTGCGATACTTACCGCGAGTCTCGTCGATCTTGCGCTGTACTTCCTTGATCGCCGAGTCGGCACGGGGGATGGCCAGGGTAGTGGCGTCCAGTTGGCCACGGGTTTCCATTTCTGCGCGCTTGAGGCGCAGTACTTCCACCGGCGACACCGCACCCTGGGCGACCAGGGGTTCGGACATGTTGATTTCCTGGCGCTGCAACGACAGCTGGTTACGGTACTGGCTCTGTTTGGAGGTGTACTCGCGCATTTCTTGCTGGCGCTGGGTCAGTTGCTCCTGCAAGCCGCCGATTTCGTCCTTGAACTGCTGGCGCCGGCTTTCGTACAGCGACTGCTCGTTGATGGCCTGGGTGGGCGCAGCGGCCCGCACATCTTCAGGGATGTTCAACGGCCGGTCTTCGACCTGGGCGCTCAAGCGCTCGATACGCAACAGCAGGGACAGGCGCTGGGCCTCGGTTTCCCCGGCGTTGGAGACAAAACGTGTGTCGTCCAGGCGAATCAGCGGCGCGCCGGCTTCGACGATCTGCCCTTCCTTGACGAACAGCTCGGCAACGATGCCGCCTTCCAGGTTCTGGATCTTCTGCAGCTTGGAGGAAGGGATGGCCTTGCCGTCACCGCGCGTGACTTCGTCGACCTTGGCAAAGCCGGCCCACAGCAACATGCACAGGAAAAACCCGATGATCCCCCAGATGGTCAGCCGCACCACGCGCGGGGCATCTTCGATCAGGGCCTTCTTGACCTCTGGCAGTGGCTGGCCGTCCAGCGAATCGGAACCGATAAAGTAACGACGGACTGCGTCCTTGAATTTACGCAACACTGATCTGCCCCTTCTTCAACGCTTCCATCACTACGGCTTTCGGACCATCGGCGAGGATTTGCCCACGGTCGATGACCAACAAGCGGTCCACCAGGGACAACAGCGACGCCCGGTGTGTCACCAGCACCACGGTCTTGTTTTCCACAACGGATTGCAGGCGCTGTTTAAGGCGTTCTTCACCGGTGTTGTCCATGGCGCTGGTCGGTTCGTCCAGCAGCAGGATAGGCGGGTTGAGCAGCAGGGCACGGGCCAGGGCGACGTTTTGTCGCTGACCGCCAGAGAGGTTCTGGCCTCGCTCGCCCACTTGCAGTTCGTAGCCTTGCGGGTGCAGACGGGCAAATTCGTGGACGCCGGCCAGTTCGGCGGCTTGCAGCACCACTTCGTCTTCAACGTAGCGGGCGCCGGAGACCAGGTTGTCGCGCAGGGTGCCGGCCAGCAGTTGAATGTCCTGAGGCACATAGCCGACGTTGTGGCGCAGTTCGCTGACGTCGATCTGGCGAATGTCCACACCGTCCACCAGCAGGGCGCCGGAGTCGGGCTGGTAGAGGCCGACGATCAGTTTGGCCAGGGAGCTTTTGCCCGAACCGCTGCGCCCGATGATGCCGATTTTCTCGCCGGGCTTGATCACCAGGTTGATGTTCTTGAGCGCCATGTTCTGCTGGTTGGGGTAGGTAAAGTTCAGGCCCCGGCACTCGATGGCCCCTTGCAGGGTGCGGCGGCTCAAGGGGCGCTCTTCGAAGTTGCGCTCCTGAGGCAGTTCCATCATCTGGTCGGTGGAGACCATGGTGACTTTGGCCTGCTGGTAGCGGGTCATCAGGCCCGACAGCGACGCCAGGGGGCTGAGGGCGCGGCCACTGAGCATGTAGCAGGCAATCAGGCCGCCCATGCTGAGGTTGCCGCCGATGATCTGGTAGACCCCGAAGACAATCATGATCACACCCGCCAGTTGCTGGATCAGCAGGGTGATGTTCATCGACAGCCCAGAGAGCATTTTCACCCGCAATTCAAGGCGGCTGAGGGTGCCAATGGTCTGCTCCCACTGGTACTGGCGCTCGCTTTCAGCGTTGTTGACCTTGACCGCATCCAGCCCGGCCAGGGTTTCGATCAGGCTCGACTGGCGCTCGGAGGCCAGGGCCATGGTGCGTTCCATGGTGGCGACCAGCGGTTTTTGCAGCAGGTAACCGATGCCCAGGGCAATCGGGAAAGCCAGCATGGGGATCCACACCAGGTGCCCGCCGAGGATGGCGATCACCATGAAGATCAGCAGGGTGAACGGCAAGTCGATCAGGCTGGTGAGGGTCAGGGACGCGAGGAAGTCACGCAGGCTCTGAAACTCGTGGATGTTCTGGGCGAAACTGCCGACCCGCGCCGGGCGGTACTTCATCGACATGCCGACGATCCGCTCGAACAGCGTGGCCGAGATGATCAGGTCGGTTTTTTTACCGGCCAGGTCCAGGCACAGACTGCGCAAGCTCTTGAGGACCAGGTCGAACACGTAGGCGATGAAAATACCGGTGGCCAGCACCCACAGGGTGGCGGTGGCCTGGTTCGGCACCACGCGGTCGTAGACGTTCATCACGAACAGCGGCGCGGCCATGGCAATCAGGTTGATCAGGAAACTGGCAGCGATGGCATCGGCGTAGAGCCAGCGCGAACGCTTGAGGGTGTCGCGAAACCACGAACGGGCCCGAGGGATCAGGGTGCCGTGGCTGACATCGAATTTGTGCTGGGGCTGGGCAAAAAACACTTTGCCGATGTAGTCATCGGCCAAGGCTTGACGCTTGACGATGGTTTCACCGCCATCGCTTTCGCTGAGCAGCACCTGGGCCTCGTCTTCACCCTGCCAGCCGAGCAGCACGGCACTCCGGCCGTCCTTGAGCAACAGCAGCGCCGGCATGGCAATCGCAGGGATCGAATCGAGTTTGCGTTGCAGCAGCCGGCCTTGCAAACCGGCGCGGGCCGCGGCCCGGGCCAGCAAATCGGCGGTCAGCTGCTGTGACGGCAATGGCAGACCGGTGGTCAGCATTGCCGCACTGGCAGGCTTCTGGTGCAGGGCGCAGAGAGCCAACAACCCGTCGAGTAACGGGTCGTCGTGCAATGTGCGTGGATCATGACTGAGATGGACTCGACTAACTTCTGATTCCACGCGGGCTCTCTCAACTAACGGATGGGTCTATAAGGAATAGCTCAATTCATCCCCGGCAGTTGAACTTTTGGCTTCACATCGTTCTGGACGACGGAGGCCATCGGTGCGACCACTCCCTGGCTCTTGAGCAACTCGCCCATGGTCGCCTTGATTCGGTACTGAGTAAATAACTGAACGTTTTTTATCTCTTCCAGACGACGCGAAGCGGTGAACAGTTCGTTTTCACTGTCGAGCAAGTCGAGCAGGGTCCGCTCGCCCAGGCTGAATTGCTTCTGGTAGGCGCCGCGTACTTTGCTGCTGTGGTCGACGTATTGCTGGGCAATCGGCACCTGGGCATTGGCGTTGTTCATGGCGTTCCAGGCCAGGCCCAGTTCTTCGTTCAACTGGCGCAAGGCGTTATTGCGGATATCCAGGGCCTGGTTGGACTGGTAGGACTTGGACTCCAGCTCGGCTTTGTTGCTGCCACCGGCGTACAGGTTGAAGCGCATACGCAGCATCGCTTCCCAGCCATTGTTGTGGCTGGCGTCGCCGTCGATGTTGTTGTCGGCGTTGCGGCCCAACTCGGCGTCGAAGCGTGGGTAGAAGGAAGACTTGGCGGCTTCGTATTGTTTTTCGGCGGCGGCGATGTCGGATTCGGCCGAGCGCAGGATCGGGCTGTTATCCAGCATCTGGCGACGTGCTTCGTTCAGGTCTGCAGGCAGCATCGCCATGAAGCTAGGCGGGCGCTCCAACTGATCGGCTTCCTGGCCGACAGCGCTCAGGTAGTTGGTCTGGGCATCGGCCAGGTTGGTCTGCTCGGTGATCACGTTGTTGCGGGCCTGGGCCAGACGGGCTTCGGCCTGGTCCAGGTCAGCCCCGCTGCCGACGCCGCGCTGGGTGCGCAACTTGATCTGGTCGTAAATGCGCTCGTGGTTACGCAGGTTGTCTTCAGCCAGGCGCACGAATTCACGACGGGTCAGGACGTCCAGATAAACCTGAGCTACCGTTAATGCAGTGCGCTCGGAAGTGCCAAGCAACGAAAACGCGCGGGAGTTAACGGTGGCTTGTTGACGCCCAACTTCACTGGAGGTGGCAAAACCGTCAAAAACCATTTGCTGCAGACGCAGGCTCGACTCACCGCGATTGAGGGTGTCCCAATGGCCACCACGGGCACGGGTGGACGAGCTGTCGGTGCCTTCACGGCCATAACCGGCGTTCAGGTCGACACGGGGCAGGTAACCGCCCTTGGCCGCACGCAACTGATAGTCAGCCGCGATACGAGCATTGACACCTGCCTGAATCTCAGGGTGCACATCCAGCGCTTGCTGCATGGCCTGGGGCAGGGTTTGGGCTTGAACGAAACTGGCGGCGAGAACGAACGGTATTGCCTTAAGCAGGTGCAAACGCATTTAAGAATCCCCAGGACTTCTTGTCTCAAGTCACAGCAACTTGGCGTGCTGCGTTAGAAAATGGCTACCGTAATGACCGTACGTCGGAAAGTTCAAAAGCGGAACTGGTTCACACATGTAGGACGGTTCGCCGCGTGAATATCAATGTGACATTAGCGAGGCGATTGTTTAGGATGGCGCCAAGAAGGTCAATAGTTTGGCATAAAGTAAATAGCCAAAAAATACAGCCAATTATTTGACGTCATTCGTTTTATAAACTACGCACCTCCCAGGCTGATGAATCCCATCGGATCTCAGCCCTAGGAACACCCACAGAATGGATCGCCGGAGAAATCTTCAATGAGCAGTGTTGTTGCCATCGTCAAAAGCATTGTTGGCCAAGTTTTCGTCATTTCTCCGGAAGGGGCCCGCCGGGTGCTTGTTGAAGGTGATCGCCTTTTTGCCGGCGACCAGATAGACACCGGTATGTCGGGCGCAGTCAGCCTGGAGCTGGCCGATGGCCGCACCCTGGACCTGGGCCGTGACACCCAGTGGAGCGCCACCGCGCCCGACTCCAGCACGGACCTGGCACAAGCCACCGCACAGGCTGCACCTTCGGTTGCCGAACTGCAGCAGGCAATCGCCGCCGGCGCTGACCCGACCACCGACCTGGAAGCCACCGCCGCAGGCGCGGCAGCTGCTGGCACCGGCGCGGCGGGGGGCGGTCACAGCTTTGTGATGCTCGATGAGACCGCAGGCTCGGTTGATCCGACCATTGGTTTCCCGACGGCTGGCCTGGGTTTCGGTACCAATGCGCTGACCAACGAACTCGGCGGGCAGCCGACCGACCCGCTCACGGCAGCACCTTTGCCGTCGACCCTGTCCCTGAGTGCCACCCCGACCATCACCGAAGCCGGCGGCGTGCTGACCTACACCGCCACGGTGACCCAGCCGTCTACCAGCAACCTGACCGTCACCCTGTCCAACGGCGCGGTGATCACCATCCCGGCCGGCCAGGTGACTGGCTCCGTGAATGTGCCCCTGGCGCCTAATGACAGCCCGTACATCGACCCAGGCCAGATCAGCGTCACCGTCACTGGCACCACCGGCGGTAACAACCTGATCGTGACCGTCGACCCGACGCCGGCCGTCACCCAGATCACCGACACCATCGACACCACCACCGTGACCCTGACAGCAGGCGAAACGGTGACCGAAGGCGGTCAGATCACCTACACCGCGACCTTGACCAACCCGGCGCAGACGCCCGTCACCATTACCTTGAGCAACGGCTCGGTGATCAACATCGAGGCAGGTAAGTCCACCGGTACAGTGGTGGTCGAGACACCGGCCAACGACGTCTACAACAATGGCAGCACGGTCAGCACCACCATTACCGGGGCAACCGGTGGCAACTTCGAAAACCTGGTGCCCAACACCACACCAGCCGTCACCACGATTACCGATTCGGTCGACGACACCGGCGTGACCCTCACCGCCACTAACACCGTCACCGAAGGCGGCCAGATCACCTACACCGCGACGCTGACCAACCCTGCGCAAACCCCGGTGACCGTGACCTTGTCCAACGGCTCGGTGATCACCATCAAGGCCGGCGAGTCCGTCGGTACCGTGGTGGTCGACACCCCGGCGAACGACGTCTACGTCAACGGCAGCACCGTCACGACGACCATCACTGGCACGACCGGTGGCAACTTTGAAAACCTGGTGCCCAACACCACGCCAGCCGTCACCACCATCACCGATTCGGTCGACACCACCACCGTAACCCTGACTGCGCCAGGCGATGTCAGCGAAGGCGGCCAGATTACCTATATCGCCACGCTTTCCAATAAAGCCGACACTGACGTTACGCTGAAGCTGGATAACGGTTCGACCATCATCATCAAGGCGGGTGAAACCGTCGGCTCCGTCACCGTCGATGCTCCAGGCGATGATGTTTTTGTCGACAAAAGCACGCAAACCGTAAAGATCGTCGAGACTACTGGCGGTAACTTCGAAAAACTGGAAGTGGCCGGTAATGGCGCTACCACCACCGTCAACGACACTATCGACAAGGTCGATGTGGTCCTGACTGCGACTACCACCGTGGGCGAAGGCGGTAATATCGTCTACACCGCGTCACTGGTGGACAAGGCAGGTAACCCGGTCACCAACACCACCAATCCGGTGACCGTGACGCTGGACAATGGCCAGACCATCACCATTGGTGTCGGCCAATCCGCTGGCACTGCCACCACTGTTGCGCCGAACGACGTGTATGAGGGCAACCAGACCGTCACCACCGCTATCACCAATGTGACCGGCGGCGCGCATTTCGAGAATCTGGTACCGGGCACCACGCCGGTCAACACCACCGTGACCGACACACCCGGCACCACCGACACCACCACCGTCACCCTGACCGCACCAGGCGAGGCCGACGAAGGTGGCAACATCACCTACACCGCGACCTTGAGCAACAAGGCCGGCAGCGACCTGACCCTGACCTTGAGCAATGGTGACGTGATCACTATCGCCAAGGGCGAGACGACAGGCCAGGTGACGTCCAAGGCACCGAGCGACGACGTATTCAAAGATGCAGGTCCGATCAACGTCACGATCAATCCGGACATCGTGGGTGGTGGCTTCGAGAAGCTTGATATCGCACCGGGTGGGGCGACGACGCAGATCAACGACACTATCGACAAGGTTGATGTGGTCCTGACCGCCACCAAAACTGTGGGTGAAGGCGGCGAGATCGTTTACACCGCTACCTTGGTGGATAAAAACGGCGCGCCGGTGACTAACATCACCAGCCCTGTGACCGTGACCCTGGATAACAACCAGGTCATCACCATTGGTGTGAACCAGTCGAGCGGGACTGTCTCGGTTGTGGCTCCGGACGACGTGTACAAAGGCGACCAGACTGTTACTACCGGCATTAAAGAAGTCACCGGTGGCGAGCACTTTGAAAACCTGGTTCCAGGTACTGACAAGGTCACTACGACTGTTACTGATACCCCAGGTACCGATAACACCACGACAGTGACGCTGACTGCTCCGTCGGAAGTGAGTGAAGGTGGCCAGATCACTTACACCGCCACCTTGAGCAACAAGGCTGACACTGACGTCACCTTGACACTCGATAACAAACAAACCATCACCATCAAGGCCGGTGAAACTGTCGGCACCGTGACGGTAGATGCTCCAGGCGATGACGTGTTCGTTGATAAGAGCACCCAGACTGTCCAGATTACCGGGACTGACGGCGGCAACTTCGAAAAACTCGTGGTTGCAGGCAATGGCGCGACTACCACCATCAACGACACCATCGACAAGGTCGATGTGGTCCTGACCGCCACTAAAACTGTGGGCGAAGGCGGCGAGATCGTTTACACCGCCACCCTTGTGGATAAAAACGGTGCGCCAGTAACTAACATCACCAACCCTGTGACTGTGACCCTGGATAACAATCAGGTCATCACCATTGGTGTGAACCAGTCGAGCGGTACTGTCTCGGTTGTGGCTCCGGATGATGTGTACAAAGGTGATCAAACCGTCACGACCGGTATTAAAGAAGTCACCGGCGGCGAGCACTTTGAAAACCTGGTTCCAGGTACTGACAAGGTCACTACGACTGTTACTGATACCCCAGGTACCGATAACACCACGACAGTGACGCTGACGGCTCCGTCGGAAGTGAGTGAAGGTGGCCAGATCACTTACACCGCCACCTTGAGCAACAAGGCTGACACTGACGTCACCTTGACACTCGATAACAAACAAACCATCACCATCAAGGCCGGTGAAACTGTCGGCACCGTGACGGTAGATGCTCCAGGCGATGACGTGTTCGTTGATAAGAGCACCCAGACTGTCCAGATTACCGGGACTGACGGCGGCAACTTCGAAAAACTCGTGGTTGCAGGCAATGGCGCGACTACCACCATCAACGACACCATCGACAAGGTCGATGTGGTCCTGACCGCCACTAAAACTGTGGGCGAAGGCGGCGAGATCGTTTACACCGCCACCCTTGTGGATAAGAACGGTG
>NZ_JAARMB010000069.1:0-538 GCF_012985615.1 Pseudomonas sp. WS 5412
CATGACTGGGGTGAAGTCGTAACAAGGTAGCCGTAGGGGAACCTGCGGCTGGATCACCTCCTTAATCGACGACATCAGCTGCTCCATAAGTTCCCACACGAATTGCTTGATTCATTGAAGAAGACGAAAGAAGCAGCCCGAAATTGGGTCTGTAGCTCAGTTGGTTAGAGCGCACCCCTGATAAGGGTGAGGTCGGCAGTTCGAATCTGCCCAGACCCACCAATTTTGTGTGGGAAACGCCTGTAGAAATACGGGGCCATAGCTCAGCTGGGAGAGCGCCTGCCTTGCACGCAGGAGGTCAACGGTTCGATCCCGTTTGGCTCCACCACTACTGCTTCTGTCTGTATAAAGCTTAGAAATGAGCATTCCATCGATGCGATGGTGAATGTTGATTTCTAGTCTTTGACTAGTTCGTTCTTTAAAAATTTGGGTATGTGATAGAAAGATAGACTGAACGTTACTTTCACTGGTAACGGATCAGGCTAAGGTAAAATTTGTGAGTTACTCAAATTGAGTATTATCGAATTTTCGGCGAATG
>NZ_JAARMB010000007.1:0-254952 GCF_012985615.1 Pseudomonas sp. WS 5412
TTTCGATCTCGGTCAGCAGCAGGCGGGTGTTGTCGTAGCGGTACTTGAGTTGAGAGCCATCGGGGTTGATCCGGCGACTGATCAGGTGCAAGCCATCGGCATATTCATACCGGGTCACACGCCCCAGTTCATCGCGCTCGGCGGTGATTTTTCCGTAGGGGTTGTAGCTCAATTCGCGGGTGGCACCGCCCGGCATTACCACCTTGATCAGCCGGCCCACCGCGTCCCAGTGATACTGGGTCAGCGCGCCATGTTCATCCTCGCGGGTAATCTGCCGGCCCAGGTCGTCATAGCGATAACGCCGTACGCCGCCATTGGGCAGTTGTTCTCCAATCAACTGGCCAAGATCGTTCCACGTCAGGCGCTGACAGCTGTGGTCCGGGTACCAAACCGCTAAAAGCTGCCCACGCTTGTCATAGCTGTACTCGGTGACATTGCCGTCAGGGTCAGTCTGGCGCGTGATCGCGCCCTGATCATTACGCTGGTACTTCCAGACCGCCTCACCCCGGCGCATGACCCGTACGAAGCCATCCTCATACTCGTAGGTCGTGGGCTCGTCATCCCCGGGAAACAGCGCCACCAAGCGCCCAGCCTCGTCGTACTGATAGGCCGTGATCGCGCCCAGGGGATCCTGCTCAACCGTCAGCCGCCCCTGTGCGTCGTAGGACTTGAAATGCTCGCCGCCATCCGGATCAACCCGCTGCACCAGGCGTGCCCGCGGGTCATGCACGTAGACTTCCTGACTGCCATCGGCGTTAAGCAGGGTGACGCGGCCGTCGTCCCAGCTATAGCGCGTATCCATCTGCGCAAAACTGGCCCAATGCCTCACACAGCGTGCCGCCTTGCCAGACCGTTCCCACTCCCAGAAGAAACTCGCCCCACCGGCCAACTGCCGCTCAGTGATCACCGCAAGGCTGTCGTACTGATAGCGCTCGCTTTCGCCGACGGCATTGATCGCCTCAAGCAGTCGCCACTGTTCGTCATAGCGGTAGGAAACAACGTTCTGCTCGGTAACCCAGGCGTCATCCGATTCGCTTTCCACGCGAAACACCTGGTAGTCCAGCGCCACGATATGCTCGCGGTCATAACGCAACAGCAAGGCGCGACCGGCACCGTTATCCAGGCGCAGAATCCGCCCCAAGCCATCGCGGGAAATACCCAGGCGGTTGTCATACCCATCGCTGATCGCCGTCAGCACACCGTCGTGAAAGTGGTAGAAGCGTGCCCCCTGCGCCAGCACCAGCTCATCCGGCGTCGCCCCCAGATAAATCGCCGCTTCAGCCAGGCTATTGCTGATCGCCGGGCGGGCAATGGAGGGCAGGGGAAAGGTGGTGCTGCGGTTCTCATGGTCCGTCCACACCACCGACCCGCCGACCACCTCCAGTCGCTGCGCCAACGAGTGGCTCCAGCCAAAGCCCAACCCGCAATCCACCTCCACGGCACTGGTGCGATACAGGCGCGTCCAGGCAAATGGCAGCACGCCATCCAGTTCGCCATCGGTCAGGGTCAGCAGTTCTTCGCCGGTGACCATGGACACCGGGCAACCGTGGGTCGCGGTTTTATCAGCGCTAGCAGTTGCCTCACCGTTGGGGTTTTTCGCGGAGGAGGGTGCGTCGTCGACCGCCTCATGCTTGACCAAGGCCGTCTTGGGCGCGGATTTTTCCCGCACCAGGGGCACCGGATTGGTTACTTCCATTGCGCCGGCTTTCAGCGGCACGCTGGGCACCGTCTTGATCGGCGTTGCAGGGCTACCCAGCAATAACGGCCTGAGCGCCTCGGCATGGGGCTCCATGCCGGTCTTCGCAAATGGCCTGGCCATCTGCTCGAGCCATTGGCGGACCCGACCCGACTTGATCTTGCCCAGCACTTGCGCGCCCAGGCGCACCGTCACGCCCATGCCGGCGGTGACCCACACCAGCAACAGGTTGATCAGCACTTCGGCGGTGATTTGCCCCAGCAGTTCGTTCAAGTACGGCGGCGGCAGCATGCGCATCCAGCTGACCAGCGCCGACAGGTAGATAAACAACAGCGGCTCGTCGCTGAGCATCAGCAGGCCATTGGCGATGGCTTCCTGGCTCAACGCCAGTAGGGCATCAAGTTCGGCCTGGGAGAGGTAGTGCAGGAGTTTTTCGCTGTTGGGCTTGAGGTCCGCCAGCCATTGATACAGCTGTTGGATGTTGTCCCACAGCTCATGCAGTGCGTTGCCAAATCCCTGCGCATAGCCTTGGTCCAGCAGGCGGTAGCGCTGCACAAAGTTGGCTTCGGAGTAGCCCTGCCACAAAGGTTCGAATGTACTGCTCCAGTCTTTGCGCAACTGGCTTTCCAGCGGCGCAATGATGGCCTGGTAAGACGCGTACAACGCCTGGACGTGGGCTTTGGAAACATTGGGGTAGAAGGTGATCCGATACGGCTGGTCGCGGGTGCAGTCGGTGACTTCGAGAATGCCGCTGGGGCCGATGGTTTTGTAAAGGGGGTCGCCCAGCGGGCCACCGTCCTTGGGGATGGCTTGCAGCATCACCGGGGTGTTGCCGATGGGCACAAAACGTGTGCTCTCGAACATATGCACCAGGGTCAACGAGCCACTGGCTTTGCACATCGCGACGGTGCTGCTGGGGGCTTTGGACGCAATGGGCGCCACCAGCGCAACCTCATCGCCCACCTTGAAGACCTGCTCGACCTCCAGCGCCGAAAAGCTCCAGAAACTCTCGGCCCAAGCGTCATAGGTGTTCAGGCATTGCCGGAAGTCGGCGAGAACCGCTTCGACGTCCCGCGTTTTGAAGTCCATGGCCGCCAGGACCATAAAACCAATGGCGGCATTCAAGAGGTTGCCCCCAGGACCGGGGCATCAATTGGAAAGTACATCGGCGGTCCCTTGCGCTGTGTGATCAGGCGAGGGACTTTGCAGCGGTTTTTAACGCTTGGAAGTAGAGATTATCCGGCAGTCGGGTGGGATATTTCGGGGGTGCCTGGCGAAGAGTCCCCTGTCGGTTTGCGGATGAACAATGTGGCCTTTGTCAGGTAGGGTGGCTCGGCGGCCGAGCGGCCGTTTCATATCAAGGACGGCCGTGCCTATGGCCCTGGGGTGATGGACGACAAGGGCGGGATCGTCGCCGGGATCTATGCCTTGAAAGTGCTGAAAAACCAGCACTTCACGGATTACGCGCAAATCACCTTTCTGCTCGATGCCAGCGAAGAAACCGGCTCCGAGGCCGCCTCCGAACTGATCCGCAAAACTGCCAAGGCCCACGATGTCACCTTGAACCTGGAGCCCGGTCGTCCGGCCGATGGCCTGGTGGTCTGGCGCAAGGGCAGTGCCACAGCGGTGGTTGAGGTCAAGGGCAAGGCCGCTCACGCCGGGGTTGCCCCGGAGTTGGGGCGTAACGCGGCGATGGAGGCGGCCCACCAGATCCTGCAACTGGGCAAGCTTGGGGATGACGAGAAAAAAACCACCATCAACTTCACCGTGCTCAAGGCTGGCGATCGCACCAACGTGATCCCCGACCAGGCCACGGCCAAGGCGGATGTGCGGGCGGCGCTGCCGGAAGAGTTTGATCGGATCGAGAAGGATCTGGCGCGGGTTTCCGCCAATAAGCTGATTCCTGAAACACAGGTCACCACCAGCCTGCAACGGGGTTTGCCGCCGATGCCGCAGACGCCTGAGTCTGACAAGTTGGTGGCTATCGCCCAAGGCATCTACGCCGAACTTGGGCGCAAGCTGACCATTGAAGGCAGTGGCGGGGCGGCGGATGCCAGCCTGTCGGCGGGCGTCGGCACCCCGACGCTGGACGGCTTCGGGATTGTCGGCGGCAATATCCATACAGCGCAGGAGTACGCCGAGGTGGAGAGTGTGGCGCCGCGGATTTATCTGTTGAGTCGGATGATTATGGAGCTGGCCAAGCGATGATCTGAAAGCACCATCAATCGCTCGGTAGACACCGGGTTGATGTGGGAGCGGGCTTGCCCGCGATAGCGGTGTGTCAGGCGGCATCTTGGTTGACTGATTCGCCGCCATCGCGGGCAAGCCCGCTCCCACACAAACCGACACATTAGGAGATTGCCGCCCGCACCTTGTCCCTGCCCAGCACCAAACTGCACAACGCTGGCAAGAACAGCAGCGTCAACAATGTCCCCACCAACACCCCGCCGATCAGCACATACGCCAGGGACGACCAGAACACCGACAAGGTCAGCGGAATAAACGCCAACGCCGCCGCTAGCGCAGTCAGTATCACCGGCCGTGCGCGGCGTACGGTGGCTTCGACAATCGCCTCGGTGGTGGCCAGGCCCTGTTCCTGGTTCTGGCGGATCTGGTCGGTGAAGATCAGGGTGTTGCGCATCAGGATCCCGCCAATCCCGATCAACCCCAGGATCGCGTTGAAGCCAAACGGTTGGTTGAACAGCAGCAAGGTCGGCACTGCGCCGATCAAGCCCAGCGGGGCGGTGGCGAAGACCATGAACATCACGCCGAACGAGCGCACCTGGAACATGATCACCGTGAGGGTCAGCAGGATCATGATCGGGAACAGTGCCGCCAGGGCCACGTTGGCCTTGGCGCTTTCTTCCACCGGGCCGCCGATGTCCAGGCGGTAGCCGGCCGGCAATCGTGCAATCAGCGCTTGCAGGTCTTTGTAGACAGCCATCTCCACGTCGGGCGGTTGCACGCCGTCGATGATGTCGGCGCGCACTTCAACCGTGGTCGTACGGTCGCGGCGCTTGAGGATAGGTTCCTCCATCACGGCCTGGAAATGCCCGACCTGGGCCAGGGGCAGCGACACGCCGGCGCTGTTGGTCAGGGTCATATTGTCGAGGTTGCCGAGGTCTTCACGCTGGCTGCCCTGGGCACGGACCACCACCGACACCGTGCGGTTGCCTTCGCGTACTTCGGTGATCGGGTTCCCGCTGAGCAGGGCGTTGAGTTGGGATTTCACCTCGTCGGGGGTGAAGCCCAGCAGGCGCAGGCGATCCTGGTCCAGCACCAGGCGATAAGCGCTGCTGCGTTCGCCCCAATCGAGGAACGCGTCCTTGGTCAGAGGGTTGGCGGCAACCACCTGGCGCACCTCTTCGGACAGGCTGCGCAACAGGCTCAAGTCTGGGCCGGACACGCGAAACACCACCGGGAAGGGCACCGGCGGGCCGAACAGCAATTGCGTGACCCGTACCCGCGCGGCGGGGAATTCGCCGTCGGCGATGCGCTCGCGCATGCGCCGTTTCAAGGCATCGCGGGCATGGGCGTCGGCGGTTTGCACGATCAGTTTGGCGAACGCCGGGTCAGGCAACTCAGGGTTAAGCGATAGGAAAAACCGTGGCGCACCGCCGCCTACATAGGTGTCGACCATGCGCGTCTGTGGCTCTTGCAGCAGCGCCTTTTCCAACTGTGCCGCCACCGCCTCGGTGCTTTTGAAGGCACTGCCCGGCGGCATATACACCTCCAGGATCAATTCGGAACGGTCGGAGTTGGGGAAGAACTGCTTCTTCACCACGCCCATGCCCAACCCGCACAGCACAAACGCCGACACCACCAGCCCGGTCACCTGCCAGCGCCGGCGCACGCAGGTTTGCACCAGGTGGCGCAGTTTCTGGTACCACGGGCCGGCATAGATCGCGTCGTGGCCGCCGGGCACCGGCTTGATATTGGGCAGCAGCTTGACCCCCAGGTACGGGGTAAACACCACCGCCACCAACCACGAAGCGATTAGGGCAAAGCCAACGATCCAGAAGATATTGCCGGCATATTCGCCCGCGCCCGAACGGGCAAAACCCACCGGCAGAAAGCCGATGATCGTCACCAGGGTGCCGGTCAGCATCGGCGCCGCAGTGGCGCTCCAGGCAAAGGTCGCGGCGTGGATGCGGTCGAAGCCTTCTTCGAGTTTCACCACCATCATCTCAATGGCGATGATTGCGTCGTCCACCAGCAGGCCCAGGGAAATGATCAGCGCGCCGAGGGTGATGCGGTCAAATTCGCGGCCGGTCAGCAGCATGATCACAAACACTATGGACAAGGTCAGCGGCACCGCCGCCGCTACTACCAAACCGACGCGAAAACCCAGGGCCAACAGGCTGATGACCATCACCACGGCCAGGGCGACGAAGAATTTGAGCATGAACTCATCCACCGCCAGGCTGATGTTTTTCGCCTGGTCGGAGACTTTTGCGAAGTTGACGCCCAGGGGCAGGTCCGCCTGGATTTTAGCCTCCTGGCCCTTGAGGCTCTGGTCCAGGTCCAGGCCGTTCCAGTGTTTTTCCATGATGATGCCCAGCATCAAGGCCGGGTCGCCCTGGTGGCGGATACGGTAGCTGGGCGGGTCTTCATAGCCACGGCTGACGGTGGCGACATCGGCGATGCGCAGCACTTTGCCGTCCACCGGCAGCGGCACGTTTTCGATCAGCGCCAGGCTGTCAAAGGCGCCGTCGATACGGATATAAGCGCGGGCGCCGGCGGTTTCGACAAACCCCGACGGCGCCACGGCGTTTTGCGCGGCGAGGGCGGCGAAGATCTGCTCGGGCTTGATCCCCAGGGTCGCCAGGCGCTCATAGGAAAACTCGACAAATACCCGCTGCGCCTGTTCGCCGAGGATATTGACCTTCTTCACCCCCGGCAGCCTGAGGAAGTCCTGGCGCATTGCTTCGGCCATCTGCACCTGCTGGCGATGGGGCAGGTGTTCGGCTTCCAGGGCGTATAGGGCGAAGTACACATCGGAATATTCATCGTTGAAGAACGGCCCGATCACGCCCTTGGGCAGTTTGGCGGCTTCGTCACTGAGTTTTTTGCGGGTCTGGTAGAACAGGTCCTGGATTTCATTGGGGCGCGTGGACTCGAGGAAGGTCATGCGCATCGACACAAACCCCGGTTGGGCGATGGTTTCGACGCGGTCGTAGTCGTCCAGCTCCTGCAGGCGCTTTTCCAGGCGGTCGGCCACTTGCTCCTGCATCTCCTGGGCCGTGGCGCCGGGCCAGGCGGCGGTGATGGTCATGACTTTGACGGTGAACAGCGGGTCTTCGGCGCGCCCCAGTTTACCGAAGGAAAAAATCCCGGCAGCGAGGATCGCGAGGATCAGGAACAGGGTGACGGCACGGTGCTTGACCGCCAATGCCGAGAGATTCAGGCCATGCATGCTCAAGGTTCCTGGCGGCGGTTGAGGGGCTGTGCCTGGGCGGGCAGCACGCGCACGCTGTCACCCTGATGCAGCAGGTGCGCGCCGAGGGCGACCACCCGTTGGCCGGGGCTGACGCCGCTGGAAAGCAGGGCTTCTTCCTGGCCCAGGCTGGCCACCGTGACCGCAGCGAAGCTGACTTTGTCATCCGCGCCAATCAGCCAGACCCCGCTGCCGTTGCCGGTATCCTGCAGGGCGCCAATCGGCACGCGGGTGTGTGGCGGTTGGTCGTTGCCTTGCAGGCGCAGGGTGATGGTGGAGCCGAGGGCGACACGCTCGACCGTGCCGTGCAGCACATAGCGCGCGCGGTAGGTGCGGGTGACGGGATCGGCGCTGGCCGAGAGTTCACGCAATGTCGCGGTGACCGCCTGGTCCGGCGCACCGAACGGCAAGGCCAGGGCTTTTTGCGAGGCGCGGTCACGCTGGTTTTCCGGCAGGTGGATGATGGCTTCCCGCGCGCCGTCGTGGGCCAGGCGCGCAACGATCTGCCCTTCGGCCACCACCTGCCCGCGCTCCACCCGCACATCGGTGATCACCCCGTCGCCATCGGCCCGCAGCACCGAGTAGGTGCGACGGTTTTCAATCTGGCTGGCGTCCGACTGGGCGGCGGCGAGTTCAGCTTCGGCGACCCGCAGGTTAGTCGCGGACTGGTCAAAAATCTGCCGTGACACCGCGCCGGTGCTGGCCAGGCGTTGGTAGCGATTGGCATCATCACGGCGCTGACGCAGTTGCGCCTGGGCGGCATTGACGCGGTTTTTTGCCGAGCGCAGTGCCAGCTCGAAGTCACCGATATCCAGGACCAGCAGGATGTCGCCCCGGGAAACGTGCTGGCCGGGATCGACTTTGCGTTCGATCACCTTGCCACTGACTCGAA
Source organism: Pseudomonas sp. WS 5412 (assembly GCF_012985615.1). NCBI lineage: Bacteria > Pseudomonadati > Pseudomonadota > Gammaproteobacteria > Pseudomonadales > Pseudomonadaceae > Pseudomonas > Pseudomonas sp. WS 5412. The sequence goes on from NZ_JAARMB010000007.1 coordinate 8,026, forward strand.
AACCCAGGTCGCTTTCGGTGCGTGCCGCCACCACCCCGGTATAGGCATTCTGCTGGCTGGCAGCGGCTTCGACGTTGGCCGCCAGCACCGGGCGCGGTGGGGCGGTGTTGGCGGTGGGGTCGGCCTGGCTGTTGCAACCGCTGAGCAGGATCAACAGCGCCAGGGGCGAAAAAAGGCGGTGAAGAGGAGGGCGTGGGCTCATTTCAGGCTCCTGGTGGCGTTGGCGTAGTAAAAATTACGAACGTAATATTTGGCCAAATATTACGACCGAAATATAATTTAATCCACCCTTTGCTTTGGATCGGGTTGTCACACGTTGTCCAGGTTGTTCGGGCGTAGATGATTAAGGTGCCTGCTTTGCGTTTTGCGGGTGGCCGGTGGTCTCAACGCCCACGCCAATGAAACCGGATGGGCTATGGCTGCGAAGCGCCGCGGTTAAGTCGTCCCATCCATGGAACGATGCGAGCCAAATCCGCTGTCTAGTGCCTTATTGGTATTGGATTTAAGGTGGATGCACTTTGGAGGTCCATCATGAAAAACATCATTGGTATCTACACCAGCCCACGCGGCCATTGGGTCGGCGACGGTTTTCCGGTTCGCACGCTGTTTTCCTACGACACCATGGGCAAGCACATCAGCCCGTTCCTGCTGCTGGACCACGCCGGCCCGGCGGATTTCACCCCCACCACGCAGCGACGTGGCGTGGGCCAGCATCCCCATCGCGGCTTTGAAACCGTGACCATCGTCTACGACGGCGAAGTCGAGCACCGCGATTCCACGGGTGCCGGCGGCACCATCGGCCCGGGCGATGTGCAGTGGATGACTGCGGCCAAAGGGATCCTGCATGAAGAGTTTCATTCCGAAGCCTTCGCCAAACGGGGCGGCGCCTTGGAAATGGTGCAACTATGGGTCAACCTGCCGGCCAAGGACAAAATGAGCGAAGCCGGCTACCAGACCATTCTCGACGGCGATATTCCGTCGTTGCCCCTGGCCAACGGTGCCGGCAGCCTGCGCCTGATTGCCGGTGAGTTCGCTGGCCGCACCGGGCCGGCACGCACCTTCACGCCGATTGACGTGTGGGACCTGCGCCTCAAGGGCGGCAAGGCCGTGACCCTGGACCTGCATGCCGGGCGCAATACCGCGCTGGTGGTGCTCAAAGGCACCGTGCAAGTCAACGGCCAGGAACTGGCACGCGAAGGGCAACTGGTGCTGTTTGAGCGCGAGGGCGATCAGCTCAGCCTGGAGTCCAACGCCGACGCCATGGTGCTGCTGCTCAGTGGTGAACCCATTGACGAGCCCATCGTCGGTCACGGTCCGTTTGTGATGAACACCGAGCAAGAGATTCACCAGGCCTTCGCCGACTTCCAGTCCGGCCAGTTCGGCCAAATGCACGGCGCCTCCCGCTGATTGGCGGCGCCCTATACCCGCCAACTTCATTTCATGCGATCTTCAGGGCATTCGCCCTGGAGTCGCCTGGATGCTGTCTTTTCTCTCCGATCACCCGATGCTGTGCGCCCTGGCGCTGATCCTTATCGATATCGTCGTCTGGCGTCTGTTTTCGGCCAGCCCCGGCAACTGGAAGCTGATTGCGCGGCTGGGGATTTTCGCCTTGTTCAGCGCCGTGCTGTTCAACGACGGCATGAACCCCATGCAACTGGCGCCGTATGCCGACAATACCCCGCTGCACCTGGCCGCCACGGCCTTGCAGATCGCCTGGTGGTTGTTTGCCGCGCGCACCCTGACGGTGTTGCTCGGCGCGCTGATGATGCAGCGGGTCGGCCACACCGGGCGGTTGCTGCAAGACCTGATGGGCGCGGTGATTTTCCTGATCGCGATCATCGCGGCCATGGCCTACGTGCTCGACCTGCCGGTCAAGGGCGTACTGGCCACCTCCGGCGCGGTGGCGATCATCGTCGGCCTGGCGCTGCAGAGCACCTTGAGCGACGTGTTCTCCGGAATCGTGCTCAACACCACCAAGCCCTACCAACTGGATGACTGGATCTCCATCGACGGCACCGAAGGCCGGGTGACGGATATCGACTGGCGCGCCACGCGCCTGCAAACCTCCCAGGGCAGCATGGCGGTGATCCCCAATTCACTGGCGGCCAAGGCCAAGATCATCAATTTCTCGCGCCCGGCGGATATGTTCGGCCTCGCGGTGAGCCTGCAAGTCAGCCCCCATGCGCGTCCGCAAACAGTATTGGAAGCCCTGGAACGGGCCATGCAAGGTTGCCGGCAATTGCTGGCCAAGCCGGCGCCGAGCGTGGCCTTCAAAACCTCTACCGGTGGTGGCGTGGAGTATGAAATCAGCGGCTTCGTGCCGGCCATGGCCCTCAAGCGCGAGGTGCGCAACCAGCTTTATGACCTGGCCTACCGGCACTTGCAGGCGGCCGGTGTGAGCCTGTTGTCGAGCGCCGAAAGCCCGACCTCGCCGGCCACTACACCCGCACGGGCACTGCTGGAAAGCTCGAGTATCTTCTCGACCTTGCGTCAGGAAGAGAAGGAAACCTTCAGCCAGAACATGACCCTGCACACCTTCCGCGCCGGTGAGATGATCCTGCCGAGGGGGGAGGTCAGCGATCACCTGTTTATCATCGAGTCCGGGGTGGTTTCGGTGATGCTGGTCAAGGCTGGGCACGCGTTCGAAGCCGGGCGCATGGGGCCAGGAGAAGTGATTGGTGAAGCCGGGATTCTGGGGGCGCAAAGCGTGCCGGCGGACTTTGTGGCCAAGACCTACTGCACCCTCTACCGCATCGAAAAGGAATACCTCAAGCCGTGCCTGGATGCGCGTCACGATATCAGTGAAGCCATGCAGAACCTCCTGGATTTCCGCCTGCACACCGCCCAGCACCTGACCCAGGACGCACCGATCATGCCGGTGAAAAAGGGCTTTTTACAGTGGCTGCGCCGCCGGGCCTGAAGCGCCTGGCATTGGCTACCTGTTCTTCGTCAGGATTGGCTATTTGTGCGAGGCAGTGGGGTGATTAAGCTGGGCGCCAATTCCTACTGTCCTGGAGTAACACCATGTCTGCTCGCATTGATTTCTACACCGCGTCCCCCGATGCGATGAAAGCCATGCTCGCCTTGGAAGCCGCCGTCGGCAAACTGTCGATTGAACTGCCGCTGCTGGAGCTGGTGCGCCTGCGTGTCTCCCAGATCAACGGCTGCGCCTTCTGCCTGGATATGCACACTGCCGATGCCCGCAAGGGCGGCGAGACCGAGCGCCGCTTGTGCACCCTGTCGGCCTGGCGCGAAACGCCGTTCTTCACCCCGCGCGAACGCGCCGCCCTGGCCTGGGCCGAAAGCCTGACGCTGATCAGCCAGACCCACGCCTCGGACGAAGACTATGCGTTGCTCAATGCCGAGTTCAGCGCCGCCGAACAGGTCGATTTGAGCGTGGCCATTGCCACCATCAACAGCTGGAACCGCCTGGCGGTGGGCTTTCGCAAGATGCCCAAGTAACGACATTCAAGGGTAGGCGCTGGCCATTGTGGGAGCTGGTTTGTGTGGGAGCTGGCTCCCACATAAGTCAGGTTTCACATTGGGGCGGGGGTCAGAAGTTGATGGAAGCACTCAGGCGTGCTGTCAATGGCGCACCCTGGAACAGGTAGTCATCGCCCATGTATTCGCCCGCATCACGCCAGTAGCGCTTGTCGAACAGGTTGTCGACGCTCAGGCGGAACACCGTTTCATAGCCGACGACCTGGGTGGTGTAGCGGCTGCCGATGTTGACCAGCGCATAATCCCCCACTTCCACATTGCCGGTACGGTTGGCGTTCTTGCTGGCGCTGTATTGCACGCCGCCGAGTACCGCCAGGCCGTTGACCCATGGCAGGGCGTAGTCGGCGTATACACTGGCGCGCAGCTTGGGCACGTTGATCGTCTGGTGGCCTTCGTATTGCGGCGTGCCGCTGCCGCTCACCCGGGCGCGAATCGCCGCCACGCTGGTCGCAATCTGCAGACGCTCGGTGGCCCAGCCATTGGCTGACAGCTCCAGGCCGGTGTTTTTCTGCTGGCCCTGCTGCACGTAGGTGAAGTCTCCGGCGTTGTCGGGCTTGGCGTACTGGTAGGCCTGGCGTGTCTGGAACACCGCGGCGGCGAAGCTGATGCGGCGCCAGTCGTATTTCACCCCGGCTTCGATCTGTCGGGAGACGGTCGGCGCGAGGATTTCCCCATCATTGCTCGCATACCACGGTGCCTCACCGCCCAGTGACAGGCCCTTGCTGTAGCTGGTGTACAACGAGATGTTTTCCACTGGCTTGTAGATCAGCGCAGCGTTGGGCAGGAACTCGTACTGCTGGGTGTGACGCTCCTGCACGCCATTTTGATCGAAGGATTTTTCATCCAGGCGCACTTCGCGGCCACCGAGCACGGTTTGCCATTGCTCGTTGAAGCTGATGCGGTCGGTGACGAACAGCCCGTACTGGCGGCTGTCGAGACGCCGGTGACTGTCGTTCAGGGGCTTGTCGGTGGGCGGGAAGGTTTCCGGGTCCTGATTGATATTGCCGCTGCCGACGTATTCATTGACCGACTTGCGCTTGTCGATCACCCGGCGGAAGGCGCTGGTGCCGAAGGTCAGTTCATGGCTCAGGCCGGCCGTGCTGAACAGGCCGGTCATGGCCGCCTGGATTTCATCATTGCGCCGGGTGTCGTCAGGGCTGCGGTAGTCAGCGATGTCGTAGTTGCCTTCCGGGCTGAAGTAGTTCGGCACTTTGACGCCGGCGCAACTGGGGGAGCCGTAGCAACCCCAGGCAAACGAACTGTAGTCATCAATCACCACCTTGCTGCGGGCCGCGCTGACGCTGCCTTTCCACTGGTCACTGAAGCGGTACTCGAACTTGCCGTTGAGGTTCAGCGAGTCGATCCCCACCTGCTTGGAGCCGCTCTGGTGGCCGAGCAGTTTTTTCGGCGAGGCGTCATGCGGCACTTCGGTGCCGCCGAGCAACTGGTAGCCGGGCACCGAGCGCTGTTGTTTGTCCTGGTATTCGGCATCCAGTTGCAGCACGGCGTCGGGGCTGATGTTCCAGTCGAAGGCCAGGGACACAAAGTCCCGCTGGCCATTGGCATGTTCGACATAGGAATTGAGGTCTTCATGGGCGACGTTGGCGCGCAAGCCAAATTGCTGCTCGCTGCCAAACCAGCCGCCGACATCGGTGGCGATATAGCCGCTGCCGCGATCATCGGTGGACACCGTGACCGAGCGCACGTCTTCCGGGCGTTTGGTCACGTAGTTGATCACGCCGCTGGGCTCGGAAATCCCGCTTTGCAGGCCCGCCAGGCCCTTGAGCAACTCCACCCGCTGCTTGTTTTCCAGGGCTACGTTCTGCTCGCCGGTGATGGTGCGCCCGTTGATCTTGTAGCTGCTGGCGGCATTCAGGGAAAAACCCCGGACCACGAAATTTTCGTAGTAGCCAATCGGCGCGTAGCTTTCGCCCACCGAGGCGTCGTTGCGCAGCACTTCACTGAGCAGGCGTGCCTGCTGGTCCTTGATCAGCGCGGCGTTGATCACGGTGATCGAGGCCGGGGTGTCGAGCAGCGGTGCTTCATCGAAGCCGCCGACCGACGCGCTTTGCGCACGATAACCGGACTCATCCTGGCCCTGGATGTTCAGCGCCGGCAGTTCCAGCTCAGCCGCCAGGCTGTTGCCGATGCCGCCGCTGAGCAGCAGGCCGAGGGCCAAATGTGAGGTGACGACGGGGCGAAAACGCAAAACCATGGGGGCAAGGCCTTAAAGCGCGGGGCGGGGGCGCATAAGCTAGGCATAAGTGCGCGTCTTTACAAGTACTCGCCTCAGCCCGGCTGCTTGAGACGTTGCGTCTCAAGCCCTGCGCCAATTCATCCGGGCCTCGACAGCGTGACCCCGCACCTGCGATAGACAAGGCTTCGCTTATCGTTGCAGGAGATCATCATGGGTATCGCTGGAAAAGTTGCACTGGTGACCGGCGCCGGGCAGGGCATTGGCCGGGCCATTGCCCTGCGCCTGGCGCGGGACGGGGCGGATATCGCCCTGGTCGACATCAATAGCGCCAAGCTCGAAGCCGTGGCGGCCGAGGTCGTGGCACTCGGGCGCAAGGCCTCGGTGTTTACCGCCGACGTGTCCAAGCGCGAGCAGGTGGTCGCGGCGGTCGAGCATGCGCACCAGACCCTGGGTGGCTTTGACATCATCGTCAATAACGCCGGGGTGGCGCAGATTGATTCGCTGCTGGACGTGACCCCGGAACAGGTCGAACGCACCCTGGGTATCAACGTGCAGGGCGTGTTGTGGGGCATCCAGGCGGCGGGCAATAAATTCAAGGCGCTCAAACAGAAGGGCAAGATCATCAATGCCTGCTCGATTGCCGGGCACGAAGGCTTTGCACTGCTGGGGGTGTACTCGGCGACCAAGTTTGCCGTGCGTGCCCTGACTCAGGCAGCGGCCAAGGAACTGGCAAGCGCCGGTGTGACGGTGAATGCCTATTGCCCAGGCGTGGTGGGCACCGATATGTGGGTCGAGATCGACAAGCGCATGGCCGAGATTACCGGCGCGCAAGTGGGGGCAACGTACAAGAAGTACGTGGATGGCATTGCCCTGGGCCGTGCAGAAACACCGGAGGATGTGGCGGGCCTGGTGGCCTACCTGGCCGGCCCGGATTCGGACTACATGACCGGCCAGGCGCCGCTGATCGACGGCGGCCTCGTCTACCGCTAAACCCCAGACTCGACTCGGTAAAAATGTGGGAGCGGGCTTGCTCGCGAAAGCGGTGTATCAGTAACAAGCAAGCTACCTGACACACCGCTGTCGCGAGCAAGCCCGCTCCCACATTTGGATTGCATTGTGTCAGGGGTGTTTACCCGGCATATCAATGCCCAACTGCTTGACCCGGCGATACAGGGTCGCGCGGGAAATCCCCAGCGCCTGCGCCGCCGGCAATGGCTTCCAGCGATGGCGTACCAGCGCATCCAGCAGCACCTGCCGCTCCGGGCTCATACTGTGCTCGAGCTCGACCTCCAGCCGTTCACCACGCACCTCCAGCGGCAAGTCCGCCAACTGGATCGTGCCGCCGTCACACACCGCACAGGCATACGCCAGCACATGGCGCAGTTGCCGCACATTACCCGGCCAGGCGTAGCCCAGCAGCCGCTCCAGCGCAGCCTGGCCGATGCCGACCGTGACCCCGCTGCTGCGCGCTTCCTGCTCCAGCAGCCGGTTGATCAAGGCCAGTTTGTCGGTGCGCTCGCGCAGGGGCGGCAGGGTGACGCGGGCGCAGCCCAGGCGAAAGTACAGATCTTCACGGAAACGCCCCTCACTGACCAGGCTCGCCAGGTCACGGTGGCTGGCGCAGATCACCTGAATATCCACCGCGCGGGTTTTCGCCGCACCCAGCGGCGCCACTTCACCTTCGGCCATCACCCGCAGCAAGCGGGTCTGCAGGGCCAGGGGCATATCGCCGATTTCATCGAGGAACAGCGTGCCGCCATGGGCCTGCTGCAACAGCCCGGTCATGCCCTTGCTGGACGCGCCGGTAAAGGCCCCGGCGACGTAGCCGAACAGCTCGCTTTCGATCAGGTTTTCCGGGATCGCCGCACAGTTCACCGCCACGAATGATGCGTCGCGGCGTGCGCTGCGGGCGTGCAGTTGGCGGGCAAAGACTTCCTTGCCAGCTCCGGTTTCACCCTGCACCAGCACCGGCAGGTTGCGGTCCTTGACGCGCACCGCCAGGCGCAGGTGTTCTTCCACCCGGGGGTCGACCTGGGGGTTGGGCGCCACCCGCGCCGGTTGGCGTTGCGGCGTGTTGAGTCGCACATGGAGCACCCCGGCTTCGCCGCGCCACTGCAGTTGCTGGACCGATTGATCGGTCACCGCGCGTAGGGCATCGAGGTCGAACACCTCGCCGATATGCACCGGCACCTGGCCAAAACGCCGGCGCAGTGCCTGGCGCGCCTTGCTGTTCAAGGCTTGCAGGCGTCCGTCCTGGTCCCAGGCCAGCAGCAGGTCGGGTTGGCTGTCGACATAACCCGGGGTGCTGTGGGCCTGCAGTACCCAGTGCCGCGCAGCGCTGTGCATGAAGAAGGCGTTTTCGATGGCCTGGGCGCTCTGCGCCACCATCTGCCGCACCAGGTGCTGGCTGCGGCGGTCATCCGGGGATTGCAGCGCCGAGGCGTCCATCACCCCCAGCAGGTTGCCCTGGGGGTCGAAGATCGGCGCGGCGGAGCAGGTCAGGTTGATAAAGGCGGCGCGGAAGTGATCGCGCTTGTGCACCGTCACCGCCGCCTGGCTGGTCAGCACCGTGGCCACGCCGCAGGTGCCTTCTTCGGCCTCTGACCAGCAAGTGCCCAGGTACAGGCCGGCCTTGCGACAGTCGCTGCGGATGGCCGCGTCTACCCGGTGGTCGATGGTCTGGCCCTGGGCATCGGTGAGCATCACGCAGTAGTCGGCGTGGCGCACGCGGTGGTGCAACTGGCTGACTTGCTCGCTGGCAATGCGCATGAACAGTTCGGCACGTTCGCGGCATTCCTTGAGCAGCGGCTCGGTGAGGATCCGTGGCCCCTGCAGCGAGCCGGGATCGAGGTGGTGCTGCTCCATGGAGCGGCGCCATGAATCGAAAATCAGCGACGGCACCGGCGCCTGGGGCAGGCGCTCGGCATTGCGGACCACACGACTGACGCAGTCGACGTGCTCTCTGGAGTTCGCGGCGAGCATAAGGCCTCCGGTTCTCGATCTTTGTTGTTATGCCCGCCATTAAGCGCCCAGGGGCGCAGGGGGACAAGGGCGGCCTGACCAACTGCCCGCCTTGAGACGCAGCGTCTCATCCTGCCTGAGACGCAACCTGCACGCTGCAATGCGCCGTCTCATTGTGCGGTGGCATGCCGCACCGACACAACCGCACGGCACTGCTCTGGGTCAAGGCTTTGCCAGGTTTTAGCGGGCCTTGGCACAGGCTGTGCTGAACAGGTTGCAGCTGGCCACAGCCAGCCTTTTGTGTGTCGAGACAACCTGGAGAACAACAAGATGTCCACTCACCTGTCCACCGATCAACTGCTGCATGCCTACACCGTGATGCGCACCATCCGTGATTTCGAAGAGCGCCTGCATGTGGAATTCGCCACCGGCGAGATCCCCGGGTTCGTGCACCTGTATGCCGGCCAGGAGGCCTGCGCCGCCGGGGTCATGGCCCACCTCAACGATGAAGATTGCATCGCCTCCAACCACCGTGGCCACGGCCATTGCATCGCCAAGGGCGTGGATGTGTTCGGCATGATGGCCGAGATCTACGGCAAGAAAACCGGGGTATGCGGTGGCAAGGGGGGCTCCATGCACATCGCCGACCAGGAGAAGGGCATGCTCGGCGCCAACGGCATTGTCGGCGCTGGTGCGCCGCTGGCGGCCGGTGCGGCCCTGGCGTCCAAGCTCAAGGGCAGCCAGGGCGTGGCCGTGGCGTTTTTTGGCGACGGCGGTTCCAACGAGGGCGCGGTGTTCGAGGCGATGAACCTGGCCGCGATCATGAAACTGCCGTGCCTGTTCGTCGCCGAAAACAATGGTTATGCCGAAGCCACCGGTTCCGGCTGGTCGGTGGCGTGCAAGGACATTGCCGAGCGCGCCGTGGGTTTTGGCATGCCGGGGGTGATTGTCGATGGCAATGATTTCTTTGCCGTCCACGCAGCGCTGGGCGTGGCGGTGGCGCGGGCGCGCCAGGGCGAGGGGCCGACCCTGGTCGAGGTCAAGCTGCACCGCTTTTACGGCCACTTTGAGGGCGATGCGCAAACCTATCGCGGCCGCGACGAAGTGAAAAACCTGCGCGAAACCCAGGATTGCCTGGCGCTGTTTCGCCAGCGCTGCAGTGCCGAAGGCTGGTTGCAGGCGGCGCAGTTCGAGCGCATCGACGCCGAAGTCGCGCAGTTGATCGACGACGCCGTGCGTCTGGCTAAGTCCGATCCCAAGCCCCAGGCCGCCGACCTGCTCAGCGATGTCTACGTCGCCTACCGCTCATAACAACAAGACCCGGAGAGAATTTCATGGCTCGTAAAATCAGTTATCAGCAGGCAATCAACGAAGCCCTGGCCCAGGAAATGCGCCGCGACCAGAGCGTCTTTATCATCGGCCAGGATGTGTCCGGCGGCACCGGCGCCCCTGGCGAGCAGGATGCCTGGGGCGGCGTGCTGGGCGTCACCAAGGGCCTGTACCCGGAGTTCCCTGACCGCGTGCTGGATGCGCCGCTGTCCGAAGTCGGTTACGTGGGCATGGCCGTCGGCGCCGCCACCCGGGGCATGCGCCCGGTGTGCGAGTTGATGTTCGTCGACTTTATCGGCTGCTGTCTCGACCAGTTGCTCAACCAGGCCGCCAAGTTTCGCTACATGTTCGGTGGCAAGACCACCACGCCCCTGGTGGTGCGCGCCATGTACGGCGCCGGCCTGCGCGCTGCGGCCCAGCATTCGCAGATGCTTACCTCGATGTGGACGCACATCCCCGGCCTGAAGGTGGTGTGCCCGGCCACGCCCTATGACGCCAAGGGCATGCTGATCCAGGCGATCCGCGACAACGACCCGGTGATTTTCCTTGAGCACAAGATGCTCTATAGCCTGCAAGGCGAAGTACCGGAGGAGCTGTATACCGTGCCCTTCGGCGAGGCCAACTTTGTGCGCGAAGGCAACGACGTGACCCTGGTGACCTACGGGCGCATGGTGCATGTGGCCCTGGAAGCTGCGGCCAACCTGGCGCGCCAGGGCATCGACTGCGAAGTACTGGACCTGCGCACCACCAGCCCGCTGGATGAAGACAGCATCCTTGAAAGCGTGGAAAAAACCGGGCGCCTGGTGGTGATCGACGAGTCCAACCCACGCTGCTCGATTGCCACGGATATCAGCGCCCTGGTGGCCCAGCGTGGGTTTTCCTTCCTGCGTGCGCCGATTGAGATGGTCACCGCGCCGCATACGCCGGTGCCGTTTTCCGATGCCCTGGAAGACCTGTACATCCCCGACGCGGCGAAGATCGAGGCCGCGGTGCGCAAGATCGCTGACAAGAGGACTGCGGCATGATCCATACCTTGACCATGCCCAAGTGGGGGCTGTCGATGACTGAAGGCCGGGTCGATGTCTGGCTCAAGCAGCCGGGCGACCGGGTAGAGAAGGGCGAGGAAGTGCTCGACGTGGAGACCGACAAGATCTCCAGCAGTGTCGAGGCGCCGTTCAGTGGGGTGTTACGCCGAGTGCTGGCGCAGAGCGATGAGACCTTACCGGTGGGTGCATTACTGGGGATTGTGGTGGAGGGTGAAGCCACCGAGGCAGAAATCGACGGCGTGATCGACAGCTTCAATGCCGGCTTTGTCTCCAGCAGCGCCGAGGCGCAGGCGTCGGGGCCGAGTGCGCAGAAAGTCGAGCTGGGCGGGCGCCTGCTGCGCTACCTCGACCTTGGCGAGGGTGGCCTACCGCTGGTGCTGATCCACGGGTTTGGCGGCGACTTGAACAACTGGCTGTTCAACCATCCGGCCCTGGCCGCCGAGCGCCGAGTGATCGCCCTCGACTTGCCGGGGCATGGCGAGTCGGGCAAGCACTTGCACAGTGGCGATGCCGAGGAATTGAGCCAGGCGGTGCTGGCCTTGCTCGATCACCTCAAGCTCGACCGGGTGCACCTGGCCGGGCATTCCATGGGCGGATTGGTTTCGCTGACGGTGGCGCGCCAGGCACCGCAGCGGGTCGCCTCCCTGGTATTGATCGCCAGCGCCGGCCTGGGGGCGGATATCAACGGTGATTACCTGCAGGGATTCACCGAGGCCAATAATCGCAACGCGCTCAAGCCGCAGCTGGTGCAACTGTTCAGCGACCCGGCGCTGGTCACACGGCAGATGCTGGAGGACATGCTCAAGTTCAAGCGCCTGGAGGGGGTTGATCAGGCGTTGCGTCAACTCAATGCCAAGCTGTTCGACGGCGGGCGACAGATGCTTGACCTGCGTTCGGTGGTGGGGCAGCAGCCGAGCCTGGTGATCTGGGGCAGTGACGACGCCATTATCCCGGTACGGCATGCCCAGGGGTTGCAGGCCCAGGTGGAGGTCTTGCCGGGGCAGGGGCATATGGTGCAGTTGGAGGCGGCGGAGCAAGTGAATCAGTTGCTGAGTCTCTTCCTCAAATCTCAAGCCTGATAGCAATCAAATGTGGGAGCGGGCTTGCTCGCGAATACGGTGGGTCAGTCAGACATTCATTACCTGATACACCGCTTTCGCGAGCAAGCCCGCTCCCACAGGGTTGACCGTGTATCAACCATGACGCTTGAGGGTTTCGCTGGGCAGTTCCTTGAACAACGCGCGGTAGCTATTGGAAAACCGCCCCAAATGCCAGAACGACCAATTCATCGCCACCTCGGCCACTGTGGTCTGGTCGCAGCTCAACAACTCGCGCCGTGCGCCGTTCAACCGGCGAAGGCGCAACCACTGCGCCGGGCTCATCCCGGTGTAGGTCTTGAAGCCCTGTTGCAACTGGCGCAACGGCACGCCGGCAATCTGCGCCAGTTGTAGCAGGTTGACGGTCTCATCCGGCGCATCCGCCGCCCACGCGCCGATGCGCGCCATCAGCCGGCGTTCTTCACTGCGCCGCTGCAATGAGTACCGGTCCAGGCACACGCAGGCATTGTCGAGGATAAACAGGCAATCGTCGAGCAGTTGCCGGGTGAGGGCGTCGCGGCTGATCGGGTCGATCTCACTGGACAGGCGCGTCAGGGTGCCACTGAGCCAGCGGCTGAACAGCGCGTTCTGTTGGCAGGTCAACGGCGCCATGAACAGGCCTTCGAGTCTGGCCACATCCAGGCCATGGCGTTGCACGAACTGCGGGCCGAACACCACGGCCACTTCCCGGTAGTTTTCCGGGGTGATCCAGGTGTTGCGGCTTTCGCCATTGAGCAGGTACAGCGCGTTGTCGCTGCCGTCGAAACAGAACGCCAGGGCGCCCGGCGGCGCGTTGAAGTGCTGCTCGACGCGGGTGTTCATGCACTCTTCGTACACCTGCACTCCCTGCAGGTCGAGGTAGCGGATCTGCCCGGCAAAATGCCCCGGGGACATCTGCTGGTACTGCTGTACCCAACCGGGTGTCGCACTGCATTGGGCGGCCACATCACCGGTTGTGAAGGCCTGTACGCGCAAAGCTGTTGCCTGTGTCATGGGTGATCCGTGCGCACTCTATTGGTGCGTTGTGGGTCGTGCAAAGTGGATAGATGCCTGGGTAAGGCTGGTCCAAGATAGACCTCAATGCGCCGGGAGTACAAGTCGGCGCAGCACCCAACCCATGCCGAGGTCTTTATGAATGCCCCTTTCGATCAGCTGTCCACCTGGCTGAAAGAACACAAGATTACCGAAGTCGAATGCGTGATCAGCGACCTGACGGGCATTGCCCGCGGCAAGATTGCGCCCACCAACAAGTTCCTGCATGAGCGCGGCATGCGCCTGCCGGAAAGTGTGTTGCTGCAAACGGTAACCGGGGATTTTGTCGACGACGATATCTACTACGACCTGCTGGACCCGGCCGATATCGACATGATCTGCCGCCCGGTGGCCAACGCCACCTACGTGGTGCCGTGGGCCATCGAGCCCACCGCCATTGTGATCCACGACACTTTCGACAAGCAGGGCAACCCCATTGAGTTGTCGCCGCGCAATGTGTTGAAAAAAGTCCTGCAGCTGTATACCGACCAGGGCTGGCAGCCGATTGTCGCGCCGGAAATGGAGTTTTACCTGACCCAGCGCTGCGAAGACCCGGACCTGCCGCTGAAAACCCCGGTAGGCCGGTCCGGGCGTGCCGAGACCGGGCGCCAGTCGTTTTCCATCGACGCGGCCAACGAGTTCGACCCGCTGTTTGAAGATGTCTATGACTGGTGCGAAGCCCAGGGCCTGGACCTCGACACGCTGATCCATGAAGACGGCCCGGCGCAGATGGAAATCAATTTCCGCCACGGCGACGCCCTCGACCTGGCCGACCAGATCACCGTATTCAAGCGCACCCTGCGTGAAGCGGCGCTCAAGCACAATGTGGCCGCGACCTTTATGGCCAAGCCGGTGGCCGACGAGCCGGGCAGCGCCATGCACCTGCACCAGAGCGTGGTGGAGATCGCCACCGGCAAGCCGGTGTTTGTCGATGCCGACGGGCAGAAGAGCCCGCTGTTCTTGCAGCACATTGGCGGCTTGCAGAAATACATTCCGATGCTGCTGCCGATGTTTGCGCCCAACGTCAACTCGTTCCGCCGCTTCCTGCCCGACACCTCGGCCCCGGTCAACGTGGAGTGGGGCGAAGAAAACCGCACCGTCGGCCTGCGCGTGCCGACCTCCAGCCCCGAGGCGATGCGCGTCGAAAACCGCCTGCCGGGGGCCGATGCCAACCCCTACCTGGCCATCGCCGCCAGCCTGTTGTGCGGCTACCTGGGGATGATCGAGAAGATCGAACCGAGCGCCCCGGTGGAAGGCCGCGCCTATGAGCGGCGCAACCTGCGCCTGCCGATCACCATCGAAGATGCCCTGGCGCGCATGGAGGCCTGCGACACGGTCAAGCAGTACCTGGGGGACAAGTTCGTGCGCGGGTATGTCGCGGTGAAACGCGCCGAGCATGAGAATTTCAAGCGGGTGATCAGCTCCTGGGAGCGTGAGTTCCTGTTGCTGAGTGTCTGACTCCACCATCAACCATAAAAAAAGGTGTCGATATGCGTCTCGTCAAACAGCTCCTCCCACTGGCTCTCGCCGCAGTGTTCAGCAGCGCCAGCCATGCCGCGCCGACGGTCAGTGTCTACAACTGGACTGACTACATCGGCGAGACCACCCTGGCCGACTTCCAGGCCAAGACGGGAATCAAGGTGGTCTACGACGTGTTCGACTCCAATGAAACCCTGGAGGGCAAGCTGCTGGCGGGGCGTACCGGGTATGACGTGGTGGTGCCGTCCAATCACTTCCTGGGGCGCCAGGTAAAGGCCGGGGCGTTCCTTGAATTGGACCGCGCGCAACTGCCCAACTACCCGAACCTGGACCCCAAGTTGCTCAAGCTGCTGGAGCAGAACGACCCTGGCAATGCCCATGCGGTGCCCTACCTGTGGGGCACCAATGGCATCGGCTATAACGTCGACAAGGTCAAGCAAGTGCTGGGCATCGACCACATTGATTCGTAGGCGGTGATGTTCGAGCCCGAGAACCTGAAGAAACTGCAGCAATGCGGGGTGGCGTTCCTCGATTCGGCAGATGAAGCATTCCCGGCGATCCTCAACTATATGGGCATGGACCCGCGCAGCGAGACGGCCGGCGATTATGCCAAGGCCGAGGCCAAGCTGCTGACCCTGCGCCCGTACATCACCTATTTCCATTCCTCCAAATACATCTCGGACCTGGCCAATGGCGATATCTGCGTGGCCTTCGGTTACTCCGGCGATGTGTTCCAGGCCGCCAACCGCGCCAAGGAAGCCAAGAATGGCGTGAACATCGCCTATGCAATTCCCAAGGAGGGCAGCAACCTGTGGTTCGACTTGCTGGCGATTCCCGCAGACGCCACCAACCCGAAACAGGCCCACGCGTTTATCAACGACCTGCTGGACCCCGAAGTCATCGCCAAGATCAGCACCTATGTCGGCTACGCCAACCCCAACCTGGCGGCGAAGACTTTCATGGCGCCGGAACTGGTGAATAACCCCGAGGTGTACCCGCCCCAGGACGTGCTCGACAAACTGTACATTTCCACCACCCCCAGCCCGGCCATCATGCGTGTGATGACCCGGGCCTGGAGCAAAGTGAAGTCCAACCGATGAATCAGTCCCAAGACCATGCCCGTTCCTATTACCTGGCGTCGGCCAATGCCATGCCCCAGCGCGCGGCGCTGGCCGAGGACCTGAGCGCCGATGTGTGTGTGATCGGCGGCGGCTTTACCGGCGTCAACACCGCGATTGAACTGGCCCAGCGCGGCCTGTCGGTGATCCTCCTGGAAGCCCGGCGCATCGGCTGGGGCGCCAGCGGGCGCAATGGCGGGCAGTTGATCCGGGGGATCGGCCATGACGTCTCGGGTTTTGCCCGGCATGTGGGCGAGGAGGGCGTGCGTTACCTGCAACGGGCCGGGATCGACTCGGTAGCGTTGGTCGGTGAGCGCATCCGGGAGCACGGGATCGACTGCGACCTGCGCTGGGGCTTTTGCGAGTTGGCCAATACACCGGCGCAATTTGCTGCGTTCAAGGGGGAGCAGGAAAGCCTCGCGGCCCTTGGGTACCTGCCTGAAACCCGCCTGGTAGCGGCGCAGGATATGGCGCAGGTGGTCGGCTCTCAACTGTACGCCGGGGGCCTGGTTGACATGGGCTCGGGCCACTTGCATCCGCTGAACCTGGTGTTGGGCGAGGCCCGTGTGGCCGAGGCGCTGGGTGTGCGGATTTTCGAGCACAGCGCGGTGCTGCAATTGATCCATGGCGACACCGTGCAGGTGCGCTGCGCCGGCGGCAGCGTGCGGGCTGGTAGCCTGGTGTTGGCGTGCAATGCGCACCTCGACGAACTGGAGCCGCGCCTGAGCGGCAAGGTGCTGCCGGCCGGCAGCTATATCATCGCCACCGAACCGTTGCCGGCTGCGCTCGCCGACGAGTTGATCCCGCAGAACCTGGCGCTGTGCGACCAGAAAGTCGGCCTGGACTACTACCGGCTTTCCGCCGACCGTCGGCTGTTGTTCGGTGGCGCCTGTCATTATTCGGGACGTGACCCGGTCGATATCGCCGCGTATATGCGGCCGAAGATGCTCAAGGTATTCCCGCAACTGGCCAACACCGCCATCGACTTCCAATGGGGCGGCAAGATCGGGATTACCGCCAATCGCTTTCCCCAGGTCGGGCGGTTGCAGCAGTACCCCAACGTGTTTTACGCCCAGGGCTATTCCGGGCATGGGCTTAACGTCACGCACTGGTGCGCACGGCTGCTGGCCGAGGGGATCCACGCAGGTGTCAGCCAGGGCCTGGACACCTTCAGCCGGGTGCCGCACATGACCTTTCCCGGCGGCAAGGCTTTACGCTCGCCGTTACTGGCGCTGGGCATGGTGTGGTACCGGCTTCGGGAAATGCTGGGATAGGTGGGTAGCGGTTTAAAACACTGCATGATCGGATCCAATACGCTATAACCCCTCGGTCGCTGTGTCATTCCGAGGCCCCGCTTTTCATGCAGAACCCTTTGCAACGCCCGTTGTGGCAGGTGTACCTGTTCTTTCTTGCGCCGATGGTGCTGTCCAACTTCCTCCAGAGTTTTTCCGGCACCCTCAATGGCATTTATGTCGGGCAGATGCTCGGCACCCAGGCGCTGGCGGCGGTGTCGGGGATGTTTCCCATCGTGTTCTTTTTTATCGCCCTGGTGATTGGCCTGGGGGCGGGCGCCTCGGTGCTGATCGGCCAGGCCTGGGGCGCGGGGGAAACCGCACTGGTCAAGGTTATCACCGGCGCGACCCTGACCCTGGGGGCGTTGATCGGAGTTCTCGCCGCCGTGCTCGGCAGCCTGTTCGCCCGCCCGGCCATGCACGCGCTGGGCACGCCGCTGGATGTGCTGGACGACGCCGTCGGCTATGCCCAGGTGATGATGCTGATCATGCCGTTGCTGCTGGTGTTCATCCTCTACACCCAATTGCTGCGAGGCGTGAGCGATACGGTGTCGCCGTTGCTGGCGCTGATGGTTTCAACGGTGGTCGGCCTGGTGCTGACCCCGGCCCTGATCCGCGGCTGGCTGGGGCTGGCGCCCATGGGCATCCAGAGCGCGGCCTATGCCGGCCTGGTGGCCAACGCCGTGGCCATGCTGTTTCTGGTGCTGCGCCTGCGCCATAAAAACCATGTGATGGCGCCGGACCGCGCATTACTGGCGGCCTTGCGCCTGGACCGGGCGATCCTCGGCAAAGTCCTGCGCATCGGCCTGCCCACCGGCTTGCAGATGGTGGTGCTGTCGTTGTCGGAGCTGGTGATCCTGGCACTGGTCAACGGCCACGGCTCCCAGGCCACGGCGGCGTATGGCGCGGTGACGCAGATCGTCAACTATGTGCAGTTCCCGGCGCTGTCGATCGCCATCACCGCCTCGATCCTCGGCGCCCAGGCCATTGGCGCCGGGCGCCTGGAACGCATCGGGCCGATCCTGCGCACCGGGCTTGCGATCAACCTGTGCCTGACCGGAGGCCTGATCGTGCTGGGCTACGCCTTGTCCCACTGGCTACTGGGCCTGTTCATCACCGATGATCAGGCGCGGGTCCAGGCCGAACACCTGCTGCACATCATGCTCTGGAGCATTCTGGTGTTCGGCTTCCAGGCAGTGATTGGCGGCATCATGCGCGCCAGTGGCGTGGTGTTGATGCCGGTGGCGATCTCGATCTTCTGCGTGCTGGGTGTGGAGCTGCCGGTGGCGTACCTGCTCAATGCACGCTTTGGCCTGGAAGGGGTGTGGATGGCGTTTCCGGTGACTTACCTGGTGATGCTGGGGTTGCAGACGGCGTATTACCGGTTGGTGTGGCGGCATAAGCAGATTAAGCGGTTGGTGTGAGTTGAGGCTGCGAGGGGCTGGATGGCATAGTGTCATCATGGAGAGAGACCTATGAAAAAAGCATTAATCGCAATCGGCGTCGACCGCGCCGGCCATTTCCCTGCACTGCGTGGCGCGGCCTCTGGGGCTGAGCAGGTGGGGGAATGGGGTAGGGAGCAAGGTTTCGAGACCACTGTTTTTTCCGATGCTGACGGCAAGGTCGTGGGGCCTGAGGAGATATTCGAGGCGATCAGTAAGATCGTGGAGAGCAGGACGTACTCTCAACTGGTGGTGTTCTTTTCCGGCCATGGTGTATTGAGAGCCCCGGATTGTGAGTTGTGGCTATTGTCCGAGGTGGGCAGGAATCCCAACCATGCCATCAACGTCAATGGCTCGATCAGCCTGGCGCGTCAGTGTGGTATCGAACACGTTGTGATCATTTCGGATGCATGCCGGTCGCTGGCGGGAACCCTTCAGGTGAGCATGGTCGACGGCTACCGGATATTTCCTGCTTATCGCTCTAACAACACGCCCCCGGAAGTGGATGTGTTTTATGCAGCGTTGCCTGGTGACCCCGCGCTGGAGGTACCGGCGGATGATGCCAATGAGCGTCACTGTGGGCTGTTGACCGAATGCATGCTCACTGCTTTGCGCGGCGACGTTCAAACGGTTATCGAAACTGTGATGACCGAGGGCGGTGCGCCGCAGCAAGTGGTTGCTTCGCGTCCACTCAAACAGCATCTGGCACACGCCATTCCCCAAGCAGCGCAAAGAGTTTCCATCGCTCTTTCCCAACGGCCGGAGTCGCGGGTGGAGTCGGCGTTGCCCAAGTTTCTGGCCACGATTGAGCATGGTGCCGGGGGGGCTGCAGCAGAGGGACCTCACTCACCACCCGACTTGACTGAACCTGCCGCTGCGCGGGGAAGCCTGGAGTGGCGTCAGGAGCATTTGATGCGTCCCAGATGGGGCAAGCCTCTTCCCAAGCGGGTATTGAATACCGAGATGCGGCGCCTTGTGGCAGCCATGGATAACCGTGAGACGGGTATGCAGACAGGGTTCCACGTGATTGGCGGCGAGATCGCTCTGATTTGCGAGATTGGGCGGGACCAGAAGACATGGCGCGGGATCGATGGGCCGAGCATTGAGATCCGTGGCGAGGCGGCGCGCACGTTGTACCTGCGCTTTAAGAACGGTACGAGCACTTTGGTGGCCGCCATGCCCGGTTTTGTTGGCACATTGATTGTTGAGGGCGGCCGCATCGTCACGATCAACTACACCCCGTCGGCCATGCGAGACCCCCATAACGACTATGAATATCTGGGAGAGGAACTGGAGATGCGTCGCGCCTATGTGGCCGTAGCCGCGCGCCAGGGCAGCTTTCGTTTGCCCCAGGCAACGCTGGCTTGGGACTCTGCCCGATATCTGCGCCTGCTCAAACGCATGGACCCGACCTTGGGCATTTATGCGGCCTATGCCTACCACCAGGCGGGAGATTTGAACGGCATCAGGAGTATTTACCGCTTTATGCAGGCCGACCGTCAGCTGATTCCTTTTGATGTGGCCATGCTCGCCATGGCGGGCGGCCGGAGGGAGCAGGTTATCTTGGACTACCTGCCCGGCGTGCCAATGCTGTCGCAGGGGTGGTCATTGCTGGGGGAGATGAAGCAATTGATGCCCTCTTTCCTCCTGGAGGCCGGACGCCATCTTGAACCTTCACTGTGGACGACCTTTTCCAAGAAGGGCTCGGCGATACTGGAACGACATTTTTCGGGGTATTTACTGTGAAGCTGGTATTTATCCACGGGCGTGACCAACAGGGAAGCACCCGGGAAACCCTGGAAAAATTGTGGCTGGACTCGCTGTATATCGGCTGGGGGGAGGCAGGTCTTCCACGCCCCGAAGGGCTGTCTGTGACGATGGCGTTTTACGCCGATGAACTGGATGAACTGACGCGCGCCCTCAGCACCCCGCTGGCGCGTGGGGTGCGCCTGCGGGGCGATGAACAGGCGCAGGATGATTTTCGTGGCAGATTTTTGCAGGACATCGCGACCGCCAATGGCGTGACCGACGCGCAGATCCAGGCGTTTCTCGATGAGCACAGCACCGAGAAGGGCCTTGGCAGTTCACCCTGGGTCCAGGCGCTGTTACGTGCAGTGGATCAGCGTACCGCCCTGGGTGAAGCCGCTCTTGATCGGTTCACGCGCGATGTCTATCTCTATCTGACTTACCCCGCCGTGTCGGATCGCATTACCGCCATCGTAAAGGCTGCCATTGCAGATGAGCCTTGTGTGGTGGTGGCACACTCCTTGGGGTCGATTGTTGCGTACCGGGCATTGCAGGAGCTTGGGCGTCGCGCCAATGTGCTGGGGTTGGTGACGGTGGGCTCGCCCCTGGGCCTGAACACCGTGCGCGAGATGCTCACCCCCCCTGCATTGTCGATGCCTGCGGGTGTGCAGCAGTGGTTCAATGCCTATGATCCGGGCGATGCGGTGGCGTTGTATCCACTGGACTCTACCCGCTGGAACATCACACCCGGTATCGAGAACTTCAAGGGCGTGAGTAACCATATGGCCAATCGGCATGGTATTGCGGGCTACCTTGATGATGTAACCGTCGCAACGTGGATGCATCAACGGTTAGTTAAGTGAGCGCAATGTCAACGTTCGTGAAAATCAAAGGTGGGAGCTGTCGAGCCCCTGCGAGGCTGCGATAGCGGTGGATCAGCCAACATCAATGTAAGCAGTGCCGACGCCATCGCAGCCTCGCAGGGGCTCGACAGCTCCCACCGGGTTTACCGGTGTTTGTTGGATTCTCACCAGAACTGATCGGCGTTGGCGGCAATCGCAGCCAGGGCGACGGTCAGTAATTGCTCCCATTAATAGGAAGCATTACTATTCACGCCCCGCCTACCCAGTGCACCGTCGATGACTCCCCAGCCGCCCCGCAGACCAGGCTTTTTCGCGTACTACGAAGAGTTGGTCGGGACCTGGACGCGTCGCTTGCGCAATCGCCAGCAGGCCGAGGACCTGGCCCACGATACGTTTGTGCGGGTATTGGAGTCCAAGTCGGCGCGGGTCGAGCAGCCGCGTGCCTACTTGCACCAGACGGCGCGCAATATTGCGGTGGACGCCTATCGGCGTGCAGACCGGCGCGAAGCACTGGAACTGCAAGGCCTTGACCAGAGTGCGCCGCACAGTGGCGACCCGGAGCATTTCATGCACGCCGTCCAGTTGGCGGACTCCATCGAGCGGGCCCTGGCCGAATTGCCCCTCAACTGCCGCAGGATTTTCATTTGGCAAAAAATCGAAGGCATGACCCAACAGGAAATCGCCGAGCGCCTGGGGCTTTCTAAAAACATGGTGGAAAAGTATATGATCCGCACCCTGCGGCATCTGCGCGAGCGCCTGGATGCGCTGGCCCCATGATCAATGCGCGCTTTGAAACAGGACCTTCCATGATGGATACCCGCGAGTGTGCCTGTGGCAGTGCAACGGTGCGCGATGAGGCGGCGCAGTGGTTTGTGCGTCTGCAGGACCCGCCCCTGAGCGTTGAGGACCAGGGTCTTTTTGACAGTTGGTGTAGGGAACATCCCGCGCACCAGTATGAGTTCGAGGTGCTGCAAGGGCTGTGGAGCGCCGCCGACCTGCTGCCCAAGGTGCGTTTGCAGGCCCTGCTCGATACGCCTGTGCCGCGCAAGCGTCGCGGGGCCGTGGGCTATGCCATGGCGGCCAGCGTGTTGGCGGTGGCCGTCGGCCTTGGGTTGTTCAGTGGCCTGGACCACCCGCGCGGCTATGAGGCGCAATTCAGCACCGGGTTGGGTGAGCGGCGACAGGTGGCGTTGCCGGATGGCTCGCTGATGGACCTCAACAGCCGTAGCGTGGTGGCGGTGCATTACGAAAAGGGCCGGCGTGGGATCGAACTCAAGCAGGGTGAAGCGCTGTTCAGCGTTGAGCACGACACCCACCGGCCTTTTGTGGTGCAGGCCGGGGCAGGGCAGGTGACGGTCACCGGGACCCGGTTTGACGTGCGCCGCGACGATGACCAGACCCGCGTGGTGGTCGAGGCCGGAACGGTCAAGGTGCAAGGGCAGGCTGCCCAGCCAGCGGTCACCCTTACCGCCGGCCTCGGTACCTCGATCGACCGTCAGGGCGCGGTCGCGGCGGCCCGCCCGGTCAACGCCCAGGCACTGCTGGCCTGGCAGACCGGCAAGCTGGTGTTCAACGATGCCAGCCTGGCCGAGGTGGCCCGGGAAGTCTCGCGCTACCGCGAAAAACCCTTGCGGGTCAGCGCTGCCGCCAGCGAGTTGCGCCTGACCAGCGTGTTCAAATCCGATGACACCGATGCCTTGCTCAAGGCCCTGCCGCACATTCTGCCGGTGGCTCTGCGCACGCTGCCCGACGGTAGCCAGGAAATAATTTCACGCTAGGTTCAGGTTTTTTCCGAGTTCTTCGTCTTCTTGTCCAACTGCAACTGGTTTGCATTAACAGCCGCGCTTTCTTGGGATTACGACGTGACAAAACTCGCTGCGAACAACAATAAAACTGCCCGCTGGGCGCCATTGGCCCTGGCCCTGGCCCTGGCGATCAGTACTGCGGCCTATGCCGACGATGCCATCCACATCAAGGCCCAGCCACTGGGGGCGGCACTGAGCCAATTGGGCCAGCAAACCTCACTGCAAGTGTTTTTCAGCCCGCAGATGGTGGCCGGCAAACAAGCCCCGGCCGTCGATGGCAACCTGTCGCCGGAGCAGGCCCTGCGCCAGTTGCTGCAAGGCAGCGGCCTGGACTACCAGATCGACTCGGGCTCGGTGACATTGCATCCCCTCGCCACTGGCACCGGTGAAGCCGGTTCACCCCTGGAACTTGGCGCGACCTCGATCCAGGTGGTGGGCGACTGGCTGGGCGATGCCAACGCCGAAGTGGTGCAGAACCATCCCGGCGCGCGTACCGTGATCCGGCGCGAGGCCATGGTGGAGCAGGGCGCGATGAACGTCGGTGACGTGCTGCGCCGGGTGCCTGGGGTGCAGGTGCAGGAATCCAACGGTACCGGTGGCAGCGATATTTCCCTCAACGTCGGCGTACGCGGTCTGACATCGCGCTTGTCGCCGCGCTCCACAGTGTTGATCGACGGCATTCCTGCGGCGTTCGCACCCTATGGCCAGCCCCAGTTGTCGATGGCACCGATTTCCGCCGGTAACCTGGAGAGCATCGACGTGGTACGCGGCGCCGGT
This sequence comes from Pseudomonas sp. WS 5412, assembly GCF_012985615.1. NCBI lineage: Bacteria > Pseudomonadati > Pseudomonadota > Gammaproteobacteria > Pseudomonadales > Pseudomonadaceae > Pseudomonas > Pseudomonas sp. WS 5412. Next base: position 31,711 of record NZ_JAARMB010000007.1, read on the forward strand.
TCCGTGCGGTATGGCCCACAGAACGTCGGCGGCGTGATCAACTTCGTGACCCGGGCGATCCCCGAGACCTTTTCCGGTGAGGTCGGCACCACCCTGCAGACCTCGTCCCATGGCGGCTGGAAACATGTCGACAACGCCTTTATCGGCGGCACCGCAGACAACGGCATTGGCATGGCGCTCCTGTATTCCGGGGTCAATGGCAACGGTTATCGCGACAGCAACAACGGGAACGACATTGACGATGTGATCCTCAAGACCCACTGGGCGCCGACCGATCAAGACGATTTCACCCTCAATTTCCATTACTACGACGCCAGCGCCGATATGCCCGGCGGCCTGACCCAGAAGCAGTTCGACGCCAACCCTTACCAGTCGGTGCGCGACTGGGACAACTTCAGCGGCCGGCGCAAGGATGTGTCCTTCAAGTACATCCGCCAGATCGACGACCGCACCCAGGCCGAAGTGCTGACCTATTATTCCGACAGTTTCCGGGGCAGCAACATCGCCAACCGTGACCTGAAAACCCTCAGCTCCTACCCGCGGACCTACTACACGTTCGGCATCGAGCCACGGGTGTCCCATGTGTTCGAGCTGGGCCCGACCACCCAGGAAGCCAGTATCGGCTATCGCTACTTGAAAGAAGGCATGCACGAGCAGGCCACCAGTCTCAACCTGATCAACAACGTGCCGACGCCGGGTGGCCAGAGTGACGGCCATGTGTACCAGGACCGCACCGGTGGCACCGAGGCCAACGCGTTCTATATTGATGACAAGATCGACGTGGGCAAGTGGACGATTACCCCCGGTATCCGCTTTGAAAGCATTCGCACCCAATGGCATGACCGCCCGGTGGTGGCGCTCAATGGTTCCCGCACCCAGGAGAAGCACCGCGCGATCAAGAACAACGAACCGTTGCCGGCGCTGAGCGTGATGTACCACGTGTCCGATGCCTGGAAGCTGTTCGCCAACTATGAAACATCCTTCGGCAGCCTGCAGTATTTCCAGCTGGGCCAGGGCGGAAATGGCGACCAGACGGCCAACGGCCTGCAACCGGAAAAGGCCAAGACCTACGAGATCGGCACCCGCTACAACGACAACGTCTGGGGCGGCGAAGTGACGCTGTTTTACATCGACTTCTCCGATGAGTTGCAATACGTCAGCAATGACGTGGGCTGGACCAACCTGGGCGCGACCAAACACACGGGTATCGAAGCTTCGGCCCAGTACGACCTGGCCGACCTCGACCCGCGTCTGGAGGGCCTGAGTGCCAATGCCGGCTTTACCTACACCAAGGCGACCGCTGAAGGTGATGTGGCGTTCAAGGGCCGTGACCTGCCGTTGTACTCCCGGCAAGTGGCGACCCTGGGGCTGCGTTATGCCGTCAATCACTGGACCCATAACCTGGACGCGTATGCCCAGTCCGGCCAGCGCGCGCCAGGCACCACCAACACCTATATCACCGAACCGACCGCCGACGGCCAGTACGGGGATATCCCGGGGTATGTTTCCGTCAATGTGCGCAGTGGCTATGACTTCGGCCCGCAACTGTCGAACCTGAAGTTGGGTGTCGGGGTGAAAAACGTGTTTGACCAGCAGCACTTCACCCGTTCCAGCGACAACAACGCCGGGATTTACCTGGGTGAGCCACGCACCTTCTTTGTACAGGCGAGCGTGGGGTTCTGACGGGGATCGTCGCCTGCCGGCGACGATTTTTCTATTGATGGGGGGCGTCGCTGCTGACGCCCTTCCACGCGCTTTTCCTCTTGGCCTTTCTCTTGCTCCTTACGATCCTTCAGCCGAGGTTGAAGGGGACGTTGGCGGGCTTCCTACCTTTTTTAGGCGATTTTCGTCGCTTTCCGGAACCGAACTCCCCCAGTCCGCCACAGACACAATTAGCCCACTGTGCACAGACATCCGGTGATCAATTTATCGCCTGGGTGCTTCGGACGGTGAGGTACATCGTGTCAACAAGCCGCACTGGAGAACATTATGTCGGTACCTGCGTTCAATCAGCCTGTCGTCAATCTACCGAATGACGCCATGCGTCACGAGGCCGAGGCCAACACCACGGGCGCTGCGGCGTCGGCCGCCGGGCCAGCCGCCAAGGGGCCTAGTTTCAGCGGGCCAGAGAGCAAGTCTGGGCCGGTGTTTGCGGCTGCGCAGCCGATGGCACAAGGCGCCGCCGGCGTACAGGCCGATGCTGCCCGGGGGGGCAGGCCCCCGCTCCCTGGGAGCCCGCCGCCAAGGCCGTTCCCGCAGCAACCCGATCCGATCTATTCAAAGCGCAGCCATGATCAGTTGGCCCAGCAACTTCTGGATAATTTCAAGGCGTTCAACGATCCGAAAAACCCGGACTACATTACGCCGCAGGGGTTGAAAGCAAAGGCTGAAACGCCCCTGACAAAGTACCCGCACAAGAATCAGGACATCCGGCTGGCCAGGGAAATCATGAAGCGTCCGGACCTGCTCAAAGCGCTTGACCGTGATGGTCGTACGGGGGGGCTGGATGCTCAGATCAGCCGTCAAAACATCTATGACGTCATCCGCTCTGACAACCCCTTGAAGTACAAGGACGATGAACAACTCGCCAAGGACATGCTGAAGAATTTCAATCAGCTCAAAGGCAGTTTCTGGAGCAAAGACATCAAGGTCGCCGATCTCAATGCCAGGGCCCAGCGCCCGTTGACAGGTAACCCTCATCGGGACCAACTCACCCACCTGGCGAGGGAGGTCTTCAACCGCTCCAACCTGCTGCAACAAATGGACAACGTCGCTAGCCCCGACTATGACGGCAGAATCAGCAAGCGTGGGTTGAAGAAGTTGTCCCATTAAACCGCCGGTATTGCACTGGGAGCACACAACCGGGAAGCGCCGCGAGTCTTTCGCGGTATTTCCCGGTTCGACCAGGGTTGCCAGTCTTGCGGATGAATGCTCTGGCTGGGGCTGCACGTGTCCACTTATCGCCTGCCACTTCGCTGATCAGGAACTGTTTTCAGCGGTTTGCCACATAACGTGTATCTGACGGCCTTTATGACGCCGGCAGTTTCACTCAAAGAGAGGGTGTTGACATGACTTCAACGTCGTTTGGAACTCAAACTCCCGGCCTGCCGCAATCCCTTCTTGCTCCACCTTGCGAAAACACGACGCAGAGACAACTTTTCGATGCCCAGAATCAGGCTATGCCGGGAGGGGAAGGCGCCGAAGCCCAACGGGTAAGGAATTTTTCCGGCCAGTACACCTTCAAGGCCCCGGCGGCGGATGACTTCGCCAAAGGCATGCAGTCCTACCGCGCCACTGCCGCCCCAACCACCACCATGCAGACGCCTGCGGGTACGACGAGCGGGTTGATCAATGCCATAAAAGCCTTGCTGGGCGGTTCTCGATCAGGAGCATTGTCGCCCCGAGAACCTGACTGAGGGCCGCGCCCAGGACTGATCATTGTTTACATACAGACATCGAAATTGATCGGGTGCCCCGGAACCATTGCCGGTGGTTGGCCACATACTTTGCGCTTGCTGGAAACCCACCCTTGCACTGACGGTGGTGGCAGCCGGTCTGAGTATGGATCTAGAAAAGGTGGATATGAACATGGCAATTGACGGTGGGGTACCTCTCCTGCGGCCCGATGTTACGAGCCGCCATGAAGCGATACCGGATGACGCACACCAGAAAGCTCATGCTGCTTCAAGCGAGACCACGCCGCGTGGCTGGCAGGCCGATAATCAACCTTTGCCCAGCACTATCCGCTCTTCGGGATTCCGCCGCCCGTTGCGGTGGGCCACACCCGATGAGGTCATGCTGCATCATCAGGAGCTGAGAAACGCGCCCTCGACGCGTACCCCCAATGTGAACCCCTATACCCAATTGCCGGACCGCCAGTTAGTCAAGGCGCTGGGTGACCATTTTTCCGTGCTGGAAAATTTTCATGAAAAATGAAGGACTGAAACTGTCGTCGCTGCGGCGAATTGCCAGTGCAAAAATGACTGACACACCGGCGCTCAACAACGCCATTCTGCTGGCCAGGGCACTGGTCCAGCGCCCGCGGTTGATCGACGCGATCCTTGACGAAGAGGGGTTTATAACGCGGCAAAGCCTGGAGCGGGCGGTACAGGGTGTGTTTGGCAACAGCGACCCCAATGCCTTCAGTCCGGATCCTTTTCACGCCAAGACCAATGTCGAGTTGGTGCTGGCGTTCAGGGCCGCTTTTGATGAACTGCGTGACAGATCCCGGGACCGCACGGGCTTTTTTGAGAGTGTCGGCTACGTCCAGATCGAACGGCTTGTGTCAATCAGTAAGGATCCGGATGAAACGGACCAGAATGGTGCCGTTATCCGAGACCCTGCCACGGGGCTACCGAAAAAAATGTACAGCGAACAACTGGTGTATATGTCAAAAAACCTGGTGGACCGTCCCAGGCTTTTGAGTTCCCTGGAACGCATCCATTCTGGCTGGCGACGCATTTACGGTAGTCATTACCAGAAGGGATGGCTGAGCAACAAAGACCTTGACGGCTGGCTTGAAAACACTAGAGACCTGTAGCGTCTTGGGGCCTTACACCCGCAGTATTTTGCCGCTGATCGCCACCGCCAACAGCAGCACGGCGATCAACACAAAGGCCACGCTCAGGCTGCTGCCGTGGGCGATAAAACCAATCAGCGCGGGGCCTGCGAGAATACCGGCATATCCCAGGGTGGTAATGGCGGGCACCGCAATGTGCTCCGGCATGACCGTTTGCTTGCCCACCGCGGTGTACAGCACCGGCACGATATTCGAACAGCCGGCACCGACCAGGGCATAACCCAGCAGGGCGGTTTCCCATGCCGGGAGCAGGGTGGCCAGCAGCATGCCGGCGGTGGCCAGCAAACCACCGATCACGATCACCCGTTTGGCACCCAGGCGGCGCACAATGGCATCGCCGGTCAGGCGGCCGAGGGTCATGGTCAAGGCAAACGCCGCATAACCCAGGCCCGCGTAGGCTTCGTCGAGGCCGCGTTCGTCGCTGAGAAACACCGCGCTCCAATCGAGCACGGCACCCTCTGCCAGGAATACGATAAAACACAGGCAGCCGATAAACAGCACCACCCCGTGGGGGATGGCGAAGGCCGGGCCGGAGCTTTCGCTGCCGTACGGCAACAAGTGCGGGGCCGCCTTGAGCAAGGCGCCCAGGGTAATCACGATAACCACCAGGGTGGCCGAAAGCGGTGACAGCCCCAGGCCGAGCAGCGCACTGACACCTGCCGCCCCCACAATCCCCCCCAGGCTGAACAGCCCATGGAAGCCCGACATCATGGTTTTGCCACTGGCCCGCTCAACAATCACTGCCTGCAGGTTGACGGTGGAGTCCACCGTGCCCAGGCCTGCACCAAACAGAAACAATCCGGCCATCAGCAAGGGTATCGAGCTGACCGTGGCCAGCATCGGCAAGGCCACGCAGAGCAGCAGCGTCCCGGCGCTCAACACCCGGCGGCAGCCGAAGCGTGACGCCAGCGCGCCGGCCATTGGCATGGCAATGATCGACCCCACTCCCAGGCACAACAGCAACAGGCCCAGGGTGCCTTCGTTGAGCTGCGCGCGGGCCTTGGCATAGGGGACCAACGGTGCCCAGGCCGCGATGCCGAAGCCGGCAATAAAAAACGCGATACGGGTCGACATTTGTTCCAGGCGTCCCGGAACCACAGGCGCCTGGGGGGTGATGGCAGTCATGAATATCCTTGGTTTTGCGTTCAGCGAACGATGTCCAGCGCGACATCCTTGCACATCAGGCCCTATCGAGCGAGCCAGGTTCCCTTGCGGGCCGCGAAGTTTTTACTGACAACACGGAACACTTTTACCGTTGATCACCACACAGAGGTTATCGGGCCTGCTTGAGGTGGTCTGGAGGGTGCGTAATCCCTGTGAGTAGCGTTGAACCCCAGGCTGCTTGCACAGGATTACCACCTTCCAGGCCACTTCTGCACGTGGGTCAGTTGGGGGTTGGGAGATATGCCCTGATTTGCACCACGTCGGCGCCAGCGACCCGCACCAGGAGGGTGCCACGGGGCGTGGTTTCCTGGCCGATGTAACTCTCTACAAGCACCCGATCCGCAGCCGTGGCGTGCAGCGATAGCTTATGGGGTTTGCGCAGCAGCTTTCGAGCCTGGGCGTCCACCGGGAATGACGGCTGGCCCCGGCGCACACTGTCGCAAAACGCTAGTGCCACGGCCCGTGGCGGCGGTGGTGGCGGCGAGGGCAGGTTGGCTGCGGTGAACAGCAGGTTGAGCTGCTCGGCGGTGGCGACGGCACGGGGGAAACCGGTAAAGGCCGAGGCCACCAGCAGCAGTTCAGTCAGCTCCCCAGGCGCCAGGCCTTGGGCCAGGCTGGTCTTGAAATGCACGCTCAACGGCGGGCCGCCCATACCGGCGGCGACGATCGCGGCAAAGATCGCTGCTTCCTGCAAGCGCGGATCAAGGCCCGGGCGCTCGTGCAGATAGCCGTACACCACACCGACCGCCAACTCGCCCAGGGCCGGCGCGGTATGGAACAACGCATCCAGGCGTGCGCCGCCATCCGGTACCCGCTCAATGAATGTTTTGCGGCCGGCGCGGTAAAGCGTTTCAACGGGGCTCTGCGGGGCAAGTGTCTTCATGGTGCATCCTCCAGGAAAATGAGGACGGCGTTTGCTCGACTGCGCACGGACTTCGGCCTGATGAAAACGTCCATCCAGGGACACAGGAGTGTAGGGCGCGCTGTTTTTTTTGCCATGCTCGCTGCGCTCGCTGTTGGTGTCCTACGCTGAGATCGCCCACAATCGCCAGGCACTTTTCCCATGGCTGACCATCGGCGGATGCTGAGGTGATCTCACAATGACCCTGTTCTACGACGCTCGCGGCAATATCTACGGTGTGGCCAGCCCGGCCCTGTTGCGCAGCCGGGGCATTGCCGTGCCCGATAACGCTGCCCTGGCCGCCAGCACTCGCCAGGCGTGGACGGGGCTGGCGATAGCGTCCGAATGTGGCTGGGGGACGTCGCCGCGCCCAGCCGAGGCCAAGGCCTATCGCTGCGACGGTTTGCTGGTCGGGCCGTTCCAGGCTGCACCGCCGTATGACCTGCTGATCGTCAATACCGATGGTTCCCTGGCCGAGCGCAGCGGCAATGGCTTGACGATCTTTGCCCAGGCCCTGACGGACGCGGGGCTGATGACCCAGGCCTGCGAGCTGCGGGTACACCACGATCAACCTGATGGGGTGACGCCGCTGGTGACCGGGGTCGAACCGGCGGTCTATGGGCAGATCCATGGGTTCTGGCTGGCACTGGGGCAGCCAGCATTCGGGCCGCAGGCAGTGGCAGCGATGGGGCCGGAAAGCGCCGAGCCTGGCCCAGTGAATGAGCTGGCTGCGATCAACCCGCAATGGACCCGCAGCCAATTTGTGCGTATCGGCAACCCCCATTGCGTGACCTTGGTCGAACACGTATCGGCCTTGCCGGACAATCGGCAGATGCACCAACCTGATCTGTTCGAGCCGTTGAAAGCGATTGCCTTCGCTCCTCCCGCAGGTGATGGCCGGCCCTGTGCGGCCGGGGTCAACCTGCAATGGGCAGCGCGAGACTCTGCCAATCGGCTGATTGCCCGGGTGTTCGAGCGCGGTGAGGGGCCCACGGCATCCTCCGGGACCAGTGCCAGCGCAGTGGCCTGTGCGGCATGGCGGGCGGGTTGGGTCGAGGCGGGAGAGGTGGCCGTGGTGATGCCGGGCGGTACGGCGCCAGTACGCTTGCACGTTCAGGCAGATGCGCTGCTGGGTGTCAGCCTGTTCGGGACCGCGATGCTTCAAGGCTGAGGTACGTGATGGCTTAACTAAGTGTCAGTTGTTTCTTTATTGTTTAGTTATTGTTTGAAGCGTCGCGTAAGGAAGTTCCTGCTGTTAGGGCTTGCTTTGTTTTGAGGATTTCTCATCTTGTAAAAGAGACTTCCATTGTGTCCGTACGAAACTTCTTTTTTATTTTCAAAGCGCCGAATTCTCGTGGATCTCGCTAATCTTTAGAGCGTTCAGGCACTTCTTTGGCCGCAGGTTTTTTGTTTGGCGGGAGGGAGTATTTCAGTCAGATAGTGGATGGCGGGTAACAACGGATGGTGAGTGCGTTTGTTTCGTCACGTTTCAACTTTATTGTTCAAGGCATGGAGACAGACTTCCAAGTACTGGCATTCAAAGGCCGCGAAGCCCTTGACCAGCCCTACTTCATCGAAGTGCAACTGGTCAGCGAAAACCCCGGCCTTGACCTTGAAGCATTGCTGCACCAGCCGGCCTATCTGGGCTTCGGTGAAATGGGCGAAGGTTTGCACGGGCAGGTGTATGCCGTCGGTCGCGATGACCCCGGTGGCCGGCTCACTCGTTATCGCCTGACCCTGGCGCCGCGCCTGGCGTGGCTGGAACATCGGCGCGACCAGCGCATCTTTCAACAACGCAGCGTGCCGCAGATCATCGCGGCCGTGCTCGAGCACCATGGCATCCTGGCCGACGCGTATGCCTTCGAGTTGGGGCCGGTGGTCTATCCGCCCCGCACGTTCTGTGTGCAATACGCGGAAACCGACCTGCATTTCCTCCAGAGGCTGTGTGAGGAGGAGGGGATTCACTACCACTTTCGCCACAGCCCGGACGCCCATGTATTGGTTTTTGGGGATGACCAGACGGTGTTCCGTCGCTTGCCTGCACAGTTTTATCGCCCTGCCAGCGGGCCGGCCGCCGAGGCACGGGTGATCCAGCGTTTCGATGTGCGTCTGGCGACGCGCAGCCGCCAGGCAGTGCGCCGTGATCACGACTTCGAGCATCCTTCACGGCGTTTGCAGGAACACGCCGGGGCTGCATCGGTGCTGCCTCTTGAGGACTACCATTACCCCGCCGGGTTTACCGGCCATGCGCGGGGGGTGCAATTGGCGCGTCGCAGCCTGGAGCGCCATCAGCGCGACCGTCACCGGGCCTTGGGCAAGAGTGATCAACCGGCGTTGTGCAGTGGTCATTTCCTGCCGTTGCACGATCACCCGCAGCCTGCCTGCAATGACTTGTGGCTGCTTACGTCGGTGCGTCACGAGGGGTATCAACCCCAGGCGCTGGAGGAGGCGATGCCCGCTGGCGACAGGTTCCAGGGCTATCGCAACCGCTTCAACGCTACGCCCTGGCGTGCGATCCACCGCCCGGCGCTCAAGCATCCCAAGCCAACCATTACCGGCAGCCAGACAGCCACTGTGACGGGCCCGGTGGGCGAGGAGGTGCATTGCGATGCCTACGGCCGGGTGAAGGTGCGTTTTCACTGGGATCGCCTGGACAAGGCCAGTGATAAAAGCAGTTGTTGGGTACGGGTGGCTTCCGGCTGGGCGGGCGACGGTTTTGGCGCGATCATGACGCCCCGGGTCGGCATGGAAGTGCTGGTGACCTTCCTGGAGGGCGACCCGGACCGGCCATTGATCAACGGTTGCCTGCCCAATGCGCGGCATATGCCGCCTTATCCACTGCCGCAACACAAAACCTGCAGTGTATTGCGCAGCCGCAGTTCCCCCGGTGGTGCGGGCGGCAATGAACTGCACCTGGAGGACCGCCTGGGTGAAGAGCTTATCTACCTACGGGCCCAGCGGGACTGGCAGCAGCAGGTAGGGCGTGACAGCCACCTGGAAGTCGGCGGGGAGCGGCGGGAAACCATTCGCGGCCCGAGCACGGTGCGACTGGAAAGCGCCGAACAGCGACATGTCAGTGGTGATCGCAAGGTGGTCCTGGGTGCGAGCGATCACCTCCAGGTGCAGGGCGATAGCCTGGCCTATATCGGCCAGGCCCTGGTGATCGAGGCAGGGCAACAGGTTCATCTCAAGGCGGGTGCCAGCCTGGTGATCGACGCTGGCGCGCAGTTGAGCCTCAAGGCCGGAGGCGAGCACGTACTGATCCAGGCCGGTGGGATCTTCAGCAGTCGCCCGATTACCCTGGGTGGCCAACCGGCCGTTGCGCGCTCGGCCAACCCTGCGGGTGCGGCCGTCAGCGGTGCGGAAATTTCAGCGGCCCAGGCTGTCGTCATGAGCATGGCCCGGCAACTGGATGCGGACTTCTGCCCGGTATGTGAACGCTGCCGCGAAGGCGTGTGCGACATCCGCGGGAGGGCGGCCTGATGCTGCGTACACCAGGTCAATGGATGACCCAACAGCAGCAGGCAGGACGCCGGCTGTGTTTGATTCTTGAGGGAAACAGCAACGCCCGTCAGCCGCTGATGGCGCCTCGCAACCTGGGGCAATGTTGCAGCCTTTACGGTGGCAGTGCAGTGGCGGCACTGGCGGCTGACGGGCCGGTGATCCTGCTGGTGGAGCAGTTCGATGAGCCTGCGCTTGTGGGGTTGCTCGAGCACCCTGAGATGAACTGGGGCTGGCTGGGCAGCTTGCCCGACGCGGACCTGGGCGATGTCATCGAGCATTGGCAGGCGCGGATGCTGGTGGGGCCACCGGGCAATCAGGCGCTGTACCGTTTCCACGACAACCGCACCCTGGGGCGTGCGCTGGCCAGCGTGCCGGTAGCGCAATGGCCGGCCTATCTCGGGCCACTGATCAGCGTCTGCTACTGGCACGAAGAGCAATGGTGCTGCGCCAACAACCCAGCGCCCGGAAAGTACCCGATACCCGACTCCGCTCCTTGGCTCAACATCCCTAACCCCCAGGCCTCGGCCATTTTGCAGGCGAATATCCTGCGCTACCTGCTGGCCGAACACAGCGAAAGCCTTGCGGCGTTGGTCGAGTTCCAGGATCCAGGGGGATGGCTGGCCCAGGTACTGGACGAGGCCCGCAGTTGGCAATGGTACGGCGCTCTGCAACTGGAGTTTTTGGTGGTGCGGCGTTTGGCAGAGGCAACCGGGCCCAGGGTGATTCAGTGGCAGCCGCTGAAGGGGGAGGCGCCGGAGGAACACTTCAGGCGGGTGGCTGAGCAGTGGCGCACGTTGGGGCAAGCATGAGTAACCAGGCGTGTGGAGTTCTGCTGGTGCTGGGTATGGCCTGGACATCGGGGTGTGCGGTGGTGCCCGTTGATCGCTTTACCTTGGAGGTGGATTTGCCAGCCAATTTCCGCGTTAAAAGCGCCGCTAACTACAGCCCCGCAGCAGGTGAACGTTGCACCTTGCCTTGGCGTCGAGGCAAAAGGCCCGAGCGGAAGATTTTTAGTGTTCCCTACAGCCCGGTAGCCAGCCGCGTGACCCAGGCGCTGCCCCTGACTGAAACAGTCGAGGGCTGCCCGTTGGTATTGCGCAGCGTGGAGTTTGATTTTTATGCGCGGTGGGGCGCGCGCGATACGGATGTTGGCGGAGATATTGCGGCTATCCATATTCAGGATCGTTTAGACGCGGATGGGCCGGGGAGGCCTGAGTCGGGGGTGCTGGAGTTGCAAGCACGATGCAGGTGGTTCTTTCGCACAGTGGGGCCGGTGCATGCGATCAGGAAAATCCTCATGTGCAGATCAGTGGACGCAAATGGGCTTTCAAGTAAAGCGTCGGCAGGCGGCGCTGTGCAACGAGATCGACTGGCGGGGCAAAAACTCAGGCTGGTGTTGAACCTGTCTGACGAAGAGCTACCTGCCTTTGACGATAACTGGGTAGCTGTTCCAAACGGCTGGAGGCGGTGCCAGGGTGAGAGTTTCGAAGATATGTTCGCGTACTGCCGGGGCAATACGATCGACTTCAAACCTATAAAAATGCCTGATGGACGTATCTGTGATGTTTATCCAACGTGTAACTAACAGGGAGTGAAGTCATGGAGTTGGAGGCATGGAAGCAGGAGTTTTTCAGTGACAAGATGCCGGCGTGCCCACGGCGAGGGCACTGGGTGAGTTTTTGTTTGATCGATGAAACCGGCAATGGCAAGAATTATGGGGGGCTGCCGTACTCGTTCCATGACAGTGCCGGGCAACAATACAGCGGTAGATTGAATGGAGAGGGCTTCGCCAAAATAACGGATTTTTATTGTGGTCCTGTGGTGCTTACGTTGGATGAGCCCTATGCCGGGACAGAAGCACCGTATCACCGACTGGCGACGCGCCTGACTTACAAACTACCCATCACCGAACTTCAGGTTCGCGCCGAACGCAGCGAGTTTTCTACCGGGGATGGCCAGCGTCTCGAGGGTAACCCAGCAAGACGACAAGCCGATCGGTTCTACCAAGTCGAAGTGCGCGATCTGGTTCGCCATGTTGCCCACCTGCCACCGCTGGCGCCACGGTCTCACGGCCCCCAGCCACATGCCCTGAAAATGATGGCCGACCTTGGGTTTGGCCCACCCCAGCCCGAGTTGTCGGGCGTGGTGCTGTTCCCCAACCAGCACACGGCGCTGGAAGTCCGACCCTTGCGGGCACTGCGCCCGATGCTGTCGAGGGACGACGAATTCTGTGCCTTGAACCTGTACCAACTGGCATTGATGGCGACCTTGAGTTACTGCCGTTTTGGCCAGGAGCCGGCCACTCACCCGCAAGATGAAGTCCATTTTCCTCTGGACCCCAGCATCGGCCATCTGTTTGCTGAAAAACTCGCGGGGTATCAGCAGGCCTGGAGGGTTGATGCCGAGCAAGTCCGGCGTTTTTACCCGCTGTATGAGGATGTCCCATACTCGCGGCGTTTCGAGATCCTGCCCTTCGACCCTCAGTTGTATCCGCAGAACAGTCCGCAGCTGGAGGCGAGGCAGGAGCATCCGGCACGCCTGCATTTTTTCGATGACGAAGAGCAGGGTACGGATACCCAGGCCTTTATCAGCCATCACGATGAAGTGGTGCTGATTGCGGTGCGGGGCACGGCCAGTGCGGCGGATGGCCTGCGTGACGCGAATGCCCACCAGGTACCTTTCGCGGACGGCATCGGTAAGGTCCATGAAGGCTTTTACCAGGCGTACCGTGCCTTGCGTGACTTTGTATTGCGCTATCTGGATCAGTTCTACAGCGGCCAACGCATCGTGATTTGTGGCCACAGCCTGGGTGGGGCCATCGCTTTGTTGCTGGCCGAGGGACTGCGCCGGGTCAAGGATGCCGGCTACAACGTGCTGCTGTACACCTACGGTGCCCCGCGCGCCGCCGATGCTGAATTCACAGGGGGAGCGGCTGCCCTGGTTCACCATCGTATCGTCAACCACAATGATCCGGTCCCCAGCGTGCCGGCGACCTGGATGAACACCACGGCCAAGCTATGGGTGCCGGGCGCCGTGACCTTATTCGGCGCGCCCGCGCCGGGAGGCTTGTTGTTTGCTGCGGGGCTGGTGCGGCTCGGTGGCCAGCCCTATCGGCATCACGGCGAGCAGCAACACTTCATGCCGATCATCCTGGCGGACGGCACACAGTCCTCGGTGCTGTGGCAGCCCGGTTGTGCGTCGGTGCAGGAGGCGGCTTGTAATCGCGCTTTGCGTTTGCACGGCGATATGCCCGAGCGTGACAACCTGCTCAAGCAACTGTTCCAGGCCAGCCAGCACTTCATGGTTGCTAGCTACGTGCCGGCGGCGTGGGCCACGTTACGCCGCTGGCAACAGACACTGGAGAACAGCGGCTCCCTGGTGACGGCACGGGAATACGCATTGATCGACCACGCGCTGAGCACCCTGCGCCGACAACTGCAGGACAAGCAGCTCGAGCTGCACCGTCGCAGCCCGGCGAATGGACGCGGCCATGAGCATTACGATGCCTTGACCGCTGAAATCGATCGATTGCAAACCAGTCGCCAGCGCCTGGAAAGCCTGCGCTGGCGCCGCGTGGAAGGGCGCGATGTATACGGCAGTCACGCTTCATCCTCAAACCTGCAACCCAGCCTGGCTCGTTGGTTCAGCCACCCGGAAAACCATGAGTTGCCCCAGGTGGCAAGCATCCCGCCGGCCTTCGAGGGCGATCGGGACAAGGGCCAGACACTGGACCTGGACTCGATCGTTTAGCCTCGCGGGTTACAAAAATGTCACCTGCGCTGGCTGGCGTTTCATCAACACTTTGCCGTTGCGGATCGAATACAGCGCCAGGCCCTGGCTGCGAATGACTTCATAGTCGCTGTTTGCCGACAGGATCAGCAGGTTCGCCGGTCGCCCGGGCTCCAGGCCGTAGCGGTCGCCCAGGGCCATGGCTTTGGCGCTGTTGTCGGTGACCAGGTCCAAGGCCCTTTGCAGGTTGCTGTAGCCGAGCATATGGCAGATATGCAGCCCGGCCTCGAGCACCCGCAGGATATTGCCGTTGCCCAGTGGGTACCAGGGATCGACGATGGAGTCCTGGCCAAAGCAGACGTTCATGCCGGCCTCCAACAGTTCGTTGACCCGGGTCACACCCCGGCGTTTCGGGAAGTTGTCGAAGCGGCCTTGCAGGTGAATGCTTTCGGTGGGGCAGGAAACAAAACTGATGCCCGAGTGGCCCAGCAGGCGGAACAGCTTGGCGCAGTAGGCATTGTCGTAGGAACCCATGGCCGTGGTGTGGCTGGCGGTGACCCGGCTGCCCATATCGCGACTGCGGGCTTCTTCGGCCAGCACTTCGAGGAAGCGCGAGTGCGGGTCGTCGGTTTCATCGCAATGCACGTCGACCAGGCAGCCGGTGCGTTCGGCCAGGTCCATAAGGAACTTGACCGAGCTGACCCCTTGGTCGCGGGTGTACTCGAAATGGGGAATACCGCCCACTACATCGGCGCCCAGGCGAATGGCTTCTTCCATCAGTTCGCGGCCATTGCGGTAGGACTCGATGCCTTCCTGGGGAAACGCCACGATCTGCAGGTCGATCAGGTGGCCGCTCTCCTGGCGGACTTCGAGCATGGCCTTGAGTGCGGTCAAGTCCGGGTCGGTGACGTCCACGTGGGTGCGCACATGCTGGATACCATGGGCCGCCAGGGCCTGGATGGTCTGCTTGGCGCGGGTCTTGGTGTCCTCCTGGGTGATGGTGGCCTTGCGCTCGCCCCAGCATTCGATCCCTTCAAACAGCGTCCCGCTCATATTCCAGCGCGGCTCGCCGGCGGTGAGGGTGGCGTCGAGGTGGATATGCGGCTCGACAAATGGCGGTACCACCAGGTTGCCAGCGGCGTCCAAGTCGTCCGGCCCCAGGGTCGGCGCGGCGGTTTGTGGGGTAATGCTGGCGATCCGGCCATGTTCCAGGTGCAGATCATGCAGGCCTTCACGGTTGCGCAGGCGGGCGTTGATGATATGCATGGGCAAGTTCCTCTTGGGCAAAAAGCAATCAGGCAGACAGCCGCCAGATCATCAGCGCGACGCCGATGTCCAGACGGTCATTGGGGTTGTCCAGCGACAGCCCGCACAGGGCCTCGATGCGCTGGACGCGATGGGTCAGGGTGTTGCGGTGGACCGCCAACCGCAGGGCAGCAGCCACAAGGTTACCATTGTCCAGGAACCACGCTTGCAGGGTCGGCATCAGGCTCGGGCCGTGACGTTGATCATGGCGCAGCAGGGGCCCCAGGCGTTCCTGGAGAAACTGGTCGAGCAACCCGCGATCGCGCACCGCGCTCAGTAGCTTCAGCACCCCGAGTTCATCGTAGACACAGATACCGGCATGTTCACCAAAGCGCCGGGCGACCGCCAGCGCCTGGCGCGCTTCATCCAGGGCCTGGGCCAGGCCGGCTGGCGGATGTTTTGCCGCGCTCAAGCCGATGCACAGCTTCAGCGGGGCCAGGCGCAGGTTCAGGGGCTTGAGCCAGTTTGCCAGGCGTTGCCGGTTGTCACCGGCGGGCAGCAGCAAGGTCCACTGCCCAGCCCTGCCGAGCACGGGCAGACGCGAAGGATGCTCGGCGGCGAACTGGCGCAATCGGCGAGTAATGCCATCGTGCTGGCGGGCCAACTGAGCTTCGGCGTCCGCGGCCACGGTTTGCGCAAATAGCGCCTCGCCACCGTCCAGTTGTAACTGCACCACTTGCCAATCCCCGTCCAGCGGCATGCCCAGCTGGCTGGCGCGATGCAGCAGCAGGTCGAGGGACTGATAGTCGCCCGCCAACAGGCGCTCCAGCACCTCATGCCGTGAGCGTCCGAGTTGCTCGGCCTCGATCAGCGCGGAGCCGATGGCCTGGGTCACCAGGACCATCTTCAGGGAGTAAGGCTGTTCGATCAGCGGCATGCCGACGGCGTCGGCAGCTTCCAGCAGTCCAGGGGGGATTGCCTGGATGTAAGCCGGCCCGGTCAGGATCACCAGGCCAGCGACTTGCCGCGCGCAGGCTTCGTCGAGCAAGCGCAAAAGGTTGGCCTCGTCACGGGGATGGTTGATGCCGGTGACGAACACCAGTTCGCCGCCCAGCACCCACTCGGCAATACCGCTGTTCTCGGCTACATAAGGCCAGCGCACGCCATTATCCAGGCCTGCGCTACCCGCCCGCAGGCTCATGCACTCCAGCCCCGGCAGGGCCAGTACATCCGCCACCGTCAGGCTCATGCCTGGGCGTCAGCCGATGGCACCCGCACCCGCAGGACGGCGGTGAGCGCGATGTAGGTAGCGGCCGCAGCGATAATCCCCACCAGTGGCGCGACCCACGGTGAGCTGAAGGCCAGCACCGTACCCACGGCATAGGCAATCAGCCCCGGCCAATTGAAGGCCGGCAAGCGCACATCTGCCAGCCGTGGATAGTGGCCGCGGTAGCGATAGAAAAAGTCGGCCATGATCACCCCGCCAATCGGTGGGATCACCGTGCCCAGCAAAATCAGGTAGGGCACCAGCATGTCGTACATACCCAGCAAGGCAAGCAGGGTGCCTATCACCGCGCCGACCAGAGTCACGGTCTTGCGGCGCCTGGTGCGCAGCAGGTTGCAGCCGGCGACGGCAAAGTTGTAGATGGTGTTGTCCTGGGTACTCCAGATATTGAGCAGCAGCATGGCCATCGCCGCCATGGCGAAACCTTGCAGCAGCAACACCTCCACCACATCCGGTTGCTGATAGACGATGGCGCCGTAGGCACCGATCAGCACCATCAGGCCGTTGCCGACAAAAAAGCCGATCAGGCTGGCCAGCACCGCCACCTTGGCCGAGCGGGAAAAGCGCGTCCAGTTGGTGGCCTGGGTGGCACCGCTGACAAAGGTGCCAAACACCAGGGTAATGGCCGTGGACAAATCCAACTCACTGCTGGGCACCACGGCGAGCAAACCTTCCAGCCCGCCGACTTTTACCGTGGCCACCCACATCGACAGCAACAACAGCAGGCCCATGGCCGGGACTGCAATGTAAGAGAGAATTTCCAGCCCCCGATAGCTCACGTAGGCCGTGGCGCAGAACGCCAGGCCGAACAACACCATCAGTGCCAGTACGCTGCCCTGGCTCAACTCGAAATACTTGCCCAGCACCACGGCCGCCGTGGCGGTGCCCCAGGCGTACCAGCCAATCTGGGTGAAACCCAGGATCAGGTCACTCAACTTGCTGCCCACTTCACCAAAGCAGAAACGCCCCATCAGCACCGAGTTCAAGCCGCTCTTGAAGGCGATGTACCCCAGGCCTGCGGCGTAGATACCCAACAGCAGGTTACCCAGGGCCACGACCCCGAGCATCTGGGTAAAACTGAAGGCCACCCCCAGCTTGCCGCCAGCAAACATGGTTGCGGTAAAAAAGGTGAAGCCCAGCAACACCATGGCCGTGGAGCCAAGGCCCTTGCGTGCATGCATGGGCACTTCGCTGAGAGGGTAATCGTTGCCCGGTTCGTTCTGCGTCATGTGCCGTTCCCCTGTGAGTGACGCAGGGCCTGTTGCAGCGCCCGTGCCAACTGCCGGGCAGTGATGGGTGCACGGTGGGCGCTGTGCAGGTTGCACAATATTTGGGGGTGGGTAGGGCAGGGAGGCGGAATGGCTTGTGGATTGTGCCCAGCCCGGCACTAAAGTGGTGCGGCGGTGATACAAATGGGATCACCGGTCCAGGGTGTCAGTCGAACAGGGTCTGGGTGATTTCCCCACGGTGAAAGGCGAAGGCTGCTTCAAGATCACTTTCGATGGTGCGGCCGCGTGACAGGGGCGGCAGGTTGTCGAGGCTGAAGAAGCCGACGTCGGTGGTTTCAAAGCCTGCCACGGGGGCGGCCTGGTCGGTGCGTTCGCAAAGGAAGTACAACTTGTAGAAGTCGCGTACGTCAGGCCGATACAGGCCCTTGGCTTTGTGGGTCACGCTGTACAGCGCCCGTGCGGTAACGCTCAACCCGGCCTCTTCGCGAAGTTCCTTGATGATGTTTTCCGCAGCGGATAACCCGATATCGGCGTAGCCACCCGGCAATGCCCAGCAGCCATCCGTTGCTTCGCGCACCAGCAGGATTCGGTCGCCTTCGATCAGCGCGCCACGTACATCAATCATCGGCGTTGAATAACGCTGGGCGAAGTCCGAAACCAGGCCGGTAATGCGCTCCAGAGGCACTTGCCCCAATTGCGCGAGCATGCTGTGGGCAATATGGGCGATCTCTTCCAGGCGTTCGCGCTCGAAGTCATCCGTGCAAAAGTGCAGCCCGGTAGAGGCCAGTGCCTGCAAACGCTTGGCCTGTGCCAGCCAGGTGGATTCCATGGTGTGGTTCCTTGGTTTGCTTCAAAACCTGGTTTTATTCGCTGCTATCGTCGAGGGCAAGCCAGGGATGGAGCAATCCATGGCTAGGGAGGTGTCCCCTCGGTTTTATAGAGGTGCTTTATTCACCGCGATAAATACAGCCACTGGTGCAGGTCTCATGGATACGAATGGCGCTGAGTTCCGGCAACAACGGCTTCAGCTCATTCCAGATCCACTTGGCCAGTACTTCGCTGGTAGGGTTTTCCAGGCCGGGGATGTCGTTGAGGTAGTTGTGGTCGAGGCGCTCATAGAGCGGCTTGAAAATCGCCTTGATCTCCGAGAAATCACGGATCCAGCCGGTATGCGGATCGAGGTCGCCGCTCAGGTGGATGGCCACCTTGAAGGAGTGGCCGTGCAGGCGCCCGCATTTGTGGCCTTCGGGGACGTGGGGCAGGCGGTGGGCGGACTCGAATGTAAACTCTTTGAAAATTTCCACGGTATGACCTGTAAGGCAGGAGTTTCTAGGGCTGTGTGCGATTGTCAGTGTGGGGTGAGCGCTTTATGGGCCCAGGTGACCGACTTGGCGCGCATTCTAACCTGTTTTATCGGGCAACCAGGCGGAGTGCGTAAAGCGCTGTTACTCCTGGGACCATAACGTTGTACTGACCTTGACCCCATCCCCACACGGCAATGAGCGCTGCGACCCTCGGCGCTCCAGTTCGGCATACGCACGGGCACACTGCACCTGGCTTTGGGCGGCGGCGTTATCAATGCTGATATTGCCGGTGGTTTCAGACACCAGGTTGCCGTTTTTCTCCAACCGGATCAGTGGCCGTTCGGGCTGCACTTCAAAGCGACTTTTCGTCGGTTCGGTGCTCAGTGCCAGGTCGGTGGGGGCTGCCGGCAACTGATCTTCGGTGACGCCATAGCGCGTGAGAAGCGAAAGGTTGGGCAAGTCCTGCGCGCTTGCCTGGGCTGCTGCCAGAAGCAGGAACATGCCAAGGCTGTACATTTTTTTGCGATTAGAATGCATGGTTGTATCTTTCCAAAGTTGTTTCCTGGTGGGCTGGATTGAAGAACAACTTATTATTATCGCAACCACGTTTAGGGCAGGGTGTATCCAGCCAGAAAGAAGAGCCGTGGCGGTTGCCGAACTGCGTACCTGGTTCATAAACCTTGAACGAGGAAGGGCTGAAACTGGTGTTACTGCAACCAGTAATCAGGGCGGTAGTGACGAGGCCCAGGAACTTTATGGGTTTCATAAGGGGGAGGTCCGCGTTGAATTTATCAGTGTTTTACAGGGTTGCCCGCAAGCCAGGCAGCTCATTCCAGGGCTAGGCTTCTTCGCTCTCGAACTCCAGCAAGTCGCCTGGCTGGCAATCCAGGGCGATACACAGCTTGTTCAGGGTTTCGAGTTTAACGCCTTTGATCTTTCCGTTTTTCAATAGCGATAGATTGGCTTCGGTAATCCCAATGGCATCTGCCAGTTGGTTGGAGCGAATCTTCTTCTTCGCCATCATGACGTCCAATCGAATGATGATTGTCATGGGTTAGATGATGCTTTTGTTTTCATCGTCGATAACTTTTGATTCGGCCACTGTTAATGAGAATGCACACAGAAAGATGCCTTGTATGATCGCATACATAGCGCCTAATGATACACCCAAGGTAAGGGTGAACCTACGCTCGCCGGGCGCTACGCCAATTTGCGGAAAAATAAGGCCTGGTGGCTCAGAGCGCAATCAAGCGCTCACCCAGCTGGCCACTATCGGCCAGTTCAAGGAACTCATCGCCCAGCCGCTGGCTTTCACTCATCGCGGTTTGCCAGTACTGGTTGCGTCGCGCGTCATCCCCCATAAAGCGCTTGAAGTCGCTGCGATCCGGCAATTTTCCGTGGGGCAGGCGGGCCAGGTAGTCCCGTGAGGGGGCCACCAGCAACACATCCTGCAGACCCTGTGGGCTACTGCGCCGCCACGGCAGACTCTTGTCGAACCAGCCGGGGATGACTCGATCAGTGAAGTGCGGGTACAGCACAATGTCATCGCCGTGGTAGGGCAGGTCGAGGTGGTAGTCCAGCAGGCCACCATCGCGATAGGTGCCGGCACCGGCGCCCGGCAAGTCGCGTACGCCTTGCATCACCATGGGGATCGAGCCGGACGCCAGCAGGGCCTGGCGCAGGTTGCCCGGTTCCAGGGCGAGAAAGCGCGAAGGGAAATCCGTGAGCGGGTGCAGTGGCGGCGCCTGGCGCGGGTCGTGGATGATCAGCCGTTCAAAATGCCGGGACAGCCGTGCACGGCCGCGCAGGTTATCGGCGATCACCGAGGACAGGCCCAGGCCCAGGCGCCCTCGGTGATCGTCGGCCAACAGGCCATGGCTTTTGACCACGACTATATTCAGGCGATAGTGCGGGTTATCCAATAGCGTCGCATCGCGCCCGGCCAGCAGGTCGTCGAGCATGCGCTGGCAACTCTGGCTGACCTCGGCCATGGTCACACCCTTGGCAAAGCGTTGCTCGTTGTACAGGCGCCCGAGGTCGAGCAGGCCCTGTACCGGATCCGGCAGGCAAGCGCTGGCAAAGCGCCAGGAACCGATCGACGCGCCGATCAGCGCACGCTCGCGGGGGGCACGCGCCAGCCAGTCACCAAACAGCGCCAGGTCCAGACCCTGAATGCCCAGGGCCTTGGGACCACCGGCCGCGCCGGGCAGAATCCCCACATCGGCAGGCTGGAGGCCTTGTTCGCGAATCCGTGCAAAAGCGCGTTGGCCAGCCTTGAGCGTCAGGGCTGGGAACTTGATGTGAATGGCCGTCATACCGATCTCTGTGCAGGCGAGCCGGGCAGTATAGGAAATATTCCCCGGAGCCTGGCAAGGTGTTGTGGGACAATTGCCATGGTGGCAATTCAGTTTCAGTTAAGTTGCGACCCGTACTGTGGGGGCCGTAGGCAAAACATCCTGAAATGGAGAACGATCATGAAAACCCTCACAATTATCACCGCCAGTATCATCGCCCTCACCAGCGGCCTGGCCCAGGCGCGGGACCTGGGGCCGGATGAAGCGCTGAAATTGCGTGACGCTGGTACCATCCAGTCTTTCGAGAAGCTCAATGCCGCCGCCCTGGCCAAGCACCCAGGTGGCACGGTGCATGAAACCGAGCTGGAGCAGGAATACGGCAAGTATATTTACCAGGTTGACCTGCGCGATGCCCAGGGCGTCGAGTGGGATGTGGAATTGGACGCTGTCACCGGGCAAGTCCTCAAGGATCATCAGGATACGTAATGAAGGTAAATCTACGCACCGGCAGTCGACTGGCGCTGGTGCTCCTGGCCTTTTGCTCGGTGGTGGCTGCCCGGGACCTCAACCAGGATGAAGCCCTGGAATTGCGTCAGCAAGGGGTGATTCTGTCCCTGGAGCAACTGCTGCAGCAGGCCATGGCGCGGCATCCCGGTGCCAGGTTGCTGGAGGCTGAGCTTGAGAGCAAACACGGCAGTTACGTCTATGAGGTGGAGCTGGTGACCACCGATGGCGTGGTCCGGGAAATCAAACTGGACGCGACCACCGGCGCGCTGCTTAAAGACGAGGAAGATGACTGATGCGCCTGCTTCTGGTGGAAGACCACGTACCGTTGGCTGATGAACTGATGGCCGGGCTGAAAGCCCAGGGCTATGCCGTGGATTGGCTGGCGGACGGTCGCGATGCGGTGTATCAGGGGCGCAGCGAGCCGTATGACCTGATCATCCTCGATCTGGGCCTGCCTGGCTTGCCGGGGCTTGAGGTGCTGAGCCAGTGGCGCGCCGCCGCGCTGGCGGCCCCGGTGTTGATCCTCACCGCCCGCGATTCCTGGGCCGAGCGCATCGCAGGGCTCAAGGCCGGGGCCGACGATTACCTGAGCAAGCCGTTCCACCCCGAGGAGTTGTACCTGCGCATCCAGGCCTTGCTGCGCCGTTCCCATGGCCAGGCCAACCAGCCGACCTTGCAGGCGGCGGGCTTGCACCTGGATGAAGGCCGTCAGTGCGTGATGCGCGACGGTGCCGAGGTGCAACTGACCGCTGCCGAGTTTCGCCTGCTGCGCTACTTCATGCTGCATCCCGAACAAATCCTTTCCAAAAGCCATCTGGCCGAGCACCTGTATGACGGCGAGACCGAGCGCGACTCCAATGTCCTCGAGGTCCACGTCAACCATCTGCGGCGCAAGCTCGGGCGCAGCGTGATTGAAACCCGGCGTGGCCAGGGTTATCGCTTTGGCGCCAGCCCCGCGTGAGGTCGATCCAGCGGCGGCTGAGCCTGGGGCTGATCAGCGTGATGGTGATCGTCGGCCTGGTGCTGGCGCAGACCAGCCTGTGGCTGTTCGAAGTGGGTCTGCAACGCTACCTGGAAGCGGGTCTGCGCAACGACAGTGAAAACCTGCTGGTGGCCCTGGTGCGTGGGCCCGGCGGCGTGCAACTGGATGAACAGCGCTTGTCACCGGCCTATCAACGGCCGTTTTCCGGGCACTATTTCCGTATCGACTTCGGCGACAACCACTGGCGCTCCCGTTCATTGTGGGACCAGGAGCTGCCGCAACTGCCCCAGGCCGGCCTGAAGGGCAACCTGCAATTGGGCCCGGAAGGCCAGCAACTGCTGGTCCTGCGATCGGACTACAAGCGTTTTGGCCAGTCGATTTCCATCAGCGTGGCCCAGGACTACACGCCCGTGCGGGAAAGTTTTCGCCTGATGCGCCAGGTCGGCCTGGTCCTCGGGCTGGCGGCGTTGCTGCTGATCCTGATCCTGCAACGGGTCACCGTACGCCGGGCCCTGCGCCCGCTGGAAACTGCGCGCGAGCAGATTGCACAGCTGCAACAAGGCCAGCGCTCGCAACTGGATACCCAGGTGCCGGTGGAGCTGGAGCCGCTGGTGGCGCAGATCAACCACCTGTTGGCCCATACCGAAGACAGCCTCAAACGCTCGCGCAACGCCCTGGGTAACCTCGGCCATGCCTTGAAGACCCCGCTGGCGGTATTGCTGAGCGTGGCTTCCAGCGAGCAGCTCAAGGACCAGCCACAATTGGCCAAGTTGTTGCGCGAGCAGTTGCAGCAGGTGCAGCAACGGCTCAACCGCGAACTCAACCGCGCGCGCCTGGCCGGTGAAACCCTGCCCGGCGCGCAGTTCGACTGCGACAGCGAACTGCCGGGCCTGCTGGCGACCCTGAACATGATCCACGGCGAGCACCTGGAGTTGAGCTACCAGGTTCGCCCCGGCCTGCAACTGCCCTGGGACCGCGAAGACTTGCTGGAGCTCTTGGGCAACCTGCTGGACAACGCCTGCAAATGGGCGGATGCCGAGGTGCGTTTGAGCATTGAGCAGACCCCGGAGTGTTTTCAACTGATCGTCGAAGATGACGGCCCGGGTATTCCCGAGTCCCAGCGTGACCAGGTTTTCAGTCGTGGCACCCGCCTGGATGAACAGACCGCTGGCCATGGCTTGGGGCTGGGCATCGTGCGCGATATTGTCGATGTATGGGGCGGTACATTGCAGTTGCAAGAGAGCCCACTGGGCGGGCTCAAAGTGTTGATCGAACTGCCCCGGCGCCAAACCTGACTGGCGGATACGCGCGCCGATTTGCAACAAGACTTTTCTTACAGAACCTGGCTCGCGCAATTTCGCTTATAACAGCCACCACGCAGGCCGTGTGGAACAGGTGAAAGGCACCCTGGTTTTTTCTCTGTTTCGGCCACGGCAGTTGCTATAGCCCTCGCCAGCCGGTCACGCGGCTGCTCGGCACCTAACAAGAAAGATAAAAGGTGAACCCATGCAAATGACCAAACGCTTGAGCCTGTTTGCTGCTGCCGCAGCCCTTGTCGCCAGTTCCTCGGCACTCGCCGCCCCAACCTTTATCAATGTGCTGACCGGTGGCACCAGCGGCGTGTATTACCCGATTGGGGTGGCATTGTCACAGCTGTACAGCAACGGTATAGACGGATCGAAGACCTCGGTGCAGGCCACCAAGGCTTCGGTGGAAAACCTCAACCTGCTGCAAGCCGGTCGCGGCGAGCTGGCCTTTGCCCTCGGTGACTCGGTCGCCGATGCCTGGAATGGCGTGCAAGACGCCGGCTTCAAGGCGCCCCTGAAAAAACTGCGGGCGATTGCGGGCACCTACCCCAACTACATCCAGATCGTCGCCAGCAAGGAGTCTGGCATCACCACCCTGGAGGATCTGAAAAACAAGCGTATCTCCGTCGGCGCGCCGAAATCCGGCACCGAGCTGAACGCCCGCGCTATCTTCAAGGCTGCTGGCCTGAGCTACGAAGACATGGGCAAGGTCGAGTTTCTGCCGTACGCCGAGTCGGTCGAGTTAATCAAGAACCGCCAGTTGGATGCCACCCTGCAGTCCTCGGGCCTGGGCATGGCGGCGATCCGCGACCTGGCCGCGACCCTGCCAATAACCTTCGTTGCCATTCCGGCGGATATCACGGCGAAGATCGATAACGCTGCCTACCAGGGCGCGGTGATCCCGGCGGGCACTTATGACGGTCAGGACAGCGATGTAGCGACCGTGGCCATCACCAACATCCTGGTCAGCCATGACGGCGTGACCGATGAGGTGGCCTACCAGATGACCAAGCTCATGTTCGACAACCTCGATCGTCTGGGTAACGCCCACTCGGCGGCCAAAGATATCAAGTTGCAAGGTGCGGCCAAGGGCCTGCCTATCCCACTGCATCCGGGCGCCGAGCGTTTCTACAAGGAAGCTGGCGCACTGTAAGGCCCAGGTGGGTGCGGTGCGCGGTGCCAAGCGCTGCGCGCTGTGCCAGGCTTGTTGGCATGTCGATGTTGTAACGTGGGAGTGACCTGCATGAGTGAGCAAGACCAAGGCCTTGCCGCCAGTCCCAGGGATTGGCCGCGAGCGCTGTTCTATGTCGCGCTGTTGTTTTCCGTCTTCCAAATCATCACCGCGGCCTTCCATCCGGTCTCCAGCCAGATTCTGCGGGCCGTGCATGTGGGCTTTCTGTTGCTGGTGGTGTTTCTGTGTTTTCCGGCGCGTGGCAATGCTCAGCCCTGGCAGCCGATGGCCTGGCTGCTGGGGCTGGCCGGAATGGCCACGGCGTTCTACCAGTGGTATTTCGAAGCCGACTTGATTCAACGCTCTGGCGACCTGACCGATAGCGATATGGTCATCGGTCTGGTGCTGATTGTGCTGGTGTTTGAAGCGGCGCGGCGGGTGATGGGGATTGCCCTGCCGTTGATCTGTGCGCTGTTCCTGGCCTACGGCCTGTTCGGCCAGTACCTGCCGGGCGATCTGATGCACCGCGGCTATGCCATCGACCAGATCGTCAACCAACTGGCCTTTGGCACCGAGGGGCTGTATGGCACGCCGACCTATGTATCGGCCACGTACATCTTCCTGTTTATCCTGTTCGGTGCGTTCCTTGAACAGGCCGGGATGATCAAGCTGTTCACCGATTTCGCCATGGGCCTGTTCGGCCACAAAGTCGGTGGCCCGGCCAAGGTTTCCGTGGTGTCGTCGGCGCTGATGGGCACCATCACCGGTTCGGGGGTGGCCAACGTGGTCACCACCGGCCAATTCACCATCCCGTTGATGAAGCGCTTCGGCTACAAGTCGGCGTTTGCCGGTGGCTTGGAAGCGACCTCGTCGATGGGCAGCCAGATCATGCCGCCGATCATGGGCGCAGTGGCCTTTATCATGGCCGAGACGATCAACGTTCCGTTCTTCGAGGTGGCCAAGGCCGCGCTGATTCCGGCCATGCTGTACTTCGGCTCGGTATTCTGGATGGTTCACCTGGAAGCCAAGCGCTCCAACCTGCGTGGCCTGCCCAAGGACGAATGCCCGAACCCCTGGGCCGCGGTGAAGCAGCGCTGGTACCTGTTGATTCCGCTCTTTGTGCTGATCTACCTGCTGTTCTCCGGGCGCACGCCGCTGTTCTCCGGCATGGTCGGCCTGGCCCTGACGTCCATTGTGATTCTCGGCTCGGCGATCATCCTGCGGGTCTCGTCCAAGGTGATGCGTTTTGTCTTCTGGATCGTCCTGGGTCTGCTTTGCGCGGGCTTCTTCCGGCTCGGTATCGGCATGGTGTTCGGGGTGGTGGCGCTGCTGGTGGCGGTGTGCTGGTTTATCAAAGGCGGCCGCGACACCCTGACCATCTGCCTGCATGCACTGGTAGAGGGCGCACGGCACGCGGTGCCGGTGGGGATTGCCTGCGCCCTGGTGGGGGTGATTATCGGTGTCGTGTCGCTGACCGGGGTGGCTTCCACCTTTGCCGGCTACATCCTTGCCATTGGCCAGGACAACCTGTTCCTGTCGCTGGTGCTCACCATGCTCACTTGCCTGGTGCTGGGCATGGGGATCCCGACCATTCCCAACTACATCATCACCAGTTCGATCGCTGCACCGGCACTGCTGGACCTCGGCGTACCGCTGATTGTCTCGCATATGTTCGTGTTCTATTTCGGCATCATGGCCGACCTCACACCGCCGGTGGCATTGGCCTGTTTCGCGGCGGCACCGATTGCCAGGGAGAGCGGCCTGAAGATCAGCTTTTGGGCGGTACGCATCGCGGTGGCGGGGTTCGTTGTGCCGTTTATGGCGGTGTACGAGCCGGCGCTGATGCTGCAGGGCGATAGCCTGTTGGCCACACTGTATGTGGTGGCCAAAGCGTTGCTGGCCATTGGTATCTGGGGTGCGGTATTTACCGGCTACTTGCAAGCCAGGCTGAGTTGGTGGGAGCGCCTGCTGGGCTTCTTCGCCGGTGGTAGCCTGATTCTGGCGACGCCGTTAAGCGATGAAATCGGCTTCGTCATGGTGGGGCTGTTGATCGCACAGCACTGCTGGCGGGCCCATCGTGCCCAGGCGGCCACTGCGTGATCGGTCTGTGTCTGGGCTTGGCGGGCGCGGTATGGGCACAAGTGCCTACGCCTGTGTTCACCCTGGCCTGGACGCATACGATTGAGAAAGTGCGCTGGGAAGAGGATTACCGTGTAACGCCTGAGGGCCTGGTGTTGGGCGAGGCGCGGGTCAAGGGTTCCGGGGCCGGTATGGAGATCCCGCACGGCGCCGAACTGCGTGATGGCAGTTGGCATTACCAGCGTCAGTTGCCACCCTTGCAGCCCCTGCGCCTGGGCCGCACCCCCGAGGCCGGGGATTATCAACTGTGTTTCAACCAGCAGTGCCAGTGGCTGAGTGCCTGGCTCGGCCCGCCCCAGGCGAGCCAGCCGGCGGTAGAGCTGTGGGGGTGTGAGCTGGAGGTTGCGTCCAGCCCCCGGCCCCGCACCTTTTAACCGCGATCAGACCCGGAACTGGTCCATCAACCCCTGTTGCTGATTGGCCAGGCTATTGAGCGTCTGGCTGACCCGCGCCGATTCATTGGCTTGTTCCGACAGCGACTCGGTCACATCACGAATCGTCGCCACGTTGCTGTTGATCTCCTCGGCCACCGCGCTTTGCTGCTCGGCGGCGCTGGCGATCTGCAGGTTCATGTCGCTGATCACCGTCACCGCATCGCCGATCTGGCGCAATGCCGTGACGGCCTGGCCGACCTGTTCGACACTGCCTTGGGCCTGGCGATGGCTGTTGCTCATGGAGCTCACCACTTCCTGGGTGCCGTTTTGCAACTGTTCGATCACCTGGCGGGTTTCTTCCACCGACTCCTGAGTGCGCCGTGCGAGGTTGCGCACCTCGTCCGCCACCACCGCAAAACCACGCCCGGCTTCACCGGCACGGGCGGCTTCGATGGCGGCGTTGAGGGCCAGCAGGTTGGTTTGTTCGGCAATCGCGCGGATCACTTCCAGCACTGAACCGATCTGCTCGCTATTGGCTGCCAGACCTTCGACCTGGGCCATCGCCGTGCTCATGTCGGCAGCCAGGTGGCCGATGCTGGTGGTGGTGCGGTCGATCACCGTCAGGCCTTCGCGGGTGGCCTGGTCGGCATCCCGTGCAGCGTGTGCCGCCTGGGCGGCGCTGCGGGCGACATCCTGGGCGGTGGCGCTCATTTCGTGGGAGGCGGTGGCCACCTGATCCACCTGGCGGTACTGCTGCTCCATGCCGGCACTGGTCTGGCTGGCGATTGCCGCTGATTGGTCGGCGGTGCTGCGCGCGTCCTGCACCGAGCGTTTGACCTCGGCAATGATCGGTTGCAGTTTGTCGAGGAAGCGGTTGAACCAACTGGCCAGTTCGCCCAGCTCGTCGCGCTTGTCGTAGGCCAGGCGCCGGGTCAGGTCGCCTTCGCCGCTGGCGATATCTTCCAGCATATGGGCCACGCCGAGGATCGGCCGGGTGACACTGCGGGCCATCAGCCACACCAGCAGCAAACCGACGATGGCGGCGAGCAGGCCCAGGCCCAGTTCCAGCAGGGTGCCTTTGGTGTTGTCGGCATCCAGCTCGGCCTTGAGGGTTTCGGCGGGGCCGATCAGGACTTTTTCCGGCACATCCAGCAACACGCCCCAGGACTTGCCATTGGGAATGGGCTGGAAGGGTGCCAGCACCTTGAGTTGATGGTCGGTACGCAGGCTGTAGGTCTGGGTGCTGCTGGCCATGGCGCTGATCAGTTGTGCGCCGCTGGCGGTATCCACACTGTCCAGGCGCTGGCTGAGCTTGCTCGCATCCGGGCTGTAGCCGGCCAGCAAACCCACCGGGCTGATGATGCTGACGTTGGTCTGGCCGTCATACAGCTCGCGGCTGGCATTCTGGCTGACTGCCTGCAGGCTGTTGAGGTTGATGTCCACCGACAGCGAGGCGATGACTTTGCCATTGGCCATGAGCGGGAACACGATGCTGGTCAGCAAGACGTTGTGCCCGTCGATCACATAGAAGTACGGCTCGATCACACACGGCTTGAGGGTCGTGCGTGGGCAGGTGAACCAGGTGTTGGCCTTCTCGCCGCTGGGGCCGACGCTGGTGTCGGACATATCGCTTTCCGGCAGCGCCATCGAGGTCAGGGTGCCGGGTGTCGGCTGCGACCAGTACAGGGCAAAGCGTCCCTTTTCATTGCTGCCCAGCTCCGCTTGGCCGGCGAACAGCTCATCCTTGCCATCCAGGGCATTGGCTTCAAAGACCAGGGACAGGCCCAGCAGGTCCGGGTTGGCTTGCAGGGCGGCCTTGACCTGGCGGGTCAGGTCTTCACGCAGGTCGAAGGCATCGAGGAAGCGTTTTTCGGCCTGTTCGCGCAAAAACAGCACCTGGCGCGAAAAGCCATGGCCATATTGGTAGGCGTCCATAAATTGCTGGCGGATGCCCAGCGCCTGCACTTCACCCTGGGCTTCGATGCGCGATTGGGCTGCAACATTAAGCATCTGTGTGCTGGAGGTCTGGACCCGTTGTGAACTCTGGTCCATCCGATACAGCGAAAGACCCACCAGCAGGGTCACGATGCCCAACAGACAAAGGCCGGCGAGGAGGGTGATTTTCCATTGAATGGACAACTGCCTGAGCGACATGGAGATCCTTAACCTTTCGTTGCGACAGAGATAATCCACTCTATCGGCCGCGGGTTGTTTTTCTTTATTCATACGTTCAATTGAATCTATTCGCGACGTCGTTCTTTGACATGGCGCGCCGGCTGCTGCAAAGTGCGCGGCCTCTAATAAAACTCCCTTTCTGCGTGTGCCGTGGTCGACATCTGGCCGGGGCGCCGGCGCGTGTTGTGTTTATATTTCTGTCTTGAGGTAACCATGATTAACGCAGTAATCGCCGCGGTCGGCACCATGCTCGTGCTCAGCCTGTCCCGCGTGCATGTGGTCATCGCGATCATCGTGGGTGCCCTGGTCGGCGGTTTGACCGGTGGCCTGGGGATCGACGCGACGCTCAGCGCGTTCAACAGCGGCTTGGGCGGCGGTGCCACGGTGGCGTTGTCTTACGCATTGCTCGGTGCTTTCGCGGTGGCGATTGCCAAGTCCGGCCTGGCCCATGCCCTGGCGGACAAGGCCCTGCTGCTGGTGGGCCGCCAGGACGCCACTGGCGGCAGTTCTGTCAAATGGCTGCTGATCTGCCTGCTGGGAGCGGTGGCGATTGCCTCGCAGAACATCCTGCCGATCCATATCGCCTTTATCCCGCTGCTGGTACCGCCGCTGCTGTATGTGCTGACCAAGTTGCAGATTGACCGGCGCCTGATCGCCTGCGTCATGACCTTCGGCCTGATCACCCCGTACATGTTCCTGCCGGTGGGCTTCGGCAATATCTTCCTCAACCAGATCCTGCTGGCCAATGTCGCCAAGAGCGGGGTGGATATCAGCCAGGTCAACGTTACCCATGCCATGGGTATTCCGGCGCTGGGCATGGTGTTCGGCTTGTTGGTGGCGGTGTTTATCAGCTACCGCAAAAAGCGCATCTACGACCTGCAGAAGATCGAGCGGGTCGAGCAAGTGGCGGTGCAGTACAACCCGCTGACCCTGCTGGTCGCCGGGCTGGCCATTGCCTCAGCCTTTATTATCCAGTTGTGGCTGGACTCGATGATCATCGGTGCCTTGGCGGGTTTCCTGATCTTCTCGGTATCGGGCATCGTGCGCTGGCGCGACACCGATGATCTGTTCACCGAAGGCATGAAAATGATGGCGATGATCGGCTTCATCATGATCGCGGCGTCGGGGTTTGCCGAAGTGCTAAAGGCCACCGGCCAGGTACAGACGCTGGTGCAGGCTTCGGCCGAATTCATCGGCCACAGCCGTGGCGTGGGTGCGCTGTTGATGTTGCTGGTAGGCCTGCTGGTGACCATGGGCATCGGTTCGTCGTTTTCCACCGTGCCGATCCTCGCGGCGATTTTTGTACCGCTGTGTGTGCAACTGGGGTTCAGCCCGCTGGCCATTGTCTGCATCGTCGGCACCGCCGGGGCCCTGGGCGATGCCGGTTCGCCTGCGTCCGACTCTACCCTGGGGCCGACCTCGGGTTTGAACATCGACGGCCAGCACCACCATATCTGGGACACCGTGGTCCCGACCTTCCTGCACTACAACCTGCCGTTGCTGGTGTTCGGCTGGTTTGCTGCGATGACCCTGTAACAAGCAGATTCCTACAGTTTTCTCCTTTAGGGCCGTTAACCTCCTAACGTTGCCCTACAAGAGAGAAGATCCATGCGTCTGAGTCTGAAGGCCAAAGTCCTGTCCCTCGCTGTACTGCCAGTGTTGTTGTTTGCCGTGGTCATCAGCCTGACCACCGTGTGGATCCTCAAGGAACAGGCGCGCACCGAGGTGGCCGAAACCCGCCAGCGCCTGCTCAACAACGCCAAGGCCACCCTGCAAAGTTATGTCGAAGTGGCGATGACCACCATCAAGCCGCTGTACGACGCGGCAGCCCCCGGCGATACGGAGGCGCGGGCGCAGGTGGTCAAGCTGTTGTCCAACACAACCTACGGCAAGGACGGCTATTTCTTCGGCTACGACTCCGAAACCATCCGCCTGTTCAAGGGCAACAGCCCCGACGGCGTGGGCAAAAGCTTCAAGGACAACCGTGACCCCAACGGCGTCTACGTCAACCGCGACCTGGTCAAGGTCGGCAAGGACGGCACCCACTACCTGCAATACAGCTCGACCCAGCCGGGACAAACCGAACTGGTGCCCAAGCTCGGCTACACCGAGTACCTGCCCAAGTGGGACATGGTGATCGGTACCTCGGTCAACCTCGACGGTATCGAGGCCCTGGTCAGCGAAGTCGAAGCCAAGGTCAACGAGCGCATGGAAGGGGTGTTGTTGAGCATTGTCGGCATCGCCGTAATCCTGCTGTTGCTGATCGCTGCAGCGGGCATGCTGCTGGCCAATACCATCCTGCGCCCCTTGCACCTGATGAAAGCCAACCTCGACGATATCGCCGCCGGTGAGGGCGACCTGACCCGGCGCCTGGCAATCACCAGCCAGGACGAGTTGGGTGAACTGGCCGGCTCGTTCAATCGGTTTGTCGACAAGATCCACGGCCTGGTACGCCAGATCACTGACATGACCTCGCAACTGACCGGGCTGGTCAGCCAGGTGTCCGAGCAGGCCCATCGCTCGGAACAGGCCATGGAACGCCAGCGCCAGGAAACCGACCAGGTGGCGACGGCGATCAATGAAATGTCGTCTGCCGCCCATGAAGTGGCCCGCAGTGCCCAGGGTGCGGCCGTGGCGGCGCAGCAGACCGACGCCGAAGGCCAGGCCGCCAAGCGCGTGGTGGATGGCAGCATCGCGCAGATTCATGCGTTGGTGAATGACATCCGCAGCAGTGGCGTGTCGCTGGATAGCCTGCAACAGGACGTGTCGTCGATTGTCAGCGTGCTCGGGGTGATCCGCTCGATTGCCGAGCAGACCAACCTGCTGGCCCTCAACGCCGCCATTGAAGCCGCCCGTGCCGGTGAAGCCGGGCGTGGTTTTGCGGTGGTGGCCGATGAGGTACGCGCACTAGCCAGCCGCACCCAGCAAAGTACCCAGGAAATCCAGGGCATGATCGACCGCCTGCAAAAGGGCACCGAGGCGGCCGTGGAGTCCATGCGCCGCTCCAGCGATGCCGGCGACGGCACCTCGGCCCAGGCCAACGAAGCCGGGGCGTCCCTCGATACCATGGCGCAACTGATCGGCACCATCAACACGATGAACGCGCAGATCGCCAGCGCCGCTGAAGAGCAAACTGCCGTGGCCGAAGAGATCAACCGCAGCGTGCATCAGATTGCCGTGGCGGTGGACAGCGTGGCGGACGAGACCCAGCAGGGGGCACAGACCTCCCGCAGCCTGGCGGAACTGGGGCAGCGGTTGGGGCAGTTGGTGGGGCAGTTCAGGATCTGATCTGGCAATTGCGGTGCTTGATCTGGCCTCATCGCAGGCAAGCCAGCTCCCACACTTGATCGGTGAACATGGTCAAAATGTGGCGGTTGCTGGGGTAGTTCGGGATCTGATCTGGCAATTACGGTGCTTGATCTGGCCTCATCGCAGGCAAGCCAGCTCCCACACTTGATCGGTGAACATGGTCAAAATGTGGCGGTTGCTGGGGTAGTTCGGGATCTGATCTGGCAATTGCGGTGCTTGATCTGGCTCCATCGCAGGCAAGCCAGCTCCCACATGTTGAACTGTGAATGCAGTCAAATGTGGGAGCTGGCTTGCCTGCGATGGGGCCCTAACAGCCGCTACACATCCCGCATCAACAACCCAAACCCGATATCCATGTCCAACGGCACCGGCACATATACCGTGTGCCCATCCCCCGGCGCCACCTCAATCGCCTCACCCTTGGCGTTATGCATCATCCCCAGGTCAAAATGGAAGTTCCCCGCCGGGGTCATCAGTTCCAGGTGATTGCCCACGGCAAAGCGGTTCTTCACCTTGACTTCGGCCAGCTCCCCGCGCCGTTCGCCGGTCAATTCACCGACAAACTGCTGTTGTTCCGAGACGGAGCTGCCGTTCTGGTAGTTCTGGTATTCGTCATGCACGTGGCGGCGCAGGAAACCTTCGGTGTAGCCACGCTGGGCCAGGGACTCAAGGTTGGTCATCAAGCCCCGGTCGAACGCACGACCGGCCACCGCATCATCAATGGCCTGGCGGTACACCTGGGTGGTGCGCGCCACATAAAAGTGGGACTTGGTGCGGCCTTCGATTTTCAACGAATGCACGCCCATCTGCGTCAGGCGCTCGACATGTTGCACCGCCCGCAGGTCCTTGGCGTTCATGATGTAGGTGCCGTGTTCGTCCTCGAAGGCCGGCATCTGCTCATCCGGGCGGTTGGCCTCCTGCAGCAGGAACACCTGGTCGGTGGGCGCGCCAAGGCCCAGGGTCGGCTCGGGCTGATACTGCTGGACGATATCGCCCACGGTGTTTTCGGTCGCGGGTGTGGCCTGGTATCTCCAGCGGCAGGCGTTGGTGCAGGTGCCCTGGTTGGCATCGCGCTTGTTCATGTAGCCGGACAACAGGCAGCGCCCGGAGTAGGCCATGCACAGCGCGCCATGCACAAACACTTCCAGCTCCATGGCCGGCACGTGCTGGCGGATTTCGGCGATTTCTTCCAGGGACAGCTCCCGCGACAGGATGATCCGGCAGATGCCTTGCTGCTGCCAGAACTCGACACTGGCCCAGTTCACCGTGTTGGCCTGTACCGACAGATGGATCGGCATCTGCGGGAAGTGCCGGCGCACCAGCATGATCAAGCCCGGATCGGACATGATCAGCGCGTCCGGGCCCATGGCGATCACCGGTTCCAGGTCCTTGAGGAAGGTTTTCAGCTTGGCATTGTGCGGCGCGATATTGACCACTACATAAAAGCGCTTGCCCTGGGCCTGCGCCTCGGCGATGCCCAGGGCCAGGTTGGCGTGATCGAACTCGTTATTACGCACCCGCAAGCTGTAGCGCGGCTGGCCGGCGTAGACCGCATCGGCGCCGTAGGCAAAGGCGTAGCGCATGTTTTTCAGGGTGCCGGCAGGGGCGAGCAATTCGGGAGCGAGGACAGGGAGCATGGGATTCAGATCGCAAAAGGGCGGCAGGGTAGCCGAGCCGGGTCTGGCGGTTATTGATCTGGGTCTACGCTGTAGAAATAAAGATGGCACTCGCCGGATGCGCGGTGGACTAAGCAACAGGGCGCGCTGGGCGCCCAGCGTTTTTCTGGCACGGATCGGACATGAACCAAACGAATCTGCAATTCAAAACCCTGCTATTGCTGCTGGTCCTGGTGACCCTCGCGTTTTTCTGGATCCTGTTGCCGTTCTACGGCGCGGTGTTCTGGGCGGTCATCCTCGGGATCATCTTTGCGCCTATGCAGCGGCGCCTGCAGCTCAAGTTTGGCTGGAACCGCAACCTCACGTCGCTGTGTACCCTGATGGTGTGCCTGGTGATCGCGATCTTGCCGGTGATCATCACCAGCGCCTTGCTGGTGCAGGAGGGGGCGACGCTGTACAAGAACGTCGAAAGCGGCAAATTGGATGTGGCGGGCTACATCGAGCAATTCAAGAACTTCCTGCCGCCGTACTTCCAGAACCTGCTGGATCGCTTCGGCATGGGCAACCTGGAAGGCCTGCGCGAGAAAATCGTCAAGGGCGCGATGCAGGGTAGCCAGTTCTTTGCCAGCCAGGCATTCAGCTTTGGTCAGGGCACCTTTGATTTCCTGGTGAGCTTTTTCATCATGCTCTACCTGCTGTTCTTCCTGCTGCGCGACGGCCCCGAACTGGTGCGCAAAGTGCGCACGGCGGTGCCGCTGGCCGAGCCACAGAAGCGTCGCCTGCAACTGAAGTTCAACCGGGTGGTGCGGGCGACCGTCAAGGGCAATGTGCTGGTGGCGGTGACCCAAGGGGCGCTGGGTGGCCTGATCTTCTGGTTTCTGGATATTCCCAGTGCGTTGCTCTGGGCGGTGCTGATGGCGTTTCTGTCATTGCTGCCGGCGGTGGGTGCCGGGATTGTGTGGGGGCCGGTAGCCGCGTACTTCCTGCTCAGCGGTTCAATCTGGCAAGGGGTGGTGCTGGCCTTGTTCGGGGTGTTTGTGATCGGCCTGGTGGACAACGTGCTGCGCCCGATCCTGGTGGGCAAGGACACCAAGATGCCGGATTACCTGATCCTGATCTCGACCCTGGGCGGCCTGTCGGTCTTCGGCCTCAATGGTTTTGTAATCGGGCCGTTGATTGCCGCGCTGTTTATTTCCAGCTGGGGGCTGTTTGTCGAAACCAAGCCCCGGGTACGCCTGCCATTGCCCTAAGCCGAGAAACAATGGGCCATCTTGCGTGACAGGGCCTGGGCATCGGGCAGTGAGGTCAGGGGGCCACTGATGGCTTCACCGTCGCGTACCAGGTACCAGCAGGCGAGCAAACCCAGCTCGCGAAGGGGTACAGGGACGGCACTGCCGACGACGGACATGATCTGGATAGTGGGCATATCTACCTCCATTGCTGATGGAGGTCACCTTACGGTGGCCCGGCGGCGAGGGAAAATCACCTTGCTCGATAGTCAACATCACTGTCATCGAGGCTGCACCGGCAGGGGCTCAGTCAACCACCTGGTCCAGCATGTGCAGCACTTCCTGTTCATTGAGCAGGCCTTTGTGGACCAGGTTTTCTGCCAGCAGCGAAAGAAACTTGGCGCTGCGATGGCCTTCCAGGTGCTTGAGCTCGGTCAAGGCGCTATAGACCTTGCTCGAGGTGCAGAGGCCGGCGGTACGGTGCGGATTTTGTGTGGGCATGCTGGGGCGTCCTTGTTGTTATGGCCTGTTATAGGGGACAGTTTTGATAGTGAGAGTGCCGTGTGACACAAACATGACAGCGCGGCCCCCCATTGGGCAAGTGCACGTTGGCCCTAATAATGTCGGAATTAACAGCCAGGGTTGTCCCCATAACGACCCTGGCGAGATTTATTCAGACCTGGCCACCCATAAAAAAGCCCCGCCGGGTGTGCGGGGCTTTTGCTGATGGGTTTACCAGCCACGCCCGTAATAGCCACGGGGCGGGCCGTAGTAGCCACGTGGTGGCCCGTAATACACGGGCGCCCGGCGGTAATACACCGGTTGCTGCACGTACACTGGCGCCGGCTGATAATAGACCGGTGGCGGGGCGGCATACACCGGCTGGGGCTGGTAATACACCGGTTGCTGCTGCACATACACCGGTCGATCATGGCTGGCGATCACAGAGCCCACTACGGCTGCGCCGACAACCGCACCCAATACGGCCGGGCCACCCCAACCGCCACCATGGGCGGAGGCTTGGCCGGCTACAGCAAGTGCACCGATCAGCAAAGCGATCCTGGGGATTTTACGAATCATGGTCTTTCCTCGGTTGGCCCCTGCGCTTGTGGTCTGCAATCAATAGACTCAAGGATTGTCGCGGGGATACTTTTAAGACAACGTATTTCAGGAAAACAGCACGGCCACTAGGTAAAGGTTGTGTAAGGTCTGTACCGATTTGCTTACTTCGAAGAGGCGTTACCGATGCTGATGAACCCCAACAAGGATACCCAGCTGTGCATGTCGCTGTCGGCCCGTCCGGGCAATTTCGGCCTGCGATTTCATAACCATTTGTATGAGCAGCTGGGGCTGAACTTCTACTACAAGGCGTTCAGCAGCCAGGACTTGAACGGCGCCGTGGCCGGGATCCGTGCCTTGGGGATTCGTGGGTGTGGGGTGTCGATGCCGTTCAAGGAAGCCTGCATCGAGCTGGTCGATGAGCTCGACGAATCGGCCCGCGCCATCGCCTCGATCAACACCATCGTCAACACCGCCGGGCACCTCAAGGCCTACAACACCGACTACATCGCCATCGAGCAACTGCTGCAAAAACACGCGGTGCCCAAGGAATCGACCTTCGCCCTGCACGGCAGCGGCGGCATGGCCAAGGCCGTGGCCAGTGCCTTGCGGGATGGTGGCTATGCCAATGGCGTGATCGTTGCGCGCAATGAAACGGCGGGCCGGGCCCTGGCGCAGAACCTGGGCTATCAGTGGCAGGCGACCTTGGGTGAAGCGCGCCCGCAGATGCTGGTCAACGTGACGCCGATCGGCATGACTGGCGGCGCCCAGGCGCAGGACCTGGCGTTTGCGGCCGACGCAATTGATGCGGCAGACACCGTGTTCGATGTGGTGGCCATCCCCGCCGAAACGCCGTTGATCGTGCGGGGCAGGGCCCAGGGCAAGCGGGTGATTACCGGCCTGGAAGTGATCGCGATCCAGGCCCTGGAGCAGTTCGTGCTGTACACCGGCATCCGGCCGACGGACGAACAGTTCCAGAAGGCGGTGGATTTCGCCCGGCAGTAAACACCGCCGGCCCAGGTGGGAGCGGGCAAGCCCTAATGCAACGCAATGCTCAAAGCAGCGAAAATCAAATGTGGGAGCGGGCTTGCTCGCGAAGACGTCGGCCCAGCAAACATTGATGTTGACTGACCCACTGCTTTCGCGAGCAAGCCCGCTCCCACACAAGCCCGCTCCCATAAGGGGGGACGTTTATTCGAGGCGCGACAGGCGCTCTTCCAGCGCCGCAATCCGCGCCTCCAGCTCCTCGATGCGCTCCACGGAAACCCCACTGGCGCTGCTGCGCTCCACCGGGCTACCGCGGGCGGCCAGGATCGCCTCGATATCCGCGGGATCGCCCAGGGAGTGGGTGTAGCGGTCTTCGCGCTGGCCGGCCTGCTTGGGTACCAGCACCGCCAGGTCACGGGCGATCAGGCGTTCCAGTTGATGCACCACCTGCTCGGCATCTTCAAAATCATGCATGCGCCCGCTGCGGGTCAGCAGTTCGTTGACCGTCTGCGGCCCGCGCAGGAACAGCAGGCCGGTAAGGATCACCTGTGCCGGCACCAGTTCCAGGGCCTTGTCCACGCGGTGTTCCCAGCGGTCGGCGCGACTGCCCATCACCAGCTTGGTAAAACCACGGCCCTCCAGGGCGCGCAGGCTCTGGCCAACCTGGCCCTGGCTGAGGTTCATCACCGGTTCCCGGCTGGTTTTCTGGTTGCAGGCCAGGACCAGGGCATTGAGGGTCAGCGGGTAGGTTTCCGGATTAGTGGCCTGTTTCTCGATCAGGCAGCCCAAAACGCGGATTTCCGTGCTGTTCAGGCGCGGCTCGGAAGAGGTGGTGTCGTGCTCGGCGGTCATCGCGCTTTCCCTATGCAGTGAGCCCACTAGCCTAATCCCGAAAAAATAAAAGACAAGCAGCGCTCATGTCTATAATCGCCGCTGTTCAAACCCTGTCACCACTGTCGAGACTGTCATGACTATTTCCCTGTACGCCGCTTCACTTCCGGTCTTCAAGCAAATGCTCAACGCCCTGAGCGATGTGCTGAACAAGGCCGAGGCCCACGCCACCGCCAAGAACATCGACCCTAACGCCTTGCTGCAGGCGCGTCTGTTCCCGGACATGTTCCCGCTGGTCCGTCAGGTACAGATCGCCGTGGATTTTGCCAAGGGCGTTTCCGCGCGCCTGGCTGAGATCGAAGTGCCGAAATACGAAGATACCGAAGTTTCCTTCGCTGACCTGCAAGCGCTGATTGCCAAGGTCCTGGCCTTTATCGACACCATCACCCCGGCACAGATCGACGGCAAGGAAGGCATCGAGATCGTCACCCGTCCGGGCACGCCTAAAGAGAAGCGCTTCAGCGGCCAGTCCTACTTGCTGACCTACGGCCTGCCGCAGTTCTTCTTCCACGTCACCACCGCCTACGCCTTGCTGCGTCATAACGGTGTGGAAGTGGGCAAGCGTGACTACATGGGCGCATTCTAAGCCCCGAGTCACACCGCAAAACAAATGTGGGCGCTGGCTTGTGTGGGAGCTGGCTTGTCGGATCGCCGCATCGCTGCGATAGCATCACCTCGGTATCACTGATAGACCGAGTTGCTTGCATCGCAGGCAAGCCAGCTTCCACCCAAACCAGCGCCCACTTGCTTGCCGGGTTGTGTCAGGCCGGGTTCTTGTCTTCCTGGCCCAGGCACGCCGCAGCGGTGAACAACACGTCGGTAGACGAGTTCAGCGCGGTTTCCGCCGAATCCTGCAACACCCCGATAATGAAGCCTACGGCCACCACTTGCATGGCGATTTCACTCGGAATGCCGAACAGGCTGCACGCCAGTGGAATCAGCAACAGCGACCCCCCGGCCACACCCGACGCGCCACAGGCACAGATCGCTGCAACCACGCTGAGCAGCACGGCGGTCGGCAAGTCGACGGCGATGCCCAAGGTGTGCACGGCCGCCAGGGTCAGCACGGTAATGGTGATCGCGGCGCCGGCCATATTGATGGTCGCACCCAACGGGATCGACACCGAATAGGTGTCTTCATGCAGGCCCAGGCGCTCACTCAACGCCAGGTTGACCGGGATATTGGCCGCCGAACTGCGGGTGAAGAAGGCGGTGATCCCACTTTCACGCAGGCACAACAGCACCAGCGGGTACGGGTTGCGGCGCAGTTTCCAGAACACGATGGCTGGGTTGACCACCAGTGCCACGAACAACATGCAGCCGATCAGCACCAGCAACAGGTGCGCATAACCCAGCAAGGCATCGAAGCCGGAAGCGGCCAGGGTAGAGGCCACCAGACCGAAAATACCCAGGGGGGCGAAGCGAATCACCACGCGCACGATCAGCGTGACGCCGTTGGACAGGTCGTCCAGCACGGTTCGGGTGGTTTCCCCGGCATGGCGGATCGCGATGCCCATGCCGATGGCCCAGGCCAGGATCCCGATGAAATTGGCGTTCATCAGAGCGCTGATAGGGTTGTCCACCACGCTGAGTAACAGGCCCTGCATCACCTCGCCAATCCCGCCGGGGGCGCTGACGGCCACGTCATGGGTGCTGAGCACCAGGTTCGAGGGGAAGAGGGTGCTGGCAATGACCGCGACCACCGCCGCCGAAAAGGTGCCCAGCAGGTACAGGAACAGAATCGGCCGGATATGGGTTTCCTGGCCATGCTTGTGGTTGGCAATCGAGGCCATCACCAGCACAAACACCAGGATTGGCGCCACGGCCTTGAGCGCCGAGACAAATACCTTGCCGATAAACGCGGTGGACAGGGCCGCACTGGGCGACAGCAGGGCCAGCAAGATGCCAGCGGTCAGGCCGATGACAATCTGGGTGACCAGGCTGAGGCGCATAAGTCGTTGAAAGAGTGAGGGAGCAGCAGTCATAAGAGTGTCTCTAGTTTTTTTAATGTGTACAGCGCTATGCGGGGCGCGAAGTCTAACATGCTGTAGGAAATATCCAGTTTACTGCGGCATTCAGTCGCCAAGGCCGTGTGTGGCACGGTCACATTCTGTTAAGATTCGCCATCCTCTTCTTATATCTCTGTCAGCGGGCCTCAAGGCTAACGCTGGCGTCGCCGTTTCTGGAGTTGTGCATGTTGTTGCCCATCCTGCTGCTGTCCGCAGCCGGTTTTACCGTGTTGACCACCGAATTTGTGATTGTCGGGCTATTGCCCTCCATCGCTCGCGACCTGGATGTGAGCGTGTCCCAGGCCGGTCTGCTGGTGACTTTGTTTGCCTTTACCGTGGCCGCGTTCGGGCCGTTTCTGACCGCGTATTTCGCGCGTTTCGAGCGCAAGCGTCTGTTTATCAGCATTCTATTGATGTTTGGCGCGGCCAATACCCTGGCGGCCCTGGCGCCGAATATCTGGGTGATGGCCGTGGCCCGCCTGATTCCCGCTCTGGGGCTGCCGGTGTTTTGGGCCCTGGCCAGTGAAACGGCAGTGGACATCGTCGGGCCGGACTACGCTGGCCGGGCGATTGCCAAGATCGGTTTCGGGATTGTCTGCGCTACCGTCTTCGGCATCCCGGTGGGCACCCTGATCTCCGATGCGTTTGGCTGGCGCAGTGCCTTTGGCATCCTCGCCGGGGTGGCGATGCTCAAGGCATTGCTGCTGTTGATCTACCTGCCGGCCACCACCGTGAAAAAGGACGCGGTGACCCTGCGTTCGCAGTTCAAGATCCTGCGCAGCCCGTTGATGCAGGGCCACGTGTTGCTGTCGATCCTGGTCTTCAGCGGCATGTTCACCGCTTACACCTACCTGGCCGATATTCTGGAGCGCCTGGCCGGCTTCGATGGCACCCTGGTGGGCTGGTGCCTGATGGGCTTTGGCGCCGTTGGCCTGATCGGTAACTCCCTGGGCGGGCGCATGGTCGACAAGCATCCGCTGATCGCTTCTATGGTGTTCTGCGGCTTTATGATCGCCGGCATGGTAGCGCTGGTACCGGCGATCCACTCCACCCTCGGCCTGGCGGCGGCCATGGCGATCTGGGGCGTGACCCAGGCGGCGCTGTTTTTGGTCAGCCATGTGCGGTTGATGAAGGCCGCACCCCATGCGCCGGCATTTGCTGCGTCCTTGAACATTGCCGGGGCCAACCTGGGCATTGGCCTGGGCGCGATGGTCGGTGGGCGGGTGATCGACACCATGGGCCTGGGCAGCCTGGGGTTTGCCGCGTCGGGGTTTATCCTGCTGTCGATTCTCCTGGCCCTGTGGCTGATGACCGCCAAGACCCGGGTCGCCTGCGCCTAAAGCGCGGTAAACAGCTCGCGGCGAGCACCTTCGGTAATCGCCACGATGCCGGGGTGCTTGACCTTGCGCTCCACCGAGATGGCATAGAACGACTCGGTGACCGCGTCTGTCTGGCCAATCAATGCCACGCTGTATTGGCGTAGCACTTCCTCGGCAATTACGCTGGGGGCGATAAAAATCCCGCTGCCGGATTGGCCGAACGCCTGCATCAAGGCGCTGTCGTCGAACTCGCCGATAATCTTCGGACGGATCTGCTGCTCGGCGAACCAGCGCTGCAAACGGCTGCGCACCACGGTTTCTGCACCAGGAATCAACAGCGGCGCACCGTGCAGGCATTGTGGGAAATCGCCGCCGTGCAGGTCCGCCAACGCCTGTGTGGCGAAGAAGCTGATGCCACATTCCCCCAGCTTCTGGCTGTAGCCCTTGATATCCAGGTGGGTCGGCATCGGGCTGTCGGAGATCACCAGGTCCAGGCGCTGGATCGCCAGGTCGGCCAACAGCCGCTCGAGTTTGTCTTCGCGGCAGGTGATGCGCAGCGGCTCGCTCAGCTCCATGGTCGGCGCGATCAGGCGGTAGACGATGGACTTGGGCACCACATCCGCCACGCCGACACGAAACACAATCTGTTGTTCATTGGGCTGGGCGCGCAACATCGCTTCCAATTCATTGCCGGTCTGGAACATCTGCTCGGCATAGGGCAGGGCCTGGCGCCCGGCCTCGGTCAGCTCCAACTGGCGGCCGACTCGTTGAAACAGTGCGATACCAAATGTCTGCTCCAGCAGGCTGATTTGCCCGCTGATGGTCTGCGGTGTGAGGTTAAGTTGCTCGCAGGCACGCACGATGCTGCCGGTCTTGGCGACCACCCAGAAG
This sequence comes from Pseudomonas sp. WS 5412, assembly GCF_012985615.1. Lineage (NCBI taxonomy): Bacteria > Pseudomonadati > Pseudomonadota > Gammaproteobacteria > Pseudomonadales > Pseudomonadaceae > Pseudomonas > Pseudomonas sp. WS 5412. The sequence goes on from NZ_JAARMB010000007.1 coordinate 74,910, forward strand.
TAATGCAGTTGTCGGTAGTTGAGCATCAGGTGCCTCGGTTGCAGAGTGTTACTTCGTATAAATCGAAGTATAAGCGAAAAAAATACGAATTTTCCTGAAGTGTTCGCTTCCTTAGAATGCCTCGCTATCGCGGGCCCAATGCTTGGGCCCAACGGTTCTAACGAGGAATACATCATGAAACTCAATTCCCTGGGCGCGGCGTCGTTGCTTGCGCTTTCATTAGTGGTGCTCAGTGGTTGCGACCAGGTCGAGAAAAGCACGCAGCAGGTGCTGGGCAAAGCCAGCGAAGCGGCCAAGCAGGCCATTGACGACACCCATAAAGCCGCCGAACAGGCGTTGAGCGAAGCGACCCAGGGCTTGATCGCCCCCAAGGACGACGAGCAAGATCAGGACTCCAAGCCTGAGCCAAGTTCCAAAGAAGCTTAATTCCCCGTATACCGAGTCAGGACTGACCTATGGATTATCTTGTACAACTGGCCGCGAGCCCTACCGCCTGGGTGGCCCTGGCGACATTGATCGTCATGGAAATCGTGCTGGGGATCGACAACCTGATCTTCATCTCGATCCTCACCAATAAATTGCCGGAGCAGCACCGGGCCAAGGCACGGCGCATCGGCATCAGCATGGCGCTGATACTGCGCCTGGGCCTGTTGAGCACCATCGCGTTTATTGTGCAATTGACCTCGCCGGTATTCGAAGTCTTCGGCCAGGCGTTTTCGTGGAAGGACATGATCCTGATCGCCGGCGGCCTGTTCCTGGTATGGAAGGCAACCACCGAGATCCACCACAGCATGGACCCGGAGCCCGAAGAGAAGACCAGCGTCGGCAATACCGTGGCTATTGGCTTTGCCGCGGCCATCGGGCAGATCCTGTTGCTCGACCTGGTGTTCTCTATCGACAGCATCATCACCGCCGTCGGTATGACCGAGCACTTGCCGATCATGATCATTGCTGTGGTGACTTCGGTAATCGTGATGCTGGTGGCGGCTGAACCCCTGGCCAAGTTCATCAACGACAACCCGACCGTGGTCATGCTGGCCCTGGGCTTCTTGATCATGATCGGCATGACCTTGATCGCCGAAGGCTTCGGTGCCCATGTGCCGAAAGGCTACGTGTACGCGGCCATGGCTTTCTCGGCTGCCATCGAGTGCCTGAACATTGCCCGGCGTAATCGCCACAAGCGTTTGCTAGCTGCCCGCCAGTAACCGCTGAACCCCAAAGGCCGGCTGCGCTCACAAGAGCCCAGCCGGCCTTTTGCTGTCTGTTAGAATCCCCGCACTTGATAGTTTGAGGTCCACCATGAACGAGCCGATTCGCCTGACCCAGTACAGCCACGGTGCCGGTTGCGGCTGCAAGATTTCGCCACAGGTGCTGGAAGTGATCCTCGCCGGCAGCGGTGCGCAGAACCTCGACCCCAAGCTCTGGGTGGGTAATGCCTCGCGGGACGACGCGGCGGTGTACGCCATTGATGACGAGCGCGGGGTGGTGTCCACCACGGACTTTTTCATGCCGATCGTCGACGATCCCTTCGATTTCGGGCGCATTGCTGCCACCAACGCCATCAGCGATATCTACGCCATGGGCGGCGATCCGTTGATGGCCATCGCGATTCTCGGCTGGCCGGTCAATGTGCTGGCCCCGGAGATCGCCCGGGAAGTGATTCGCGGTGGCCGTGCAGTGTGCGACGCGGCGGGCATTCCCCTGGCCGGTGGGCACTCCATCGACGCCCCGGAGCCGATCTTCGGCCTGGCCGTCACCGGGCTGGTGCACAAGCGTCATATGAAGCGCAACGACACCGCCACCGCCGGTTGCCGCTTGTACCTGACCAAACCCCTGGGCATCGGCATCCTTACCACCGCCGAGAAGAAGGGCAAGCTGCGGGAAGCCGATATCGGCCTGGCGCGGGACTGGATGTGCACCCTCAACAAGCCCGGCAGCCGCTTTGGCAAGCTGGCCGGGGTCAGCGCCATGACCGACGTGACCGGTTTCGGCCTGCTCGGGCACCTCGTGGAAATGGCTGACGGCAGCGGTTTGACCGCGCTTATCGAATACGAAAAAGTCCCACGCCTGCCAGGGGTCGAATACTACCTGGACCAGGGTTGTGTGCCTGGCGGTACGTTGCGCAACTTCGACAGTTACTCGCGCCAACTGGGCCGTATCAATGAGTTGCACAAGCGCGTGCTGTGCGACCCGCAAACCAGTGGCGGGCTGCTGGTGGCGGTCACGCCTGAGGGCGAAGCCGAGTTTCTCGCGGCAGCGGCCGAACTGGGGCTGAACCTTGCGCCCATTGGCCAGTTGGTCGAGCGACAGAGCCACGCGGTAGAGGTGTCTTGATGCCCATCGACATCACCGATTACCGCGATATCTTTCTTAACGACCGGCCGATGATGGATACCCGTGCGCCGGTCGAATTCGTCAAGGGTGCGTTCCCCGGCGTGGTCAACCTGCCGTTGATGAACGATGACGAACGCCAGCGGGTGGGCACTTGCTATAAGCAGCAAGGGCAGCAGGCGGCGATTGTGCTGGGGCACCAACTGGTCAGCGGCGCAACGCTGCAGGAGCGACTGGCGCGCTGGACCGCGTTTGCCCAGGCCAACCCTGACGGTTACCTGTATTGCTTCCGTGGCGGCTTGCGCTCGCACTTGGTGCAGAAGGTGCTCAAGGACGAAGCGGGGATCGACTATCCCCGGGTCGGCGGTGGCTACAAGGCTATGCGTACCTTCTTGCTGGAGACCGTGGACCAGGCTGTGGAACAGTGCGATTTCGTCCTGCTGGGTGGCCTGACCGGCAGCGGCAAGACCGAAGTGCTCCAGCAACTGCGCAATGGCCTGGACCTGGAAGGCTACGCCAACCACCGGGGCTCCAGCTTTGGCAAGTGGGCCACGGGCCAGCCGTCGAATATCGACTTTGAAAACCGCCTGGCGGTGGACGTACTGAAAAAGCGCGCGCGGGGCATCGAGCAGTTTGTGCTTGAGGACGAAAGCCGCATGATCGGTAGCTGCGCTTTGCCGCTGAACCTGCACCGGGGCATGCAGGCGTACCCGATGGTGTGGCTGGAAGAGAGCCTGGAAAACCGCGTCGAGCGGGTCTTGCGCGACTATGTGATCGACCTGTGCGCGCAGTTCAACGCAGAGTTTGGTGAAGCGGGCTTCAGCCTGTTCGCCGAGCGCCTGGTGCAGAGCCTGGCCAATATCCACAAGCGTCTGGGTGGGGAGCGCTACCAGCGCTTGCACGGGCTGATGCAGGACGCCCTGGCCGAGCAGGCTCGCTCGGGGAACGTGGATTTGCATCGCGGGTGGATTGTCGGGCTGCGTGAATACTACGACCCGATGTACGCGTTCCAGCGTGAGAAGAAGGGCGCCCGGATCGAGTTTTCCGGGGAGCAGGGCGCGGTGGTGGAGTATCTGCGCGAGCGTGCTGCCCGACGCGGGTGATTGGTTGGTTTTCAGGGCACCATCGCTGGCTTGCCTGCGATGAGCTACACGTCTCTTTAGTGATTCTTAGGTTTGTGTACATATCCGTTGCTGCGGTCATGGCCACTTAGGGTTCCGCCCTTACGGCGGCTCACTTTGGAAAGCCCCAAAGTAAGCAAAGGGCTCTTGCCCCACCACTCGGCACCTCGCCCAGGCTCGGTGTGCCCGTCATCCGACATTGATTTGGGGGGCCGCCGCGATGGGCCATCCATGGCCCAGCGCGGCTAACCCGGCGTCCTGCCGGTTTACCCCCCAAATCAATATCGGATGACGGCCAGCGTGGTTTAACGGGGCGCCTCAGATCAAAAGCAAAGCGAGGCGGCCTGACAGCCGACCTGATCGTCGAGATGTACGCATATACCTGTGGGAGCTGGCTTGCCTGCTCCCACAGGGGGAATGCAGCTTCGCGCTCTGGCTCTGCTGTTGCTTTGCTTTTGATCTGGCTTTTGATCTTGATCTCAGGCGCCCCGTTAAACCACGATGGCCGCAGGCAGGTATTGCGCAGTGGGCACCCCGGCATGGATGCCGGGGTAGCCGCGACACGGCCATGGATGGCCGATCGCGGCGGGCCCACGGAGCAATGCCTGACTGCGGGCATGCCGAGCCTAGGCGAGGCACCGAGTGGTGGGGCAAGAGCCCTTTGCTTACTTTGGGGCTTTCCAAAGTGAGCCGCCGTAAGGGCGGAACCCTAAGTGGCCGTGACCGCAGCAACGGATATGTACACATCCCCAACAACCAAATCAACCAACCCATCTGCTGACTGATACACCACCATCGCGGGCAAGCCCACTCCCACCGCAAAGCCATTGCCACATCCCGATTTTTGCGAATGACCCGGCGACTTTATTTCGTTTGCCGGGCCACCGCGCTCGCGGCTTAGATAGGCGCAAACCGCCCCTTTGCGAGCCCGTGATCCATGAGCCACGAAACCATCAGCCAGTCGATTTCCATCGTCCATCCCATCTGCCTGAGCCACGGGCGCAACGCCGAAGTCTGGGACACCGAGGGCAAGCGCTATATCGACTTTGTCGGCGGCATTGGCGTGCTCAACCTCGGCCATTGCCACCCGACTGTGGTCGAGGCAATTCGCGAGCAGGCTACCCGGCTCACCCATTACGCCTTCAACGCCGCGCCGCACGCGCCCTATATCCAGTTGATGGAGCGCCTCAGCGCCTTTATCCCGGTGGCTTACCCGGTCAGCGGCATGCTCACCAACAGCGGCGCCGAAGCCGCCGAGAACGCACTGAAGATCGTCCGTGGCGCCACCGGCCGCACCGCCGTGATTGCTTTTGACGGCGGCTTCCACGGGCGCACCCTGGCCACCCTCAACCTCAACGGCAAGGTGGCGCCCTACAAGCAAAAAGTCGGCGTGCTACCCGGCCCGGTTTATCACCTGCCCTACCCCAGCGCAGACAATGGCGTGACCACAGACGATGCACTCAAAGCCATGGAGCGCCTGTTCAGCGTCGAAATCGATATCGCCGACGTGGCCTGTTTCATCCTCGAACCGGTGCAGGGCGAAGCCGGTTTCCTGGCCCTCGACATTCCCTTCGCCAGAGCCCTGCGGCGCCTGTGCGATGAACACGGCATCCTGCTGATCGCCGACGAAATCCAATCCGGCTTTGGCCGCACTGGCCAGCGTTTCGCCTTCTCACGCCTGGGCATCGAACCCGACCTGATCCTGCTGGGCAAAAGCATCGCCGGCGGCGTGCCCCTGGGCGCGGTGGTCGGGCGTAAGGCCTTGCTGGACAACCTGCCCAAAGGCGGCCTGGGCGGCACCTATTCCGGCAACCCGATCGCCTGCGCGGCCGCCCTGGCCACCCTGGATGTGATGAGCGACGAACACCTGCAAACCTGGGGCGAACAACAGGAAGCCGCGATCACCCGGCGTCATGCCGCCTGGCAGGCGAAAAAAATCTCGCCCTACCTCGGCCGCCTGACCGGCGTCGGCGCCATGCGCGGTATCGAGTTGGTCAACCCCGACGGCAGCCCAGCCAGCGCCCAACTCCAACAACTGCTGAACCTGGCCCGCGACGCAGGATTGCTGCTGATGCCCAGCGGCAAGGCCCGGCATATCATCCGCTTACTGGCCCCGCTGACCATCGAGCCGGCGGTGTTGGAGGAAGGCTTGGATATTCTGGAGAAATGCCTGGCACAGCTCGACGCGCCGGCATGTCGCAGATGACCCAGCGGGCTCTGGAGCGAGGCGCTGCGGGTGTCACCCTCGGCCTGTCTGTGCTGCAGGTACTGGGTTTGGAACCGGACATAGCCCATATCGCCGCCAAAGGTGTCGATTGGCAACGGATACTGATTGCTCCAGGCAGAACATTGGGCGGCGTACGTCCAATACGACGGCCACCTGCCGGATCGCCAATGGCCGACATTGGCCAACGTCCTGGGTATACGGATGAGCCGGGGATTCAGGCTGGCGCTGTAGGAGCCGACAAGTCGGCCCCTACAGGGTTGAGGTCAGTAACGCGCGTCCACCGGCTTACCGCCGTTCGGCCAGTCCTTCACCTTGTCCGGGAAGTCCGGGCGTGGCTTTTGCGAGAAGTAGGCGGCAACGTCTACCGCTTCCTGGTCCGACAAGCCGCCCTGGCCCAACGGGAATTTCTCGTGGAAGCCGATCGGCATATTGCGTTTGACGAACGCGGCCGCCGTGTAGGTGCGGGCCATGCCAGCGCCGATGTTGAAGGACTGGTCGCCCCACAACGGTGGGTACACCAGGCTGCCGTCGGCACGGGCCAGGCCCTCGCCGTCGCTGCCGTGGCACACCGCGCATTGCTTGGCGTAGACCTGCTCGCCATTGGCCAGGTCGGGCTTGATGGCCGGGTCGATCTTGCCGACACCACGGCCAGGGACTTTATCCTCGGGCTTGGTGTTGTTTTTCATCCAGTCGAAGTACGCCACCATCGCCTGCATATCCGCCGATTGAGGCGGTATTGGCTTGCCGTTCATCGAGCGGCGGAAGCAGCCGTTGATGCGCTCCTCCAGGCTCACCACCTTGCCGGCACGTGGGGCGTAGCTGGGGAAGAAGGCCGACACGCCCACAAACGGCGAGCCATCCGCCACGGTGCCAGCGTTGAGATGGCAACTGGTGCAGTTCAGCGCGTTGCCGACATTGTCTGGCAGCAGTTCCTTGGTCTGCAGGTGCAGGCGCATGCCGCGGACCACTTGATCGGCATTGGATGCTGCCAGCAGGTTGGCCAGGCGCGGCGTCTCGAACGCCGAGGAGTCGGTGCTCACCGGGTTGAGTTGGTCACGCATTTTCTTCACCTGGGCGGTGCTGATCGGCGTGCCTTCGTTGCCCCAGCGTGTGCGCACAAAGGTGAGGATTTCCGCCACTTCGTTGTTCGCAAGCCTGGCAAAGCCCGGCATGGTGTAGACCCGTGGATGGGCGGCGGTCTCGGCGGTTTCCCAACCGGTCAGGGTGATGTGCAGCAACGAGGTCGGGTTGCTGGCAACCACGCCGGTGTTGCCGGCCAATGCCGGGAACAGGCCCTTCACGCCCGCGCCATCGCTGCGGTGGCAATCGCTGCAGAACTGCATATAGCCCAAACCGCCACGGCTGGTGAACAAGTCCTTGGGCAGTTCGGCCGGGCCTTTGGCGACGGCCGGCATCGGCAGGTCATCCTTGCCCGGTGGCAGGGATTTGAGATAGGTCGCAATGGCCGTCAGGTCAGCATCCGTGAAGTGCTGGGTGCTGTGCCGGATCACGTCCACCATGTTGCCCGATACCGTGGCAAAGCGGTTCTGCCCGGTCTTGAGCAGTTGCACGGTGTCTTGCACCGTCCATAGGTTGCGCAGGCTCAAGGCGCGCCAATGCTCGACGGTTTCCCCGCCCAGGTAATGCTCGCCGCTGCTGCCGGCGTCGCTCATGGCTTTTTCCTGGAAGGCGATACCGCGCGGGGTGTGGCACGAGCCACAGTGGCCGAGGCCCTGGACCAGATAGGCGCCCCGGTTGAGCACGGCATCCCGGGCCGGGTCGGGCTGGAACGGTTGCTTGTCGAGGAACATGAAATTCCACAACGCCAGGCCCCAGCGCTGGTTGAACGGGAAGCCCATGTCGGCTTCGAGGTTGGCCTGTTTCACCGGCTCGACGGCGTGCATCAGGTAGGCGAACAAGGCACGCATGTCCTCTTCGCTCATCTTCGCGTAGGACGGATACGGCATCGCCGGGTACAGGTTCATACCCGCCGGCGTCACGCCTTCACGCATCACACGGTCGAACTGTTCGAAGGTATAGGCACCAATCCCGGTCTCGCGGTCCGGGGTGATGTTGCTGGAGTAGATGATGCCCATGGGCGTGCTCAGCTCCAGGCCACCCGCCATCTCGGGGCCTTGCTTGGCGGTGTGGCAGGCGATGCAGTCACCCAGTTGGGCAACGTATTTGCCCTGGGCAATCAGTTCGGTATCGGGTTTGGCGGGTTCGTTGGCGTGCAGGGGAAGCGCAAGACACAGCGTCGCCCCCATCCAGGCCAAACGTGACAGAGAAAGGGCCATCGCATTATTCCTTTAATAACCTGGCCTGGGGGTTGGCCCCTGGGTACAGGTTTGTCTGCGTTTTTATGAGGTCATCAGGCGGACAACCGGGGCTTTGTAAGCCCCGGTTTGTTGTAGCGGATTTTCGAGGGGAGCCCGTTGATATGGATCAGGCCGAGGGCGGTTCAGGCGTTTTGCAGGTAGTGCGCGGCGTCGAGCTCGATCATCACCGGTTGACGGCTATCGACCAGGGTTTGCAACAACCCGTGCAAGGCCTGTGGCGTGTCGGCCGTGTGATAGGCGACGTGGCAGCTGCGGGCCATCGCGGCAAAGTCCGGGGTCAGGATATCCACCCCCAGCGGCGCGATTTCCCGGGCCTGCATATAGTCCCGGATCTCGCCGTAGCACTGGTTATTCCACACCACCAGGATCACACCGATGCCGGCCTCACGGGCCGCGATCAGTTCGTTGCTGGCAAACTGCAGGCCGCCATCGCCGACCAGTGCCACCACTGGCCGTTCAGGCTTGGCCAGCTTGGCACCGATCGCCGCTGGCAATCCGTAGCCGAGGGTGCCGTAGCCGGTGCCGGCGTTGAACCAACTGTTGGCCGCCGGCGCTTGGTAGCCCACCGCGCCCTGGTACACCGGCTGGGTCGAATCGCCAACGATCAGCGGGTCGACCAGGCTGTCGCGCAGCAGGTCCAGCAAGCCTTGCAGCCCCTGTTGCTTGGCGTTCCAGCTCTCGCGTTCCAGACGGTTGACGCGCTGCACGCTGTCCTGTGCCCAACGCCCGCTCGGCGCTGGCGGGCTGACCGCAGCCAGCAACGCCTGCAAGCCTTCGCGGGCATCGCCCAGCAGCCCGACATGGGCGCGTTGCACGCCCATGACTTGCATCGGGTCGATATCCAGGCGGATCAGCGGTGCCTTGAATTTCAGTGGGCCAAGGCCGAAGAAGTCGTAGTCGGTTTCTCCCAATTCAGTGCCCACGGCGAGGATCACATCGGCCTCGTCAAACAACGAGCGGCCATGCCTGGACGACTGCACACCATCCAGCAACAGCGGGTGACCCATGGGCAGCAGGCCACGGGCATTGGTGGTCAGGGCCACCGGCGCTTGCAGGCGTTCGGCCAGTTGCTGCAACACCTCAGCGCAATCACGGGCACCGCCGCCGGCGAGGATCAGCGGCCGCCGCGCTTCATTGAGCAGGCTCAGCGCCGCCCGCAGCGAGGCCGGCGCCGGAGCCGGGGCGCCGGGCAGGCTGCGAGGCATCAGGTTGAGGTCGATGGCCGGCATCTCCAGCACATCCAGGGGGATTTCCAGATGCACCGGGCGCGGGCGCGCGCACTTGAACACCGCGAAGGCGCGGGCCAGCAGTTCCGGCAATTGCTCCGGTGATTGCAGGGTATGGCTGAAGGCACACACACCGGCGACCATCGCCCGCTGGTCCGGCAGCTCGTGCAGATGCCCGTGGCCCAGGCGCAGATGTTCGCGGCGGTTGGTGGTGGATATCACCAGCATCGGCACCGAGTCGGCATAGGCCTGGCCCATGGCGGTCAGAATATTGGTCATGCCGGGGCCGGTAATGATGAAACACACGCCCGGCTTGCCACTGGCGCGGGCGTAGCCGTCGGCCATAAACCCGGCGCCCTGCTCATGGCGCGGGCTGACATGCCGCAGACGGCTGCCATGCAGGCCGCGATAGAGCTCGACGGTGTGCACACCGGGGATGCCGAACACGGTATCTACCCCATAACCTTCCAGCAGGCGAACCAGGGACTGGGCACAGGTGGTCATTGCTCATTTCCTTCTTATTGTTCTGTGTCGATTGGTCAGACCTTAGGGGGCGCTCCGAGGGCGGACAAGCAAAAAATTTGCCGACCATTGGCAAAAAAAATTCACGGATTGCCGCGCACTACAGCCCACCGCCCAGCTGCGACTTCACCCACTCGCCAAACGCCTGCACCACCGGGCGCTCGACTTTCTGATGATCGGCCACCAGGTAATAACCACGGTTGGATTCGATCTCGGTCTCGAACGGACGCACCAGCAAGCCCCGGGCCAGGGCCTCGCCGCTGATCAGGTTGTCGCCCATGGCGATGCCCTGGCCGGCGATGCACGCCGACTGCACAAAGTGCGCATCGGCAAACACGATGCCGCGCTGCACATCCACATTCGGCGCCCCGGCGGCGGCCAGCCATACGCGCCAGTCGGAGTAGTCGATCATATGCAGCAGCGGTGCGCCGGCCAGGTGTTCCGGGTTCTTCAGGCCGCCCATGGTGTTGACCAGGCGCGGGCTGCACACCGGGAAATAACGCAGCGAAACGATTTTCTGCACATGCTGGTTAGGCCAGTCGCCCATGCCGTAGGCGATAAACAGGTCGGCGCCGTGGTCGCTGGTGTCGTCCGGGGTGCGCGGTGATATCAGGTGCAGTTCGACCTGTGGATAAAGTGCCTGGAAGTCGGCGATATGGGTGCACAGCCAATAGGTGGCAAACCCCGCCGGGCTGCTGATACACAGGCGCCCGCTGACCTGCTGGCCATCGAAACGCTGCCCGGCTTCAAGGATATTGGCCAGCAGCCCATGGATATCCCGGGCATAGCGCTCGCCCTGCCAGGTGATGCGGATGTTGCGCCCGGTGCGCTCGGTCAGGGCAAACCCCAGGGTCTGTTCCAGGCTCTTGATCTGGTGGCTGATGGCGCTGGGGGTGAGGTTCAGCTCGGCGGCTGCCTCGGACACGCTGCCCAGCCGGGCCACCGCGTCCAGCGCCCGCAAGGCGGTCATGGAGGGGTAACGCATGGATGTTCACCTGCTCGAAGATACCCGCACCATAGCCGGAATCAGCCGTCAGACATAGCCACCGGCGAGCGGGACAGTTGAATTAAATTTCAATATCGAGCGAAAAATGCTCGATTGACCTCATGTGGCCAGTGGCTATTCTCGATCCTCATCACTGCATGCCTGTGCAGCTTTGCGCAGGAGCCGGCTCCTGCAGAAAACTGCCTCATCTACAAAAATAAAGAGGGATAACCCTTGAACCCAGTCACCCCGGTGGTCGCCATTGATGCTCTGCACAAGAGCTATGCCGCGCACCATGTTCTCAAAGGCATTTCCCTGCGCGCCAACGAAGGCGATGTGGTGTCGCTGATCGGCTCCAGCGGTTCGGGCAAAAGCACCCTGCTGCGTTGCATCAACCTGCTGGAGATCCCGTGCAGCGGCAGCCTGCGCATCAATGGCGAAGAAGTGCGCCTGAAAAAGGACCGCGCCGGCAACCCGCTGATCGCCGATCCCGACCAGGTGGCACGCCTGCGCACGCAACTGGGCATGGTGTTCCAGAGCTTCAACCTGTGGCCCCACCGCACCGTGCTGGAAAATGTCATCGAAGCACCGGTGTATGTGCTGGGTGAAGACCGCAAGGACGCCATCGCCCACGCCGAGCACCTGCTGGAAAAAGTCGGCCTGGCGAGCAAGCGCGATACCTTCCCGGCCTTCCTCTCCGGTGGTCAGCAACAGCGCGTGGCCATCGCCCGCGCCCTGGCCATGCGCCCGCGCGTATTGCTGATGGATGAACCCACCTCGGCCCTCGACCCGGAGTTGGTCGGCGAAGTGCTGAAGGTGATCCAGGGCATCGCCGAAGAAGGCCGCACCATGATCCTCGTCACCCACGAAATGGCGTTTGCCCGGGATGTATCGAGCAAGGTCATGTTTTTGCACCAGGGATTGGTTGAAGAAGAAGGCACGCCCCAGCAAGTCTTCCAGAACCCCACCAGCGAGCGTTGCCGCCAGTTCGTCATGGCCCAGGACAATCGCGTTTGAACTGCCGCTTCCATCCTTCAAAACAATAACTTCGAAAGGGTCAAGCCATGCATAACTCTCTGAAATCCCTCGCCGCCGGCTGCGTGCTCGCCGTGCTTTCCCACAGTGCAGTGGCCGCCGAAAAAATAGTGTTCGGCATCGCCCTGGAACCCTACCCGCCGTTCTCCGAAAAAGCCGGCAATGGCGCCTGGAGCGGTTTCGAACCAGACCTGATCAAGGCCCTGTGCGAACGCCTGCAAGCCCAATGCCCGCTCAAGGAAGTGTCCTGGGACGGTTTGATCCCGGCACTGCAATCGAGCCAGATCGACGTGATCCTCAACTCCCTGAGCATCACCGAAGAGCGCGAAAAGGTCATTGCCTTTACCGCCCCCTACTACCAGACCCCGGCCATGTGGGTCGCCGACAAAAGCCTGGACCTGGTCACCACCCCCGAAGGTCTCAAGGGCAAGTTGATTGGTGTGCAGGGCTCGACCTCCAACGCCACCTACCTCAAGGCCTACTACGCCAAGGGCTCGACCCTGCGCTACTACAACACCCAGGACGACATGACCGCCGACCTGCAAAGCGGGCGTATCGACGTGATGCTGGCCGACGCGCTGACCATCGAGCCGATGCTCAAGTCCAATGCCGGCAGTGGCCTGGCTGACAAGGGCCTGGCGCCCAAAGACCCGTTGTTCGGTTCCGGTATCGGTGCCGCCGTGCGCAAGGGCGACGACAGCCTGCGCGAGCAGCTCAACACCGCGTTGGCGGCGATCAAGGCCGACGGCACCTACGACAAAATTCGCAGCCGCTATTTCAGCGTCGATATTTCCGCGCAATAACGTCCAACGGAACGCGCCATGATTTCTTTGTCCGAACTCACCCAGTTGTTCGTCGCCGACGGCTGGCTCAACGCGCTGCTCCAGGGCGCGGTGGTGACCTTGCAGATTTCCGCCGGGGCTTTTGTGCTGGGCCTGGGCATCGGTTTGCTGGTGGCCATGATCAAGCTCAAGGGCCCACGCTGGATGGTGCGCCTGGCCAACCTGTACACCACGCTGTACCGCGCGGTGCCGGAGCTGCTGCTGATTTTGCTGCTGTATTACGCCGGCACCGACCTGCTGAATATGGCGATGGCCGCCATGGGCCGCGACAGCGTGACGGTCAACGGTTTTATCGCCGCCGTGCTGGTGCTGGGCATCGTTCAGGGCGCGTACTCCGCGGAGATCATTCGCGGCGCGATCCAGGCCATTCCCGTCGGCCAGCTGGAAGCGGCGCGGGCCTTTGGCATCGAGCGCTGGCTGCTGGTGCGCCGGGTGTTGCTGCCGAGCATGTTGCCGTTTGCCATGGCCGGCCTGTCGAACCTGTGGCTGGTGCTGGTCAAGGACAGCGCGCTGATCAGCATCGTCGGCTACAGCGAGTTGCTCTCGGTGGGCAAACAGGCGGCCGGCTCCACCAAGCATTATCTGGTGTTCTACCTGGCGGTGGCGGCGGTGTATTTCATCATCACCCTGATTTCCAACGGCGCCTTCCGGGTGTTCGAGCGACGGATCAACCGCTGGATGCCGCAGCACTAAGGAGCGCAGCCGATGGACTTTTCATGGATCAACAGTTTTGGCAACGAGCTGCTGCACGGCCTGGGTATCACCCTGAAGTTGCTGGCCTTGTCCGGGGTGTTTGGCTTTTTGCTGGCGGTGCTGGTGGCCTTGGGGCGCTTGTCGTCCAACCCGCTGATCAGTGGGCCGTTGCGCGCCTATACCGCGGTGTTCCGAGGCACGCCGCTGCTGGTGCAGATCTACATCCTGTATTACGGCGTGGGCAGCGTGTTTGCCAGCTACCCGCTGATTCGCGGCAGCTTCCTCTGGCCGTACTTGCGTGAAGGCTTCTGGTACGTGGCCCTGGCCCTGATTCTGTGTGTCGGCGCGTATGTCGGCGAAGTGCTGCGCGGCGCCCTGCGTGCGGTGCCACGGGGCGAGCTGGAAGCGGCGCGGGCGTTTGGCATGAAGCGCCTGATGGTGCTGCGCCGGGTCTGGTTGCCACGGGCCCTGGAGCTGGTGAAGCCGACCCTGGTGGGCGAGACCGTGTTGCTGCTCAAGGCGACCGCCCTGGCCTCCACCGTGGCCGTCACCGACCTGCTCGGCGCCGCCAACCTGGTGCGGGCGCAGACGCTGCGGGTGTATGAACCACTGTTGGCCGTGGCGGTGATCTACATTGTCCTGGCGTTCGTGATCGAACACGTCTTCTCGCGCTGGGGCAAAGTCCCGCAGCGCCAGGCTTGAATCAATTTTAGGAGAACAAGGATGCGTTATTCACCGTTTGTCGAGCGCATTAGTGGCGAGTCCGTCAGCGCCTGGGATATTCACTACGCGGCCGTCGAAGCCCGTGGCCGTGGCGAAGATGTGATTGTGTTGAGCGTCGGCGATCCCGACTTCGCCACCGCCAGTGCCATTTGCGAAACCGCCGTCGACGCCCTGCGCGCCGGCGACACTCACTACACCCATGTCCTCGGCCGACCGGCCCTGCGCGAGGCGATTGCGGCCAAGCAAAGCCGTCTGCAAGGCATCGCCGTACACGCCGATAACGTGGCCCTGGTGGCCGGTGCGCAAAACGGCCTGTTCGCCACCTCGCTGTGCCTGTTCAGCCATGGCGACGAAGTGCTGGTGCCGGAGCCGATGTACCTGACCTATGAGGCGTGCATCCACGCTTCCGGGGCGCGCATCGCGACCATCGAGCAACCGGCAGCCAACGGCTTTCGCCTGACCCGCGCGGCCCTGGAAAAAGCCATTACCGCCAAGACCCGGGGCATTGCCCTGGCCACGCCGTGCAACCCCACCGGGAACGTCTACAGCCGTGAAGAGCTGGAGTGGGTGGCCGAAGTCGCCCGTGAGCACGACCTGTGGGTGATTTCCGATGAGGTCTACGGCCAGATCACTTACGACCAGCCGCACCTGAGCATTGCCTCGCTGCCAGGCATGGCCGAGCGCACCGTGGTGCTCAACAGCCTGTCGAAAACCCACGCCATGACCGGCTGGCGCGTGGGCTGGGTGGTGGCCCCGACCGCGTTGGTCGGCCACCTGGATAACCTGCTGCTGTGCATGCTCTATGGCTTGCCCGGGTTTATCCAGGAAGCGGCGATCAAGGCCCTGGAGCTGGATGACGAGGTGGTGAGCGACGCGCGCACGGTGTATCGCCGCCGGCGCGACCTGGTGGTGGCCGGCCTGGGTGGCATCGCCGACCTTGATTGCCGGGTGCCACAGGCCGGCATGTTTATGCTGGTGGACGTGCGCCGCACCGGGCTGTCGAGCATGGACTTTGCCTGGCAGCTGTTCCGCGCCACCGGGGTGTCGGTGCTCGATGCCCAGGCGTTTGGCGCCAGTGCCGAAGGCTTTGTGCGCATCTCCTTTACCGTCGCCGACGACACCCTCAAAGACGCTTGCCAGCGGATTGCCGGGTTTGTCGAGGGCCTGCGCGCCAACCGCTGAGCTTTATGTGGGAGCGAGCGTGCTCGCGATGCGGGCAACTCGGCCCCACAGGCACACCGCGGTGATGCCATCGCAGGCAAGCCAGCTCCCACCCTTTGATCGTCGCCGCTTCTGAATATTGAGGTTTCCCCCGTGACCGCTTCCGACCAATTCACTTCCACCCACTCCGTTGTCGGCGAGCACGCTGACCTGGTGCTGCACCACGGCCGCTTCTACACCCTCGACCCGGCCCAACCGTGGGCCGACGCGGTGGCGATTCGCGGGGGACGTTTTATCGCAGTCGGCACATTCGCCGACCTGCAACACCTGATCGGCCCGCAGACCCGCCAGCATGATCTGCTGGGCGCATTCTGCATGCCCGGCCTGCACGATATGCACACCCATCCCGACCTCGCCCTGGCGCCACGCTACAGCGATGACCTGGATGTGGGCATCGAAGATCCCACCCCCGAACAACTGGCGACGGCGATCCACGCCTACGCCGATGCCCACCCCGGCGATAGCTGGATCTACGGCCAATACTGGGTGCGCTACACCTTCCGCGAAGCCGGGCTGACCCCAGGGCGCGAATGGCTCGACAGCATCATGCCGGACCGCCCGGTGGCGCTGCTGGACCGTATGTGGGGGACCATGATGGTCAACTCCTGCGCCTTGAAACTGGCCGGCATCGACCGCCACACCGCCGACCCGCGCAACGGCTATATGGAGCGCGACGAACTCAGCGGCGAGCCCAACGGCCTGATGATCGACGGTGCCTACGCACTGATCCACGCGGCCATGCCGCCGACCCCGGTGGCGGTGCTGCGCCGAGCCTATCGCGACGGCGTGCATTTCCAGAGCTCGCGTGGCGTTACCGCGACCAAATATGTTCACGTCTGCGAGCGGCGCCTGGACGCCCTCAAGGAGCTGGACGATGCGGGCGAATTAAGCCTGCGTGTGGAAGCCGCGATCAGTTGGCAGGACGATATCTTCCCGGTGCGCCGGCGCTGGGAGTTGCTCGGCGGCGAGCGTCACTACTATCGCAGCGCGCGGCTGAACGCCAACGCGGTAAAGTTCCATTTCGACGGCACCGTGGAGCCCAAGTCTTCGTACCTGATGACCCCCTGGGCGGCCGACTCCACCTGGCGCGGCAAGCTCAACCTGACCCCGGAACATATCACCGACATGGTGGTGGACATGGACCGCCGTGGCCTGCGGGTGATCGCCCACTGCACCGGCGACGGCGCTTCCGATGTATTCCTTGATGCGGTCGCCGAAGCGCGGCGGGTCAACGGTGACAGCGGCATTCGTCACCAATGCGCCCACAGCACCTTGCTGCATCCGGGCAACCTCAAGCGCTTCAAGGCGCTGAATGTGATCGCCGAGTTCTCCCCGGCGGCCTGGTACCCGACGCCGTTTGCCAGCGGCGCCCGCTCCGGTTATGGCGCCGAGCGCCTCAAGCGCATCTACGACTTCAAAGGTGTGCTGGCCGAAGGCGGCCTGGCGGTAATGGGCACCGACTGGCCGGTGGCCTCGATTGACCCGTGGCTGGCCCTGGAAACCATGGTCACCCGGCAGAACCCCTGGAACCAGGAACCGGACTGCTTCGGCGAGCCGATCACCCTGGAACAGGCACTGCAAGTGGCGACCCTCAACGGCGCCCACGCCATGGGCCTGGAGCACTCCACCGGCAGCCTGGAAGTGGGTAAGTGCGCCGACCTGATCGTGATCGACCGTGACCTGTTCGCCCAGCCGGCGCGCAACTACATCCACCAGACCCAGGTGCTGCTGACCCTGGTCGATGGTCGGCCGGTGTACGACCGCCTCAACACCTTTGAAGGCACGGCGCTGCAAGCCGTGTGGCAAGGCCTGCCGCCGGTGATCGAATGAATAGCGAGAGCATTGCAGTCACGGTAGTTTCGGGCTTTCTCGGCGCAGGCAAGACCACCCTGCTCAACCGCATCGCCCAGCAGCCGCAACATGGGCGCATGGCGGTGATCGTCAATGACTTCGGCGAGCTGAACATCGATGCGGCGATCATCGCCGAAGTCACCGACGCCGTGTTCAGCCTGCAGAACGGCTGCATCTGCTGCACGGTGCAAGAGGACCTGCTGGCGCAGCTGGTGAGCCTGAGCCAACTGCGCCCCCGCCTGGACCGTATCGTCATCGAGTGCAGCGGTGTGTCCGACCCGCAACGCATTGTGCAAACCCTGGGTTATCCACAGCTCAAGGCGCACCTGCATCTGGATACGGTGATCACCCTGGTGGACGCCAGCGGCTATGGCGCCTTGGAAGGTGAGTTCGCACGCTTGTCCCGCGCTCAGGTGGCCTGTGCCGACCTGGTGCTGCTGAACAAAGCCGACCTGGTCAGCGCCGCCGAACTGCAAAGCCTGCGCGCAACTATCGGTGCCCGCACACGCGTGATCAGCACCGTGCAGGCGCAGATCCCCGATGCCCTGCTGCTGGGCGAGCGCACCCCGCGCAACGGCTTCACTCCCGTGCCGACGCCGCACCACGAACTGTTCGAAAGCTGGACCTGGCAAGCCACCCAGGCCCTGCCGGCCAAAGCCCTGCGCGATTGGCTGGGGCAACTGCCCAAGGACTTGTTCCGCCTTAAAGGCCTGGTGCATTTACAGGGCAATGAGCAACCCTTCTGGTTGCAACATGTGGGCAACCGCAGCCAGTTCAGCCTGGCCAGCGGCGAGCACGCGCAGGACTCGGCGCAACTGGTGTTTATCGCCCGACGGGATAGCGGGCTGCGGGAAACGCTGGAGGCGCAATTGCGGGAGATGCAGGAACTGTAAGCGCGGATGACGATGAAGGCAGAGTGCCGCCTTGACCTTGCTACCCCGGCCCTTGAAAATGCCCGACGTTTTTCCCGTCTCCCCGCTTACAGAAGTAGTGAAATTTCAATGTCAGATTCCCGTACTGAAGAATCCGTAGTCACTTTGCAGTCCAAAGCTGAATACGAAAACGCCATCAATATTTCACAGCATGTGCCAGCGGCCAAGAACATCAGTGAAATGGTGCTGGACGCGTTCCACACCTCCAAGGAAAGCGACCAGATCCGCGAATTGCGCGTCGCCATCCGCCAGGCCCACGATGCCTTTGACGATGACCAGGCCTATGACTTGATGGGCCAGCTCAAGCAGCTCAAAGACGCCGAAGCCGCCGACAACGCAGCCCTGGAAGACCTGAGCAGCAAGTTTTCGATCAGCCGAATCCTTTCCAGCTTCAAGGACGACCCCGAGTTCCAGGAACTGGTGTATGGCCTGGCGCTCAAGGTGTTGAACCAGACCCACCAGGCCATCAGCAACCCGAGCGCCGGCAAGGGCAAGGCTGCGCGGGCGAAGAAGGAAGTTGAGGTATTTGTGATCAGCAAGGACGGGATCAGCGTGACCCTGCCGATGCGCACGCCGCGCTCCAAGCTCAATGTTGACCGCGAGGCGCTGGAGTTTTTGGGCTTTAGTTTTGTGGGTGAAGGGGATGAGGCGGAGCTTGAGAGTGAAAGCTTTGTGGATAACTCCGGTGCCGAGCAGCCTTTGACGCGCAAGAGTATTGTGACGGCGCTGCAACAGCAGACGGCGTTTGCTGGGTACAGCATTGCTCAGCAATAGGTCTTGATTGAGTACATATCCGTTTTTTGTAATGGCGGCTATTGGTTCCGCCCTTACAGCGGCTCACTTTTGTAGAGCGCGAAAGTAAGCAAAACACTCTTGCCCCACCACTCGGTGCCTCGCCTAGACTCGGCATGCCCCTCATCCGACATTGATTTGGGGGGCCACGGTGCATCAGTCGATAAATCTATTGACTGACCTGCCACCATCGCGGGCAAGCCCGCTCCCACAGGGGAAGGCAGCTTCGCACCCCGGCTTTGCTGTTGCTGTTGCTCTGCTTTTGATCTGGCTTTTGATCTTGATCTTAGGCGCCCCGTTAAACCACGATGGCCGCAGGCAGGTATTGCGCAGTGGGCACCCCGGCATGGATGCCGGGGTAGCCGCGACACGGCCATGGATGGCCGATCGCGGCGGGCCCACGGAGCAATGCCTGACTGCGGGCATGCCGAGCCTAGGCGAGGCACCGAGTGGTGGGGCAAGAGCGCTTTGCTTACTTTGACGCTCTTCCAAAGTGAGCCGCCGTAAGGGCGGAACCAATAGCCGCCGTTACCGCAGAAATGGATATGTACCCATACCCCCCCCACAAAAAAGCCCCGCTCTTCTCTCAAAGGCGGGGCTTTTCACGACATCCCAACTCAGTGGGCGTAAGTCAGCAACAACTCTTTCGGCACCTGGAAATCCAGGGACATCATCACGCTCAAAGCCGTAATGGTGAAGATCGAGAAGACAAACAACTTACGCGCCCAGACAGTGTCATCCACCGCCTTGTAGCCGGTCCAGGCCATGTACAACCAGTACATGCCCATGGCCGCGGCGACGGCGAGGTAGCTCATGCCGGCATACCCACTGAAGGTCAACATCAAGGTCGCCACAAGGAAGGCCAGGATGTACAGCAGGATGTGTTTCTTCGCCACCTGGATGCCACGCTTGACCGGCAATACCGGAATCGAAGCCGCCAGGTAGTCGTTGAAACGGAAGATCGCAATGGCGTAGGAGTGCGGCATCTGCCACAGGCTGAACATCACCAGCAGCACCAGCGCAGCCATGTCGAAGCTATTGGTCACAGCCACATAACCAATCACCGGCGGCATCGCCCCCGACAGGCTGCCCACCAGCGTGCCGTGAACCGACTTGCGCTTGAGGTACAGGCTGTAGAGGCCGACGTAGATGACAAAACCGATCACGGCAAACAACGCCGCCAGCGGATTGGCCACCGTGTACAGCAATGCCACGCCGGCAACACCGAGGACGGTCGCGAAGATCAGTGCCAGTTTCAGGGAGATAAGGCCCTGGACCAGCACGCGATTCTTGGTGCGCTCCATCTTGATATCGATGTCACGGTCGATGCAGTTGTTGAACACGCAACCGGACGCCACAACAAGGGAAGTGCCGATCATTGCCGCCAGGAAGATGGCCAGATCGACATGCCCCTTGGAGGCCAGGAAGAAACCGCCTGCCACAGAAAGCACGTTACCGAAAATGATCCCCGGTTTGGTGATTTGGATAAAGTGCTTAAGCGACATCGGGTCTTACCTCACTTCGCCATCATGTAGGTGTGGATGCTGAACATGATCCACAACGACAGGCCAACCAGCAGCAGGATCACAATGGCCGTGAACACAAACGCAATCACGTTGTTGCGCTGGGCCTGGGAGCGATCCAGGTGCAGGAAGTAATACAGGTGGACAACCACCTGGATCACCGCGAACAACAGCACGATGGCCAGTGTCGTGGCCTTCGGCAAGGTTGGGTACATCACCAGGCCGAATGGGATGATCGTCAGGATCACCGACAGGATGAAGCCGATAGCGTAAGACTTTACGCTGCCGTGGCTCGCATCATGGCTGTCATGGGAGTGTGCATTAGCCATTACAGAGTCCCCATCAAGTAGACAACGGTGAAGACGCAGATCCAGACCACGTCCAGGAAGTGCCAGAACAGGCTCAGGCAGCTCAGGCGGGTCTTGTTGGTCGACGTCAGGCCATGCTTGTTGACCTGGTACATCATGATCGCCATCCAGATCAGACCGGCGGTTACGTGCAGACCGTGGGTACCGACCAGGGTGAAGAACGCCGACAGGAAGCCGGAACGGCTAGGGCCGTAGCCTTCGGAGATCAGCAGGTGGAACTCGTTGATCTCCATGGCGATAAAGCCAAGGCCGAGCAGGAAGGTCAGGCCCAGCCACTTGAGCACGCCTGCCTTGTTGCCACGGAAGAACGCCAGCATGGCGAAGCCGTAGGTGATCGAACTGAACAGCAGCAAGGCGGTTTCGCCCAGCACGTAATTCAGTTCGAAGATGTCGTGGCCCGACGGGCCACCCGCTACGTTGTTTACCAGTACCGCGTACACCGCGAAGATCGACGCAAACAGGATGCAGTCGGTCATCAGGTAGAGCCAGAAACCGTATACGGTCATCTCGCCCGAGTCGTGGTGATGGTCATCGTGCCCATGGTCATCGACATGGGCGTGTCCAGCATTGGTCACTAAGTTCGACATGGTTTAAGCCTGTTCCAACGAGGTTTCAACACGGTTGGCCGGAATCTTCTTCTCGGCTACCAGGCGAGCGTGCTGCTCGGCTTCGATGCGCTCGATCACGTCGACCGGCACCATGTAGCCTTGATCATCACGCGCCGCGTGGATCACGAAGTAGATCACGGTGCCAGCCAGGCTAGCGATGGCCAGCCACCAGATGTGCCAGATCATCGCGAAACCGAAGACCGTCAACAGCGCGCCCATCACCACGCCAGTGGCGGTGTTGTTCGGCATGTGGATCGGTTCGTAGCGCACAGGTCGCTGGTACGCAGTACCGTTTTCCTTGGCTTCGGTGAACGGGTCGATGGTCTCGGCCTTCGGCAGTACAGCGAAGTTGTAGAACGGCGGTGGCGACGAGGTCGACCATTCCAGGGTGTGTGCATTCCATGGGTCGCCGGAGTCGCAGGCGTTTTGCTTGCGGTCACGGATACTCACGTACAGCTGGATCAGCTGGCAGGCGATGCCGACAGCGATCATCACCGCACCGAACATGGCGACGTACAGGTACGGCACCCACTCAGGGTTGGTAGTGGCGTTCAGACGACGGGTCATGCCCATGAAGCCCAGTGCATAGAGCGGCATGAACGCGACGAAGAAGCCGGTGATCCAGAACCAGAACGCAGCCTTGCCCCAGCCTTCGTGCAGCTTGAAGCCGAACGCTTTCGGGAAGTAGAAGCTGAAACCAGCGATGTAGCCGAATACCGCACCACCGATGATCACGTTGTGGAAGTGCGCGATCACGAACAGGCTGTTGTGCAGCACGAAGTCAGCACCCGGGATGGCCAGCAGTACGCCGGTCATGCCGCCGATGGCGAACGTCACCATGAAGCCCAGGGTCCACAGAACCTGGCTGGTGAAGCGCAGGCGGCCGTGGTAGATGGTGAACAGCCAGTTGAATAGCTTCACCCCCGTCGGGATCGAAATCAGCATCGTCGCCAGGCCGAAGAAGGCGTTGACGCTGGCCCCCGAACCCATGGTGAAGAAGTGGTGCAGCCAGACCATGAAGCCCAGTACGGAGATCGCGCCCGAGGCGTAGACCATCGAGTGGTGACCGAACAGGCGCTTGCCGGTAAAGGTCGAGATCACTTCGGAGAAGATACCGAACGCTGGCAGGATCAGGATGTACACCTCAGGGTGACCCCATGCCCAGAACAGGTTCACGTACATCATTGGATTGCCACCAAGTTCATTGGTGAAAATGTGGAAATCCATGTAACGGTCAAGCGTCAACAGTGCCAGGGTAGCGGTCAGGATCGGGAACGAAGCCACGATCAGAACGTTGGCCCAGGTGCAGGTCCAGGTGAAGATCGGCATGTCCATCAGCTTCATGCCTGGGGTACGCATTTTCAGCACGGTGGCCAGGAAGTTGACCCCCGTCAGCGTCGTACCTAACCCGGATAGCTGTAGCGCCCAGATGTAGTAATCCATCCCCACGCCCGGACTGTATTGCAGCCCCGACAACGGCGGATAGGCAACCCAACCGGTCTTGGCGAATTCGCCGACGCCCAGGGACAGGTTGATCAGCACCACGCCGGAAACCAGCAGCCAGAAGCTCAGGGAGTTGAGGAACGGGAACGCAACGTCACGCGCACCGATCTGCAGCGGCACTGCCAGGTTCATCAGGCCGGTGAAGAAAGGCATCGCCATGAAGATGATCATGATCACACCGTGGGCGGTGAAGATCTGGTCATAGTGTTCAGGCGGCAGGTAGCCAGGCGAACCCTCGGTGGCCATGGCCAACTGGGTACGCATCATGATTGCGTCGGCAAAACCACGCAGCAGCATGACCATGGCGACGATGATGTACATCACGCCGATTTTCTTGTGGTCGACCGACGTCAGCCACTCGGTCCACAGGTAGGTCCACTTCTTGAAGTAGGTGATTGCCGCAAACAGTGCCAGACCACCCAGCGCGATCATGGCGATGGTCACCATCACGATCGGCTCGTGGAATGGGACCGCTTCCCAACTTAATTTACCAAACATCGTTTACTCCTCTGCCCCGGCAGCTGAATGCGAATTTGCGTCCGTCCCTTCCACAGCAGCCACTTCTTTCTTCTCGTGCTTGACCGGCTTGCCTGGTTTCATCCCTTCATACTTGTCGATGATTTTCTGAAACAGGTCCGGCGTGTACGAGGAGTACAGCTCTACAGGGTTGTTCTGGCTTGGCTTGGCAAGGGCTTCGTATTCAGCTTTTTCAAGCTGTTTTGGTGAGCTCTTGGCTTCTTGTACCCAGGCGTTGAAGTCTTCCTGGGTGGTGGCGATTGCTTTGAATTTCATGCCGGTAAAGCCCGCACCACTGTAGTTGGCGGAGATACCGTCGAGCTCGGCGTTCTGGTTGGCAATCAGGTGCAGCTTGGTCTGCATGCCCGCCATCGCGTAGATCTGGCCACCCAGGCCCGGGATGAAGAACGAGTTCATCACCGCATCCGAGGTCACTTTGAAGTTGATCGGGGTGTTGGCCGGGAACACGATCTTGTTGACGGTGGCGATCCCTTGCTCGGGATAAATGAACAGCCACTTCCAGTCCAGCGCGACCACTTCGATAGTGATTGGCGGCACGTCGGATTCCAGCGGACGGTAAGGGTCCAGCTCGTGGGTCGACTTATAGGTGATGTAACCCAGGGCGATAATGATCAGTACAGGTACCAGCCACACCGCGATTTCAATCTTGGTGGAGTGCGACCACTTCGGCGCGTAGGTCGCCTTGGTGTTGGATGCGCGGTATTTCCAGGCGAACGCGAAGGTCATCACGATCACCGGCACCACGACCAACAGCATCAGCAAGGTGGCCGTGATGATCAGGTTACGTTGCTCTACGCCGACCTGACCCACAGGGTCGAGCAGCGTCCAGTTGCAGCCTCCCAGCAATAACATGCCGAAAAGCGGCACTATGCCTAGTAATCGGGTGTACCTGTTTTTACTCATCTCACGACCTCTAAAGCAGCTTGCGCAATGCAGTTGGGTTTTGATCGCCAACACTTCACCCTGCCAAGGGTTGGCATTTCTCTTCGATTGAATAAGGGCCTGCCCGGCGCTTCATGCGCTGATCGACACGTCCAGGTCTGGCGGTGAATTCTTATTCGATTTCGTTGGTCAAAGGCCTTGTTACAGACCAATTCCATTTGGTGCGGATAGTTGAAAGGCTGCCGGCACCTGGGGTCGCATGAAGCATTGTTTCCGCCTCTCGACCGCCCTATTTGCTCAGGGTTGAGCAGCACCGGACACTCAGTGCGGGCGATTGTAGTTAGCTGGCGATGTATAAACCATGACCTATAAAGAAATAATTTTTATCGTTTCCAGCAATAATCCTGCGCCATTGTTGCAAAGGTTCGGGATCGTATCGCGTTTGATTCTCAACAAAAACCCCAAAAAAAGCCGTGTTATTGCCCATTCTGTCGCACCCAGAGACCTCTTCCAGGGTCGCCAAACCCCAGGCAAGCCCGCTAAAAACAAGGCATTCGCCCATCACTGGATGTTCTGTAGAGCACGCCGCGCGCGGGGTCGGCCAGGGTGGAAAATGACAGGCAAAAGCGCCCAACCCATGGTCGATTAAGCGCTGTGCCATGGGGTATGAAATGTCCTGCGGCGCCCTCAGTGTGACAACGTGTCGCACGTTGCGCGCAGCCAATCTTGTCCAGCGTCATGACCCCTTCACAAAATGCCCACACACAAAAACGCCCCTGCCTGCATCAGCAGGACAGGGGCGTTTTGTAGGACGATTTAAGCGTTGTGCTTGCGATTACGGTAAATGCCCAGGGGCACCAGGATCACCGTCAACACAAACGCCACCAGCGCCCACTGGGCCAGGGACAAGCCCAGGACCGGCGGGTACGGGGTACTGCAGAAACCATCGACCTGGAAGCCCAGGGGGAAGATCTTCGCCAGGGGCAGGTCATCGACAATCGGCTGCAGCACATCGACGCCACAACTGATGGTTGGATAGAACTGGGTGTACACATGATGCCCGGCGGCAGCGACACCACCGAGGGCGCTGAGCACGACCAGCACTTCAAAGACCGTGACACTGCGCTGGGTGCGCATGGCCGCGCCAATAAAGGCAAAGAGCGCAATCAGCAACAAGGCATAGCGTTGCAAGATGCACAAAGGGCATGGCGCTTCGCCCAGCACTATCTGCATATAAAGCGCGCCACCGATCAGCGCCAGGCAGATGATGCCCAGCAACACCAGGAAGCGCCGCTCACGGCCCAACCGCATTTCGTCAATCATCCCCGTTTCCCTTTGCCTAATGATGGGTATGCCAATGGCCGCAAGTTTACACACAGGTGGTGAAAATTTAGCAGTAGGCGTCGCAATCTTAGGCGCAGGCGGGTTAACGACACATTAATGTGGTGGTCTTTCGGGCCTCTTCGCGAGCAAGCCCGCTCCCACATTTGAATGTATTCACAGATCAAATGTGGGAGCGGGCTTGCTCGCGAAGAGGCCAATACGGTGTTGAAGAGCGGCCGCTTATTCCAGCGCCGCCGCCGGCCCGAAGAACTCATACCGGCTCTGCTTCTCAGGCACACCCAAAGCCTTGAGGTGACGCTTGATCGCGCTCATAAAACCCTTCGGCCCCAGGAAGTAGGCATCCACATCACGCTCTTCGGGCAACCACGCCGCCAGTTGCTCCTGGGTCAGCAGCCCGAGGTTGTCCGCCGCCGGGCTGATGCCGTCGTCTTCGGCATAGCAGTAAAAGCGCTGCAGTTGCGGATGGCGCGCAGCCAGGGCATCGACCCAATCGCGGAACGCATGCACGCCGCCATTGCGTGCGCAGTGGATAAAATGCACCGGGCGCTCGGTGGCCAGGGCCGCTTCCAGCATCGGCAAGGTCGGGGTGATGCCCACCCCGCCGCTGATCAGTACCAGGGGTTTGTCGCTGGGCACCAGGGTGAACTCCCCCGATGGCGGGAACAGGTCGATGGTCGCGCCCACGTGCATCTGGTCATGCAGGTAATTGGACACGCGCCCGCCCGCTTCACGCTTGACGCTGATGCGGTACAGGCCCGCATCGGTGCGCGCCGACAATGAATAGTTGCGGCGCACTTCTTCGCCATCGAGGATCAGCTTCAGGCCGATGTACTGGCCGGGCTCGGCGGTGAGGATCGGGCCATTGTCCACCGGGGCAAAGTACAGGGAGACGATTTCACTGCTCTCCTCCACACGCTTGACCAGCAGAAACGCACGCGCCCCGCGCCAGCCGCCAACGGCCTGGGCTTTTTCGTCGTAGATGGCGCTTTCTGCGCCGATCAGAATGTCGGCCAACTGACCATAAGCCGCGCCCCACGCGCTCATCACTTCTGGGGTGGCGATTTCGTCACCCAGCACCTCGGAAATCGCCCGCAGCAGGCAGCTGCCGACAATCGGGTAGTGCTCCGGGAGGATTTGCAGGGCCACGTGCTTGTTGATGATCTTGGCCACCAGGTCGCCCAACTGATCCAGTTGGTCGATATGCCGGGCGTACATCAGCACGCCATTGGCCAGGGCGCGGGGCTGGTCGCCGCTGGCCTGGTGGGCCTGGTTGAACAGCGGGCGCACTTCGGGGTACTCGGAGAGCATCATGCGGTAGAAGTGGGTGATCAGGGCTTCGCCACCGCTTTCGAGCAGCGGCACAGTGGACTTGATGATGGCACGGTCTTGAACGCTAAGCATGGGGAGACTCCTGAGCCTTTAAGGCTTCTGAATGATTACCCTGTAGCAGTCAGTATTCATGCCAACTAATAAACCCTTTATTATCAAGAACTTAAATTAAACATAGTCAATATGACTTCCTACACCTTATAGTCATTAGGACTACAAGGAGTCATTATGACTGCACACTCCCTGCTCACCACCCTGCTGCCACTGGTGGCTGACCTGTCCCGTGAACTGCCGGAAGGCGAGCGTTACCGACGCCTGCTGCAAGCCATGCGCACCCTGCTGCCCTGTGATGCCGCCGCGCTGTTGCGCCTGGACGGCGAATGGCTGGTACCCCTGGCCGTGGACGGCCTGAGCCCGGACACCCTGGGCCGTCGCTTCAAGATCAGCGAACACCCGCGCTTTGCCGTGCTGCTGAGCAGCCCCGGCCCGACCCGCTTTGACAGTGACAGCGAACTGCCCGACCCCTACGACGGCCTGGTCGATGGCCTGCACGGGCATCTGGAGGTCCACGACTGCATGGGCTGCCCGCTGTTTGTCGACGACCATCCCTGGGGCCTGCTGACCCTGGATGCCCTGGACACCGAGCGGTTTGACCGGGTCGAACTGGACGCCTTGCAGGCCTTCGCCAGCCTCGCCGCCGCCACGGTCAATGTGGCCGAACGCATGGAGCACCTGGCCCTGCGCGCCGAAGACGAACACCAGCGTGCGGAAATCTATCGCCAGGCCAGCGGCCAGCAGCACAAGGAAATGATCGGCCAGAGCAAGACCCACAAGCGCCTGGTGGAAGAAATCAAACTGGTGGGCGGCAGCGACCTGACCGTGTTGATCACCGGTGAAACCGGGGTCGGCAAGGAGCTGGTGGCCCAGGCCATCCACGCTGCCTCGCCCCGCGCGGAGAAGCCGCTGATCAGCCTCAACTGCGCCGCCCTCCCGGAAACCCTGGTGGAAAGCGAGCTGTTCGGCCACGTGCGCGGCGCGTTTACCGGCGCGCTGAACGAGCGTCGGGGCAAGTTTGAATTGGCCAACGGTGGCACCCTGTTCCTCGACGAAGTGGGAGAGTTGTCGCTAACAGTCCAGGCCAAGCTGTTACGCGTCCTGCAAAGCGGGCAGTTGCAGCGGCTGGGTTCGGATAAGGAGCATCAAGTGGACGTGCGCCTGATCGCCGCCACCAACCGCGACCTGGCCGCCGAGGTGCGCAACGGCCGCTACCGCGCCGACTTCTATCACCGCTTGAGCGTGTACCCCCTGCAAGTGCCGGCCCTGCGTGAACGCGGGCGCGATGTGTTGTTGCTGGCGGGATTTTTCCTCGAACAGAACCGTTCACGCATGGGCCTGGGCAGCCTGCGCCTGACCAGCGATGCCCAGGCGGCATTATTGGCTTATGGCTGGCCCGGGAATGTGCGCGAGCTGGAACACCTGATCGGCCGCAGCGCGTTGAAGGCCCTGGGCAATTGTCGCGAGCGACCGAAGATCCTCAGCCTCAGTGCCAAGGACCTGGACTTGCCCAATGACTCTGCGCCCTTGATAGAGGAGCCTGGCGAAATCCCCGTGGTGACTGGCGATCTGCGCCAGGCCACCGAGCACTACCAAAGGCAAGTGATCAGCGCCTGCCTGGAGCGCCACCAGCACAACTGGGCCAGCGCCGCCCGCGAACTGGGCCTGGACCGCGCCAACCTGGGGCGCATGGCCAAGCGCCTGGGCCTGAAGTAACGCGGATCACACTGTGGGAGCTGGCCTGCCAGCTCCCACATTAGATCTTCTTGCACATTAGGTTTGCTTCGGTTGCAAAAGCGGGCTCACAGGCGCAACCGCCCTGGGCTTACGAAACACCAGCACATTCCCCAGCATCACCAATACCAACCCGGCCAGCGCCGTGGCGCTCCATTGGTAGCCTTCGAACAGCGCCGAGACGTTCAATGCCACCACCGGGAACAGCACCGTGCAATACGCCGCCCGCTCCGGGCCCATGCGGCCGACCAGGGTCAGGTACGCGGTAAAGCCAATCACCGAACCGGGGATCACCAGGTACAGCAGCGAACCGATATAGCGGGTGTTCCACTCCATCTCAAACGGAATGCCCTGGACCACGCAGTACAGCGCCAGCATCGACGCGCCATAGGCCATGCCCCAGGCGTTGGTGGTCAACGGCCTGAGCCCGGCTTTCTGTTGCAGGCTCGACAGCATATTGCCTGCCGAGAAACACAGGGTGCCCAGCAGCGCCAGGCCCAGGCCCAACAGTGTTTCGGGGCTGGCGGTATGCCCGACCAGTTCCGGCCAGAACAGCAGCCCCAGCCCCAACAACCCAAGGCCGCCGCCCAGCAGTACATTGCGCGCAACTTTCTGGCCGAAGAACACCCGCGCATTCAACGCATTCCACAGTGTCGCGGTGGAGAACACCACGGCCACCAGGCCGCTGGGGATCCACTGGCTGGCCGTGAGGAAGCACATGAAGTTCACACAAAACAGGCACAAGCCCTGGGCCAGACAGATCAGGTGACCCCGACGGTTCATCACCTGCAATTTGCGGCTGAGCAACAGCAGCCCAAACAGCACCAGTGCCGCCAGGCCGAAGCGGTAGACGATCGAGACCGGAATTTCCACCACGCCCAATTGCCACTTGAGGGCAATCCAGGTGGTGCCCCAGATCAGCACGGTCAGTAAATACAGGGATAGGTTCATGGCGCACTCCGGTGGTTGAGCCACAGTTTCACCCCGCCTTGCTGCTGGGCACTTGCAGATTCTTGCGCTTTTGTCGGGCCGAGGGATCACAGCGCCAGCCGCCGGGAGTAGGATGCAAGGCGTCGGAGAGAACCCCATGTCTGTACTGGAAAACCTGCAAGTCTTCAAAGCCCTGAACAGCTCGCCCAACGCTCGCCTGGAGCTGTCTGCCGAGCTTGGGGACGGCTTGTCTGCAGCTTTGTGGAGCAACCACCACGATGCCCAGGATTACCAGGCGCCCAGCCATCACACCTTGTCTTGCTATGTGGCCGGCGGCACCGGCACTTTCCGGCGCAACCAGCCCGGTACCAAGGGCGGCCCCGACAAGCTGTGCATCCTGCCCGCCGAGCATCAGTCGGCCTGGGTGATCAATGGTGAAATCCGCCTGGCCCATGTGTACTTCAGCCCCGAGCAATTTGCCCTGGGTTGCGTCACCCTGCTGGACCGTGAACCCCGCGCCTTGCAACTGCGCGAAAGCACCTTTCTGGAAGACGAACAGCAAGCGCGACGTTTTCATCAACTGATCCGCCTCAATTGGCAGGAACCGGCAGAACGCTTGCTGACCAGCAGCCTGGCCTTTGAAATGCTCAACCACACCCTGCTCAGCCAGGTCGGCCTGCGTGAGGGGTTGCGACTCAAGGGCGGCCTGGCGGCGCACCAGCGCCGGCAGTTGGTGGAGTACATCGACCAGCAACTGGCCGAGCCGATCAGCCTTGGGCAACTGGCGGGGCTGTGCGCCTTGTCGGAATACCACTTCGCGCGGATGTTTCGCACAAGCTTTGGCCTGCCGCCCCATCAATATGTACTGGCCCGCCGCCTGTCCCGGGCCCAGGCCCTGTTGCGCAGCGGCTCACTGCCGCTGGGGGAAATTGCCCTGGCGTGTGGGTTTTCCAGCGCCAGCCACTTTACCAACCGGTTTCGCCAGGCAATGGGAGCGACACCGGGGGAATACCGGCAGGCGTTCCAGCCCTAGAGGCCTTACACAAAACCAATGCGTGCGGGTTTCAATCGAGGCTTTGTGCCAGGACCACGGCCAGTCGATCTTCCAGCGCCTTGATCCGGCTCCCCTGCACCACATAGTTGTTGGTCAGCATCGAAAACACCAACCGCCGCCCACCCGCATCGGTGATGTAGCCCGTCAACGAAGACACCCCACCCATCGACCCCGTCTTGGCCTGCAGGTTGTTTTGCGCCGCTGTCCCGCGCAGGCGGTAACGCAGGCTGCCTCCGTCCAGCCGGTCCGGGTTGCCGGCGATGGGCAGTGCGTCGTACCAGGCGTTGAACCACGGCTGCTTGTTAATGGCCAGCAACAGGTCGGTGAAGTTCTGCGCCGACACCAGATTACGTCGCGACAAACCCGAGCCATCCACCTGGCTTAATGTCGCCGGATCCAGGCCCTGGCGCTTGATAAAGTCGGCGACCGCCGCAACCCCGGCCGCCGCCGTGCCGGCATTCGCCTGCTGGCGCCCCATGGCCTTGAGCAGCGCTTCGGCCATGCTGTTATTGGACAGTTTGAGCAAGGGCCTGATCAGCTCCTGCAACGGTGCCGACTGGTGTGTTGCCAGGACAGTGGCGGTCGCCGGACTCACACCACCGACCACCCGCCGCCCCTGCACGCTGATCCCCTGCTCCGCCAAGGCCTGGGCAAACAGATTGGCCACCAGTTGCGTCGGCTCCCACACGCTGACCCATTGGCGGCTTTGCTTGCCCGGCGGTAACGCGCCGCTCAGGCGCAGCAGGTTGCTGCCATGCTGGCGATTGAGCCCATAGCTATTGCCCGGGCCGCTGACGGCCAGGTTGCTGAGCTGTACATAATCGGTGGGCGGACTCAGGGTGACATTCACCAACTGGCCGACCGTTGTGGGCGCCTTGGCCGTGACGATCAAGGTGCCCGCATCAAAATCAGCATTGGGTGACACGGTCAGCGCGGAAATCTGCGCGCCGTAATACTTGTCTTCGTCGTCATGGGCCCAATCCACACCCAGGCGCTCGGCGTCGAACCAGCTGTCATCGAACACCATATCGCCCTGGACCTGACGGATGCCCTGGGCGGCGAGGCTCGCCGCCAGCGCCTGGTAATCCGCCCACTGGATCGTCGGGTCACCCAGCCCCCGCAGGTACAGGTTGCCCAGCAGGCGCGTGCCCTGTTGGCTGCCATTGCTCAACAACTGCGTAGAAAACCGATACTGCGGGCCCAGTACATCCATGGCCGCCGCAGTGGTCAGCAGTTTCAGGCTGGAGGCCGGCACCAGCCGCGTGCGTGGGTTGTGCTGGTACAGCGTGTTGCCGCTGCGAGCATCACGCACCATCAGCGAAACACTGGCACCCGCCAAGGCAGGATCAGCCAACAATTGGTCCAGCGCCTGTTCGCCGGTTTTCGAAGGCGTGGCACAGCCACCCAATAACAGGCTCACGCCCACCAGCATGGCGCTGGTGTGTATCCATCGTCCCAACTGCATCAAACCGTCCCGGCAATCATCAAAGAGCGCAACGCTAGCAGCTCAGGCCGCCAGCGTCATCGCCGACGGTCAGAACTCCAGCGTACTGGACAACGATACCTGGCGCGCATCGCCCATGGACACAAACAAGCGGCTGACGGCCGAGGTGTAGTAGGTACGGTCAAACAGGTTCTTCACATTGAGCTGGAACTTGACCTTCTGCCCGTCGACCTTGGTGTCATAGGTGGCAAACGCATCGGCCACGGTGTAGCCCGGCAGGTCGAAGCTGTTGAGGGCATCGCCAGCCCGCTCGCCCACATAACGCGCACCGGCACCGACGCGCAGTTGGTCGCCGCCGACGATAGTGCCGAAGTCGTACACGGCTGAAACAGAGCCGGAGTTTTTCGCCACGTTCTGCAGGCCCTTGCCTTTGTAGGTCAGGTCTTCGGTGACCTCGGCATCGGTGTAGGCATAGCTGCCGATCAGGCTCCACTGGTCGGTCAACTGCCCACTCAGGTCCATTTCCAGGCCACGGGAGCGCACCTTGCCGGCGACGCTGTAGATCGAGGTCGCGCCCTCGGTGATCGACACCAGCACGTTGCGTTTTTGGATATCAAACAAGGCCACGTTAGCGGTAATACGCCCCGGCATATCGAGCTTGGCCCCCAGCTCCCAGGATTTGGACTGTTCCGGGGCGATGCTACCGTCGATCACCATCTTGTTGTCCAGCGGCGCAATGGTGGAGTTGGGTTTGAACGATTCGGTGTAGCTGCCATAGAACGACAGCTCATCGGTGTAGCGATACACCAGGCCGGCACGAGGTACCCACTTCTGGCCGTTGCTGTTGGTGTTGGCCGTGAACGGGCGGCCCTTGCCGGCGTATTGGTCGTATGCCTGGAAGCGCGCACCGCCGACCAGGATCCACTGGTCGGTGAGGTGAATGGCGTCCTGGAAAAACACCGAATCGCTGCGCAGCAGGTCGGTCTGGTTGCTGTCCGGCGCGCTGACGTTGGTGCCCGCCACTTCGCGGCCGTACACCGGGTCGTTGTAGTTGAACACGCTGCGGCTGGCCTGGCGGATCAGGTCAGCGCGGTAGATTTTGCGGTACTCGTCATCCAGGCCGAATACCAGGTCATGGCGCATGCCGGCCAAGTCCACCTTGCCTTCAAGGCTCACAGTAGTGAAGCGGTCGGTGGTCAGCGCGCCCTGGGTGCCGTCCATGTTGCGCGTCAAAGTGCCATTGGCATTGACCTTAGTCACGCGCACCTGGCTGGCGTCGTAGGTTTCGCGGTTCCAGCTGTAGCCGAAGTGGGCCGTCCAGTCGTCGTTCAGGTCGTGGTCGACTTGGACGCGATACAGGTCCGAGCGGCCTTCCATATTATTGAAGGGCTCATCCAGGCGGCGCGTGGCGGGGATGTCCAGCGGGTGATTGGTCTTGGGGTCGATGGCCGTGCCACGGTCGAACGGTGAGAGAAATTCGCGGTGCTCGTAGGCCAGCAGCACCTGGGTCGTGTCGCCGTACCAGGCCAGGGACGGCGCGATCAGGCTTTCGCGATAGGTGCCGAAGTTGCGCCAGTAGTCCTCATCCTGATGGTCGACGATCAAGCGGTAAGCCAGGCCGCTGTCGCCCAACGGGCCGGTGGTGTCGAGGTTGCCGCCGCTGCCGTTCTTGCCGCTGCCATAGGTCGAGCCACGCACGGTCAAGGCGGTGGATTGGGTCAGTTCGGGTTTCTTGCTGACAATGTTGATCACCCCGCCCGGGTCCTGGATGCCATATAGCAACGACGCCGGGCCCTTGAGCACTTCGACGCGCTCGGCGGTTTCGTTCAGCGCCCGGCCTTGCACCACGGGCATGCCGTCGCGCATGACCGAGCCATTGCGGTTGTCGCCAAAGCCACGCAGCATCACCGCATCCTGGGTGCTGCCCAAGGTGTTGGTCTGGGTGATGCCGCTGATGTTGGCCAAGGCATCATCGAGGTTGCGCGGCACCTGGTCGCGCATCACCTGGGCCGGCACCATGTTCACGGTTTGCGGGGTTTCCAGCAGCAAGCCCTGGGAGCGCATCACCGAGCTGGTGGGCGGTGGCTGGTAGCTGGTGGTTTGCTGCTGGTTGACACCGCTGATGGTGGTGGCGCCGAGGTTGACCGCGCCTTCGCTAGGCAGCGGTTCCAGGGCCAGGGTGCGGGCGTCGATCTGGCGGAAGGTCAAGCCGGAGTTGCCCAGCAGGCGCTGCAGAGCCTGGGCGGCACTCATCGGCCCACTGACGGCCGGGGCGTTGAGGGTGTAGGGGGCTTCGTCGGTGTAGACCACGCTGATGCCGGTCACCCGGCTGAAATCGCTCAGGGCCTGGGGCAACGGCTTGGCCGGCAGCGCAAAGCTGAAGACTGCGCTCTGCTCCTGCGCCGCTTGCGCCAGGCTCAGGGGTTGTAATGCCAGGCCTGAAGCGGCCAGAAGGGAGGCTCCCAGCCACTGTTTAACCGAACCGCCTACCGCCGATTTTGCCCTGGACTTCATGCTTGAGAACCCGTGTAGAAAACGCTGTTAATGCGAATTGATCGCAGTTTCAAGCACTACACGGATGGCGTGGGGTTTTACCTCAGGTGAAATTGAAAATAATTTCAACATCAGCCTTTATTCTTGTTTTTCGCCCCGCCCTGCCGGGCCTTGAAGCGTGGGTTGGATTTGCAGATCACATAGATCCGCCCCCGGCGCTTGACGATCTGGCAGTCGCGATGACGGTTCTTGGCTTCTTTGAGGGAGGACAGGACTTTCATAGGGTGGCTCCTTTGCATGAATGTAATAACATATCATAAATGCAAATAAGAATAATTATCAACTTTCTCTTCAGGCGTTCACGATTCCTGTGGGGCTGGTTTTTAGCGGACCACGATCAACCGCCCCAACACACTGTGCTGCTCAAAGCCCAGCACCGCTTGCAATGCCTTGAGCACCGCCTCGGGGTCTTTGCTCGGAAAGCTGCCGCTGACCCGGCGGGCGCCGAGTTCGTCATTGAACAGCAGGATGCGGCCGGGGTAGTAACGGCCCAGGTCCTTGACCACATCGGCCAGCGGGGTCTTGTAGTAGTTGAGCCAGCCATCGCGCCAGCCCAGGCGCGATTCACTGTCCACCGCATGCCGCTCATCAGCCACACCCTCGGCGTAGGCCACTTGCTGGCCGGCCGTCAGTATTTGCTGAGGACCCTGGGCCGACGGCGTAACCCCTACCCGCCCCGACAGCACCGTCACCTGGGCGCCCGCCGGTTGCAGGCGCACTTCAAATTGGGTGCCCAGCACCCGCACTTCGCCGCTGTCGGCGTGCACCACAAAGGCTTGCCCGGTGTGGGCCACGCTGAAGAAACCGGCACCGCGACGCAATTGGATATGCCGCTCACCGTGACTGAAATCCACGGCAATCGCGCTGTCGGCATCCAGGGTGACTTGGCTTTGATCAGCCAGGGTCACGGTTTTGACTTCACCCGGCGCACTGACGTAATCGGCGCCCAGGTCATCGACCCAGCGCTGCGGCTGCCACCCCGCGCCCAGCGACACCATCAGCACCAGGCACGCCGCCACTGCCAGCGCTGCAGACCAGCGGCGCATGCGGGAGCCTTTCGCACCGTCCATGGCCTTGAGGTAACGCTGCAAGGCCAACGCGTCTTCGTCAGCCAGAGTACTCGCCGGGACTTCGCTCAGTTCCCACAGCACCTGGGCCTGGGCATACGCCTCGACATGGGCCGGGTCGGCACGCAACCAGTGGCTGAAGGTAGCCTGGTCGCCACTGCTCGGCGCATCGTGCAGCAGGCTGAGCCAGGCCAGGGCGGCCTGTTCCTGGGCGGGTGTCGGGGTGACGTTCACGGTGCTTTCCCTGGCGAGCGTGGCGGATGGGCTTGCCGAAGGCTGGCTTTGCAGGCCTCGAGGGCGCGCATCATATGTTTTTCCACGGCACTTTGGGACAGGCCCATGGCCTTGGCGATTTCTGCGTATTTGCGCCCGTGGATGCGGTTGAGCAAAAAGATCTGCCGCGTACGCTCCGGCAAGCTGCGCAGCGCCGCTTCGACATGGCGCAGATCGTTGCCCGCTTCCAGCGCGGCCTGGGGCTCGGAGCTGTGATGGTCGTGCTGCTCCGGCATCCAGCCTTCAGTGCCGCGCACCCGCGCGTTTTCGCTGCGCAGGTGGTCGATGGCGATATTGCCGGCGCAGCGCAGCAGGTAGGTGCTGAGTTCTTCGACCTGCACCAGGGGCCGGCGCCAGAAACGCAGAAACAGGTCCTGTACCAGGTCCGCTGCCGTCGCCCGGCAGCCTACGCGGCGACTGACCAACGCCTCCATCTGTGAACGCTGGGACAAAAATACCTGCAGGAAATGTGCGCGCCCGCCCGACGCTTCTGCGTGGGGCTGATCCTGGGACTCGGGCGGCGTGGCGATCATCAAAAGGCGCTCAGAGGGTCGCGAAAGCCGCAACGGGGCTGACCAGCAGGCCGACGCCCGCGAGAACCAGGGCCAGCCTTGGCCGATACGGCAACAGCAGCACCAGCAACAGCCCGCTGAGCATCAGCACCGCGCACCAGTCCACCAGGCCCCGGCTCCAGCCGGCCATGTGTACCGCCGGCCAGATCGACAGCCCCAGCAACAACCAACCGCCCACGCGCAACCCCAGGCGCCGTCGTGGCGAAGGCTTGCTGTGCAGCAACTCGCCATGGTGACGGTCCAGGGACAGGCACAGTGCAACAAAGCCCGCATAGCACAGCAACAAGGCCAGCAACATCAGTGCACCTCGCTTTTGAGGGTCAGTGGGCGGGCGCGCTCGGCCCGGGGCTGGGCGGCGCTGCGGTGCTGCATTTTCCAGGCAGCCCAGGCCAGGAACAGGCCGCTGCCCAGGCAGGTCAGGTCAAAGCCGGCCATGGCCCAATCACCCTTGGCCACTGACACGCCCAGGTGCTCGGAGGTGGTCAGCGCATTGAGCAGCGGCACCGCCATAAACAGCACGGCGCCCAGGCCCAATTGCTCGATCCAGGCACGGCGGCCACGGCGCAACATGGCATGGAGCAGGGTCAGGCCCCAGGCGATAAAGAAGCTCTGCACTTCCCAGTGCGAGCGTTCGGCGAAGCTCACAGGCAGCAGGCGATTGGCCCAGAAAAACGCGGCAATGGCGATGACCAGCCCGGACATGCTGGCAATGTTCAGCACTTCCACCAGGCGCAACTCAAACGGCATCACCCCGGTCTTTACATGCTTGAGCTGACGCTTGCCCAGCCAGATCACCAGGCCGGTGCCAATCATCGCCGTGCCCGCCAGGCCGCAGATAAAGTACAACCAGCGCAGCAGCGGGCCGGCGAAGTGCCCCATGTGCAGGCCATAGAAGCTGCCGCTGATCGCCTTCGGCAGCGACTGTTCGGCACTCACCCGCAGCAGTTCGCCGGTGGAGCCATTAAAGGACACGGTGCTGCCGAAATCATGCACCACCCGGTCAGAACCGGCGCGGGAGACATTGACTGCGGCATTCACATCGCCGGGGTTGTTCACCGCCAGCCGCCCCACGTGCCCACCGTCCCACTGCGCCCGTGTCTGTTCTACCAGCGGCGCCAAGGGCAGCAGCTTGCCCGGCTGGCCGAGGGCCGGTGCGTTGTTGGTGGAAGGGAACAATTCATTGAAGAAGGCGCGGGTGTCGCCGTCATAGGACGCAAGGATGCTGGCGGGCATGACCATGGTCATGAAAATCACCAGGCTGCTGTAGGTGATCATCAGGTGGAACGGCAACACCAGCACGCCCACCGCGTTGTGCCCATCGAGCCAGGAGCGCTGGCCCTTGCGCGGGCGGAAGGTGAAGAAGTCCTTGAAGATTTTCTTGTGGGTGATGATCCCGGTGATCAGCGCGACGAACATCACCATCGCCGCAATGGTCGACAACCAGCGACCCCACGGGTGAGGCATCTGCAACTGGAAGTGGAACCGGTAGAAGAACTCGCCGCCCATGGTTTCCCGGGCCTGGAGTTGCTCGCCGGAGACCGGGTCGAGCATTTTTTCAATGAAGTTGCCGCGCCGGCCAGGGTCGACCTTGTCTTGCCACATCACCGACAAACCGGGGTCGCGGCTGTTGGGCAGGCCGATAAACCAACGCGCCGCCGTGGGGGCGTGCTGTTCCAGATAGCTTTGCGCCACGGCCACACTGCGTGCATCGTCCACCGCATGGGCGGGCACTTCCGGCTGCATCCAGTGGGTGATTTCGCCCTTGAAGTAAGCCAGGGTGCCGGTGAGGAAAATCGCGAACAGCAACCAGCCGAAAATCAACCCGGCCCAGGTGTGCAACCAGGCCATGGCCTGACGGAAACCCTCTTTCATGGGCGCGCCATCCAATAGGCCAGGCCTGCCAGGGTGGCCAGTATCGCGCAGGGCACCAGCACGCCAAACCAGGCGCGGGCGGCACTGCGGCAGGCAAAACACCAGATCACCGCCAGCAGGTAGAACACAAAGGAACTGAGCATGCCGCTGACCACCGCATCGGCGCGGGAGATTGGCAGCCACAAGGTCAGGCACACGCTGGCCAGGGACGCCAGCACATAGCCACCGACCACAGCCGCCAGCACCCGCGACGTCACGCCGAGACGATAGGAAACAGGAAGTGATGCTTTGCTTTTCATGCCAGTGGAACCTGGTTATCAGGGGCGGGAGTTTAATGATAATTATTCTTATAAGCAAAAGAGAACGGATGAAGCGAATACCCACAGGGTTTTGTGTCGGCTTTAAAACGGCTATCGGTCCCGTGCTGATTGCCGAATGCCGCCTGGCTACTCTACAATGCGAACAATTCTCGTTATCTAAAGCATGCAGATGCTGCCGGAGTGTTCGCGTTGCGGCCGTCCAATACCGTCGAAGTCCTGTATCACGACCATCACCACTGGCTGACCGGCTGGTTGCGACGCAAGCTCGGCTGCCCGCACAGCGCCGCCGACCTGGCCCAGGACACGTTTATCCGGGTGTTGAGCGCCCGCGAAACCCCGACGCTGATCGAGCCCCGCGCCTTCCTCACCACCATCGCCAAGCGCGTGCTGTTCAACCACTACCGCCGCCAGGACCTGGAGCGCGCCTACCTCGACGCCCTGGTGCAAATGCCTGAACTTGCTGCGCCATCAGAAGAAGAGCGGGCGATCATCCTGCAAACCCTGATGGAGCTGGACCAGTTGCTCGACGGTTTGCCCGTACTGGTCAAACGCGCCTTCCTGCTGGCCCAGCTCGATGGCCTGACCTACGCGCAAATCGCTGCCGAACTGGGGATTTCCATCGCCACCGTCAAACGTCATCTGAACAAAGCGGCCATGCGCTGCTATTTCGCCCTATGAACCCCACCACACACTTCTCGACCCAGGTCGCCGAACAGGCGGTGCAATGGCTGATGCAAATGCAGCAAGGCCCGCTCAACCCGCGCCAACAGGCCAAATGGCAACACTGGCTGGAGGCCCACAGCGAGCATCAACGGGCGTGGGAGCATATTCAGCGGGTCAACCAACGCCTGCGCGGCATGCCCTCGCCCCTGGCCCATGCGGCGTTGAACGCACCGCAATCCAGCAGCCGGCGCCAGGCCCTGAAACTGCTGCTGATCCTCGGCGTCGGCTCGGCGGCTACGTGGGGCTTGCGCCAGCAGCACTTGATCCCGCCGTTGACCGCCGACTATCGCAGCCCCCTCGGCCAGCGCCGCAAGGTACAACTGGCCGACGGCAGCCAGCTGCAACTCAATACTGCCAGTGCGGTGGATGTGCAATTCGATGGCCCACAGCGCCTGATCCGCCTGCTCGAAGGCGAGATATTGCTGCGCACCAGCACCCCGTTGCAGATCATCACCGGCCAGGGCGTCGTCAGCACCCAGGCGGCACAGGTGAATGTGCGTCAGTTCAACGATCACACCCAGATCGCGGTGCTGGATGGCCAGGTGGAGATTGCACCCAGGTCCTACAGCGGCCTGCCCCTGCCCCTGGAAAAATCCCACCAGGTCAACCTCACCCGCAAAGGTTGGGATACCCCGCGCCTCACCGATGCCAACACGGGTGCCTGGGCCGACGGCATGCTGGTGGCATCGCACATGCGCCTGGCAGATTTCCTCGAGGAGCTGAGCCGTTATCGCCGCGGCCAATTGCAGTGTGATCCGCAGGTGGCCAACCTGCTGATCTCCGGCAGCTACCCGCTGGACGACAGCGAGCGCATCCTCGACCTGCTGCAAATCAGCCTGCCAGTCAAAGTGCGGCGGTTTACCCGCTATTGGGTCAGCGTCGAAGCCCGCGCCTGAATTATTTTCGACACCCGTGAGCCGTTTTCCGTACCTCGCGTGACAGAGAGGGAAAGCCACCCTGTTTCCCACCTCTGAGGAACGTTCTTCATGCCCCAGCAACCGACTCGCCTGACGCCACTCGCCCGTACGCTGCGCCACTTGCTGCTGGGCGCCAGCCTCAGTTTCAGCGCCCTGCCTTACGCCCTGGCGGCCGAGGCCAAGCCTTATCACATCGCCCCGGCGTCTCTGGAAGCGGCATTGAATCAATTTGGGCGTGAGGCTGGCGTGCTGATTTCGTTTGGCTCCGAAGTGACTGCCGGCGCGCAAAGCCAGGGCCTGCAGGGCAACTACACCACCGAGCAAGGTTTGAACGCATTGCTCAAGGGCACCGGCCTGCAAGCCCGCGCCGAAGGTGACAATGCCTATAGCCTGCAACCCCTGAACGCGCCGGCCCCGCTGGAGCTGGGCACCTCCAATGTGGTGGGCGACTGGCTCGGCGATGCGGCGCAGATCAATGTGTTCGAACACCCCGGCGCCCGCGATGTGATCCGTCGTGAAGAATTCGAGCGCCAGGGCGCAACCCAGGCCCGTGACGTGCTCAACCGTATTCCCGGGGTCAACGCGCCGGAAAACAACGGCACCGGCAGCCACGACATGGCGTTGAACTTCGGCATTCGCGGGCTCAACCCGCGCCTGGCGTCGCGCTCGACGGTATTGATGGACGGCATTCCGGTGCCTTTCGCGCCGTATGGCCAGCCGCAGCTGTCGTTCGCGCCCATCAGCATGGGCAACATGGATGCCGTGGACGTGGTGCGCGGCGGTGGCGCGGTACGCTACGGGCCGCAGAACGTCGGCGGCGTGGTCAACTTCGTGACCCGGGCAATTCCCGATGCACCGATGGTCAAGGGCGGCCTGCAGACCGAGACCAGCCCGTCTTCCAGCCACGATGGCTTCAAGACCACCGGCAACCTGCTGGCCGGCGGCACCGCCGACAATGGCCTGGGCGGCGCGCTGCTGTATTCCGGCACCCGCGGCGGTGACTGGCGTGAACACAGCGACACCCAAATCGACGACCTGATCCTCAAGGGCCACTACCAGCTGG
Source organism: Pseudomonas sp. WS 5412 (assembly GCF_012985615.1). Classification (NCBI taxonomy): domain Bacteria; kingdom Pseudomonadati; phylum Pseudomonadota; class Gammaproteobacteria; order Pseudomonadales; family Pseudomonadaceae; genus Pseudomonas; species Pseudomonas sp. WS 5412. The sequence continues at coordinate 116,420 of NZ_JAARMB010000007.1, forward strand.
ACGAAGCCAACAGCTTCAATGCCATGGCCCAGTACTACGAGGGTCAGGCCGATATGCCCGGTGGCTTGAGCACGGCGGCCTACAAGGCCGACCCGTATCAATCCACCCGGCCCTACGACAAGTTCTGGGGCCGCCGTACGATGTTCAACGTAGGCTATCGCTACCAGGAAGATCGCCGGGAATTCACCGTCAACAGCTTCTTTACCAAGACCTTGCGCAGCGGTTATCTGGACCAGGGCAGCTTCCTTTCGCTGTCGCCGCGCGAATATTGGGTACGCGGCCTGGAAACCCGCCTGGCCCAAGGCTTCGACCTCGGCCCGAGCAGCCACGAGGTGGGCGTGGGCTACCGCTACATCAACGAGGCCGGGCATGAATTGCGCTACCGCACGCCGATCAGCGCCAACCAGCAACTGCCCAACACCGACAGCCGCAACGACCGCGACACCCGGGGTGGCACCGAAGCCAACGCGTTCTTTATCGACGACCGAATCGATATCGGCAAATGGACCGTGACCCCGGGCATTCGCTACGAGATGATCAAGTCCCAGCAGACCAACAACCTGACCGACGTCAAATACAAGGGTGACTACAACACCGCCCTGCCGGCGTTGAACGTGCTGTATCACCTGACTGACGACTGGAACCTGTATGCCAACACCGAAGGTTCCTTTGGCAGCGTGCAGTACAGCCAGATGCCCAACCGTGTGAGCAGCGGTGCGGTCAAGCCAGAAAAGGCCCGCACCTGGGAAGTCGGCACGCGCTACGACAATGGCGCGCTGCGCGCAGAAATCGGCGCGTTCCTGATCAACTTCGACAACCAGTACGAAAGCAACCAGACCAACGACTCGGTGATCGCCCGGGGCGAAACGCGGCACCAGGGTATCGAGTCCAGCGTCAATTACGCCCTCGACGGCTTGAGCCCGGCGCTGGCTGGCTTTGATGTGTACGCCAGCTACGCCTATGTCGATGCAACCATCCGCGAAGACGGCCCGAACAAAGGCAACCGCGTGCCCTTCTCGTCCAAGCACAAAGGCACCCTGGGCGTGGGCTACACCGAAGGCCAATGGAAGTTGAACCTGGACAGCACCTACCAGAGCAGCCAATTCGCCGATAACGCCAACACCCAGGCCGAACGCGTGGATGGCAGCAATGGGCGCATCCCCGGCTACATGCTGTTCAGCAGCCGCGCGGCATACGACTTCGGCCCGCAGTTGTCGGATCTGAATGTGGCGGTGGGGGTGAAAAACATATTCAACACCCAGTACTTCACCCGTTCGTTTGACGATAACAACAAAGGCAAATACGTGGGAGAACCGCGCACCGTGTATGTGCAGACCTCAGTCGCGTTCTGACGGGCCGGCAAAGATCCTGAATACACTGCTGGCCAGCTCCGACATTTGATACCTATCAGCCACAAAAAAACGGGCCTGCATCTGCAGGCCCGTTTTTTATGGGGTTGAAAAACAGTCAGCAATCAGCTGTTAAGCGCAGCCTGTTCGTTTTCCAGGAATTCCTCTTCAAGCCCGGCTTCATCGACTTGGTTGTTGGGCGTGCGTTTCTCTGCACGCGGCTTGCCTTGCAGTCTGCCGAACAGATGCTCCAGCGCGTTATCCAGCTTGGTGGCCGCCCCGTCGATCGCTTGTTCCAGGGTGTCGGCTTTATGGATGACCGAAATCGGTTGATGGCCCTTTGGCCGCGCTTCCAGGCGGCAACTCAAATCATGGGGGCCCGGCTTGTCGCCGTTCTCATCCCGCAGGTAGACCTCGACGCGGGTCAGGTCTTCTTCATAACGTTCGAGCGTGCTCTCAATGGTAGTACGTACCCACTCCTCCAGTCGGATGCTGCTTTCAATATGGTTGTCGCTGTTGACTTGGATTTGCATAGTGTTTCCCTTATTTCAGCTAGCTCGCCAGAGATCACAACTGCAACACCGATGCGGTGAAACCATGACCTCTTAACTACACAATTGAGCACCTGAAGGAACAATTCAACCCCTATGCAAAGATAAATCCTACATTACAAATTAAGCCTGACAGCCGCTCAAAGCGCTGTTATCGTCGGGAGTTGGGTATCCCCACCTACCTGCGTAATTCCTCACAATTGACCCTCTCCCAAGGGGTGCAATCCGCGAAAAATCCCCGCCTCTTCCACCAGCCAGTCATGCACCGCACGTACGCCGGGATGGTTCAGTGCGCCTGGCGCATACAGCAGCACGTAGCGCTTGTGATTCGGTACCGCAAGGCCGAATGGCACGATCAGGGTGCCGCGCTCCAATTCGTCATTGAGCAAGGTGCGCCGGGCAATCGCCACGCCCATGCCGGCAATCGCCGCCTCGATGGTCAGGTGGTTGCGGTTAAAGGTGTGCCCACGTCGCACGTCGGCGTCGGGATAGCCGATCGCATTCAGGTAAAACTCCCACTCGGCGTATTCATAACTCCCACGCCAGGCAGTGATGTCGTGCAACAGCGGGAAGTGGGCCAGGTCGGCCGGACCGTGCAACGGCGGCCGCCCGCGCAACAGGCTTGGCGCGCACACCGGAAATATCTGCTCGTCGAGCAAGGCTGTGGATAACAAACCGGGATAACTGCCGTCGTTGAGGTCGATGGCCAGGTCAAAGTCGCCTTCGTGCAAGGCAATGCTGCTGTCCTCGGCCACCAACCGTAACTGGATATCCGGGAAACGCTGCTGCAAACGCGGCAAACGCGGCGTCAACCATTTGCCCAGAAAGGACGGAATCGAGCGCAGCCGCAGGGTGCCGCTGATCATCCCCGCATCCAGGCGCTGCAACTCGGCATCAATGCTGCCGTAGGCCTCGCTTACCGTGGTCGCCAGCCGCTGCCCTTCGGCACTCAACTCCACGCCACGCGCCCGGCGATGGAACAGGCGAAAGCCCAGACGCTCCTCCAGTTGGCGAATCTGCTGGCTGACCGCCCCAGGGGTGATGTGCAGTTCTTCGGCGCAACGGGTAAAGGATAAATGCCGTGCAGCGCAGGCAAATACGTGCAACCAGACATAGGTCTGGGCATGCAGGGGGCGAGCCATAGAGTTTAGTCCTGCTAAAGGGTGTCTTAGGATAATTCGTTGGTCAGTGCCGATCTAGAGGCTCAGTATCGCGCCTCTTCCGCTTGTCCTACAAAACATGGCAGCGATTTCCTACTCCATAGCTTGTAAGGCTTTAGCATGGCTATCAGCGTTTTTGATCTATTCAAGGTGGGCATCGGCCCATCCAGCTCCCATACCGTGGGCCCTATGCGGGCTGCGGCAACCTTCGCCCAGTCCCTCACCGACCAACAATTGCTGGAGCACACCCAACGCGTGGAAGTGCGCCTGTACGGCTCGCTGTCTGCCACCGGCGTGGGCCACGCCACCGATCGCGCGTGCGTGATGGGGTTGATGGGCGAATGGCCAGATCGGGTTGACCCCACCTCGATCGGGCCGCGTATCCAGCAGTTGCGCGAATCCTCCAGGTTGATGCTCGCAGGCCAAAAAGAAATTGCCTTCAGCTGGCAGCACGATCTCCTGCTGCTGGAGGAAAGCCTGCCCTACCACCCCAACGCCATGTCCCTGCATGCCTACGGGGCAAACGGCCTGTTGAGCGAACAGACCTACTACTCGGTGGGCGGTGGTTTCATCATCGAGGCGGCCGAGGCCGAGTCGGGTATTGCTCCCACCAGCGATGTAGAGCTGCCCTACGACTTTTCCAGCGCCGTAGAACTGCTGGCCCTGTGCAACAAGCATGGCCTGCGGGTTTCTGAATTGATGATGGCCAACGAACGCGCCTGGCGTAGCGATGAAGAAATCCGTAGTGGCCTGCTGCACATCTGGTCGGTAATGCGCGAGTGCGTCGAGCAAGGCCTGCGTGATGAAGGCATCTTGCCCGGCGGCCTGGATGTGCCGCGCCGCGCCGCAAAACTGCACCGCAGCCTGCTGGAAATCGGCAAACCGAATGTGATCACCTCGACCTTGTCGGCCATGGAGTGGGTCAACCTGTTCGCCCTCGCCGTCAACGAAGAAAACGCCGCCGGTGGGCGCATGGTCACCGCACCGACCAACGGCGCGGCCGGGATCATTCCGGCAGTGCTGCACTACTACATGAAGTTCAATGCTGATGCGTCCGACGATGATGTAGTCAACTTCTTCCTGGCCGCAGCCGCCGTCGGCATCCTGTGCAAGAAAAACGCCTCGATCTCCGGCGCTGAAGTCGGCTGCCAGGGCGAAGTCGGTTCGGCCTGCGCCATGGCCGCTGCGGGCCTGGCGGATATTCTCGGCGCCACCCCCGAGCAACTGGAAAACGCCGCCGAAATCGGCCTGGAGCACAACCTCGGCCTGACCTGCGACCCCGTCGGCGGCCTGGTCCAGGTGCCCTGCATCGAGCGCAACGCCATCGCCGCCGTCAAAGCCATCAACGCCACACAAATGGCCCTGCGTGGCGACGGCAAACACTTCATTTCCCTCGACCGGGTGATCCGCACCATGCGCGATACCGGCGCCGATATGCATGACAAATATAAAGAAACTTCACGGGGCGGCCTGGCGGTCAGCTGGGTGGAGTGCTGAGGAGCACTGCTACCTGCCCCCTACGTGAGCCCGCGCAAAAATAATAATGAGGCAATAACGATGACCGATGTACGTACACCTGCTGCCGAAAATCCCGCTGCTGTCACGCAAACCGTAACGACCGGCTGGAGCAAGCACGACACCACCTGGATGCTGGGCCTCTACGGTACCGCCATCGGTGCTGGCACTCTGTTTCTACCGATCAACGCCGGGGTCGGCGGCTTCTGGCCGCTGATCGTACTGGCGCTGCTGGCCTTCCCCATGACCTTCTTCGCCCACCGTGGGCTGACGCGCTTTGTGCTGTCGGGCAAATCCGGCGACATCACTGACGTGGTGGAAGAACATTTCGGCGTCGGCGCCGGCAAGCTGATCACCCTGCTGTACTTCTTCGCCATCTTCCCGATCCTGCTGGTGTACAGCGTCGCGCTGACCAACACCCTCGGCAGTTTCATGGAACACCAACTGCACATGACTGCGCCGCCACGGGCGATCCTGTCCCTGGTGCTGATCCTCGGCCTGATGGCCATTGTGCGATGCGGCCAGGGCGTGATCGTCAAGGCCATGAGCGTGCTGGTCTACCCGTTCGTCGCCGCCTTGCTGCTGTTGGCCGTAAGCCTGATCCCCAACTGGAACGGCGCGTTCTTCGCCTCCGCCAGCGAGGGCATGCCCCTGCCGGTGTTCTTCAAGACCCTGTGGCTGGCGATTCCGGTGATGGTGTTTTCGTTTAACCATTCGCCGATCATCTCGGCCTTTGCGGTGGACCAGAAACGCGTGTACGGCGCCCAAGCCGAACGCAAGAGCAGCGGCATCCTGGCCACGGCCCACGGCATGATGGTGCTGACGGTGATGTTCTTCTGCTTCAGTTGCGTACTGGCGCTGTCACCGGCTGATCTTGCCGCCGCCAAGGCGCAGAACATTTCGATCCTGTCCTACCTGGCCAACCACTTCCAGACCCCGGTCATCGCCTACGCGGCGCCGTTGATCGCGCTGGTGGCCATCACCAAATCCTTCCTCGGCCACTACATCGGCGCCAGCGAAGGCTTCCAGGGCCTGATCGTCAAAACCCTGCGCGGGCGCAACCGCACCTTGTCGGCGCGCTGGCTGGAACGCTGCACCGCGGTGTTCATGATCCTCAGTTGCTGGGCCGTGGCCACGTTCAACCCAAGCATCCTGGGCATGATCGAAACCCTCGGCGGGCCGATCATCGCGTGCTTGCTGTTCCTGATGCCGATGTACGCAATCCGCCGCGTGCCATCGCTGCGCCAGTATTCGGGCCAGGTGTCGAATGTGTTTGTGGTGTTGGTGGGGCTGATTGCGCTGTCGGCGGTCATTTTCTCGCTGGTGCCCTGAAACAGCTCACTGCACAGATCAACCTGCGGGAGCGGGCTTGCCCGCGATAGCGCTGCATCAGTCACTGAATGGTTGGCTGATCCACCGCAATCGCGGGCAAGCCCGCTCCCACAGGGGCAGTTCGTCGTCAGAAAGATAGCTGTACGGCACGCCCCTTGCTGTACACCCACTGAAGGAAAACGGAGCTTGCGACCGGTGGTCAGGCAACACGAACCAATCGCCATACCGGTCGTCAATCAGTGCATGTTCTTCTCAGGCGGTAACGCACCATGGACAATCCTTTTCAACTGATCACCGACACGTTCGCCCCCCAATACCGGGTCAACCTGAGCATCCAGCGCCTGGACGGCAGCATCATGCTGACCCTCTCCGATGACAGCGGCGTGGTCGCCAAACGCATGATCAGCGCCGAACAGCGCAACGACCCGCAACGGCTCAAACGCCTGGTGCAAAGTGTGCAATTCGGCATTGCCATTGAACAAGGGCACAGCGCCATGGAGATTTTGGCAGTGATGACCGACGGCGACAGTCACAAACTGCTGCAGCGCCCGCCGAGCAACCGGCCGCCCATCGCGGCCGGGCTCTGACTCAGGATTCGGACTTTTCCTTGACCGATGGGTAGCGCGACGAAGCAAAACGCACCACCAGGATGGCGAACGCCAACAACAGAATCCCGCCACACAAGTAAATGATGCCCAGGTCCGGGGCATTGTGGTGGGACACGTCGCCGATCAGCAGGCGGGTCAACGCCGTGATCGCCACGTAGAGCAGGAAGCGGATCGGCATGTGGTTGGTCTTGAAGTAGATCCCCACCATGGCGCCCAGCTCCAGGTAGATAAACAGCAACAGGATGTCATCAACGCTGATGCCGCCTTTTTGCAACATGTCGATAAAGGTCATTATTGCCGCATAGGCGGTGATTGCACCGATACCAAAAAGCGCCAGATAGTGAAACGCCTCCACTGCCAGGTTGCCCAGGGAATCTGCATTCGCGTGCAGGCTTTTGCGCACTTTGTCGGCCCACTTCATTTCTGTCATTGCTCACCACCACTGTTTAAAAAATAACCAACCCGGCCAATACCTGCGTCGTGCCTCACGGCTGATCGGATAATGCCCGTTCGGCGTGACGATAGTTAGGCATGCAGAAAAAAGGCCAGGGATTGCAGAGTGAGATGATGGCGGGTTGATATGAGGCACTTCAATCAATTGAATGTCTTGCGACCTTGGCGTCAATCAGCGCCCGCATTTCTGCCATGACGTGATCATGAGGGACGCCACGGCTTGGATCATCAAGGGCAGCGTTCACCTCGGAACGAAACCAGTGGTCATAACTGGCGGAGGGCTCTTGGGTATCTGCGGGGATATCTGAGGGAAAAGAAGTCTCGATAAAAATTCAAAGCCTATGCCGATTTTGTAGGAGCTGGCTTGCCAGCTCCTGTGTATTGGGATCGGCCTATGCCACCTGCTCTAGCGCGCGGTCAACCAGTAAACCACCCATCTCCACCAACTGGTGAATTGCCAACAGCAAGCTGCGCTGTGAGCCATCAAGATCAAAAGCCAGTGTGCTTGCCATTTCACGGGCGCTATTCAAGGTTTCGCTGGCGTTGACCAGTAAGGTTTGCGTATCAGCCCGAGGCGTTACGCTGAAAAGCGTCGCGGGGGGCTCCGGAGCAGGTTGAAGCGATTCAGACCGCAAGTAGTGATCAATGGCCCGATTGGCAGCCGCTTGCAGCCGAGCGTCATTGCGTGAGTTGTCTGGGGGGTTGGGGGAGTTCTTTTTCATGGCGTATCTCTTCTTGATCGAATGGAGATCCACCGCCGTCTGCCGCCAAGCAGATTGGGTGACGGATTGCACAAGGTTGGCGGACCGGTAAGAAGAAACCCAGCACCCCGAAGGGTCCCTGCGCAACCCGCCATGACATAGGAAAGCAGGCGTTAAAACGCCAGCAATCTTGTTGGGGGGTCGTTGCGCTATCTTCTACCGGGCCGCCAAGCCCACTCGCTGCATACGCAGCGCCCGAGGAAGGTAAGCCACCGGACAAATCCAGCGCAACCCCGGCAAGTTGTCAGAAATTTCCGTTGTAGCAAACCCCCATTTCCCAACTACATTAAAAAGCTGCTACCCAAACCCCATGGATTGGCTTATCCTTTTAGCTGTATATAAATACAGTAGTCGCAATAGACAACTATCGTGAAGGCATGTGAGGTGGTGAATGGCCGTCGAAGTGGTATACCGCAGCAGCCGAGATCTGGAGCGTTTGTTCATGGATAAAGCCGAAGCTGACCGTCATGACAAGATGCTTGAACTCGCTGAGTTGCTCGCAGAAGTGTTGCAAAAAGCCGTGCCGTCCCTGAGCGAGCAGCAGGTGGAAGAAGCCGGGATCTACATGGCGAAGAATCGCGATGTGTTTGCCAAGGCGTTCAAGAGCCAGCCGGATGCGTTGTCCGAGTTGCTGAACCCGGCGGCGGAATAAAGCCCGAATTGAACAGGCCCTGAATCGTTGATTCAGGGCCTTTTTAATAAGGGCTCGGCGTACAGCAGGCGCTCGGCCAGTTCATCGGCCACCCGCGCAGGTGAGCGTTTTTCGGCCTGGGCGTGGCCGAAGATTTCGGTCAGGCGGGTGCCGATGTTGGACAGGTGCGCGGTGATGGTCGCCAGGTCCGCGCCGTTGTGCTTGAGGGCGACATAGATCAGGCCGCCGGAGTTGATCACGTAGTCCGGTGCGTAGAGGATGCCACGCGCCTCCAATTGGTCGGCCACTTGCAGGTGGGTCAGTTGCGCGCTGGCGGAGCCGGCCACGGCGGCGCAACGCAGTTGGGCGACGCTCTGGCGGTTGAGGACGGCGCCCAGGCCGCACGGCGCGAGAATGTCGCACGGGGTGCTGAGCAAGGCTTCGTTGGCAATCGGGTGGGCGCCCAGTTGCTCCATGGCCAGTTGCACTTTGCCAGGGTCGATATCGCTCACCAGCAATTCGGCGCCAGCGGCGTGCAGTTGTTCGGCCAGGGCGTAGCCGACGTTGCCCAGGCCCTGGATTGCCACACGCAGGCCTTCCAGGTTGTCGCTGCCCAGGCGGGCCATGGCGGCGGTGCGGATGCCGGCGAATACGCCCATGGCCGCATGGGGTGACGGGTCGCCGGCGGCGGTGGTGCTGGTGACAAAGCGCGTGTGCTGGGCGATGCAGTCCATGTCGGCCACAGAGGTGCCGCTGTCGATGGCGGTGATATAGCGGCCATCGAGCTGCTCAATACACCGGCCGAAAGCCTCGAACAGCGCGGCGCGGCTTTCCACATGGGCCGGGCGGATGATCACCGCGTTGCCACCGCCCACCGGCAGACCGGCCAGCGCGGCCTTGTAACTCATGCCTTGGGCCAGGCGCGCGGCATCGGCCACGGCGCTTTCATCGTCGGGGTAGGCCAGGTAGCGACAGCCACCCAGGGCCGGCCCCAAGCGACTGCTGTGGATGGCAATGACCGCCTTCAACCCGGTCACCGGGTCAACGCTCAGGTGCAGGGATTCAAGGCGGGTGCTGTGCATGAGAGCAAACATCGTCAAGCTCCCGAATCACTTCTTGTAGTCGCCAAGTATAGGCTGCCGGGAAAAGGTTGCCGGAGCGTGCAGGAATAAGCAGCCCGTAATTACAGGCTTTGCGACATATCCAGGTAGGCCGGTTCTCAAGAAGCTGGACGAAAGTTCTTGGCAAGGCTAAAACGGGACATCCGACGGAGAATGCAATGAATCCCCGCCAAGCCTTTTTCGAATGCCTGCACCGCTCGCCTCCGGCGCTGTTTGAGGCCGCGTTATGGATCGCTGCCGAGCACGACCCTGCCGTGGACTCGCAGGCGATCCTGGCTGACTTCACGGTGCTGCAACAGCAAGTCAGCCTCGGCATGCCGCTGCTGCCGGCCGATGAACTGGGCCAGCCGTTGCTGCGGATAATGAATGACCTGGGGTTCGCCCAGGATGACTTCACCCCCTTGCGCCCCGCCGCCGCCCTGTTGGACAAGGTGTTGCAGCGCCGCCGTGGACAACCCCTGGCCCTGGGCCTGATCGCCCTGGAGTTGGCGCGGCGCCTGGAGATCCCTATGGTGGGGGTCAATTTTCCGGGGCACTTCCTGCTGCGGGTAAGCGGTGCCGATCATTTGCTCGACCCCTGCGGCGGGCGGCGGCTGTACCCCAACGACTGCCGCGAACTGCTGCAACGCCAGTACGGCCCCAATCTCAAGCTGCAAGCCGAACACCTGCGCAGCGCCGAGCCGCGACTGATCCTGCAGCGGCTGTCGCGCAACCTGCGGCAACTGCACCTGACCAATGACCATCACCTCGCGGCGCTGATCGACGCCGAGCGCGTGCTGGAGCTGGGCGACGCCAGCGCCGCCGACTATCTGGCGCGGGCCAGTCTGTACAAGCACCTGGATTGCCCGAATGCCGAGCGCTTCGATCTTGAGCATGCGCTGTTGCTCAGTGAAGACCCGGTGCAGCGGCTGCGCCTGACGGAGCGGCTGGGGCATTTGCCGCCTGGGGCGGTGGTGCATTGACGGAGACCTTGAACCGCGCCGCCCCCATCGCAGCCTCGCTGGGGCTCGACAGCTCCCACAAGTAAGGGGGTTGCCCCTCAGGATTCAAGCGGGTGCTGAAGGATCTCAACCGGCGCCTTGGCCTCGGGCGAGCGCACCTGAATGATCAACAACGCGGCGATCACCGCCGGAATCGCGCAGAAGAAGAAAATCTGCTGCACCGGCACGTGCATCGCCAGCAGCATGCTGCCAAACAACGGCCCCAGGATCGAACCAAACCGCCCGACACCCAGTGCCCAGCCGGTGCCCGTGGCACGTACATGGGCCGGGTAGAAGTTGCTGGCAAATGCATTGAGGGTCAACTGGCCGCCGATGATGCAAAAGCCCGCCGCAAACACAAACGCCACCAGGTAACGCGGGTTGTCATGGTTGAGCCCCAGCAGAATCGTGCACACCGCCGCTGCCGCCAATACACCGGAAAGCAGGCGTACTTTGCTTTTCAGGCGGTCGGCAAACCAGGCCATGCCAATCGCGCCCAGGGTGCCGGCGAACAGGAACATCGAGGTCACTAGGTTGGCTTTGTTCAAGGCCATGCCACTTTCCAGCAGCAGTGACGGCAACCAACTGATCATGAAATACAGCAGGATCAGGCTGACAAAAAAGGTCGACCAGATCAGCAGCGTCGGCCGTGCATAGCCATTGCGAAACAACTCCACGACAGTCAGCTTGCTGCCCTGCTCCTGGCGATTCTGTTCTTCGCTGGCCGCCGGTGCCTGCCAACCGGGCAGCATGCGCGCCGTGACTTTCTGCAGGCGCGTATAGGGCGGTGCATCGCGCAACAAACGCGGCAAGGATTCAGGCAGCAGCCATACCAGAAAGGGAAACAGCAGCAACGGCGTCACGCCACCGGCAAGGAACACCGCCTGCCAGCCAAAGCTGTCGATAAACCCCGCCGCGACAAAACCGCCTGCTGCCCCGCCGAACGAGAACCCGCAGGCCGCCAGCGTCACCATCAACGTGCGCATACGCGGTGGCGAATATTCCGACATCAAGGCCATGGCGCTGGGCATCGCGCCGCCCATGCCAATGCCGCAGATAAAGCGCGCGGCCATCAGGGTATTCAGGGAGTTGGCGAATACCATCAGCACCGTGAGGCTGGCGTAGATCAGTACGCAGGCGAGCAGGATGCGGCGCACGCCGAAACGGTCGGCCAGGGGCGTCACAGCCAGGGAGCCCAAGGTCAGCCCCAGCAGGTTGGCACTGAACACCGGGCCGAAGGCGGCCTTTTCCAGGCCCCAGTCCTGGGCCAGGGCCGGGACCACGTAACCCAACACCTGGGCGTCGTAACCATCGGTGACCAGCAACAACGCTAACAACAGGAGAATCAACCACTGGTAGCGCGACACCGGACGGGCGTCGAGTGCCGCGCGAAAGCTGGCAATCTGATTGTGCATCGCAAGGACCTTTTTATTTTTATGGGGTATCACTTGTGGGAGCTGGCAAGTCAGCTCCCACATGGATCTAGGGGGTGTCAGGTGTGTCAGGTTGGTTGGAGGGGTGGGCCTGGATGAAGGCGGGGTGTTTGGCCGCCAATGCCGCGACACGCTGGATTCGCGGGTAACCCTCCAGCGCCACCTTGAAGCGCTCTGCCGCATACAACTGCGGGATCAGAAACGCATCCGCCAGCCCTGGCTGGTCACCGAAGCAATAGCCCTGGTCACCGATCAATTGCTCCACGGCGCCCAGGCCCTGGCTGATCCAGTGCCCGATCCACTCCAGCAATTGCGCCTCGTCATGCCCCCACTGACGCAGCAGGTTCTGAGTGCTGGAGTTGTGCAGCGGGTGGATGTCACAACCGATGATCGACGCCACTGCACGCTGATGGGCGCGGGCCGCCAGGTCCTTGGCGAGCAGCGGTACCTGTGGATAACGTTCGTCCAGGTATTCGATGATCGCCAGCGACTGGATCAACAGTTCGCCCTCGTCGGTACGCAACGCCGGGACACGGCCCTGGGGGTTGATCGCCAGGTACTCGGGCTGGCGGTGGGCGCCGCCCTTGGGCACCAGCAGGTTGACCGGCAGCGCGGTAAAGTCCAGGCCCTTGAGCGCCAGGGCGATACGCACCCGATAAGACGCCGTGGAACGATAGTAGGTATAGAGCTCCATCCCCTCGCCCCCTTAGCGCGCGGCGACCACAGTGCCACGGCATTCGCCGAAACCAATGGAGGCAAACCCCTCACGCTGGCAGCGGGCGCGCAGGATGATTTCATCGCCGTCTTCAAGGAACTTGCGCACTTCGCCGGAGGCCAGTTCGATCGGCTTTTTGCCGCCTTCGGTGATTTCCAGCAGGCTGCCGAACTGACCGGCCTCGGGGCCCGACAGGGTGCCCGAACCAAACAGGTCGCCGGCCTGCAGTTGGCAGCCGTTGACGCTGTGGTGCGCGACCATTTGCGCCACGGTCCAGTACATGTGTTGGGTGTTGCTCAGGGTCAGGCGATGGGGCGCCAGGTTCTGCTCGCGCATCGCGGCGGTGGTCAGCAGCACTTCCAGTTCGATATCAAAGCCGCCAGCGGCCTGATCACGGGGGGCCAGCAGGTACGGCAGCGGTTGTGGATCGCCGGCCGGGCGCGCGGGCTGGGCCTTGCGGAACGGTTCCAGGGCTTCGGCCGTGACCACCCAGGGCGAGATGCTGGTGATAAAGCTTTTCGACAGGAACGGCCCCAGTGGCTGGTATTCCCAGGCCTGGATATCGCGGGCCGACCAGTCGTTGAGCAGGCAGAAGCCAGCGATATGCTCGGCGGCATCGCCAATGGCAATCGAGTCGCCCATGGCATTGCCCTGGCCGATCCAGATGCCCAGTTCCAGCTCGTAGTCCAGGCGTGCGCACGGGCCGAAGGTCGGTTCGGTCTGGCCGGCTGGCAGGGTCTGGCCCTTGGGCCGGCGCACCTCGGTGCCGGAGGTACGGATGGTCGAGGCGCGGCCGTGATAACCAATCGGCACGTACTTGTAGTTGGGCAGCAAGGGGTTGTCCGGGCGGAACAGTTTGCCGACGTTCTGCGCGTGTTCGATGCCGACGTAGAAGTCGGTGTAATCGTTGATTTTCGCCGGCAGGTGCATCTGGCAATCGGCGGCCAGTGGCAACACCTGGGCGCCCAGGGCTTGCAGCTGGGCTTGTTGGCTGCTGCCCTCGGCGAGCAGTTCCAGCAGGCGTTCGCGCAGTGCCACCCGTGGGCCGCGGCCCAGTTCGAAGAAGGCGTTCAGTTGGCCGTCCGCCATAGCGTCGATGGCGCGGCGCGCTTCACCGTCAAACAGGTCACGGGCCGCTTGCAGATCAAAAATGTGCTCGCCGATCGCCACGCCACTGCGCGGTGCCGAACCGTTGTGGCTGAAGATGCCCAGGGGCAGGTTCTGCAGGGGGAAATCCGTGTGACCGTTGGCCGAGGCCACCCAACTGCGGGTGAGAGTGGACTGCGTCATGGCTTATCTCCGATTCGGGTTGAAGGTTGCCGGCAGCGTGGCCCAGCAAGCGTCGTAAGTGTTTTGCAATTGCGGGCAATCCAGGGCGAAGCGGGTCGGGCGCAGCACCTGGCTGGTCTCGAACATAAAGGCCATGGTGTTATCAATTTTGTGCGGCGCCAGGTCGACGGCGATGGCCTTGGTGCAGGTCTCGCCATCCGGGCCGTGGGCACTCATGCAACTGTGCAGCGACGCGCCGCCGGGCAGGAAGCCTTCGGCCTTGGCGTCATAGGCACCCTGGATCAGGCCCATGTATTCGTTCATCAGGTTGCGGTGGAACCAGGGTGGACGGAAGGTGTTCTCGGCCACCATCCAGCGCGGCGGGAAGATCACGAAGTCGAGGTTGGCCAGGCCGTGAACGCTGGTGGGCGAGGTCAACACAGTAAAGATCGACGGGTCCGGGTGATCGAAGCTCACCGTGCCGATGGTGTTGAAGCGACGCAGGTCATATTTGTACGGCACGTTATTGCCATGCCAGGCCACCACGTTCAGCGGCGAGTGGTCGAGGGTGCAGCCCCACAGCTCGCCGAGGAACTTCTGCACCAGAGGCGTAGGTTGCGAAAGATGTTCGTAGTGGGCGACCGGGGTCAGGAAGTCCCGGGGGTTGGCCAGGCCATTGCTGCCAATCGGCCCCAGGTCCGGCAGGCGCAGCGGCGCGCCGTGGTTTTCGGCGACGTAGCCGCGAGCCTTGGCATCCAGCAGCTCGATGCGAAATTTCAGGCCCCGTGGCAACACGACGATTTCCAGCGGCTCGACCTCCAGCACCCCCAGTTCGGTGGCGATGCGCAGGCGGCCTTGCTCGGGAACGATCAACAGTTCGCCGTCGGCATTAAAGAACACCCGCTCCATGGAGCAGTTGGCACGGTAGTGATAGATGCTGATGCCGGAGGGTTTCTCGGCGCCGGCGTTGGCCACCATGCCGACCAGGCCGTCGATAAAGTCGGTGGGTTGTGCAGGTATATCCAGCGGGTTCCAGCGCAGGCGGTTGGGCGTGACCTCGCCCAGCGGGCCGCCGGCCAGTTGCCGGTCCAGCTTGATGAATGCCGGGTGATTGGCCGACGGCTGGATGCGATACATCCAGGTGCGCCGGGCTTCGCTGCGCACCATGGTGAACGCGGTGCCGGAGAACAGTTCGGTGTACAGCCCGTAGGGCGCTTTTTGCGGGGAGTTCTGGCCGACCGGCAGTGCACCTGGCAAGGCTTCGCTGGCGAATTCATTGCCAAAGCCCGATTGATAATCGAGGGTCATGGATCGTCCTCAGTAAGGAAGTTGTTTTTATCGTAATCCAGTTACGCATAACGTAATTTGCTCCGTATCGACCGTCAAGCTATAAAGACCGCCATTCGTCTTTCGGACACACGCTCTCCATGGAAAAGCCGCCCGCCCCCCGCGACACCGGTAAACAGAAAGTCCGCTCGGCCGAAGTCGGCACCGACATCCTCAAGGCCCTGGCCGAACTGTCGCCGGCCACATCCCTGTCGCGCCTGGCCGAGCACGTGCAGATGCCGGCCAGTAAGGTCCACCGCTACTTGCAGGCCCTGATTGCCTCGGGGTTTGCCGAACAGAACGCGGCCACCAACCATTACGGCCTGGGCCGCGAGGCCTTGCGCGTGGGGCTGGCGGCGCTGGGCAGCATGGACGTACTGAAAGTCGCCACCCTGCCCCTGGCGCAGCTGCGCGACGGGTTGAATGAAACCTGCTTTCTCGCGGTATGGGGCAACCACGGCGCGACCGTGGTGCATATCGAACCGGCGGTGCGTGCGGTCACGGTGGTGACGCAATTGGGCTCGGTGCTGCCGCTGCTCAGTTCCTCGACGGGCCTGGTGTTCAGCGCGTTTTTGCCTGAGCGCGAAACCGTTGACCTGCGCGCGCAGGAGATCCAGGCCGGCATCGCCCATGCGCTGGCGGACGACCAGGCGTATGTGCAGGCCTGTGAGCAGATTCGCCAGCGTGGCCTGCACTTTGTGCATGGTTTGCTGATGCCGGGGGTCGATGCGCTGTCGGCGCCGGTATTCAATGCGCTGGGGCAGGTGGTGGCGGTGATGACGGTGGTGGGGCCGACCTCGTTGTTCCATGCCGATGAAGATGGACCGGCGGCCCGGCAATTGCTGGCAGCGAGCCAGGCGGTGAGTTGGCGGATGGGTTATCAACCCTGACTCGCTGGAGCTGAATGCATGTGGGCTAATGTGGGAGCTGGCTTGCCTGCGATGGCGGTGGGTCAGTTGATACATTCTGCGACTCATACACCGCCATCGCAGGCAAGCCAGCTCCCACCTGTTGATCGGCGTTGCTGGGAGTAATCAGGCCATCAGGCCCAGGCTCTTGGCCTTGGCCACCGCCTGGGTGCGCCGCTCCACCCCCAATTTGCTGTGAATCCGCCGTGCATGGGTTTTCACCGTGTGCAGCGAGATAAACAACAGGTCGGCAATTTCCAGATTGGAGTTGCCCAGCGCGATCAGTTGCAACACTTCCAGCTCCCGTTGGCTCAACGGGTTTTCCCCCGGCGCCGCCACTGCCTCCTGAGGTTCAAGCCCCAATTCACTGAGCAACCCCGGCTGGCGCAGGCGCAGTTCACGCACCGCCTGCTGCACCTGACAGCGCGCCGCCAGGGCCAGACCGGTTTGCAGCGCACGCACCGCCAGCGCTTTCTCCCCCAGTTGCCAGGCCACCTCGCCCAGCACCAACTGCAACTCCACTTCCAGGCACTGCATGCCAGACTCGCGGGCGGTGTCGAGCAAGGCGGTGAGCCGCTGGATGGGGTGCTCGGCACGGCGTAGTTTGACCTGGGCCAGCACCAGCAGATACTCCAGCCGGGGGATCAACTCCAGGGTCGCCGGCGGCGCCTGCTTGGCGTGGGGGCCGTGATAATGGCGCAGCACCCGGCTGACCGCTTCCAGGGTCAGTTCGGCCCGCCCCTGCTGTAGCCAGAAATGCCCGCTGAGCAACAGCAACACCGCCCGGTACACCGTATCGGGCACCTGCCGGCGCTGCATCAGGCGCTCGGCGTCGCGCAGTTGGATAAACGCCTGGGCGTAGTCGCCGCGGTTGGCCGCCAGCATTGCCAACCCGAGGAAGCCATACAGCACGCGCTTGTCCTGGCTATGCAGGCACATGCCCAGGCCGGCTTCGATACATTCGGTGGCCAGGGCGTCCTGCCCCTGGCGCAGTGCCAGATGCCCTCGGCGCAAGGCAATCCGGCCCATCAGCGGCCCGGTCTTGAGACGCTGCTGGATCAACATGGCCTGCACGCCTTCCAGCAGGCTCTGGGCCCGGTACGGTGCGCCCCGCTGCTCCAGCAGTTGCGCATGATCCAGCTCCAGTAGCGCCTCCAGCAACAGCGAACCATGGGCCCGCGCCAGACACAGCGCCTCGCGGTTGAGGGCCTGGGCCACGTCCAGTTCGCCGCGCAACAGCGCTTGCTGGGTCAGCCCGGACAGGCACATCAGGCGCGACGTCCAGGCGCTGTCCGGCAGATCATTCAACGCATCGAGAAAGTGCGCACGGGCCCGCACCGCTTCGCCCCCCAGATGCAACAACCACCCCAACTGCGCCTGCCAGCGCGCCAGCAGATGCCGTTGCAAGGCGGCCGTGGGTTGCGGGGTGAAACGTGCCAGTTGATCAACACATTGCGCGGCCTGCTCGAAACGCCCGGCAAACAGCAAGGCGGCGGTGACCAGCCCCACCCGTTGCGCCGAGCCGAGCATCAACTCGTCACCGTGCTGCTCATGCAGGCGCAACAACAACACGGCGTTTTGCTGACGGAACAGGTCTTCGAAACTGAAGTGCTCCAACAGGCTGACCGCCGCTTCGTACTCCTCGGCCAACAGCGCTTGCTCGAACGCCGCCTGCCAATCCTGGGCCGCGCTGAACCATTGGCAGGCGCGCCGGTGCCAGGAGCGCCGGGCCGGCCAGGGTTCGTCGCGCAGCAACTGGGCCAGGGGGGTGAAGACCTGCAGCCAGTCCGGCGAGTCTTCCCAGGGCTCGATAAACGCCCCCAGGGCCTGAAGTTCACGCAGGTAGTCGGCGCCATCGCCAAAGCCAAACAGGTGTTCGCATAGCCCCTGGTTAAAACGTGGCAAGTGCGCCAGTACGCGCCAGGCCTCCTCCAGCTCTTCAGGCAGGGTGCTGAACAGCTCGTGCTGCAGATAGTCGAGTAGGGTCTGGGAACGCCCATGCCAGGCGCCGCTGTCGGGATGGCTGTCGCCTTCCAGCAGGGCAATACGCACGCCAGCGCACCAACCGGCGCTGAATTGCAGGACCTTGTCGGCAGTCTGCCCGGCGGCGGCGTGATGCTCGAGCAGTTGCTGGACCTCGCGCTGATCGAACGCCAACTCGGTGCCGCCGCACTCCCACAATTCATCATCGAGCAACAGCCGCGGCCAATTGCAGGCCGGTCGGCGCCGCGCCCCCAGCCACCAGACCAAGGCCGGGCTGCTGGCCGTCAGCACCCGATCGAGCAAGGCATCCAGGGCTGGTGCCGACACCCGGCAATAGTCATCGAGAAACAGCCAGGCCGGCGCTTGCCAGCGGCTCAGGTCCAGCAGCAAGCTGGCTTCATCGACAAACGCGAGGCCCAGGCTTTGGGCCAGGCGCTGGCAGAAATCCAGCGGGGCCAAAGCCGCGCCATTGAGCGGCAACCAATACACCTGGCAGCTCGCCGGGGCCTGCAGGGCACATTCGGCCAACAAGGCGCTCTTGCCGCTGCCGGCCGGCGCGCACAGCAACCGGACCCGCGCCTCGGTACCCCGCAACGGCTCGGCCAGGCGTGGGCGCAGCAAATGGTGGGAAGACAGACGTGGCATGAATCCAGGACGATCCAGGCGACGGGTCATGGCGGTCATTACAGCGTCCCTTTTTTATTGTTATGCGGCGTGCGGACTACCGTAGTCCTGTCAATGGGCGTTGTTGAAGAAGTATTCAGCGGGCTGATTGCCGAGCATAAAAAAGCCGGGCTTCATGTGAGCCCGGCACAGGATTGGGTTTACAACCTCAGGTCAGCGTACGCCCGAGGCGCGCAAGGCCGCCGGGGTGTAGTCCGCTGCCTTGGCGTTGAAGCCGAACACAAAGCTGCTCTTCTCCTCGTTCTTCATGCCCAGGGCGATGTAGCGCCCGGCGATGATGTCGTACAGGGTCTCGACCGTGTAGGCCGGGGTCTGGTGGTTGTAGTAGAACTGCGCATGGCCTTCGGCAACGCGCCACAGTTGGCCACGGCCGTCGTAGTGATCCACCAGCGCCACTTGCCAGCTGTCTTCGTCGATGTACATGTGGCGCTTGGCATAGATGTGCCGTTCGTTGGGCTTGACCGTGCCGACCACTTCCCAGACCCGGTGCAGTTCATAGCGGGTCAGGTCCTGGTTGATATGGCCGGCCTTGATGATGTCGTCGTACTTGAGGGATGGCGAGTCGAGCTTGTAGGCGTTGTAGGGAATGTACATTTCCTTCTTGCCCACCAGCTTCCAGTCGTAGCGGTCTGGCGCGCCGGAGAACATGTCGAAGTTATCCGAGGTGCGCAGGCCGTCGGACGCGGTACCCGGCCCGTCGTAGGCCACTTGCGGTGCACGGCGCACGCGGCGTTGACCGGCGTTGTAGATCCACGCCAGGCGCGGTTCCTTCACCTGGTCGAGGGTTTCGTGCACCAGCAGCACGTTACCCGCCAGGCGGGCGGGCGCGGTGACCGACTGTTTGAAGAAGGTCAGCACGTTGGCGCCCTTGGCCGGGTCCATGTCCGGGATCAGTTGCGGCACCGCCACTTCTTCTTCGAAGCGGATCGGCGTGTAGCTGCCGTTGGTCTGCGGTGTGGCCTGGGTGATGATGCGCCGCAGGTTGCCGCCGTGGTAACGGGTGATGTGGTTCCACAACACCTCGACGCCATTCTTCGGAATCGGGAAGGCGTAATAGCGGTTGCCGGTGAAGTTTTCCAAGCCGTTGCCGTCGTTGATCGACTTGACGTTGAGCGCGCTGCGCTTGATCGACTCGTAGATATCGTCGGGCAGGTTGACCGTGCGGTGAGTGGTGTAGACCGGGATTTTGTAGGTCTCGGGATAACGCTTGAACATCGCCACCTGGCCGTCCGAGAGTTTGTCCTTGTACTTGTCGACCGTGGCCGCAGTGATCACGAACAGCGGTTTTTCATTGGCAAACGGGTCGGCCAAAAAGCCCTTGCTGTCCACCGCACCGGCGTTTTTCGGGATGCCGCCGGTCCAGGCCGGGATCGAGCCATCGGCGTTACCGGCCTTCTCCGCCCCCACCGGGGTCAAGGTGGTCCCCAGCTTGGCGGCTTCCTGCGGTGACACCGCGGCCATCACGTTGGCGGCCAACAGGCCGAGGGCCAGCACACCGCACTGCAAAATCGTCTTACGCATGGTTGTTGTCCTTGTTCTTTTTTAGCCGAATCAGAAGTTCACGCCGAAGCTGAGGGCGAGGAAGTCACGGTCGGTCAGGGTGTTGTAGTCACCGCCAAAAAAGTCGGTGTAGCTCAGGCTCGCGGTGTAGGTGTTGCGGTAGT
Source organism: Pseudomonas sp. WS 5412 (assembly GCF_012985615.1). Classification (NCBI taxonomy): domain Bacteria; kingdom Pseudomonadati; phylum Pseudomonadota; class Gammaproteobacteria; order Pseudomonadales; family Pseudomonadaceae; genus Pseudomonas; species Pseudomonas sp. WS 5412. The sequence continues at coordinate 136,863 of NZ_JAARMB010000007.1, forward strand.
CCGCATCGACCCCGACGCTGAGCGCCTTGGCCCCTTCGTTGAACAGGCCGTTGGGGCCGTAGCCCTTGACGTCATGGGACCAGGACAGGTTGGGCTTAAGGTTGATCCCGGCGATCACGTTGTTGTAGTCGAGGATCGCCCGGGCCCGATAACCCCAGGAGGTCGCGGTGACGAAGCCGTCGGTGTCACCGCCAAAGCCGTATTGGCCATAGACCGAATCGCGGCCGTAGCGCAGCTTGGTTTTGTTCTCCAGCCCGCCGACCCGCACGATGGCCGCCTCGCCCACCACGGTCAGGCGTTCGGCGCCCAGCACCTGGTCGAAAAACTGGGTCATGGTGGTCTGGAACTGGGTAATTTCCTTGCGCCGGTAGCCGATGTTGTCGGCGCCAAATGAGCTCCTGATAGGTGACACGGTGTTACCGGCAATCGGGTTGACCAGGGCCAGGGTCAGGTCAGTGGTGTTGAGTTGCACGGGGGCGTTGGGGCGGTAGCTGATTTCCCCGGTCCAGGCCGTGCCGGTGGGCAGGGTCGTGGAAAAGCTGGCGCCGTACAGGCGGATATCTTCGGGGTAATCCAGGTAGTACTGGCCGCGCCCGAGCATCACGCTCTGCGCCAGGCCGGCGCCACTGCCGGGGGCAATGCCGTTGGCGGTATTGATGATATTGCCGATGGTCGCCAGGTTGGTGTTGGCCGTGAGGGTGCCCACCGTCGGTGTGCGGCTGTGGTAGTTCATGAAGTACAGGCCGTACTCGGTGTCATCGCCCAACCAGCGCAAGGCCATGCCGAACTGCCCGGAATCCCGGGCGTCACGGTCGGCGGCGCGGCGTACGATCACCCCTTCATTGGTTACGCCAAAACCCTGGCCGAACGCGGCAGCGACCGGTTGCAGCGGGCGGATCGCCGGGCTGCCAACGGTGTAGTTGTCGGTGCAGCCATCGGCCGCCACGTCGCCACCAAAGTAGGTGCCGCAGTTATCCAGCACGGTCTGGTCCCATTCCAACTGGTAGAAACCTTCCACAGTCAGTTGGTTGGTCAGGCCCTGGGAGGCGAACAGCATGTTGACTGGAATCAGGCCCTCCTTGATCTCGGCGCCCGGCCGGCGGAAGGCCGAGACGTCAATGGGGTTGATGCTGTTGATGGAGTTGCCGATGAAGGTACTTTCGCCCCAACTGACCACCTGTTTACCGGCGCGCACGGTGCCCGGCAGGTCGCCCAGGGAATAGTTGTGATAGACGAAGGCATCGAGGATCTGCGCACCGCTGGACTTGGAGCCTTCCTTGCGGTTGTGGTCGCTGATCGGCTTGAACTCGCGGTCTTCGTCCTTGAGTTCGAAGTCGTACCAGTATTTGCCCCGCACAAACACACCGGTATCGCCGTACTTGAGTTCCAGGTCGTGCAGGCCCTTGAAGATTTTCGAGAAGGTTTCGCCCTTCTTGAAGTTCAAGCGCCCGTCATCCCCGGTGGAGGCCTGGCCACTGCCGCCGTTGACCGTCCCCACCAGCTTGCGGTCGGCATCGCGCATGCCCCAACTGGCCCCGACCGACAGCGATGAATCGAATTGACCCTCGATCTCGCCGATATTGAATGAAACAGCCTGCGCCTGAACGCAGCAGCCCAAAGCAACCGCAGCGGCCAGCGCCTGTGGCCTGAAGATGGCGCGCATTGTTGTTTTTGTCATGCGTCTTCCCCGGTGGTGTGACAGAAGGCCCCACCCTACTGCCCGCCAGCAGGAGCGATAAGCGCACCAAGGAGGTATTCGTTGTGTCGCTCGAAAGGATTAGCGCAGGCTCTAGCGTGGGTATCGGCGGGGCTATGGACGCAGTGGATGGAGCGCCATCAAGAGAATGGATACCCCCGCCCGGCAGGGGCGCCACTGTTGTTGTTTTGGTAACAGTCCTTGTCCTGAATCAGTGTTTTTCATTCTGTTACAACGGACTATTCTTGCCGGGCTTTCAAGGCAAACCGCCTGCTTCACGAAAGCCAGTTCTGGATGGATTGAAGCTTATTTTCAGTCTGTTAACGGTGTTCACTGACGTTGATTTGTAGCTCCTTGATCCAACGTCTTACTTCGGCCGCTGCTTTTGCAGCGGCCTTTTTTATGCCTGAAACAAAGCGGGGCGCTCTCAGCGCCCCGCAGGATTAAATGTTTTTCAGGTAACGATCACAGGCTGTACTTCTGCAGGTTGTCCATCATCTCTTTCAAGGCTTCGATATTGTCCTTGGGATGGGCCGCCCCTTCAAAGTCGCAGATCTGCTGCCAGTGCGCCGCCACATCCTCTGGCGAGAAGCCAGCCTCAGGATCAAAGCCTACGCCCAGGCTGCGTTCCCAGCGGGTCTTGCCGATCCAGCCGCCGCCCACTTCAAACAGCCCCGAGGTTTCCTGGCAGGTCTCGCTGCCCAGGTACACCACCAGCGGGCTGACCAGCTCGGGCTTGAGTCGCTCGAACACCTGCGGCGGAATCAACCCTTCAGTCATGCGCGTGCCGCCAGTGGGCGCGATGGCGTTGACCAGGATGTTGTGCTTGCGCCCTTCCAACGCCAGGGTGCGGGTCAGGCCATACAGGCCGAGCTTGGCCATGCCGTAGTTGGACTGGCCGAAGTTGCCGTAGATGCCTGAAGTGGACGCGGTGAAAATCACCCGGCCGTAGCCTTGCTCGCGCATATGCCGCCAGGCGGCGCGGGTCACTTTGTAGGCGCCTTCGACGTGCACGCGGTACACCAGGTCCCAGTCGCTGTCCTCCATCTTGTGGAAGGTCTTGTCCCGCAGGATCCCGGCGTTGTTCACCACCACGTCGATGCGGCCAAACACGTCGAGGGCGTGTTGCACGATCTTTTCGCCGTCGGTCACCGAATCGTGATTGGCCTCGGCAATGCCGCCGGCCTCACGAATCTCGGCCACTACGCGGTCGGCCGCCGAGGCGTTGGCGCCTTCGCCCTGAGTCGAGCCGCCAAGGTCGTTGACCAGTACCTTGGCCCCGTGCCTGGCGAACAGCAGCGCATGGGCACGGCCCAAACCACCCCCGGCCCCGGTGACGATCACGACTTTATCTTGGAACTGCACAGACTCACTCATAGGGAACTCCAGCGAAGACAGTGGACGATGGCTTGAGTGTCAGGCACCGGGCTTGTGGTCACAATAAATACGGGCGGGGGTGAATGGTGCGCAATAAGGCACGGGGATGATTGAACTGATGCAGGAGATAGCTTGTGTGGCAGTTGGCTTATGTGGGAACTGGCTTGCCTGCGATTGCATCACCTCGGTACAACTGATTTACCGAGGTGTACCCATCGCAGGCAAGCCAGCTCCTACACAAGCCAGTTCCCATAGCGGGTCTTTGCTGTTGCCGATGCCGTCGCGAAATGCCAGGTAATGCTTGAGCACCTGCACCGGCGCCTCGATCTGCGGGTAGTGGCCGATATTGGCCAGCAACACCGTGTCGGCGTCCGGTATCAACTCGCGGTAACGCGCGACCATGTGCGCGCCGGAGACCGGATCGACTTCGCCATCGATCACCCGCAACGGCACTTCGCCGCGCTGCATGGCCGCCACCCAGCGCTCACGCTGGCGACGGCGCTGGGGAATGTAGGCGATGAGTTTGTGCAGGATCCGCGGGCCGTCGTTGTTTTCGATCAAGCTCCAGAAATCATCCAGGGCACTTTCGCTGGGACGGGTGTCGGGGCCGAAGATCTGCTTGAAGCTGTCGGCCAGGGCGTTGCGCCCGAATGCGCGACCGATCATCCACCCCAGGGGGCTGAGCAAGAGTTTTTGTACCAGCGCCGCGCGGTGGGTCTCGGGGAACAGCCCGCCATTGAGAAATACACAACTGGCCAGTTGAAAACGACCTTCGTAGTGCCGGGCGAGCAGTTCCTGGGCCACGCTGTCGCCGTAGTCATGGGCCATGACATGCACCGGCTGTTGAATCCGCAGATGGGCCAGCAGCGCCTGTTGCAGGTCGGCCTGTTCCAGCAGGCAATAAGTGTGGTCCAGGGGCTTGGCCGAGTCGCCGAAGCCGAGCATGTCGCAGGCGATCACCTGATAACGCTGGGCCAGGGGCTGCCAGAGGTAATGCCAGTCCCAACTGGCGCTGGGGAAACCGTGGATCAGCAGCAAGGGCTCGCCCTGCCCGGCCACCCAATAACGCAGGGGCTGCCCGCGAAAGACAAAACTCTGCCCGCGCTTGCGCCAGGCGCTCAGGGGGATCTCGGCCAGTGGCATCAGAGTCGGTATCCTGGGTCTTGTTGGTCGAGCTTGCGCAGCAATGCCGGCCAGGCCAGCGCACCGCCCATGCCTTGGGCGCTCTTGGTCACCCCAGCAATCATCGCCTTGGCCCCCGCCAGAATCTGCGGCTCGATGGCAATCAATTCCGCACCGCCGTTTTGCGCCAGCACCTGGATATCGCAGGCGCGCTGGAAGGTGAACATCATCAGGAACGTATCGGCGATGGTCGCACCGCAGGTCAACAGGCCATGGTTGTGCAGCATCAGGAAATTGTTCGGCCCCAGGTCGGCCTGCAGGCGGGCCTTTTCCTCGTGGTTCAGCGCTACGCCTTCGTAGGCGTGATAGGCCAGGCTCGACAGCACGAACAGCGATTGCTGGCTGATGGGCAGCACGCCCTGCTTCTGCGCCGATACGGCCACACCGGCCGCCGTGTGGGTGTGCAGCACGCAGACCACGTCGTGGCGTACTTCGTGTACCGCGCTGTGGATGGTGTAGCCGGCCGGGTTGATCTCGTAGGGGCTGTCCATCAACTTGTTGCCGGCCTGGTCGACCTTGACCAGGCTGGAGGCGGTGATTTCGTGGAACATCAGCCCGAACGGGTTGATCAGGAAGTCTTCGGTGCCCGGCACCTTGGCCGAGATATGGGTAAAAATCAGATCATCCCAGCCATGCAGGGCCACCAGGCGATAGCAGGCGGCCAGGTCGATACGGGCCTGCCATTCGGCGGCGCTGACCTGGTCTTTCACACTCTGTGTCGATTGAACGGGGGCTAGGCTCACGGCAATGACCTCGACGCTGTGGTGTTCTTATTATTTTTTTAGGGTGATGGGCCAGTCTAGTCAGACCTCGGGGCAGCCGTAGTTGCGTTGGCAGCCAGCTTGATGACCGAGCGAGTCAACTACGAGGATAGTTCATATTCGTACAACAAGGTGTCAGAGAAGCGACGCCAATAAAGGCGCGGCAAACAGGTTGAGCAAACCGGTCAGGACCATCACCAGTCCGGCCACCGAGCCCTCCTCGCCCCCCACTTCATGGGCACGGCTGACGCCCGCACCGTGGGCGCCCACGCCAAACAACGCGCCCCGCGCCAGGGCACTGCGCAGCGGCAACCACTTGAGCAGTACCCCGCCGAGCATGGCGCCGAACACACCGGTGAACATCACAAATACTGCCGTCAGCTCCGGTACACCGCCCAAGTCATGGGCCAGGGGCATGGCAAAGGGCGTGGTGATCGAGCGTGGCACCAACGACATCGTGACCGAACTGTCCAGGGCCAGGGCCTTGGCCAGGCCAAATGAGGTGCCAATGGATGCCGCGCTACCCGCCAGCATCCCCAGCAGCAACGCCGACCAGTGCCGCATCAATAACTGGCGCTGCTGCCAGATCGGAATGGCGAACGCCACCGTGACCGGCCCCAGTACCAGCATCAGCCAATGGGTGTCGGTGGAGTACTCGGCATAGGCGGTGTTCAGTGGCACGGCCACCGCCAGCAGCAGCGCGGGCACAAGAATCAGTGGCGACAGCAGGTAGCGCCCGGTACGCCGATAGATCCAGCGGCTGAAACCATAGGCCACCAGGGTCAGGGCCAGCCAGAACAGCGGCATCAGTTCAAGCTTCATGGCGCAACTTCCAGCGGCAGACCAGTTCGACGGTAAACGCCGTGACCAGCATCACCATCAGGGTACTGAGGGCGATCACCAGCATGATCCGCCAGCCGTCATGGCGCATCAGGCCGCCGTAATCGAGCAGGCTCATCAGCGCCGGGATAAAGAACAGCAGCATCTCTGCCATCAGCAGGCCAGCGCCCAATTGCAGGGCCGCCGGTTTGATCAGGCCGCTGGCGAACACCAGCAACAGCAAGCCCAGGCCAATCACCCCGCCAGGGATCGGCCAGGCCAGCCACACGGCCACTTGGCAGCCCAGCAAGTAAATCGCCAGCAATACCAGCAACTCAACCAGCAGCCGGCCCAGATGTTTGAAGGTTAAGCGTTTAGTAGACATAGGTTCCTCGCAGGCCTTCATTTTAAAGAGCCGCGTGGCATACCCGAAGCGAATTGTTAGACTGCAAGCCATTCCAAACAGGAATTACCGCAATGGAATTCAAACAACTGCGCAGTTTTATCGAAGTGGTCCACCGTGGCGGGTTTACCCAGGCCGGGAAAACCTTGCATATCAGCCAGTCCGCCGTGAGCAAGCAAGTGGCGCAACTGGAGCAAAGCCTGGGCACGCCGCTGCTCGACCGCATTGGCTCCCAGGTGCGCCTGACCGCCGCCGGGCAGGTGGTGCTGCAACGGGCCGAAGCCATGTTGCGCCTGCAAACCGAGCTGCTGAGCGAGCTGGACGACTTGAATCAACTCACCCGTGGCGAGTTGCGCATGGGCCTGCCGCAGTTGGGGGGCGACACCCTGTTTGCCGGGCTGTTTGCCGAATATCGCCGGCGCTACCCCAATGTCAGCATCCAATTGCTCGAAGGCGGCAGCCGCAATATTGAGCAGGCGATCCTCGCGGGTGAGCTGGACGTCGGCGGCAGCCTGCTGCCCACCGATCCGGCTTTCGCCTGGCAAGCTTTCTGTGATGAACCCCTGGATGCGCTGCTGCCCGTGGACCACCCACTGGCGCAGCACACAGAGATTGGCCTTGAGGAGTTGGCCGACACGCCATTTTTGATGTACCAGCGCAGCTTTGTGCTCAATGACCGGCTACTCCAGGCCTGCCAGCAACTGGGCTTCACACCCCGGGAAAGTGGGCGCAGTGGCCAGGCGGACTTTCTGGTGGCACTGGTGGCCGCCGGCCAGGGCGTGGTGCTTCTGCCCAGCGTGGTCGCACGTGGGCTGGAACGTCCCGGCGTGGTGCGCCTGACACTCAGGGCACCGCAATTCCTACGTTGGGATATCGCCTTTATCTGGCGCAAGGGCGCCTATCTGTCGAAAGCCGCCCTGGCCTGGCTGGCGCTGCTGCGCGAATACCCGATCAGCCGCGCAGTGCGCTGACCAACTCTGCCAGCCATGGCTCCGCGTCAGCTTCCGGGGTGACGCTTTCGCTGGCATCCAGGCGCAGCATTGGCAGGACTTCGCGCACGCCCAATTCGCCGAACAGCTCACGCATCTGCTCGCCGCCGCCACAGAAGGTGTCGCCGTAGCTGGCGTCGCCCAGGCCGATCACCGCGCCAGGCAAACCGCGCCAGGCGGCGGGCAGTTGGTCGCGGATCATCGAATACAGCGGCATCAGGTTGTCCGGCAGTTCGCCCATGCCGGTGGTGGAGGTGACGGCCAGAAAGGCGTCCGGGGCGAAGGCCTGCACATCGGCCAGGGTCGCCCGCGGGTTATGCCAGGCCTCGAAACCGGCTGCATTGAGGATACCCATGGCGTGGCGGGCAACTTCTTCTGCCGTGCCATAGACCGAGCCGGAAAGGATGGCGACTTTCATCAATCTGATCCTGTAGTTGAGTGAAAACCTGGGATATTAACAGTTGGCAGCCGGGTGGGTTGCCCTACACTAAGAAATCGACAAACACGCTATGGATCGCTCAATGATCAACGCCAAGCTCATGCAAATGGTGGTCAATGCCTCCAACGACGGGATTGTCGTGGCGGAACGGGAAGGCAAGGACAAGCCGCTGATTTACGTGAACCCCGCCTTCGAACGCATGACCGGCTACAACCTGGACGACGTCCTTTATCAGGATTGCCGCTTCCTGCAATCGGGTGACCGCGACCAGCCGGCCCTGATGGCCATTCGCGAAGCCCTTGACAGTGGCGGCGCATGCCGGGAAATCCTGCGCAACTACCGCAAGGACGGCACGCATTTCTGGAATGAACTGTCATTATCGACGGTTTATAACCAGGCCGATCAGCAGACTTACTTCGTCGGCGTGCAAAAAGATGTCACGGTTCAGGTCAAGGCCCAGCAGCGTGTGACCCAGCTGGAAGCCCAGGTAGCAGCACTTACGGCCGAGTTGGCAACGCTCCGGGCGACGAGCGGATCTAACAAACTTTAGAAAATATGGTCTTTAGGGTGATAATCAGTTTAATCACGCATTTCCTTGAGCCACATCAATGCAACGCGACGCGCTTTTGACCCAGGACGAGCTGGATTTCATCCAGAACATGCACCACAACCCGCAGCTGAATGTGCGGGATGTGTCGTCGAGCCTGACGGTCAACGGTGGCGCGCAGATCCGCGACCTGCTTACGCGCCTGGCGGCCCATGAGCAGGTGACGATCCAGGCGCAGTTCGATAACCAGCAAATGACCTTTCCACTGCAACTGGTGGAAGACGAGTTCCATGCCGTGCACTTGCGTCTTGGGGTGCCGAGTATTTTCGAGGATGGGCCGATGATCCGGCCCTGGCGCCTGGTGCTTGAAGAGCCGGTCGCCCTGGAAAACGTCAGGGGTCAGCCGGGAGCGTTGTGGGTGCATGAAGTGTCGTTCAAGGGCCTGCTGGTGCAGTGTCGCGGCCGCAGCAAACCACCGCGCACGTTCTCGATGTGGTTCAGCCCCTCCGGCTACGAACGGATTGCCGTGCGTGGCACGTTAGAGCGCGAAACGGCTCGCGGCCTGTTTGCCTACCGCTTGAGCCAGGGTGATGCGGATGAAACCGAGCGCCTGCGTCAGTTCATCCTGCAACAGCATCGCCTGGCCCACCCCGAAGTGCATGCCTGATCTCAGGTATCCAGGGTTCCACTGAGAAACTGCTGCAAGCGTCGCTGCATCAACCGCCCTTCATTGCCCAGGCAACCGATGGCAGTACCGGCCAGTTGCTTGTCGGCCATGTCCGAGGCATCACCGGCCAATAGCAGCGGGCACTCCAGAGTCAGGGCCAAGCGCTCCAGCCGATTGGGCAAATCGTGGGTCGGTGAGTGGTTGGAGAACAGCACCAGCGCCTGCGGCCGGGTCTTCTCGCAGATCAGCGTCAACTCATCCAGGGGATGGCCCAAGCTCAACACGTGAACGGCCAGTTCATCACCACTGAGCATCAGCCCCGCCACCAGCAACTCCAGTTCTCGGCACTCCCCGGCAATGGCCGCCAGCAATACCTGTGGCGTACGGCCGGCACGGGCCATCTGCAGGCGCTGGGAAATCCGCGCCCGCAGGAAACTGTCGAAAAACAGCCATTCGCTGGCCTGGCCGAAACGCCCCTGGTGACGCAACAACTGTTGCCAAAGGGGCATCAGGATGTCCTGGAACACCACCGCAACGGGGTATGCCGCAAAAATCTGCCCGTACAGACGTTCCAGTTGCAGCTCATCAAAAGCGCCGATGGCAAGTTGCAACTGCTGCTGCCACTGAGTCGACTCGTGTTCTGCGTCGCCTTCCTGCAACTGGCGCACGAAAGAGGCCTGCGAATCGTCGCGCGCGAGGATCTTGCCAACTTTGCTGACCGCCACGCCACGCTCGATCCAATCCAGAATGCGATGGACGGTCTCAATATCCTTCTGCGTGTACAGGCGATGCCCGCTTTCGGTGCGTACCGGTTGGATCAAACCATAACGCCGCTCCCACGCTCGGAGCGTGACCGGGTTGATACCCGTCAATCTCGCAACTTCGCGAATCGGGAACAACTCATCTGCCGCACAGTGGGCGCTTGGTGCAATACCTTGGGATGGTGCTGTGATTACAGGCATCGGCTGACCAAAACTATACAAAGTTGGATCCCATTTAACGCTTTTATACCTGTCTTTTTCAAGGGAATTGCCCAGCCGTCCAATGTCGCTGGCGTATTTCGTCAAATCAGGAATAATCCTTGCCTGTTTTTTCTGCGTCGCCGCTCTACCCCGCGGTTTCGCCAGGGACGCCACCTACCCGGTACAGCGCTCCCACACATTCGGAGATACACAATGTCTACCCTCCCCGTCACCTTGATGGTCGCGCGCCGCGCTGCCCAAGGTCGCTATCAAGACATGATGAGCTGGCTGCGTGAAGGCGAGCAACTGGCCACTGACTTTCCCGGTTATCTGGGCTCCGGCGTGCTTGCCCCGCCTGCCGACGGTGGCGAATTCCAGATCATCTTTCGCTTCGCCGACGAGCAGACCCTGCACGCCTGGGAATTCTCGGCCTCGCGCAGCGCCTGGCTGGGCCGTGGCAGCGAGTTGTTTGCCGACCCTATGGAGCATCGGGTCAGCGGCATGGAGGGCTGGTTTGGTGCCGTAGGCCAACGCCCGCCGCGCTGGAAACAGGCCGTGGCGATCTGGCTGGCGTTTTTCCCGGTGTCGCTGCTGTTCAACTTTGGCCTTGAGCCCTTGCTGGCCGAACTGGGCCTGTTCAGCCGCATGCTGGTCAGCACCCTGGCCCTGACGCCGTTGATGGTCTATCTGTTCATTCCGCTGTCGACCCATTTGCTGGCAGGCTGGCTCAATCCTGCGCCGCCACGGGTAAAACCTGCCGAAGCAACCGTTTGAGCCGATCCGCAACAGGCCGGTCGCTGGTATAGTTTTAGCTTGCCCGCGACTCGAGCTTCCCATGACTTCTCCCGCTCCGATCCTGATCACCGGCGCCGGCCAACGTGTCGGCTTGCACTGCGCCCTGCGCCTGCTGGACGACAACCAGCCGGTGATCTTCAGCTATCGCAGTGAGCGTCCCGGCGTGCAGGCCCTGCGCGAACGTGGGGCGATTGGCGTGTTTGCCGACTTCTCCTCTGAGGCCGGCATCCTGGCATTTATCAGCGAACTCAAGAGCCATACCGATAGCCTGCGGGCGATTATCCACAATGCCTCGACCTGGGCCGCAGAAACACCTGGCGACGAAGCCCACGCCTTTATTGATATGTTCAGCGTGCACATGCTTGCGCCGTACCTGATCAACCTGCATTGTGCTGACTTGTTGCGCTGCTCGACGCTGGCCGACATTGTGCACATCAGCGACGACGTGACCCGCAAGGGCAGCCGCCAGCATATCGCCTACTGCGCCACCAAGGCCGGGCTCGACAGCCTGACCCTGTCCTTCGCCGCCCAATACGCGCCCCGGATCAAGGTCAATGGCATCTCGCCGGCCATGGTGATGTTCAACGACGGCGACGACGCGGCCTATCGCGCCAAGGTCCTGGCAAAGTCTGCATTGGGTATCGAGCCCGGGCCTGAGGTGATTTACCAGAGCGTGCGTTACCTGCTGGACAACCCATATGTGACTGGCACCACCCTGACCGTCAATGGCGGGCGGCATGTCAAGTAAACCCGAACACCAGCCGCCTGGGGTTCCTGCAACTGATTGGACGGAGCAAGTAGCAATGCCACAACTTCAACCAGGTATGGCGCGCATCCGGGTCAAGGACCTGTGTCTGCGCACCTTTATTGGCATCAACGAGGAGGAGATCCTCAACAAGCAGGATGTGTTGATCAACCTGACCATCCTGTATGCCGCACAAGACGCGGTGCGCGATAACGACATTGACCACGCCTTGAACTACCGCACCATCACCAAGGCCATCATCGCCCACGTCGAAGGCAACCGCTTTGCCCTGCTCGAACGCCTGACCCAGGAACTGCTGGACCTGGTGATGAGCAATGAGTCGGTGCTGTATGCCGAAGTCGAAGTCGACAAGCCCCATGCGCTGCGTTTTGCCGAGTCGGTGTCGATCACCCTGGCAGCCAGCCGTTAACCCCCTGAATCTGCGTGAACCCCATGACTGATCAACAACGCCTGGAACTCGAAGCCGCCGCCTTCCGCCGGCTGGTCGCACACCTGGACAGCCGCAAGGACGTACAGAACATCGACCTGATGAACCTCGCCGGGTTCTGCCGCAACTGCCTGTCCAAGTGGTACAAGGCCGAAGCCGACGAACGCCAGATCGAGGTCAGCCTCGATGACGCCCGCGAAGTGGTCTACGGCATGCCGTACGCCGAGTGGAAAGCCCAATACCAGCAAGAAGCCAGCGCCGAACAACAAGCGGCGTTTGCCAAAGGAAAACCCCATGACTGACCTGAACACCCTGCGCGCCAGCCTCAACAGCGGCGCACACGTCTTTGCCGACACCCTGGCGTTTATCGCTGCCGGCTACGACTACCAGCCCCAGGCCTTCACCAACGGTGGCGTAGAAAACGCCGCCGGGCAAAACGAGGGCTCGTGCAAGACCCTGGGCCTGGCGCTGCTGGAAGGCTTGAGCGACCAAGAGGCCCTGCTGGCGTTTGGTGAGCACTATCGTTCGGTGCTGGCGACGCCTGAGGGCACAGATCACGGCAATATCCGCGCGTTGATCGAGCATGGGTTGGCGGGTGTGAAGTTCGGCGCCCAGCCCTTGAGCCGTCGCTGATCGGGTTAACACGTCTGTACTCTGGCGTTGCTTGAATCGCGCCCATAAAAAAACCGGCCTCGCAGCCGGTTTTTTCATTGCAACGGTTTAGAAAGCAGCGTCTTTCAAGCCGTCGAGGTAACGCTCGGCATCCAGGGCCGCCATGCAGCCGGCGCCGGCCGAGGTGATGGCCTGGCGGTAGACGTGGTCAGCCACGTCGCCAGCGGCAAAGATGCCTTCGATGTTGGTCGCGGTAGCATTGCCTTCACGGCCGCCCTGCACCACCAGGTAACCGTCTTTGGCGGTCAGCTTGCCTTCGAACAGCGAGGTGTTCGGAGTGTGGCCGATGGCGATGAACACGCCGTCGACTTTCAGCTCGTCGAAGCTGCCGTCGTTGTTTTTCAGGCGCGCACCGGTCACACCCATATTGTCGCCCAGGACTTCATCCAGGGTGGCGTTGAGCTTGAGGATGATCTTGCCTTCGGCAACCCGCGCGTGCAGCTTGTCGATCAGGATCTTCTCGGCGCGGAAGGTTTCGCGGCGGTGAACCAGGGTCACGGTGCTGGCGATGTTGGCCAGGTACAGTGCTTCTTCGACAGCGGTGTTACCACCACCGACCACAGCCACCGGCTTGTTGCGGTAGAAGAACCCGTCGCAGGTCGCGCAGGCGGAAACGCCCTTGCCCATGAACGCTTCTTCCGATGGCAGGCCCAGGTAACGGGCGCTGGCGCCGGTGGCGATGATCAGCGCGTCACAGGTGTAGACGCCACTGTCGCCGGTCAGGCTGTAGGGCTTTTTCGAGAAGTCCACGGCATTGATATGGTCGAAGACGATTTCGGTCTCGAAACGCTCGGCGTGCTCTTTCATGCGCTCCATCAACACCGGGCCGGTCAGGCCGTGGACGTCGCCCGGCCAGTTGTCGACTTCAGTGGTGGTGGTCAACTGACCACCCGCCTGCATGCCGGTGATCAGCAACGGCTTGAGGTTGGCCCGGGCCGCGTAGACCGCAGCGCTGTAACCGGCAGGGCCGGAACCGAGAATAATCACTCGCGAATGACGGGTATCAGACATGACTCACTCCTATCGACCGCCCGGACTACAGAGCGGCTGGAATAAAAAAGGACCGCGAAGCACTTGGGGAAGGCTTTTTAACTCGCAGGCCCTAAAAATAATGGGTGCAGCGTATAGAGGGGGGCAAGATTAAGGAAATACGGATTAACAATCCAGCTCATAGGCGGTCTCTATGCTGTGGCACCTATTAATCAACATGTTTGTTACCGTTAATGTCGGCTTGCTGACCGTGCTTTCACCCTACCGGCAAAGCCGGTAAGGTCGGCGCGTTTACCCTTTTGCCCGGAGTTTTCCATGCCCGCCCCCGTTCTGTCAGGCCCACAATACCTGCGTGAAGGCCTGAAACTGGTCTTGAGCCCAGGCCTGCGCCTGTTCGTCCTGCTGCCCCTGGCGATCAACCTGATACTGTTCGTCGGGTTGATTTATTTTGCTGGCCATCAGTTCAGCCTGTGGGTCGACACCTTGATGCCGACACTGCCCAGCTGGCTGAGCTTCCTCAGCTACATCCTGTGGCCGCTGTTTGTGCTGCTGGTGGCCTTTATGGTGTTTTTCAGCTTCACCATGCTCGCCAATATCATCGCCGCGCCCTTCAATGGCTTCCTCGCGGAAAAAGTCGAAGTGGTGGTGCGCGGTACCGATGATTTCCCCGCCTTCAGCTGGGCCGAGCTGTTCGCCATGGTCCCGCGCACCCTGGCCCGGGAAATGCGCAAGCTGGGCTACTTCCTGCCCCGGGCCATCGGCCTGTTTATCCTGTCCTTCATCCCCGTGGTCAACCTGATTGCCGCACCGCTGTGGCTGCTGTTCGGGGTGTGGATGATGGCGATCCAATACATCGACTACCCGGCGGACAACCACAAGCTGGGCTGGAACGAGATGCTCGCCTGGCTGCGCCAGAAGCGCTGGCAGAGCATGAGCTTCGGCGGGATTGTTTACCTGGTGTTGCTGGTGCCGGTGGTCAACCTGCTGATGATGCCGGCGGCGGTGGCCGGGGCCACGTTGTTCTGGGTGCGTGAGCGCGGCGCCGAAACGATGCTGGCGCAAAAGCCCTAACCTGTTCGATTGACCTGGATCATGGCGATTTGCCCATACAGAGCACATGGTTATTAAAACTATAAGCCTGTGGGGAGCACACCGTGTACAGACCGTTAATGCTGATGTTCGGATTGATGTTGGGCGGCGAGGCCTGGGGGGACCGCCGCCAATGAACCCATCTTGCCGGTGCAACCGGCGAAGATCACCGATGCCAACAAAGTCGAGTTGGGCAAGCAATTGTTCTTCGACCCGCGCTTGTCCAAGTCCGGTTTTATTTCCTGCAACTCGTGCCACAACCTGAGCATGGGCGGCAGCGACAACCTGCCCACCTCCATCGGCCATAACTGGCACCAGGGCCCGATCAACTCGCCGACGGTGCTCAACTCGAGCATGAGCGTCGCGCAGTTCTGGGACGGGCGCGCGGCGACTCTGCAGGAGCAGGCCGGCGGCCCGATCGCCAACCCCGGCGAGATGGGCTTTACCCACGACCTGGCGGTGGACGTACTGCGCTCGATCCCGCAATACCAGGCGGCGTTCAAGAAGGTGTATGGCGATGACGGCATCAAGTTCGACGATGTGACCAATGCCATTGCGGCCTTCGAAGAAACCCTGGTCACCCCCAACGCCCCATTCGACCGTTGGTTGCTGGGCGATAAAAAAGCCATCAGCGCCACTGCGGCGCAGGGCTACCAGCTGTTCAAGAGCATCGGCTGTGTGGCGTGCCATAACGGCGAAGCGGTCGGTGGCAGCACCTTCCAGAAAATGGGCATGGTCGAACCCTATGCCACCCAGAACCCGGCCCAGGGCGTGGCGGGCCTGACCGGCAAGGATCAGGACCGGATGATGTTCAAGGTACCGACCTTGCGTAACGTCGCCCTGACCTACCCCTACTTCCACGACGGTGCCTACTGGAACCTCAGCGAAGCCGTGGACGTGATGGCCCGCCTGCAACTGGGGCGCAAGCTGAGCACCGATGAGGTCAGCCAGATTGTCGCATTCCTCGACACCCTGACCGGCGACCAGCCGGACTTCAAGCTGCCGATCCTGCCACCGTCCTCGGCCAAGACCCCGCGTCCTGCGCCGTTCAACTAAGCCAGTACCGGGCCTGTCGTCATAAATCCGTCATTGCGATGACACAATGACGACATGGCCCGCGCCGACACTGGCTGCATGACGACAGCTTCCCTGAATATCACCCTGATCACCGAAACCTTCCCACCGGAAATCAACGGTGTGGCCAATACCCTTGGCCGCCTGTGTGACGGCCTGCGCGCCCGTGGGCATCAGGTGGAGTTGGTGCGCCCGCGCCAGGGTGGCGACTTGAGCCGCCTCAGCGACGACGGCCTACTGTTGTGTCGCGGCTGGCCTCTGCCAGGGTATCCCGGCCTGCAATGGGGCCAGTCCTCGATGCACAAACTGCTGCGGCGCTGGAAACGCCAGCGTCCGGACGTGCTGTACATTGCCACCGAAGGCCCGCTGGGCTTGTCGGCCTTGCGCGCGGCACGGCGCCTGGGGATCAGCGTGGTCAGCGGTTTCCATACCAACTTCCAGCAGTATTCCAGCCAGTACGGCCTAAGCATGCTCAGCCGCATCCTGACCCACTACCTGCGCTGGTTCCACAACCGTTCCAGCCTGACCCTGGTGCCCAGCGTCAGCCAGCGCCTGGAACTGGAACGCCGCCACTTCGAGCGCCTGGACCTGTTGTCGCGCGGGGTCGACAGCCAACTGTTCCACCCGGCCAGGCGTGACAACACCTTGCGTGGGCAGTGGGGCCTGGGCAATGACGATATTGCGATCTTGCATGTCGGACGCCTGGCGCCAGAGAAAAACCTCGGCTTGCTCAAACGCTGCTTCGAGGGGTTGCAAGCCACTTATCCACAGCGTCGTTTGAAGCTGATCGTGGTCGGTGACGGGCCACAGCGGGAGACACTGGCAAAGAGCCTCCCCGAGGCGATTTTCTGCGGCACGCAACGCGGCGAGGAACTGGCCCGGCACTATGCGTCAGGGGACTTGTTTCTGTTCCCCAGCCTCACCGAGACCTTTGGCAACGTGGTACTGGAAGCCATGGCCTCCGGATTGGGCGTAGTGGCCTACGACCAGGCGGCCGCCACCCAGCATATCCGCCATGGCTACAGTGGTGCCGTGGCGATGCCGGGTGACGAGGAGGCATTTTGCGATGCCGCCAGTTGGTTACTGGAAGAACCCGAGAGTCTGCGCCGGATGCGCCTGAATGCCCGCCAACATGCCAGTCGCCAGGGCTGGCCGGCGATTATCGAGCAGTTCGAGCACCAACTGCGCAGCGTGTGCGGTGAGGAACCTGTCGATACAGGCAGCTCGCGCCTGGTGTGAGGTATATCCAGTTACTTTAGACATGGAACCATCAGCCCTCTAGCGCCATACAGATAGGGCTGCAGATTCAGGCTCGTGCAGGTCTGCGCAGACAATCATGCGATGGAGTCTTAACCATGTTAATCAACACCAACCCTTTACCGACCTCAGCCATCCCCCCGAACAACGGCCAGAAGGATCCCGCGCAGTATGATCATTTATGGCAAAAGCACGGCAGAGACATCGAACCCTTCACCGCCGACGAGCAGAAACTGCTGAACAGTGACCGATTCAATCGACTCACACATGAGGCAGACCTCCCTGATCAAACAGCCGTGCAGGAAAAAGCGCAGCGCAATCAACTTCGGCGGCAGTTGGGGATATCGTCGCAAGAGCCCTCACACTCACCCAGCCAAGTCAGCTCGGGTCAGCCTAAGGCAGAGTCCCGCCCCTTTGAGCCGCTTACTTCCGCCCCAAGGGTGGATAATCCGCTACCGCCCGAGGTTGCATCGCGCCCCTTGATGTACGCTCCGAACACCGCCAAGGGTGGATAGCCCGCCCTTCAGCCGCAGCTAAAGCATGGGGATGAGCCGGGCAAGCCGGCTCATCCTGAGCGTCACACCAAGGTCATCAGCGCTTCACGACTGAACGGCAAGATATCGCCCTCACGGCCTTCACGGACCTTCAGCGCCCAATCCGGGTCGACCAGCAGCGCACGACCAACGGCCACCAGGTCGAACTCATCGTTATTCAGGCGCTCCAGCAGTTTTTCCAGGCTCGCCGGCTGCGCCACTTTGTCAGTATTGACCATGAACTGCAGGAACTCGCCATCCAGGCCCACGCTGCCCACAGTGATGGTCGGCTTGCCAGTGAGCTTGCGGGTCCAGCCCGCCAGGTTCAGCTCGGAGCCTTCAAACTCCGGTTCCCAGAAACGCCGTGTGGAGCAGTGGAAAATATCCACACCCGCGTCCGACAACGGCTTGAGAAACTCACCCAGTGCCTCGGGCGTTTGCACCAGGCGCGCGGTGTAATCCTGCTGCTTCCATTGGGAGAAACGGAAAATGATCGGGAACTCGGGACCTACCGCTGCCCGCACGGCCTGAATCAACTCGATGGCGAACCGGGAGCGATTGGCCAGGCTGCCACCGTATTCATCGGTACGCTGGTTGCTGCCTTCCCAGAAGAACTGGTCGACCAGGTAACCGTGGGCACCGTGGATCTCCACGCCGTCCATACCGATGCTCTGGGCATCCTTGGCGGCCTGGGCGAAGGCAGCAATCACCGCCTGGATATCCTGGACCGTCATGCCGTGGACCACCACGTTGCCGTCCTTGAGTTTTTCCATCGGGCCATAGGCCGGCACGCTGGCATCGGGTTCTGTGCCTATGCGCCGCACGCTGCCAACGTGCCACAGTTGCGGGACGATCTTGCCGCCCTCGGCATGCACCGCGTCGACCACTTTCTTCCAGCCGGCCAATGCCGCTTCACCGTAGAAATGCGGGACATTCGGATAGCCGTTGGAAGCCTGGTGGCCCACCACCGTGCCCTCTGTGATGATCAGGCCAACGCCGGCCGCCGCGCGACGGCGGTAGTACTCGATGACTTTGGAATTGGGTACGCCACCGGGGGAAAACGAACGGGTCATCGGCGCCATGACCACGCGGGTCGGCAATTGCAGTGCACCGAGCTGGAAAGGTTTGAACAAGGCTTGGACAGGCATGGCAGCACTCCGCATGAAAGGGGTTTTATGATGCGGATAATATGGAGTGCAGACCGCACTGGATAGCACTATTGATTGCGGTGATTAAGGTGCAAAAGCGGGAGGATACATCGACTTGTGGCAAAGGGGCGTGCCCCCTCACCACAGCGCCAAATCAGGCCAGGGCCTTTTCGATGGCCTGGATAACACTCGGATCATCAGGCGCGGTACGTGGGGAAAAACGCGCCAGCACCCGCCCATCCTTGCCCAGCAGGAATTTCTCGAAGTTCCAGGTGATATCCCCTGGAAACTCCGCGCCCTCACCTGCCAGCAAGCGGTACAACTGATGACGATCGGGACCGTTGACCTCCAGCTTGCTGCCCAGGGGAAAGCTCACGCCATAGTTGAGGCTGCAAAACGCCTGGATCTCGTCTTCGGTCCCGGGCTCCTGGCCTGCAAATTGATTGCACGGCAGGCCCAGCACGGTGAAACCCTGGCCCTTGTACTGCTGATAAAGTTTTTCCAGCGCCGCATACTGCGGGGTCAGTCCACACTTGGAGGCGACATTGACCACCAGCACGACTTGCCCCTTATAGGGCGTCAGAGGCAGCTCCTGACCATCCAGGGCTGTGAGTTTAAGGTCGTGGAAAGCACTCATGACGAACTCCAGATTTCCCATATTCTGTGTAACGGCCATTCGAGATTACAGCCGCCCAGCCGGCAAGAATAGCCGCCAATCAAAAAAGGCGCCCGAAGGCGCCTTTCTTTTCAACTGACTGGACGTGGCCCGTCAATCAATGGTGGTGACCACCTTCGCCGTGTACGTGGCCGTGGGCAACTTCTTCCTGGGAAGCGTCGCGGATGGCAACGATCTTGACCTGGAAGTTCAGGCGCTGGCCTGCCAGCGGGTGGTTGCCGTCGACGGTGACATCGTCGCCGTCCAGGTCGCGGATGGTCACGATCTGCATTTGGCCGTCCGGAGCGGAGGCGTGGAACTGCATGCCCACTTCCAGTTCGTCGACGCCTTCGAACATGCTGCGGCTCAGGGTGCTGACCAGTTCGGCCGAGTACTCGCCGTAGGCATCTTCAGGTTCTACGGCAACGGTCAGTTCATCACCAACCTCTTTGCCTTCCAGGGCCTTTTCCAGGCCCGGGATGATGTTACCTGCGCCTTGCAGGTAGACCAGCGGCGCGCCGCCGGCGGAGCTGTCGATGACCTCACCAGCGTCGTTGGTCAGGGTATAGTCAATGGAGACAGCCTTGTTGGCGGCGATCGGCATGGGGCGAGACCTTTTGCATAAGAATGAAGAACGGACAAGTCTAAACAAGGATTTGCCCGAAAGCGAACACAACCCGGACAGACGGAGTCGATCCAGTGACTCGACGGTCGTCGGATTTCACCAGGACGCAGACGGCCACTGGGTCGCCGCGCTGTCCTGCGGCCATACGCAGCACCTGCGCCACCAGCCGCCCTGGCAATCCAGGGGCTGGGTGATTGATCCGGCGCAACGCCTGGCAAAAATAGGCCAGCCCTTTGCCTGTGGCTGGTGTGCGCAGCGCCCGGATAACGATACCCTTGGCAACTGATTCCCGGTCGGCGCGCAGCCATAGCGCACCACCGAAGCCATGCACCTTCAGAGAATTCGCATGCAGACTTTTTTTATCGCGCCCACCGATTTTGGTGTGGGTCTGACCTCCATCAGCCTTGGGCTGGTGCGTACCCTTGAGCGGGCCGGGCTGAAAGTCGGCTTTTTCAAACCGATTGCCCAGCCGCACCCCGGCGATACCGGGCCTGAGCGTTCCACCGAGCTGGTGGCGCGTACCCACGGCCTGAAACCGCCGCACCCCCTGGGGTTGGCCCATGTCGAGCGGATGCTCGGCGATGGCCAGCTCGATGAGTTGCTCGAAGAAATCATCACCCTGTACCAGCAGGCCGCCGTGGGCAAGGACGTGCTGATTGTCGAGGGCATGGTGCCGACCCGCAGCGCCAGCTATGCCGCACGGGTCAACCTGCACCTGGCGAAAAGCCTGGATGCCGAAGTCATCCTCGTCTCGGCCCCGGAAAACGAAGTGCTGACCGAACTGTCCGGCCGCGTGGAATTGCAGGCGCAACTGTTCGGCGGCCCGAAAGACCCGAAAGTGCTGGGCGTGATTCTGAACAAAGTGCAGACCGACGAAAGCATGGAAGTCTTCGCCGCGCGCCTCAAGGAGCATTCACCGTTACTGCGCAGTGGCGATTTCCGCTTGCTGGGCTGTATCCCGTTCCAGCCCGAGCTCAACGCCCCGCGCACTCGCGACGTGGCCGACCTAATGGGCGCACAAGTGCTCAATGCGGGCGACTATGAAACCCGGCGCATGAGCAAAATCATCATCTGCGCCCGCACCATGCGCAACACCGTGGAGCTGCTCAAGCCCGGCGTGCTGGTGGTGACGCCGGGGGATCGCGACGACATCATCCTCGCCGTCAGCCTGGCCGCGATCAATGGCGTGCCCCTGGCCGGCCTGCTGCTGACCAGCGACACCCTGCCCGACCCACGGATCATGGATCTGTGCCGTGGTGCGTTCCAGGCCGGGCTGCCGGTGCTGTCGGTGAGCACCGGCTCCTACGACACCGCCAACCAACTCAACAGCCTGAACAAGGAAATCCCGATTGATGACCGCGAACGTGCGGAGATCATCACCGATTTCGTCGCCAGCCACCTGGACGCGCGCTGGCTGCACCAGCGTTGCGGTACGCCACGGGAGATGCGCCTGTCGCCGGCAGTGTTCCGCTACCAGTTGATCCAGCGTGCCCAGGCCGCCAACAAGCGCATTGTGCTGCCCGAGGGCAGCGAGCCGCTGACCGTGCAAGCCGCCGCCATCTGCCAGGCCCGGGGCATCGCCCGTTGTGTGCTGCTGGCCAAGCCGGCTGACGTCGAAGCCGTGGCCCGCGCCCACGGCATCGAGTTGCCCGAAGGCCTGGAGATTCTTGACCCCGACCTGATTCGCGAGCGCTATGTCGAGCCGATGGTGGCCCTGCGCAAGAGCAAAAGCCTCAACGCGCCGATGGCCGAGCAGCAACTGGAAGACACCGTGGTAATCGCCACCATGATGCTGGCGCTGGATGAAGTGGACGGCCTGGTCTCCGGGGTCATCCACTCCACCGCCAATACCATCCGCCCGGCCCTGCAACTGATCAAGACCGCGCCGGGCTGCACCCTGGTGTCGTCGGTGTTTTTCATGCTGTTCCCTGAACAAGTACTGGTCTACGGCGACTGCGTGATGAACCCGCACCCCAGCGCCGCGGAACTCGCGGAAATCGCCCTGCAGAGCGCCGACTCGGCCGCCGCCTTCGGCATCACCCCGCGCGTGGCGATGATCAGCTACTCCAGTGGTGACTCGGCCAGTGGCGAAGAAGTGGAGAAAGTCCGCGAGGCCACCTTGCTGGCCCACGAACAACAAAGCTCGCTGCTGATCGATGGCCCCTTGCAGTACGATGCCGCCGCCAACGAAAACGTCGCCCGGCAACTGGCGCCCAACAGCCTGGTGGCGGGCAAGGCCACGGTCTTTGTGTTCCCCGACCTCAACACCGGCAACACCACCCACAAAGCCGTGCAGCGCAGTGCCGATTGCGTCAGCCTCGGCCCGATGCTCCAAGGCCTGCGCAAACCTGTAAACGACCTGCCCCGTGGGGCCCAGGTGGACGATATCGTCTACACCATCGCCCTGACCGCGATTCAAGCCGCCAACCGACCTATGGATGCCTAAATGCTGGACTTTCTGCCTGCCCCCCTGCGTGGGGTCATTGCCTCGCTGCTGCTGGCGTTGAACACCATCCTGCTGTGTTCATTCCTGTTTATCGTCGCGCTGTTCAAGGCGCTGCCGTTCGCCAAACGCTTCAGCGAGTGGTTGATGAACCACACCCATGAAGCGTGGATCAGCAATAACAAGGCCTGGATGAACCTGGTGTGCCGCACCCGCTGGCATCTCAAGGGCCTGGAAGGCCTGGACTACCAGCACTCGTACCTGGTGACCAGCAACCACCAGAGCTGGGTCGATATCATGGTGTTGCAGTACGTGCTCAATCGACGGATCCGCCCACTGAAGTTTTTCCTCAAGCAAGAGCTGATCTGGGTACCGGTGATTGGCCTCGCGTGGTGGGCGCTGGGCTTCCCCTTCATGAAGCGTTACACCAAAGCCTACCTGGAGAAACACCCGGAGAAGAAAGGCAAGGATCTGGAAACCACCCGCAAGACCTGTGCGAAATTTCGCGACAACCCGGTGGGTATTTTCAACTTTGCCGAAGGCACGCGGTTTACCCCTGGCAAACATGCCCAGCAACAATCGCCGTTCCGCTACCTGCTCAAGCCCAAGGCCGGCGGCATTGCGTTTGTACTGGATGCCATGGGCGAGCAACTGAAGTCACTGGTCAATGTGACTATCCACTACCCAGGCGGGCGCCCGGGGTTCTGGGACTTGCTGTGCGGCAATGTAAAAGACGTGGTGGTGCAGTTTGAAGAGGTGCAGATCCCGGCCGAGTTCATTGGCAAGAATTATGAACAGGATGGGGAGTATCGGTTGGCGTTCCAGGGCTGGATCAACCAGTTGTGGGAAGACAAGGATGCCCTGTTGAGCCGGCTTCACATCGAGTACCCAGGCAATCGGTGATCAACCTGTGTGTGGCGTGCCTGCGATAGCGGTCTGTCAGATGTAAGTGCATTGCCTGAACCACTGCCATCGCAGGCAAGCCAGCTCCCACACTGACTGTGTCAACCTGAAGAATGTGAAAAGCCCGCCACCGAGTGATCGGTGGCGGGCTTTTTTGTGGCAGCGAGGTTTAGATCGCGCCGCGCTGGCGCAACAGCTCCAGCACTTGCTTGACGCTGTCGTCCAGCGACAGGGCCTGGGTGTCGAGCACCAGGTCGGCATTCAACGGCACGTCGTACGGGAACGACTCACCAGGGATGTTATCCCCACCCGCAGCATACAGGCCTTGCGGGTCACGCTCGGCACACACCAACGGCGAGGCCTGCACGTACACGGTCAGCAAACGATCACTGCCGATCAACGCCTTGGCCTGTTCACGGCCCTCGGCATCCGGCGCCACGAAGGCCGCCAGGGTCAGCAAGCCGGCTTCGTTGAACTGACGCGCCACGTGAGCAGCACGCCGCCAGTTCTCGGTACGCCCGGCTCGGTCCTGTGGCAGACCTTTATTGAGGTCATGGCGCAGGTTCTGGCCATCGAGCACAAACACCGCACGGCCCATGTCGAACAATTTACGCTCAACTGCATAGGCCAAGGTGCTCTTGCCTGCGCCCGACAGGCCGCTGAACAACACGGTGGCCGGCTGCTGGCCGAAACGCTGGGCGCGCTCTTCGGTGGCCACGTGGGCCAGCTTGCCGTGCTGCGCCGCGCTGCCATGGCTGACCGGTGGTGCGATGATCATGCCCGCGGCCACAGTGCCGTTGGTCAGGCGATCAATCACGATAAAGGCGCCGGTGGTGCGGTTGCTGGCGTAACCGTCCAGGGCAATCGCCGCGTCGAGGCTGACCTTGACCCGACCGATCTCGTTCAGTTGCAAGGCACTGGCTGGGCCTTCTTCCAAGGTGTTCACATCCACACGATGCACGATGCTGGTGATGGAACCCGGCACGTAGCTGGTAGCACGCTTGATGTCGTATTTCTTGCCCGGCAGCATCGGCTCCTCGGCCATCCACACCAGCATGGCGTCGAAGGCGTCGGTCACTTGCGGCACGTTGTCGGCATGCACCAGCAGGTCGCCACGGGAGATGTCGATCTCGTCTTCCATGGTCAGGGTCACGGCCTGGCCTGGGCCTGCGTGCTCCAGCTCACCTTCGAAGGTGACGATGGATTTGATGCGGCTGCTCTTGCCCGACGGCAACACCACCACTTCGTCGCCCTTGTGCACGATGCCGCTGGCCAGGGTGCCGGCGAAACCACGGAAGTTCAGGTTCGGGCGGTTGACGTACTGCACCGGGAAACGCAGGTCGGTGTAGTTGCGGTCGTTGGCGATCTCGACGGTTTCGAGGATCTCCATCAGCGACTGGCCGGTGTACCACGGCGAACGCTCGCTCTTGTTCACCACGTTGTCGCCCTTGAGCGCCGACATCGGCACAAAGGCCATGGTGCTCGGCTTGAACGCAATGCCCTCGGCAAACTTCAGGTAGTCGGCCTTGATCGACTCGAAGATACTCTCGTCGAAACCGTTGAGGTCCATCTTGTTGATCGCGATGACGATGTGCTTGATGCCCAACAGCGAGGCGATAAAGCTGTGGCGACGGGTCTGGGTCTGCACGCCGTAGCGCGCATCCACCAGGATGATCGCCAGGTCACAGGTGGACGCACCGGTGGCCATGTTGCGGGTGTACTGCTCATGACCGGGGGTGTCGGCGATGATGAATTTGCGCTTGGCGGTGGAGAAATAGCGGTAGGCCACATCAATGGTGATGCCCTGCTCACGCTCGGCCTGCAGGCCGTCGACCAGCAAAGCCAGGTCGATATCGTCACCGGTGGTGCCGACTTTCTTCGAATCGCGGGTGATGGCTTCCAGATGGTCTTCGTAGATCATCTTGGAGTCGTGCAGCAGGCGCCCGATCAGGGTGCTCTTGCCGTCGTCGACGTTGCCACAGGTCAGAAAGCGCAGCATTTCCTTGCGTTCGTGCTGGCCCAGGTAGGCGAGGATGTCCTCGCTGATCAAATCAGATTGATGCGACATGACAGCCCCTTAGAAATAACCTTGACGTTTTTTATCTTCCATCGAGCCTGCACCATCGTGGTCGATGACACGGCCCTGGCGCTCGGAAGTTCGCGTCAGGAGCATTTCCTGGATGATGTCCGTCAGCGTCTCGGCTTCGGACTCCACCGCGCCCGTCAACGGGTAGCAGCCAAGGGTACGGAAACGGACTTTCTTTTTGACGATGCGGGCTTTGTCCTCGTCGGACAGGTGCTCGAGGATGCGCTCGTCGTCGATCATGATCAGCGTGCCGTTCTTCTCGATCACTTCACGTTCGGCGGCGAAGTACAGCGGCACGATGGGGATGCCTTCCAGATAGATGTACTGCCAGATATCCAGCTCGGTCCAGTTGGACAGCGGGAACACGCGGATCGACTCGCCCTTGTTGACGTTGCCGTTGTAGACGTTCCACAGCTCCGGGCGCTGGTTTTTCGGGTCCCAGCGGTGCTTGCTGTCGCGGAACGAGTACACACGCTCTTTGGCGCGGGATTTCTCTTCATCGCGACGGGCGCCGCCGAAGGCTGCGTCGAAACCATGCTGGTCCAAGGCTTGTTTCAGGCCTTCGGTCTTCATGATGTCGGTGTGCTTGGCGCTGCCGTGGGTGAACGGGTTGATGCCCTGCGCCACACCGTCCGGGTTGACGTGAGTGATCAGCTCCAGGCCCAGTTCCTCGACCATGCGGTCGCGAAACTTGTACATTTCCTGGAATTTCCACTGGGTGTCCACATGCATCACCGGAAACGGCAGCTTGCCCGGGAAGAATGCCTTGCGCGCCAGATGCAGCATCACGGCGGAGTCTTTGCCGATGGAGTAGAGCATCACGGGGTTGTCGAACTCGGCGGCAACCTCACGGATGATGTGGATGCTCTCCGCCTCCAGCTGTTTCAGATGCGTCAGTTTGTCGACCATGGCTACTCACGGAAAAACGATCTTATGGACGGCCTGCGGGCCGTGTTCGAGCGAGGCATGCTAGCACAGCACCTGCTTCTATTCAGGGAGCTGGCTAGATCGAAACGGTATATGGATATACCGCTCGGTTTGCCTGCAATGACGGGCCTGTGGGGAGGCTTAGATCGGGTTGGGGCAGTCGATAAACAGGTGCTCGAGGGCAAAGCGCCGGGCCAGGTAATCGCCCAGGGCCTGCACGCCATAACGCTCGGTGGCATGATGGCCGGCGGCGATAAAGCTGATGTCGTTTTCCCGGGCACTGTGGAAAGTCTGTTCCGAGGCCTCGCCGCTGAGGTACAAATCCACCCCGGCCAGCACGGCCTGGTCGATGTAGCCCTGGCCGCCGCCGGTGCACCAGCCCACGCGGCGGATCATCGCGCTGCCTTCGATCAGCAGCGGCTCGCGGCCCATGGCTTCCTGCACACGGCGGGCGAAATCCCGTGCCGACAGGGGCTCGGCCAAGGAGCCGACCAGGCCGACGACCTTGAGGTTGTCCGGGTCCAGCGGGCCTTCGACGGTGATGTCCAACTGGCGGGCCAACTGCACGTTGTTGCCCACGTCCGGGTGCAGGTCCAGCGGCAGGTGGTAGGCCAGGAGGCTGATGTCGTGCTTGAGCAGGGTCTTGAGGCGGCGCTGTTTCATGCCGGTGATGCACGGGCTCTCGCCTTTCCAGAAATAACCGTGATGCACCAGCACCAGGTCGGCCTTGGCCTCCACCGCCGCGTCGAGCAGCGCTTGGCTGGCAGTCACGCCACTGACAATGCGCAACACCTGCGGCCGGCCTTCGACCTGCAGGCCATTGGGGCAGTAATCGGCAATTTTCGCGCTGTTCAAGTAGCGATCCGCTTCTTCAACCAGGGTGCTCAGGGCGACGGCCATAAAAGACTCCTAAATATCCCGTTCAGAGGCGCTCGCGGCCTCGTATAATGCGCGACATTATGGGCGCTCCCGCGCCCCCTGCAACCTGTCAGGACTTACTTGATGCTCAAGGCGCTGCGTTTTTTTGGATGGCCATTGTTGGCCGGCGTGCTGATCGCGATGCTGATTATTCAGCGTTATCCGCAATGGGTCGGCCTGCCAAGCCTGGACGTCAACCTGCAACAGGCACCGCAAACCAGCGCGGTGCAACAAGGCCCGGTGACCTACGCCGATGCGGTGGTGGTCGCTGCGCCCGCAGTGGTCAACCTATACACCACCAAAGTCATCAATAAACCGGCGCACCCGCTGTTTGAAGACCCACAGTTCCGGCGGTTCTTCGGTGACAATTCGCCCAAGCAGCGCCGCATGGAGTCGAGCCTCGGCTCCGGGGTGATCATGAGCCCCGAAGGCTACATCCTGACCAACAACCATGTAAGCACCGGGGCCGACCAGATTGTCGTGGCCCTGCGCGATGGCCGCGAAACCCTGGCGCGGGTGGTGGGCAGCGACCCGGAAACCGACCTTGCGGTCCTGAAGATCGACCTGAAGAACCTGCCCTCCATCACCATCGGCCGCTCCGAAAGCCTGCGGGTCGGTGATGTGGCCTTGGCGATCGGCAACCCGTTCGGCGTCGGCCAGACCGTGACCATGGGCATCATCAGCGCCACCGGGCGTAATCAGTTGGGCCTTAACAGCTACGAAGACTTTATCCAGACCGACGCGGCGATCAACCCGGGCAATTCCGGCGGCGCGCTGGTGGACGCCAATGGCAACCTGACCGGCATCAACACGGCGATTTTTTCCAAGTCCGGCGGCTCCCAGGGCATCGGTTTTGCGATCCCGGTGAAGCTGGCGATGGAAGTGATGAAGTCGATCATCGAGCACGGCCAGGTGATCCGTGGCTGGCTGGGGATTGAAGTGCAACCGCTGACCAAGGAGCTGTCGGAGTCGTTTGGCCTGACCGGGCGCCCAGGCATCGTGATTGCCGGCATCCTGCGCGGCGGCCCGGCGGAGAAAGCCGGGATGCAGGTGGGCGATGTGATCCTCAGCATCGACGGTGAACCGGCGGGCGATGGTCGCCGTTCGATGAACCAGGTGGCGCGGATCAAACCGACGGAAAAGGTCGCGATCCAGGTGATGCGCAACGGCAAAGAGATCAAGCTGCTGGCCGAAGTGGGCCTGCGCCCGCCGCCCGCCCCGGTGAAAGAGCAGGAATAAAGGGCGATCCTTAAAGAGATACACTCTCAATAGTAATGTTATATTATTTCAATATTGATATTGGAATGTTAGACCATGACGTCTCGAAAGTTTGCGCCCCTGGCCGGTCTCGCCCTGGGATTGCTGGTGGACCCGGTGTTTGCAGAAGACACCAACACCCTTGAACTGGGCACCACCAGCATCACCGGCGAGGCGTATGAATCCGCTACCGGCCCGGTCACGGGTTACCGTGCGACCCGCTCGGCCAGCGGGACCAAGACCGACACCGCCCTGCGGGATATCCCACAGTCAATCAGCGTGATCCCCACCACAGTGCTCAAGGACCTGGGCAGCAACAACGTCGAGCGCGCCCTGGAGTTTGCCGGCGGGGTGTCCAAGCAGAACAACTTCGGTGGCCTGACCCTTTACGAATACAGTATTCGCGGCTTCACCACCTCGGCGTTCTACCAGGATGGTTTCAGCGCCAACCGTGGCTACCCGAGCACGCCGGACACGGCCAATATCGAACGTATCGAAGTGCTCAAGGGCCCCGCCGCCAGTCTCTATGGCCGTGGCGATCCCGGCGGCACCGTGAATATCGTCACCAAAAAGCCCCAAGCCGAAGCCTTTACCACCCTGCAGACCAGCGCCGGCAGTTGGGACCGCTACCGCACCGCCGTCGATATCAACACCCCGCTGGACAGCGAAGGCAATGTGCTGTCGCGGGTCAATCTGGCAGTGGAAGACAACCACAGCTTTCGTGACCACGTGCAGAGCAAGCGGGTGTTTGTCGCCCCTTCGTTCAGTTGGCAACTGGACCCGGACACCAGCCTGTTGGTGGAAAGTGAGTTCGTGCGCCACAGCTCAACGTTCGACCGGGGCATCGTCGCGCCGAATGACCGCTGGAGCGGCATGTCCCGCTCGACCTTCCTCGGCGAGCCCAACGACGGCGATATCGACAACCACAATAACCGCCTGCAAGCCACCCTCGAGCATCACTTGAACGATGCCTGGAAACTGCGCCTGGCCAGCCATTACAAACAAGGCAGCCTCTGGGGCCACGCCTCGGAAAGCCGCCCGCTGAATGCCGATGGGCATACCGTCAACCGCCGTTACCGCGAACGCTCCACGGGTTGGCACGACAGCATCACCCAGTTGGAGCTGCGCGGTCTGTTCGATATCGGCAGTTGGCAGCATGAATTGCTGATCGGCACCGAGTACGAGGACTACCGCAAGAAAGAACGGGTGACCGCCATCGCCGGCAGCTACCCGATTGATATCTACCAACCGGTCTATGGCCAGCCCAAGCCCAATGGCAAGCCCACGGGCACTGATTTTTTCACCCAGGTGAAAAGCCAGGCGCTGAACCTGCAAGACCAGATCGTATTTACCGACCGCCTGCGCGGCCTGGTGGGCGTGCGCCTGGAGCACGTCGAGCAAAGCTCAGAGGACTTCACCCGCAACGGCGCCAAGAGCCAGAAAACCCACGATGTCATGACCCAGCGGGCCGGCCTGCTGTATCAACTGACCCCGCAGGTGGGGCTGTTTGCCAACGCCAGTACCTCGTTCAAGCCGCAAAGTGACCTGGACGCAGCCGGTAAATTCCTCGAGCCCGAAGAAGGCGTTGGTTATGAAGTCGGTATCAAGACAGAGCTGTTCGACGACCGCCTGAGCGCCACCGTCGCCGCCTTCCATATCAATAAAGAAAACACCCTGGCCACCGACCCGGCCACCGACCTCAAGCGCGCCATTGGCAAGGCCCGCAGCCAGGGGGTTGACCTGCAACTGAGCGGGCAATTGACTGACGCTGTGCGGGTGATTGGTGCCCTGGCCTACATCGATGCGCAAGTGACCAAGGGTGACAAAGACATCCCCACCGGCAGCCGCGTCCCTGGCGTGGCCAAGCGCAGTGGCAGCCTGTTGGGCGTGTATGAGTTCCAGGATGGCGCCCTGCGGGGCTCGGATCTGGGCGCGGCCTTTACCTACGTCGGCGACCGCTCGGGCGAGGCCGGTAAAAGCTTCGAGTTGCCGGCCTACCACACGGTCGACCTGCTGGCCCATTACAAGGCCAGCGACAACCTCACCGTGGGCCTGAACCTCAACAACCTGTTCGATGAAAAGTACTACGAGCGCTCCTACAGCAACTACTGGGTAACACCCGGAGAGCCGCGCAACTTCACCGTCAGCCTGACCCTCAATCTGTAAAAGGACCTCACCATGCAAGCGCTCAAATCATTGGCCGTGCTCGGCCTGCTATTCGCCACCCAGGTATCGGCCCACGGTCTGTGGACCGAGCAACGCCGGGGGCATATCGAGGTGGTCTATGGCCACGGTGCCGAAGACGAAGCCTTCAAGGCCAGGAAAGTCAGCGGCGCCTGGGCCTATGACGCCAGTGGCCGGATGATCCCGGTGACCGTACAACGCCTGGACGACCAGGCGCGCCTGCAACCGCTCAAATCTCCTGCGGTGCTGGCCGTGGCGTTTGATAACGGCCTGTGGACGCAAACCCCAGACAAGAAATGGGTGAACAAGGGCCACAGCCAGGTGCCGGGCGCCGTCGAAACGACCCAGGCCCTGAAGTACAGCCTGGCGATCTATCAGGCCGGGGCAAAACTGCCCAAGCTGGATCAGTTGAGGATGGTGATCGTGCCCGAAGTCGACCCGCTGACCGTCGGCCCAGGCCAATCGCTGCCTGTACGGGTGCTGATCGACGGCAAGCCCGCCGCCGGAATCAAGTTGATTGGCGACTACCGCAGCGCGCCGAACACCTTGAGTACCGAGACCGACAAGGATGGCCGGGCCCAGGTACTGGTGCGCAATGAAGCGCTGAATGTGATTGCGGCGCAGGCACAAGTGCCGGTCAAAGATAACGGCGAGGTCCACATCCGAGCGCTGTTCAGCTCACTGACCTTTCTTGGCCAGCCCCATCACGAGTAAAGCCCGCTGAAGCCATGTGGGAACTGGCTTGTATGGGAGCCAGCTCCCGTACAAGCCGCCACATTAGAGGCTGACGGGCGCTCTTTCGCACAAGGTGTTAAGTGCCGCCGCCCACTGCGGATCATCATTGAGGCACGGCACCAGCACTAACTCCTCGCCCCCGGCTTCGCGGAACTGTTCCAGGCCGCGATCACCGATCTCCTCCAGGGTCTCGATGCAATCGGCGACAAACGCCGGGCACATCACCAGCAACTTCTTCACCCCCTGCTGAGCCAGGGCCTCCAGGCGGGCCTCGGTGTAGGGTTCGATCCACTTCGCCCGGCCCAGGCGCGACTGGAACGCCACCGACCATTTACCCTCAGGCAGGCCCATGCGCGCGGCAAAGTCGCGGGCGACGCTGAAGCATTGCCCGCGATAACAGGTGGTACGCACCTCAGGCGACGCATTGGCGCAGCAGTCGCCCGCACCGTCCAGGGAATGCCCGGGGTTGAGTTTATTCAGATGGCGTTCCGGCAGGCCATGGAAGCTGAACAGCAGGTGATCGTAATCCTGCTGCAAATGCGGCCTGGCACTGGCCACCAGGGCATCGAGGTATTCCGGCTGGTCGTAGAACGGTTGCAGGATCGAGAACTGCAGGTCGAGTTTCTTCTCGCGCACCACCCGCCGCGCTTCTTCGATCACCGTGGTCACGGTGCTGTCGGCAAACTGTGGATACAACGGCGCCAGCGTGACCTTATGGATGCCCTGGCCGGCCAGGCGGGTCAGCACGCTTTCAATCGACGGTTCGCCATAACGCATCGCCAGTTCCACCGGGCCATGGGTCCATTGGCTGGTCATCTGCTGCTGCAGGCGGCGACTGAGGACCACCAGCGGCGAGCCTTCGTCCCACCAGATCGAGGCGTAGGCGTGGGCCGACTGCTCGGGACGCTTGATCAGGATCAGCGACACCAGCAAGCGCCGCACCGGCCATGGCAGGTCGATCACATACGGGTCCATCAAGAACTGATTGAGGTAGCTGCGCACATCGGCCACCGAAGTGGACGCCGGCGAGCCCAGGTTGACCAGTAACAACGCGTGATCCGTCATGCAACATCCTATCTCTAGAGGCGGCTGGACAAGTCGTCCAGGGCCGCGTGCAACTCAGTGAACTGAAAAGTGAAACCGGCGGCCAACAACCGCTCGGGTAGCGCCTTCTGCCCGCCCAGCAACAGGCCGGACAACTCGCCCAAACCCACCCGCAAGGCAAACGCCGGCATCGGCATAAACGCCGGGCGGTGCAGCACCTGGCCCAGGGTCTTGGCAAACTCGCGGTTACGCACCGGCTGGGGCGCGCAGGCATTATAAGGACCGCTGGCGTCAGGTTTGTGTAGAAGAAAATCAATCAGGGCGATTTGATCCTTGATATGCACCCACGGCATCCACTGCCGACCGTTACCGATAGGCCCGCCCAGCGCCAGTTTAAAGGGCAGTAACAACCGCGACAAAAAGCCGCCCTCGGCCGCTAGCACCAGGCCAGTACGCACCAGCACCACCCGCAGGCCGAAGGCCTCGGCGCGCTGGGCGGTTTCTTCCCAGGCAATGCACAACTGGCTGGGAAAATCGTCCAGCACCGGGCCGCTGGCTTCGGTCAGCTCGCGCTCACCGCCATCGCCATACCAGCCCACCGCCGACCCGGAAATCAACACCGCAGGTTTTACCGCCAGGCCTTCAAGCCAGGCCAGCAAGGTTTCCGTCAGGCTGATCCGACTGCTCCACAGCAATGCCTTGCGTTTATGGGTCCAGAGCCGGTCGGCGATCGGCGCGCCGGCCAGGTTGATAACAGCATCCACCGGCTGCGTTACATCCTGCAAACGGGCAACGCCCTTCACCTGCGCACCGCACAGGGTGGCGACCTGCGCGGGATTGCGGCTCCATACCGTCAACTGATGCCCCTGGGCGCTCCAGTACTGGCAAAGCTGGCGGCCGATCAGACCGGTACCGCCGGTCAGCAAAATATGCATGAGATCTTCCTCCTGTAACGTTGGCCGAGCATCGCTGGTCTATTTTATAAGCAGGGATCTTTTTAATCGGGCGCGACCTACGTTTAACCATAGGCCACGCCACACGTTAAGGCATGCCGAAACTTATACCAAAAAACAATATTGTACAGCTATTGGTGTCGGCGTAGTCTGTACCCAAAGGTAAAACGAGGCCTCCCATGACTGTTCCCATCGCGATCATCGGTACCGGCATCGCCGGACTTTCGGCCGCCCGAGCGTTAAAAGATGCCGGGCACGCTGTACAACTCTTCGATAAAAGCCGCGGCAGTGGCGGGCGCATGTCCAGCAAGCGCAGCGAGGCCGGCACACTGGACCTTGGCGCGCAGTACTTCACCGCCCGCGACCGACGCTTCGTCGATGAAGTACAACGCTGGCAAGCCAATGGCTGGGTTGCCGAGTGGGAACCGCAACTCTACAACTGCCAATCCGGCCAACTGAGCCCTTCTCCCGATGAGCAGACCCGCTGGGTCGGCACCCCGCGCATGAGCGCCATCACCCGCGCACTGCTGGACGACCTGCCGGTGGAGTTCGGCTGCCGTATCACCGAAGTGTTCCAGGGCCAGCAACACTGGAACCTGCTGGACGCCGACGGTGGCAACCATGGCCCCTTCAGCCACGTAATCATTGCCACCCCGGCGCACCAGGCCACGGCCCTGCTGGCCGCGGCGCCGAAACTGGCGAGCACGGCAGCCGGGGTGAAAATGGACCCGACCTGGGCCATTGCCCTGGCCTTCGACACGCCGCTGGATACGCCGATGGAAGGCTGCTTTGTACAAGACAGCCCCCTCGACTGGCTGGCCCGCAACCGCAGCAAACCAGGGCGTGACGCCACGCCAGATACCTGGATCCTGCACGCCACCAGTGCCTGGAGCAAACAGCACCTGGACCTGCCCAAGGAAGCCATCATCGAATTGCTGCACGGCGCCTTTGCCGAATTGCTGCATTGCAGCATGCCGGCGCCCTCCTTCAGCCTCGCCCACCGCTGGCTGTACGCCCGCCCGGCGGGCAGCCATGAATGGGGAGTACTGGCGGATGCCGACCTGGGCCTGTACGTGTGTGGCGACTGGTGCCTGTCAGGCAGGGTCGAAGGCGCGTGGCTAAGCGGCCAGGAAGCCGCGCGGCGCTTGCTCGGACACCTGCAATGAACCGCATCAATCCAACAAAACTGTTGCTCTCCAAATGGACAGCAACCCACCCGCGAAACAAGGAAAAACATTTCCTGGTCACCGAGTTGTTTCGCGATGAAGAAGACAACGTACTGGAGATTGAACTGCAAGCCGTCTTGACCCGGCGCGGAGAACGCCTGACCTGGCAAAGCCTGCAAGATGCCGAGCGCTGGAAAATGGGCTGGCAATAACCTCATCAAAAAACTTGTACAAACTATTTGACTTGTACAGCGCAAAACCTATGATGAGATTAGTTGTACAGAAAACATAAACTGTACAGGAATCTTGTCGAGGCTTTGCCATGTCCTGCAACGTGTCCGTCACCGGCAAACCAAAAATCGCCATCAGCGCCTGCCTGCTCGGCGAAAACGTGCGCTTCAACGGCGGGCACAAACAATCCCCCCTGTGCAGCCAGACACTCAGTGACTATTTCGACTTCGTGCCACTGTGCCCCGAAGTCGCTATTGGCCTGGGCATCCCCCGTGAGCCGATTCGCCTGGTGGGCGACCCACTCCAGCCGCAAGCCGTGGGCACGGTCCACCGCGAACTGAATGTGACCGGCGCACTGGATGAGTACGGCCAGCGCATGGCCGCCGAACATACGGACCTGTGCGGCTATATCTTCATGCAGAAATCACCGTCCTGCGGCCTGGAACGGGTCAAGGTCTACCGCGACAACGGCACCCCGGCCGAGGGCGGTGGGCGCGGCATCTATGCCCAGGCATTCTGCGCACGCCATCCCAACCTGCCGGTGGAGGAAGATGGCCGCCTGCACGACCCGGTGCTGCGGGAAAATTTCCTGACCCGGGTCTTTGTCTATGCCACATGGCAACAATTGCTGGCGCAGGGTCTGACCCGTCACCAGCTGCTGGCCTTCCACTCGCGCTATAAATACCTGCTGATGGCCCATAGTCCGGCCCACTACAAAAGCCTGGGCAACCTGCTGGGCAGCATGAGCAAGGACTGTGACCTGCCAGTGCTGGCCGCCGAGTATTTCAGCGAGCTGATGACGGCCCTGAAAAAGTGCGCCACCCGTGGCACCCATTCCAATGTGTTGCAGCACATCAGCGGTTACCTCAAGCAGGCCCTGAGCGCCGCAGACAAACAGGAAATACAGGCACTGATCAGCCAATACCGGCAAGGCATCGTGCCGCTGGTCGTGCCGCTGACCTTGCTCAAGCATCACTTTCGCCAACACCCGGACCGCTACATCGCGCAGCAGGCCTACCTGCAACCGCATCCGGAAAATCTCAGCCTGCGTAATGCGATCTAACCCATGAATGTTTCCCCGCAACCCCCTGCCCAACCCGTCGAAGATGTGGCCCTGGCCCTGGAACAAGGCTGGCTGCCGATTCGCGAAGTGGCCCGCCAGACCGGGGTCAACGCGGTGACCCTGCGCGCCTGGGAACGGCGTTACGGCCTGATCGTGCCGCAGCGTACGCCCAAGGGCCATCGGCTGTTCAACGCCGACCATGTGCAGCGTATCCAGACTATCCTGACGTGGCTCAACCGAGGCGTACCGGTAAGCCAGGTCAAGCAGTTGATCGACAACGCCCAGCCGGTGGACGACTGCGTCGAAAACGAATGGCAGAACCTGCGCCAGACCTTGATCCAGGCCATCGGTCAACTGGCCGAGCGCCGGGTCGACGACGTGTTCAACCAGGCCATGGCCCTTTACCCACCGCGTACCCTGTGCGAGCAACTGCTGTTGCCACTGCTCAAGGAGCTGGAGCAGCGCTGGCAAGGCCAGTTCGGCGCGCAGATGGAGCGGGTGTTTTTCCATTCCTGGCTGCGCAGCAAGTTCGGCGCACGGATGTATCACAACAACCGCCAGCTCAACGGCCCGCCATTGTTGCTGATCAACCATTCCGACCTGCCGCTCGAACCGCACCTGTGGCTGAGCGCCTGGCTGGCCAGCAGCGCCGATTGCCCGGTGGAAGTTTTCGACTGGCCGTTACCTACCGGCGAACTGGCCCTGGCCGTCGAGCACCTGCAACCGCGCGCCGTGCTGCTGTACTCGAGCAAGGCCCTCCATTTAGCGACCTTGCCGAAACTGCTGAGCGGCACCCACTGCCCGATCCTGATTGCCGGACCAACGGTGTGCATCCATCAAGCCGAGTTATCCGTATTAACTCAGGACACCCCTCAATTGGTGCTGGCCGAAGACCCCTTGTCGGCCCATCAGCTCCTGATCCAGCGTGGGCTTCTCTAATGCATCTGATCTGGCTGCGCAGCGACCTGCGCCTGCATGACAACACCGCCCTCGCTGCCGCCTGCCAGCGCGGCCCGACAGCGGCGGTGTACCTGATTACCGCCGATCAGTGGCTGGCCCATGACGATGCGCCGTGCAAGGTGGACTTCTGGCTGCGCAACCTCAAGGCCCTGAGCCTGGCCCTGGGAGAGCTGAATATTCCCCTGCTGATCCGCCATGCCGACACTTGGGACCAGGTGCCACAGGTACTGGTGCGGGTGTGCCAGGCCCTGTCAGTCGAGAGCGTGCACACCAACGAAGAATACGGGATCCACGAAAGCCGGCGCGATGCCGCCGTGGCCCAGGCTCTGGAAGCACACGGGGTGGGGTTTCACAGCTATCTGGACCAATTGCTGTTCCAGCCTGGCAGCGTATTGACCAAGACCGGCACTTACTTCCAGGTGTTCAGCCAGTTTCGCAAGGTCTGTTACAACCGCCTGCACAGTGCCCTGCCGCGCCGGGTGGCGACGCCCAAGGCGCAGGCCGCGCTGCCGTTCGCCAGTGATGCAGTTCCCGAGCAGGTCAAGGGATTTGCCCCGCCCAGCGACACCCTGCGCGCCCTTTGGCCGGCCGGTGAAGACGAGGCGCAGCGACGCCTTGCCCAGTTTGCCGACGCACAAATCAGCTATTACAAGGATGAACGCGACTTCCCGGCCAAGCCCGGCACCAGCCAACTGTCTGCGTACCTCGCCGCCGGCGTGATTTCGCCACGCCAGTGCCTGCATGCGGCGCTGCAAAGTAACCAGGGTGAATTCGAAAGCGGCGACATCGGCGCAATCACCTGGATCAACGAGTTGCTGTGGCGCGAGTTCTACAAACATATCCTGGTGGGTTACCCACAGGTGTCGCGCCATCGTGCCTTTCGCCCGGAAACCGAAGCTGTGGCCTGGCGCCACGCTCCCGCTGATCTGGCCGCCTGGCAAGAGGCACGCACCGGCCTGCCGATCATTGATGCCGCGATGCGCCAGCTCTTGGAAACCGGCTGGATGCATAACCGCCTGCGCATGGTGGTGGCGATGTTTCTGACCAAGAACCTGCTGATCGACTGGCGCGAAGGCGAGCGCTTTTTTATGCGCCACTTGATCGACGGCGATCTGGCGGCCAATAACGGCGGCTGGCAATGGAGTTCGTCCACCGGCACCGACTCGGCACCGTACTTCCGCATTTTCAGCCCGTTGAGCCAGTCCGAGAAATTCGATGGCGAAGGGCGTTTTATCAAGCAGTGGCTGCCACAACTGGCGGGATTGAACAAAAAGGAAGTGCACAACCCCGACGCTGTCGGCGGGCTGTTTGGCGTGGCCGACTACCCACGGCCCATCGTCGATCTGAAGTCTTCCCGCGAGCGGGCGCTGGCGGCCTTTCGTGCCCTGCCCTCACGCCAGGCGGCAGGGGGTGTGTATGAGTGATTTCCTGCGCCAGTTCGCCGAGTCCTTCGCCACCCTGGACAAACACAACCTGCACCGGCTCGACAGCCTGTACAGCCAGGACATAGCGTTTACCGATCCACTGCACCAGGTCCACGGCATCAGCGCGCTGAAGGCGTACTTTGCCGAGCTTTACAGCAACGTCGACCCATTGCATTTTGACTTCCACGGTTTCGACCACGTGGCCGAAGGCGAAGGTTACCTGCGCTGGACCATGAGCTTTTGCCACCCGCGGTTGGCGGGCGGCCAACAGATTCAGGTGCAAGGCTGCTCTCACCTGTTATGGCACGACAAGGTTTACCGGCACCGCGATTACTTTGATGCCGGAGCGCTGCTTTACGAACACCTGCCGGTACTCGGCCGGTTGATCCGTTGGTTGAAAGGGAGAATGGCATGAGCCTGACATCGCCACGCCGCTATTGGCTGACCGGGGCAAGCAGCGGTATCGGTGCGGCCCTGGCCGAAGAGTTGCTCGGCAGTGGGGCGCAGGTCGCGCTGAGTGCGCGCACCGAAGCACCGCTGGAGCAACTTGCGCAACGTTACCCCGGGCAAGTGCTGGTGGTCCCCGGCGACTTGACCAACAGCCAGGTGGTACGGGAAATCGGCGAGCACATCATGCAAACCTGGGGCGCCCTGGACACCGTGATCCTGAATGCCGGCACCTGCGAATATGTGGATGCCAAGCAGTTCGATGCGTCGATTATCGAACACGTGGTGCGCACCAACCTGCTGGCTAGCAGTTATTGCATCGAAGCCGCATTGCCGCTGCTGCGCGCCGGGTCAACCCCGCACCTGGTGGGCGTCGCCAGTGCCGTCACCTACCTGCCGATGCCCCGCGCAGAAGCCTACGGCGCGTCCAAGGCAGGCCTGCGCTATTTGTTCGAATCGCTGCGCATCGACCTGTCTCCCGAAGGCATTGATGTCACGGTGGTCAGCCCCGGCTTCGTCGATACGCCGTTGACCGAACGCAATGATTTCCCGATGCCCTTGAGCTGGCCGGCCGACAAGGCAGCGCGGCATATTTTCGGCAAACTGGAAAAACGCCCACTAGAGATCGCCTTCCCGGCACTGTTTATTGCCACCCTCTGGCCTTTGTCGAAACTGCCGAACCGCGCGCAACTGATCATCGGCAAGCGCATGCTGCGCAGCCCACCGCCACAAAAGGACGACCTGTGAAGATCGCCATTATCGGCAGTGGGATTTCCGGGCTGACCAGTGCCTACCTGCTCAGTCGCCGCCACGACATCACCCTGTTCGAAGCCGCCGACCGGATTGGTGGCCATACCCATACGGTAGACGTGACCGTCGATGGCAGACATTACGCGGTGGACACCGGCTTTATCGTGTTCAACGACTGGACCTACCCCAACTTCATCCGTTTGCTGAGGCAGATCGGCGTGCCGTTCAAACCGACCGAAATGAGCTTCTCGGTCTGTGCCCCAGAGGAAAACCTCGAGTACAACGGCAATAACCTCAACAGCCTGTTCGCCCAGCGCAGCAATATCCTGTCCCCCGGCTTCTGGGGGATGTTGCGCGATATCCTGCGCTTCAATCGCCAGGCGCCGCTGGATTTGCAGGAGCAACGCATCAGCGCACAGACGACCCTGGGCGAATACCTGCAGGCGGGCAACTACGGCCCACGCTTTATCCGGCACTACATCGTGCCCATGGGCGCGGCGATCTGGTCGATGCCCCTGGCGGACATGCTGGGGTTTCCGCTGCAGTTCTTCGTGCGCTTCTTCAAGAACCACGGCCTGCTGTCGGTGAACAATCGGCCGCAGTGGTGTGTGATCGAGGGCGGTTCCAGCCGTTATATCGAGCCCCTGACCGATTCGTTTCGCCAACAGATCCGCCTCAACTGCCCGGTGCAAAAAGTCGAGCGCACACTGGAAGGTGTGGTCATCCACAGTGCCGATGGCCGCGAAATTTTCGACAAGGTCGTCTTCGCCTGCCACAGCGACCAGGCCCTGGCCCTGCTGAACGACCCGAGCCAGGCTGAGCAGCAAATTCTTGGGGCAATAACCTACGCCGACAACGACGTGGCCCTGCACACCGACACCCGCTTGCTGCCCGATCGCCCACTGGCCTGGGCCAGCTGGAACTATCGACTGGACGCCAGTATGCACAAGCCAGCGGCCGTCACCTACGCCATGAACATCCTGCAAGGCATCGACAGCCCCACCACCTTTTGCGTGAGCCTCAATCAGACAGCAATTATCAACCCGCTGAAAATCCTTGCCCGCTACACCTATGCCCATCCCCAATACAGCCTGGCGGCGGTGGCGGCGCAAGCGCGCTGGGAAGAACTGCATGGCGCCCAGCACACCTATTATTGTGGGGCCTACTGGGCCAACGGCTTTCATGAAGACGGCGTGGTCAGTGCCCTGCGCGTGGCCCAGGCCTTCGGGGAAAACCTGTGAACAGCGCCCTCTACAGTGGCTGGATCGCCCATCGGCGATTTACCGCCAAGGGGCATGCGTTTCGCTATCGCATCGGCCTGCTGTACCTGGACCTCAGCGAACAGGAGCAGGTGCTGGGGCTGTCGCCGTTCGCCGGCCGTGGCCGCTTCGCGCCGTTTTCATTGCGCCAGCAGGACTACCTGCCTGAATTGACCCGCGACGGCACCTGTTTGACTGATGCCGTGCGCCAGGTGGTCAGTACGGCGTTGGGGCATACCCCACAGGGCACTGTCTGCCTGCTGACCCAGGTCCGCAGTTGGGGCCTGGCGTTCAACCCGGTGAGTTTCTTTTACTGCTTCGAGGCTGATGGGCAACTGGCGGCGATTGTCTGTGAAGTGACCAACACCCCGTGGCGCGAACGCTATCACTACGTGCTGCCGGCCCGCGCCCTGGCGGGCGGCGAGCACCAGCATTTCGCGGTGGCCAAGGCGTTTCATGTGTCGCCGTTCTTGCCCCGAGACCTGGAATACCGCATGAGCTTCAGCCCACCCGGCCAGCGCCTGGGGGTGCATATGGCCGACTGGCAGGGCGAGACCAAGGTGTTCGACGCCACCTTGAGCCTGCAACGCGAAGCCCTGGACCGCGCCAGCCTGCATCGCTACTTGTGGCGCTTCCCGTGGATGACCGCCAAGACCGGCCTGGCAATTTACTGGCAAGCCCTGCGCTTGCTGCTTAAACGCACACCGATTTTCCCCCATCAGGCCGCCGATGGCGCCTGTGCAACTGGGTATCCCAAGGATCGCCGCCATGAAATCCCCTAGCTTATCGGTCAAATCCAATCGCCTGAACGTCAATGGCCTGACCGGCGCGTTGTTGCGCAAGGCCGTGCTGCGTCAACTCGGCAACCTGCGTCACGGCCAACTGGTGGTGGTCGAGGACGGTGAGCGCCAGGTGTTCGGCGCACGGGAGGCGCACTTGCTGGGGGAAATCCAGATCCTCGACCCGGCGGTGTGGGGCCTGGTAGCCGCCAACGGTTCCATCGGCGCCGGCGAGGCGTTTATTCATGGTTACTGGAGTAGCCCGGACCTGACCGCGGTGGTGCGGGTGATGGTCAGCAACCTTGAGGTACTGGATGCCCTGGAAGGCGGCCTGGCCAAGTTGGCCCGCCCATTCACCCAGGGCCTGCACTGGCTCAACCGCAATACCCGCAAGGGCTCGCAAAAGAACATCGCTGCTCACTACGACCTGGGCAACGACCTGTTCCAGGAGTTTCTCGACCCGACCATGATGTATTCGGCGGCGCAGTTCCTCACCGACGACGACACCCTGGAACAGGCGCAGCTCAACAAGCTCGAACGCATCTGCCAGAAACTCGCGCTCAAGCCTTCGGACCACCTGCTGGAAATCGGCACCGGCTGGGGCAGCATGGCCCTGTACGCGGCGCAGCAGTATGGCTGCCGGGTCACCACGACCACCTTGTCCAAAGAGCAGTTTGCCTACACCGAACAGCGCATCCAGGCCCTGGGTTTGCAGAATCAGGTGACATTGCTGTTGCAGGACTACCGCGACTTGAGCGGGCAGTACGACAAACTGGTGTCCATTGAAATGATCGAGGCCGTGGGTCATCGTTTCCTGCCCACCTACTTCAAGCAATGCGCGCACTTGCTCAAGAGCGACGGGCTGATGCTGTTGCAGGCCATCACCATCCGCGAACAACGCTATGAACAGGCCAAGAGCAGCGTCGACTTTATCCAGCGCTACATTTTCCCCGGTGGCGCCCTGCCCTGTGTACAGAAGATGTTGCAGATTGTCAGTCGCGACACCGATATGAACCTGCTGCACATGGAAGACTTCGGCCTGCATTACGCGCGAACCCTGCGCTTGTGGCATGAGAATTTTCGCCGTGCCCATGGCCGCCTCACGGAACTGGGCTACGACGAATACTTCCTGCGGTTGTGGGAGTTCTATCTGTGCTACTGCGAAGGTGGTTTTATGGAACGCACCATCGGCACCGCGCAATTGCTGCTGGCCAAACCTGGCGCGGTGACACAACCACTGCTCGGGCGCTTCAATGCTTAAAAACCTGGCCAATGCCGCGCTGTTCCAGTGCGGCTGGTTTGCCTGTGTGATGGGTGGCGACAGCCTGTGGTTATTGCTCGGGCTGGGCGTGCTGGCGATCCACCTGCTGTGGATAACTTCGTGGGCCTTTGAAGGGCGGTTGATCTTGAGCGTGACCGTGCTGGGCACCCTGCTCGACACGCTGTTGCGCACGGCCGGTGTGTTTGAATTCAGTGATCCAGGCCCGTTGATTCCTCTGTGGTTGATCTTGCTGTGGGCGCTGCTGGCGACTACCTTGCGCCACTGCCTGGCCTGGAGCGCCCGGCCCTGGTGGCGCGCAAGCCTGCTGGGAGCAGTGGGCGGGCCGCTGTCGTACTACGCCGGTAGCCAGTTGGCAGGCGTGAGCTTCGGGTTTGCCACGGCCCCGACCCTGGCGGCCATCGCACTGCTGTGGGCTGTGGTATTTCCTGGCCTGCACCGGCTCGCGCGCTGACGTCCGTCAGAGCTTTCACACGCGCCCGACCGGCTTGCCTT
Organism: Pseudomonas sp. WS 5412; assembly: GCF_012985615.1. Lineage (NCBI taxonomy): Bacteria > Pseudomonadati > Pseudomonadota > Gammaproteobacteria > Pseudomonadales > Pseudomonadaceae > Pseudomonas > Pseudomonas sp. WS 5412. Next base: position 180,039 of record NZ_JAARMB010000007.1, read on the forward strand.
ACACTGCGCGCCTATGACCACCATTCCCCACATTCAAATTGCCGAACCCGCCGTGACGTGCTCCACGTGTGCAGCTTGCTGCTGCCAACTGGAAGTCATGTTGATCACCGACACTGGCGTGCCTGATCGCTATATCGACACGGACGATTGGGGCGGCGAAGTCATGCTGCGCCTGGACGACGGCTGGTGCGCGGCGCTGGATCGCGACACGATGATGTGCACTATCTATGAGAAGCGACCGCTGATTTGCCGGGAGTTCGAGATGGGCGCGCCGGAGTGCCTTGAAGAGCGCCAGGGGATTGCGACGGTCTACCGCTGACCGTGAAAACTGCCGAGCTCAAATGGGGGAGCGGGCTTATGTGGGAGCTGGCTTGCCTGCGATAGCATCACTTCGGTTTGTCTGAAGCACCGAGCCATCTGCATCGCGGGCAAGCCCGACTCCCACACAAGCCCGGCTTCCACATGGGTTCTGCTGTGCCGGGGAATATCAGAGCGGCAGGGTGTAGTTCAACGAATAGCTCTCGATACCATCGTTGTGACTACTGATACCTGCGTTGGAATAGTGCGTGGCACGGATCCCCACCTGATGCCCGCCGGCAAAACGCAAGCCGAAGCCCAGGCGGTCTTCGAACTGGAAGGCCCCGCCGATGTTGTTGTCCTCGATCCGGGTGCGTGAGAACAGCGCCACGCCGATCCCCGCTTCGATATAGGGTTTCACCGACTCGCCGGCGAATTCGTACACAAACACCGGCGAAAACGACAGGCTGCTGACACTCGCCCGTTCATCACCGTCCCAGAAGGTATAAGCGCCGCTCCAGTAGCCGGTCAGGCGCCCCACATCGCTCTGCCACCAGCTCTTGTCCCAGTCCGATTGCAGGCCCAGACGATAAGTCATGGTCGAATCGCTGGTATGCCCTACCGCAAACTCCAGGCCGGCAGCCTGGGCCGAAACCGAGTGTCCCAACACAGCGGCTGCAATCGCAGCCAAACAGAACAAGCGCTTCATAAGAAACATCCTTTCCAAACGAAGTTGTATGGTTGTGTACCGCTAATCAAGAGCTATAGAAATCACGGACTACGCAGAAGTTCAGCTAAAAAACCCGCTATTTCACGAATTTTTCACAGACCGAAGCTTCGCACAACGCCGCTGAACTTCCACAGTGTGGGTAGGATATTTCTTAGATGCTGCGGATCACCGCTGGTCCAGAACTGCGCAGCCCGAGGATTGCCCTCGGCCAGCAGCTGGCGCTCGCCCAGCAGACGCTGCAACTGACGCGCCACGGCCGCCCCGGTGTCGATCAGGATGACCGTCGGTGGCAGCATCGTCGCCAGCAATGGCTTGAGAAAAGGATAATGAGTGCAACCGAGGATGATGGTGTCGCACCCGGCCTCGACCAGCGGCGTGACGTACCCCTGCAGCAACTGGCGCAGCGCCGGGCTGCCCAGGTCGCCGGCCTCGATCAACTCCACCAGCCCCGGACAGGGTTGGGTGACCACCCGCACATCGCTGGCAAAGCGGTCCAGTAACGCGGCGAACTTGGCGCTTTGCAGGGTGCCCGTGGTGGCGAGCACCCCGATCACCCCGCTGCGGGTCGCGGCGGCGGCTGGTTTGACTGCCGGCTCCATGCCCACCAGGGGCCAATCCGGATAATCAATACGCAAGTCCGCAACCGCGGCTACGGTTGCCGTGTTGCAGGCGATCACAAAGGCCTTGGCGCCCTGCTCGCGGAAAAACTCCGCGACCACCCGCGAACGTTCGCGAATGAACGCCGGGGTTTTCTCGCCGTAGGGGATATGCCCGCAATCCGCCACGTACAGCAGCGACTCACGGGGCAATAAACGATGAATTTCGTCCAGCACCGACAGGCCGCCAACGCCGGAGTCGAACACACCAATCGGTGCATCCTTAACCATGCTGGCTGCCGCAGACGCTGCAACCGGGATCGCGCTTGACCCGCAGTTCGCGAAAACGTGTGCCCAGGGCGTCGATCAACAGCAGGCGCCCAACCAGCGGTGTGCCAAAGCCAGCCAGCAGCTTCAGGGCTTCCAGGGCTTGCAGGCTGCCGACCAACCCCACCAGCGGGCCGACGACGCCGGCTTCGCTGCAGGTCAGCTCGGTATCGCTGCCGTGCCCATATAAGCAGTGGTAGCACGGGCTTTCCGGACGCCGCGGGTCGAACACCGAAAGCTGGCCTTCGAGGCGAATCGCCGCGCCGCTGACCAGGGGCTTGCCAGCTGCCACGCACGCCGCGTTCACCGCTTCGCGGGTGGCGAAGTTGTCACAACAGTCGAGCACCAGGTCCACATTGGACACAGCGGCGGCCAACGAATCAGCGTCCAGCGCCGTGCGGTGGGCAATCAGTCGGATCTCGGGGTTGATCGCGCTCAAGCGGCCGATGGCGGAATCGACCTTGCTCAGGCCGATGCTATCGGTGTCGTGGATGATCTGGCGTTGCAGGTTGGTCAGGTCGACGGTGTCAAAGTCCGCCAGATGCAGCTCACCGACGCCGGCCGCTGCCAGGTACAAGGCCACCGGAGCGCCCAGGCCGCCAAGGCCGACAATCAGCACGCGGCTGTTTTTCAGGCGTAACTGGCCGTCGATATCGACCTGTTGCAACAGGATCTGCCGGCTGTAGCGCAACAGCTCCTGATCGGTCAGCACGGCCGGCGTCCCAGGCTGATGCGCTCATGGCCGCCGAGGTCGATACGGCTGTGGACCTCTTCGAAACCTTGCGCCAGCAGCAGGTCGCGCACGGCCGGAGCCTGGTCGTAACCATGCTCGAGCAACAACCAGCCACCGGCCTCCAGGTGCTGCGGCGCCTGGGCGATGATCAGGCGCAGGTCGTCCAGGCCGTCGTGGCCGGCCACCAATGCGCTGGCCGGCTCGAAACGCACATCGCCCGCCGCCAGGTGCGGATCGCTGTCGGCAATATAGGGCGGGTTGCTGATGATCAGGTGATAGGTGTGATCTTTGAGGGCGCTGAACCAATGACTATTGAACACCGTGACGTTTTCCAGGTGCAGGCGCTGGCGATTGCGCTCGGCCAGGGCCACGGCTTCCAGCACGCGATCCACCGCCGTCACGCGCCAGGCCGGGCGCTCGCTGGCCAGGGCCAGGGCGATGGCGCCGCTGCCAGTGCCCAGGTCGAGGACATTGGCCGGGGGCGCGGGCAACAACTCCAGGGCCGCTTCCACCAGCAGTTCGGTGTCCGGGCGCGGGATCAGGGTGTGCGGCGCGACTTCCAGGTCAAGCTTCCAGAAACCTTGCTGGCCGAGGATATAGGCCACCGGCTCGCCGCTGCGGCGACGTTGCAGGTAGTCGGCAAAGCGCAGCGCGTCTTCGCTGCTGACGATTTTTTCCGGCCAGGTGTGCAGGTAGCTGCGGGACTTGCCCAAGGCAGCGGCCAGCAACAACTCCACATCCAGGCGCGCGGTAGGCGAGTCCGGCAGGTCGGCGGCGCGCAGCAAGCTGGCAATAATGGTCATTTATTCACCTATCGCGGCCAGTTGGTCCGCCTGGTATTCGGCGAGCAACGGCTCGATCACTGCGTCCACGCCACCGGCAAGGATCTCGTCCAGGGAATACAGGGTCAGGTTGACCCGATGGTCGGTAACCCGGCCCTGGGCGTAGTTATAGGTGCGAATGCGTTCGGAACGGTCACCCGAGCCCACCAGCAACTTGCGCTCACTGGCAATGGCGTTAGCGGCGGCGCTGGTCTGCTGGTCGTTGAGCTTGGCCGACAACCAGGACATGGCCCGCGCACGGTTCTTGTGCTGGGAGCGTTCTTCCTGGCACTCCACCACAATGCCGGACGGCAAGTGGGTGATGCGGATCGCCGAGTCGGTCTTGTTGACGTGCTGGCCACCGGCGCCCGACGAGCGGTAAGTGTCGACCCGCAAGTCTGCCGGGTTGATTTCAATGGCTTCCTGCTCGTCCGGCTCGGGCAATACCGCCACGGTGCAGGCCGAGGTGTGGATACGGCCCTGGGATTCGGTGGCGGGCACACGCTGTACGCGGTGCACGCCGGACTCGAATTTCAGCTTGCCGTAGACGTTCTCGCCTTCGACCCGGGCAATGATTTCCTTGTAGCCGCCGTGCTCCCCTTCGTTCTCCGAGAGGATTTCCACGCGCCAGCCGCGCCGCTCGGCATAGCGCGAATACATGCGGAACAGGTCGCCGGAGAAGATCGCCGCCTCGTCACCGCCAGTACCGGCGCGGATTTCCAGGAATACGTTACGCCCGTCGTTGGGGTCTTTGGGCAGCAGCATGCGTTGCAGGTCGCCCTCCAACTCGATGAGCTTATCTTTGGCTTCGCGGACTTCTTCCACGGCCATTTCACGCATGTCCGGGTCGCTGTCCTTGAGCAGTGCCTGGGCACCTTCGAGGTCGGCCTGCACTTTGAGCAGTTGCGAATAGGTGGTGACAATCGGCTCAACTTCGGCGTATTCCTTGGAATAGGCACGGAACTTGGTCTGATCGGAAATAACCTCGCCATCGCCGAGCAAGGCAGTCAGTTCTTCGAAACGGTCCTGGAGCACGTCCAGTTTATTGAGCAGTGACGCTTTCATTGCGGTTTTTTATCCGAAGAGCTGTCTGACGCGCCCTCTCCGAGGGCAAAGAGTTCCTGGGCCATGGCCAGCGCATCGAGGCGGCCTTCGGCTGTCAGTTTTTTAAGCTGTACGCTGGGAGCATGCAACAGCTTGTTGGTAAGGCCACGGGCCAATTGCATCAAAATGTCTTCAGCGTTGCCGCCATTGGCCAGCAGGCGCTGGGCCTTGATCAATTCTTCGTCACGCAAGCGCTCGCCCTGTTGGCGATAGGCCTTGAGCACATCCACGGCGGCCAGCTCGCGCAGGCGCACCATAAAGTCATCGGCGCCGATCGCGACCATTTCCTCGGCAGCCTGGGCAGCGCCCTGGCGGCTCTTGAGGTTTTCGGCGACCACTTCGTGCAGATCGTCGACGCTATAGAGGTAAACGTCGTCCAACTCGCCGACTTCCGGCTCGATATCCCGGGGAACGGCAATATCCACCATAAAAATCGGCTTGTGCTTGCGCAGTTTCAGGGCGCTTTCCACTGCGCCCTTGCCGAGGATCGGCAACTGGCTGGCGGTGGAACTGATGACGATATCGCTGCGCACCAGTTCGGCCGGAATATCGGCCAGCAACACGGCGTGGGCGCCGAACTCTTCGGCCAGGATGCTGGCGCGCTCCAGGGTCCGGTTGGCCACCACGATGCGCTTCACGCCCAGGTCATGCAGGTGCCTGGCGACCAGGGTGATGGTCTCGCCCGCGCCGATCAGCAGGGCCTGGCTGCGTTGCAGGTCGCTGAAAATCTGCTTGGCCAGGCTGACGGCGGCAAACGCCACGGAGACCGGGTTTTCACCGATGGCCGTATCAGTGCGCACCTGTTTGGCCGAGTTGAAAGTGGCCTGGAACAAACGCCCCAACAACGGCCCCACGGTCCCGGCTTCGCGGGCTACGGCGTAGGCCGATTTCATCTGGCCGAGGATCTGCGGTTCGCCCAACACCAGCGAATCGAGCCCGGACGCCACACGCATCATGTGACGAACTGCCGCATCATCTTCATGCACATAAGCGCTGGCGCGCAGGTCATCCAGGTTCAAATGGTGGTAATCAGCCAGCCAGCGCAGCACCCCATCCGACGAAAGATGTTCCTGCTCTATATAGAGCTCGCTGCGGTTGCAGGTGGAAAGGATCGCAGCTTCGCGGCTGTCGGTGAGCCGGCACAGCTGCTGCAAAGCCTCAACCAACTGCTCCGGGGTAAACGCCACGCGCTCGCGGACGTCTACAGAAGCAGTCTTGTGGTTGATACCCAGAGCAAGGAAGGCCATTCAATATCGCTGATGATGTCGAGAAGCCGACAATTGTCCTACTTCGACTGATTCAGAACAACCACCGTCGTCTATTGTCCTAATGCCCTATGCCTATAAAGGCGCCAATTGAGACTCGGTTATGTTTGGCCGAGGGCTTGTGTCATGATGATCCGACCGCAGGTTAGTCGTCCTCTTCCTATATGAATAGATCTTCCGCGTTGCTCCTTGCCCTTGCCTTCCTAGGCGGCTGCCAGTCCATGGCCCCCGTATCGCCGCAGAGTCCTGCGCCGGTGGAAGACAACACCCCCGCCCCTGAAAAGCCCAAGGTTTATTCCTCGTTCAGCGAAGAAACGGTGTTCAGCCTGCTGAGCGCGGAGCTGGCCGGCCAGCGCAATCGTTTCGACATTGCCCTGGATAACTACGTGACCCAGGCCATCAACACCCAGGACCCGGGGATTTCCGAGCGCGCGTTTCGCATCGCCGAATACCTGGGCGCCGACCAGGCCGCCCTGGACACCGCGCTGATCTGGGCGAAAAACGCCCCGGACGACCTCGAAGCCCAACGCGCTGCGGCAATCCAGCTGGCGCGTGCCGGGCGCTACGACGACTCCATGGTTTATATGGAGAAAGTCTTGCAGGGCAAGGGCGATACCCATTTCGACTTCCTCGCCCTGTCTGCTGCCGACACCGACCAGGACACCCGCGATGGCCTGATGAAGAGTTTCGACCGCCTGCTGCAAAAGCACCCGAGCAATGGCCAACTGGTATTTGGCAAGGCGCTGCTGCTGCAACAGGATGACGAACCGCAAGCGGCCCTCAAGCTGCTGGAGCAAAACCCGCCGGAAGAAGGTGAGATCGCCCCGCTGCTGCTGCGCGCGCGCCTGCTGCAAAGCCTCAACCGCGGTAAGGAAGCCTTGCCGCTGCTGCAAAAAAGCATCAAGAAGTATCCGGACGACAAGCGTCTGCGCCTGACTTATGCGCGCATGCTGGTAGAACAGGACCGCATGGAAGACGCCAAGGTGGAGTTCGCAAGCCTGGTCCAGCAATACCCGGACGATGACGAATTGCGTTATTCCCTGGCGCTGGTCTGCCTGGAAGCCAAGGCCTGGGAAGAGGCCAAGGGCTACCTGGAAGACCTGATCGCGCGGGAAAGCCATGTCGATTCGGCCCACCTGAACCTGGGGCGCATCGCCGAAGAACGGGATGACCCGCAAGGCGCGCTGATCGAGTACGCCCAGGTCGGCCCCGGCAATGACTATCTGCCGGCACAACTGCGCCAGGCCGATATCCTGATGAATAACGGCCGCACCGACGAAGCCGAAAAACGCCTGGCCGCCGCCCGCGATGCCGAGCCGGACTACGCCATCCAGCTGTATCTGATCCAGGCCGAAACCTTGTCGGCCAACAATCAGGGGGAGCGCGCCTGGAAAATCCTCGCCCAGGCCCTGCTGCAATACCCCGACGACCTGAACCTGCTGTACACCCGCGCCATGCTGGCCGAAAAACGCAACGACCTGGCGCAGATGGAAAAAGACCTGCGCCTGATCATCAAGCGCGACCCGGACAATGCCATGGCACTGAACGCCCTGGGTTACACCTTGTCAGACCGTACGACGCGCTATGCCGAGGCCAAGGCTCTGATCGAACAGGCGCACCAGCTCAACCCGGAAGACCCGGCAGTGCTGGACAGCCTGGGCTGGGTGAACTACCGCCTGGGCAACCTCGATGAAGCCGAACGCCTGCTGCGCCAGGCCCTGGAGCGATTCCCCGACCAGGAAGTCGCCGCGCACCTGGGCGAAGTGCTCTGGGCCCAGGGCAAACAACGCGAAGCCCGACAAATCTGGGGCAAGTTCCTCAAGGAACAACCCGACAGCCCTATCCTGCGCAGCACCATCAAGCGCCTGACCGGATCCGAGACTCTTTAATTCTATGTTTTTGCGCCACGCCATCGTTTTCAGTTTTATCGCCCTGCTCGCCGGTTGTGCGGGCTTCGGTGCCCGTGAGTCCGTCGAAGGCCAGGGCAACCCGGCACAGTGGCGACAGCATAAGGATCAGCTCAGCAGCATTGATGGCTGGCAGATCGAAGGCAAGATCGGGGTTCGCGCCCCGAAGGATTCGGGCAGCGGCACCTTGTTCTGGCTGCAACGCCAGGACTATTACGACATCCGCCTTTCTGGCCCCCTGGGTCGCGGTGCTGCGCGCCTGACCGGTCGACCGGGGCAAGTGAGCCTGGAAGTGGCCAACCAGGGCCGCTACGAAGCGCCATCGCCGGAAGCCTTGCTTGAAGAGCAGGTCGGCTGGAAGCTGCCGGTCTCCCATTTGGTCTGGTGGGTTCGCGGCCTGCCCGCGCCCGAGAGCAAGAGCCGTCTGAGCCTCAATGGCGACAGCCGCCTGGCCACCCTGGAGCAGGATGGCTGGCGGGTCGAATACCTCAGCTATGTGGAACAAAGTGGCTACTGGCTGCCCGAACGCATCAAGCTGCACGGCTCCAACCTTGACGTCACGCTGGTGATCAAGGACTGGCAACCACGCAAGCTGGGGCAGTGACATGAGCGAACGCCTGACCCTGCCCTCCCCGGCCAAGCTCAATCTGATGCTGCACATCCTCGGACGTCGTGAAGACGGCTACCACGAGTTGCAGACGCTGTTTCAATTTCTCGATTATGGCGATGAGATGACCTTCGCCGTGCGCGACGATGGCGTGATTCAGCTGCACACCGAATTTGCCGACGTGCCCCATGACAGCAATCTGATCGTGAAGGCCGCAAAAAAACTTCAGGAACAATCCGGTTGCCCGCTGGGCATTGATATCTGGATCGACAAAATCCTGCCCATGGGTGGCGGTATCGGTGGTGGCAGCTCGAATGCCGCGACCACCCTGCTCGGCCTCAATCACTTGTGGCAGCTTGGCTGGGATGAAGATCGCCTGGCCGCACTGGGCCTGACCCTGGGCGCCGACGTCCCGGTTTTTGTGCGTGGACACGCCGCATTTGCTGAGGGTGTAGGGGAAAAACTCACCCCTGTAGACCCCGAAGAGCCGTGGTATGTCGTGCTTGTTCCGCAAGTATCTGTAAGTACAGCAGAAATTTTTTCAGATCCGTTGTTGACACGTAACTCTTCTCCCATTAAAGTGCGCCCCGTTCCCAAGGGAAACAGTCGAAATGACTGCTTACCGGTGGTAGCAAGGCGTTATCCAGATGTACGTAACGCATTGAATTTGTTAGGTAAATTTACCGAAGCAAAACTCACCGGAACTGGAAGTTGTGTGTTTGGGGGCTTCCCAAGCAAAGCTGAAGCTGATAAAGTCTCGGCCCTTCTTACAGAGACCCTTACAGGGTTTGTAGCAAAGGGAAGCAACGTTTCGATGTTGCATCGCAAGCTGCAAAGTCTGCTCTAAAGGAACCGAGTACTGGGTACTCGTTGCAACAGATACAGGGGCGTCGCCAAGCGGTAAGGCAGCAGGTTTTGATCCTGCCATGCGTTGGTTCGAATCCAGCCGCCCCTGCCATTTTCTATACTCATCCAGGTTACCCTCAGCCTCTAGGTACTGCGCGTGTCCAAGATGATGGTCTTTACGGGGAACGCTAACCCCGATCTGGCTCGACGTGTCGTACGTCAGCTGCATATCCCTCTCGGTGACATCTCTGTCGGTAAGTTTTCCGACGGCGAAATTACAGCCGAGATCAATGAAAATGTCCGCGGTAAAGATGTTTTCATTATTCAGCCGACTTGCGCTCCGACCAACGATAACCTGATGGAACTCGTCGTGATGGCTGATGCCTTCCGCCGCTCCTCAGCGACTCGAATCACAGCTGTAATCCCTTACTTTGGTTATGCCCGTCAGGATCGCCGTCCGCGTTCCGCACGTGTGGCTATCAGCGCGAAAGTCGTCGCTGACATGCTGACCGTGGTAGGTATCGACCGTGTTCTCACGGTTGACCTGCACGCTGACCAAATCCAGGGGTTCTTCGATATTCCGGTAGATAACATCTACGGCTCCCCCGTTCTGGTGGATGACATCGAAGACCAGCGCTTTGAAAACCTGATGATCGTGTCCCCGGACATTGGTGGCGTCGTGCGTGCACGGGCTGTTGCCAAATCCCTGGGCGTGGACCTCGGGATCATCGACAAACGCCGCGAGAAAGCCAATCACTCTGAAGTGATGCATATCATCGGTGATGTCGAAGGGCGTACCTGTATTCTGGTCGATGACATGGTTGATACCGCCGGCACCTTGTGCCACGCGGCAAAAGCCTTGAAAGAGCACGGTGCGGCTAAAGTCTTCGCCTACTGCACACACCCTGTGCTGTCGGGCCGAGCGATCGAGAACATCGAGAACTCTGTGCTGGACGAACTGGTGGTGACTAACACCATCCCGTTGTCCGCTGCTGCTCAAGCCTGTGCACGTATCCGTCAACTGGATATCGCACCGGTTGTTGCTGAGGCGGTTCGCCGTATCAGCAATGAAGAATCGATCAGCGCGATGTTCCGCTAAGGGTCAAACCCTGGCGGCATCAACCTGACGAAAAGCGCCCCGCCCCAGCACAATGCTGGGGCGGGGCTTTTTTGCCCATATCGCCTTTAGCGCTGGTCGCAAACGCTGGGGCGAATGTGGTTATTTTGGAGATACAACATGAACGATTTTACTTTGAATGCTGAACTGCGTTCCGACCTGGGGAAAGGTGCGAGCCGCCGCCTGCGTCGTCTCGCAAGCCTGGTTCCAGCTGTAGTCTACGGTGGCGAAAAAGCCCCTGAGTCCATCAGCATGCTGGCTAAAGAAATTGCCAAACTGCTCGAAAACGATGCGGCCTACAGCCACATCATCGAGCTGAACGTTGGCGGCAAAAAGCAGAACGTCATCATCAAGGCCCTGCAACGTCACCCAGCTAAAGGTCACGTGCTGCACGCTGACTTCGTACGCGTCGTAGCAGGTCAGAAACTGACCGCTATCGTACCTGTGCACTTTGTTGGTGAAGAAGCTCCGGTCAAGAAAGGCGGCGAAGTCTCGCACCTTATCGCCGAGATCGAAGTGACCTGCCTGCCTAAAGACCTGCCTGAGTTCATCGAAGTCGACCTGTCGGCTCTGGAAATCGGTGACATCGTTCACCTGTCCGACCTCAAGGCCCCTAAAGGCGTTGAGTTCGTTGCTCTGGCTCACGGTGATGACAAGGCTGTTGCCAACGTCCACGCTCCACGTGTTGCTCCAGAAGCTGAAGAAGGCGCTGCAGAGTAATTCACTCTGTAATGCCGGAGCTTGAGGAAACATCGCGGACCGAAACGTAGCGAGAAAGCGGGCGATAACGCGAAGTTTATCTCTGGATAAGTGAGCTCCTGTCGTCCACTTTCGCCGCAATGAGGTTGCGGCGATGTTATCCACAACTCCAAAGGAAGGGCCCCTGTCGTGACTGCCATTAAACTGATCGTTGGCCTGGGAAATCCAGGCGCCGAATACGAACAGACCCGGCACAACGCGGGGGCCCTTTTTGTTGAGCGCATCGCCCACGCCCAAGGCATCAATCTGGTGGCCGATCGCAAATATTTTGGCCTGACCGGACGCTTCTCGCATCAGGGTCAGGATGTTCGTCTGCTGATTCCCACCACCTACATGAACCGCAGCGGCCAGGCTGTCGCGGCGCTTGCGGGCTTCTTCCGGATCAAACCCGAAGAAATCCTGGTGGCCCATGACGAACTGGACCTGCCACCCGGCGTTGCCAAGCTCAAGCAAGGCGGCGGCCACGGCGGTCATAATGGCCTGCGCGACATCATTGCGCAGTTGGGCAATCAGAATACGTTTTACCGTCTGCGGCTCGGCATTGGCCACCCAGGCGTTGCCAGTATGGTTTCAAATTTCGTCCTGGGTCGTGCGCCACGCGCCGAACAGGAAAAACTCGATGCCAGCATCGACTTTGCCCTCGGCGTGCTGCCGGATATCTTCGCCGGTGAATGGAACCGTGCGATGAAAAACCTGCACAGCCAGAAGGCCTGACTTTTTTGCGAGGGGAAACACCATGGGATTCAATTGCGGCATCGTCGGCTTACCTAACGTCGGCAAGTCCACCCTGTTCAACGCCCTGACCAAGTCCGGTATTGCGGCGGAGAACTTCCCCTTCTGCACCATCGAACCCAACACCGGTATCGTGCCAATGCCCGATCCGCGCCTGGAGGCCCTGGCGGCCATCGTCAATCCCAAGCGCATCCTGCCGACCACCATGGAGTTCGTCGACATCGCCGGCCTGGTGGCTGGCGCGTCGAAAGGTGAAGGCCTGGGCAACAAGTTCCTCGCCAACATCCGTGAGACCGATGCGATCGCTCACGTGGTCCGCTGCTTTGAAGACGAGAACGTGATTCACGTCTCCAACAGCGTCGACCCGAAACGCGACATCGAGATCATCGACCTGGAACTGATCTTCGCCGACCTCGACAGCTGCGAGAAGCAACTGCAAAAGGTCACGCGCAACGCCAAGGGCGGCGACAAGGACGCAGTGGTCCAGAAGGCCCTGCTGGAGCAGTTGATCGCACACTTCACCCTGGGCAAGCCGGCACGCAGCCTGATGAAGAGCATGAGCGTCGACGAAAAGGCCGTGATCAAGGGCTTCCACCTGCTGACCACCAAGCCTGTGATGTACATCGCCAACGTGGCTGAAGACGGTTTCGAGAACAACCCGCTGCTCGACGTGGTCCTGGCCATTGCCGAAGAAGAAGGCGCAATGGTTGTACCGGTCTGCAACAAGATCGAAGCGGAAATCGCCGAACTTGAAGACGGCGAAGAGAAAGACATGTTCCTCGAGGCCCTGGGCCTGGAAGAGCCTGGCCTGAACCGCGTGATCCGTGCGGGCTACGAAATGCTGCACCTGCAGACCTACTTCACCGCCGGCGTCGAAGAAGTACGTGCCTGGACCGTCAAGGTCGGCGCCACCGCGCCACAGGCTGCCGGTGTGATCCACACCGACTTCGAAAAAGGCTTCATCCGCGCGGAAGTGATCGCCTACAACGACTTTATCCAGTTCAAGGGTGAAGCCGGGGCCAAGGAAGCCGGTAAATGGCGCCTGGAAGGCAAGGAATATGTCGTCAAGGATGGCGATGTGATGCACTTCCGCTTCAACGTGTAAGCTGGCTGTACGATCCAAGCGGTAGAACAAAAAGCCGATGCTCTGCATCGGCTTTTTTGTGGGCGATGATTTCTGTTACCCATCACAACGAAACAATCACTTACCTTATAAATCAAAAGATTCAAATACAAATATTCCACTCCGCAGACAAAAAATCTTCTCAACAGAAAACTCACAGCTACTTGTAGACTATTCCTGCCGAGAATAAGCATATCCACACAACCAGACACTTGACTTATATAAAACCCCAGGCCGCCAAGCCTTTCGCACAACAAAGCCGCCATTTCCCATTTTTAACCACGATGACAATCCAGAAATTTTACTATCTACTTACCAACATATAACAAACTTTAGTCCCACAATAGTGAAGCGACACATTATTGGAGCAACAGCAATATGTCGACCTCCTATCAGTACGAGTTCGAGACTGACACATCGCTAACCGAGTGCCCGGATATCGAAAGCACAATCCACAATACCGCCACGCAGAACATCGATATATTGCTGTTGGGCGAAACAGGCACTGGTAAAGATACACTGGCGCAACGTGTGCACCGTTTATCTCATCGAAAAGGTAACTTTGTTGCCATCAATTGCGCAGCGATACCGGAAAGCCTTGCAGAAAGCCAACTGTTCGGAGTCAACAGTGGCGCCTATACCGGGGCCATACAATCACGTGCAGGATTTATTGAAGCCGCCCATCTGGGCACTTTATACCTGGATGAAATCGATAGCATGCCACTCACTTTGCAAGCGAAGTTGCTGCGTGTGCTGGAGGCTCGGGGTGTCGAGCGGCTGGGCTCTACGCGGTTTATCCCGCTGGACATACGCATCATAGCCTCAGCCCAACATTCGCTGCACGACATGGTGGAACAAGGTGCGTTCAGACGAGACCTGTACTTTCGCCTGAATGTCGTCAACATCACCCTCCCCCCCTTACGTGAACGCCCCGAGCGGATTATTCCGTTATTTTTTAACATGATCCGGCAAGAGGCAGAGTACTTTAAGTGCCCGGTTCCACAACCGCCCAGCACCCTCATTCAACAATTGCTGTGTCACCCATGGCGCGGTAACGTCCGAGAGTTGCGCTCAACCGCCAAGCGTTTCGTGCTGGGACTGCCTCCAACTTCAGTGCCTTTAATGAGCGCCGAAGACAATAATTTGAACTTAAAAGAACGCTTGCAGCAAATAGAGAAACTTCTGATTGAAGAATCCCTGCGCCGCCATGTTTATAACGTGGACAGTGTGGCGACCGAACTGAATATCGCCAAACGCACGCTCTACCATCGAATGAAGCAACTGGGAATATCGCTGGAGTGAATGAAGACTGCTCAACAAGGACATATTTCGATACAGCTCCTCCCACAGGCTTTGGAACGACATGCTATTTGCAACCACATAGATAATGGCTACAGGCTTTGACTGCCCAACGTCAAGGGGCATTTGAAACACTGTCAGCAAACACCTTTTACGTTAATGATCATGGAGTAAACAAATATGGGTGTCAGTGGCGTTGGTAATAGCAATAGTGGCGGCTCTTCAAATCTGGGTTTTGGCGGCGGAGATAACGAAGACCTGAAAGCAGAACGTAGAGCCATCCAGCGTGAATCCCTGAAGGAAGGTAACGAATCCTTCAAGCTGAGTGAAAAGAAAAAAAATATTGAAGCAATTCGATAACCCACTGCGTCCCCTGCCTCCTGGCAGGGGACGCAGCCTCACTGTCTGGCTTCGGGATTTTATATGCGTACAGAAGCGCTACAGGCGTTTTCATCAACTGATGAAAAGCGCCTGAAAACCTCCACAATGGCTACATCTCCTGTGTTCCAAAGCGAGGATGTGAACTTTTTCATCTCAAGCCTGGAGCACTCAGGCCAAGCTGCAATAGCCGTAGCCCCAACGGTTACGCCGAACGCCCTCACGGACATGTCCAACCAGTTGCTCAAATCGTCAAACTATATGGGCAGAGCCCTGAAAGCGATGGGGAACGGCACGAGAGAAAACTTCTCGCTCGGCTACTCCACCCAACTGTCCACTACGGTGCTGGGAACACAGATGCTGGTCAAGGGCCTCTCAAAGGGTGCCCAGCTCATCGAAAAAATCAGCAACCTGCAGTAGGTAAACATGATTCGTCTCCTGGTCACCGGGTTGGTTTTATCTCTGACATTAGTGCTCACGGGGTGTAATGACAGTGTCGAACTCCATCGCCAGCTTTCCGAGCAGGAAGCCAATGAGGTGATTGCGGAACTGGCAGACAAACACATACGCGCCCAGAAAATCCCCGCCAAAGATGGTGTGGTTGTACGAGTGAACAGCGCCGATATCAGTCGTGCAGTGCGTACACTTGATGCCGTCGGTTTGCCCAAGATGGCCCGCGCCACAATGGGCGATACCTTTCGCAAGGAAGGCGTCATCTCCACCCCACTGGAGGAACGTGCCCGCTACATCTACGCCTTGTCCCAGGAGTTGGAGGCGACCTTGTCAAATATCGATGGGGTGATTGTCGCCCGGGTCCACGTAGTGTTGCCAGAACGCGTTGCACCTGGAGAACCCGTGCAACCTGCATCCGCTTCGGTCTTTATCAAACACGATCCGCGACTGGAGCCTGACAGTATCCACGGACGCGTCCGGCGGATGGTCGCCAGTAGCATTCCCGGCATGGCCACGGCCGTCGATAACTCACAAAAACTGACCGTGGTATTCGTACCCGCAACGGCTTACCAGGAGCAGCAACGCCTGAGCTATTTCGGCCCGTTTCTGATACCGGGCGATGACCTTGTTTTTTGGCGCAGCACCCTCGCGTTGATAGCCGCCGTCATAGTACTTGTACCGGCTGGCGCCCTGTTCTGGCATAGGCGTGGTCAACGCCTGCGGCGTGAGACACTCACCACGGCCACCCCGGCCCATGAGTGAGCAGTTGGAGTGGGCCCGATGGTGGGCTTTCCCGTGGAAGTTTTCACACAGCGACTGGGGCAACTTCGACGAATATCATGCACAGAGCGCCCTGTGCCACCCACGGCACGTATTCGTGAATACCCGGCTGGGTATCGAACCCTGCCTGCCGCCCACGCCCCACCCCACAATCCTTCGCTTGGCGCTGGCCCCCCAGAAGCAACTCGAGAGCATGCTGGCGCTGCTGGACAACGTTTGTCGCCCCGCCACCAATAGCCAGTTGAGCCAAGACCAATACGAGTGGTGTCAGCGCCTGTCCAAGGCACTACGCCCAGACACGCTGTTGTCCGGTAAAGAAGACCCACTGCAATTGCTACGTGCCTGGGTAACCCCAGCCATCTGGCAACGCCTTCGATTGCGGTTTGAGCGCCGTCGGACCCACCCCCCTGAAGAGCACACACCCGCACTCAATGATGCTCGAAACCGCCTGGACACGCTGTGGCAGGCCATAGTCTGGCGAGCAACCACCATGCCAAGCGAGCAATCCTTCACTTATCAAACTGAGCAGAGAACGGATGATGTTGAACATACGTAAAGTCGAGTTGCGCACCGGTGCTCCAGGATTACCGCAAACCCTGATTTCCCAGGAAATGCTGGCGGATTGCCGCAGGGCCAGTCAATTGTTGAGCCGTGCCAAGGCCCAAGCCAAGGAACTGCTGTGCCAGGCAACCGAACACCGGGAAAAAGCCCTTGAAAAGCTCACACTGGAGTTCTGGCGGCGGGCCAATGCGCAACTCAGGGAATGGGAAAAACAACAGCACGTTATGTGCGACAACCTGGAGCAATATGCCACCGCTATTGCCAACCAGACCATCCTCTGCCTGCTTGAAGAGGCACCTGTGGCACAGCGCCTTAGCGCCTTGGTCAAGCAATTACTGGCGACTCAAGTTCCATCAGGCAAGGCAACACTCCTCTGTCACCCACTTGAGTGTGCCGAGGTAGAACGCTGTCTTTCCAGGCAGCACGCCACGTTTTGGACACTACGTCCTGATGACCGGGTCCGTCCTCAATCCCTGGTATTGGAAACGGAGGAAGGGGACTTCTGTATCAACTGGGCCAGCCTGTGCGAAACAGTACTGGTCCGTGACGTGCAAACACCAGGTGCCTGACGGGTCAGGGAGCGTTGCCGAACAGATGTATCAATAAACACCGAAACAAATGGAACTGAAATTTGAGGGGAACCACATAGCTCAGACACATCAGGAGAAAAATATATGGATTTCCACCACGACGTGAAAAAGAACCTGCTCAGACAACTGCAGAGCAGCATAAACAAGGCAGCCGATATAAACGAAGATTTTGCCAACACAGATTTCGATGAGTATTTGTTCGCTGAGTTGATGAAACAGGAGCGTTACTCGTTGATCGCCTACAACGAGGCCGTTCGCGCCAGCCATACCATTCTCAAAATAGTCGCTGACGGCGTGCAGTAAGGTGGATGCGCTGATTGCCCGCTGGATGAATGACCAAACTGAACACATCAGCCTGATGGAGGGCAACGATGAGATTGTCTTACGGCGCTCTGGCCCAGTGCTGCTGTTAAGTGTGCAACTGACTCAGGAACGGCCCGACAAATCCACCCTGCAAAACTGGATGCGATTGGGACGCGCCAGCCTGAACCACTTCCAAGGAGCCCTGGCCCAATCACCGGAAAGTGGTGCGCTCTGGCTGCGTCAACAATTGATCAGTGGGTGCAGTCCAGAACAGTTGTGCAACACACTCGAAACGCTGCTCAACCAGCGCGACACCTGGCGCGCAATGATCAAGCGTCTCGCAAAGCCAAACCTGAAACACAAGCCCCTGTCACTACGCTCGCTGCCGTACTAATCAGAGAGTTCCCCCATGTATAACAAGATCGACAAGCGCAATCGCTTGCGCGCCGTCTCGCCTGCAGGCCCGCGAAAAATAGCCGATTGGCGCTGCCTGCTAGCGTTACCCTGGTTGCTTATGCCCCTGCAAAGTACGCTCGCGGCTATCCCCAGTGAATGGAAAAACACCGCGTATGCCTATGAAGCCGAACATAAGCCGGTGCAAGAAGTCCTGGAGGATTTCGCCCAGACCTTTGGCACGCAATTGCAGATCGACGGCCTGCTGGAGGGCAACGTCAATGGCAAGATCCGCGCTGATACCCCCCAGTCACTGCTCGACAGGCTGGGAGTAGAACATCGTTTCCAGTGGTACATGTACAACAACACGCTGTACATCAGCACCCTGGACCAACAGGAGTCCGCGCGCCTGGAAGTCTCCTCCGAAACCGTGGCGGACTTGAAGCAGGCCTTGACCGACATTGGCCTGCTCGATAGCCGTTTCGGCTGGGGAGAATTACCTGACGATGGTGTGGTGCTGGTGTCGGGCCCCAAGCGTTATATCGACCAGATCAAGCATTTCAGCAGCCAGCGTAAATCTCCCGATGAAAAACAGAGTGTGCTGACGTTCCCGCTGAAGTTCGCCAACGCAGCAGACCGCCCGATTGATTATCGTGGCGAAAAGTTGGCCATCCCCGGGGTTGCCAGCATGTTGCGAGGCTTATTGGAACCTCGGGACACCTCAGTGCTTTCGTCGAGGACCTCACGTCCCGCCTCGTCATCGCAGCCCTCGCCTGTCACCCCGATCCTGCCCCGCCTGAGCAACCCGATGCTGGACCAGATGCTCGGCGCGCCAGCTCCCCTCGGGCAGATGAATCCAGGCATGCCGCTCACCACCAGAGCCCCGGTTGCAAGAGGCCGGATCCGCGTTGAAGCGGATGTGCGTAACAACGCCGTATTGATCTATGACCTGCCAGAGCGCCAGGCAATGTACCGCGAGCTGATCGCCCAGCTCGATGTGGCACGCAAGCTGGTGGAGATCGACGCGATCATTCTCGATATCGAGCGCACGCAGCTGCGTGAGTTCGGGGTCAACTGGGGTTTCCAGAACAGCCGCTTTCGTGGCGGGGTGAACATGGCGCCGGGTACCTCCGCACAGATGTCGATTGAAAACCGCGACCGCTTCTACGCCGATATCCGCGCCCTGGAGGCCAAGGGCCTGGCGACCATGGTGTCCAACCCTTCGGTGCTGACCCTGGAAAACCAGCCGGCGGTGATTGACTTCAATCGCACCCAGTACCTGACCGCTGGCGTCGAAAACGCGACCATCTTGCCCATCACCGTGGGCACCAGTTTCCAGGTGGTGCCACGGGTCATCACCTCGCGCGGCAGCCATCAGGTCCATCTGGCGGTGGATATTGAAGACGGCAACTTCGACGAAACCAACCCCGAACGCATCGGCCCCGATGTACGCCGCGGCAAGGTCAGCACCCAGGCGGTGATGGCGGAAAAACGCTCGCTGGTGGTCGGCGGCTTCCATGTCACTGAAAGCGCCGACAGACGCAATAAAGTGCCGGTGCTGGGCGATATCCCCTTGCTGGGCAAGACGCTGTTCTCCTCCACCGAGCGCAAGAACAACCGCCGTGAACGCCTGTTTATCCTGACCCCGCGGGTGATCGGCGACCAGGCGGACCCGTCGCGCTATTTGCCCCAGGACGACCAGGCGGAACTGCAGGCCGCCCTCAAGCCTTTGGCCAGGCGCTATGCCGAGCATCAGCCCGTGATCAAGCGCAGCGATATCACCAGCGCCCTTGCACACCTGGTCACCGGTCAAGTGCCCCACACGTTCAAGGCTGAGCCTATGCCGCTAGGCCTGAACACCTTGTGCAGCACCCGTGATCTGCTGGCGCTCAATACCGAACGCAGCCAGTGGTACACCGGCCCGCAGTTCAACGTGGCGGTGGTCGTGCTGCGTAACCAGTTCAAGCGCAACGTGCGCATCGATGAGAAGGAATGCAGCAACTCCCAGACCCTGGCCGTCGGTGTCTGGCCGCGGGCCTGGCTCAAGCCGGGTGAAGAGGCCGAGGTATTCATCGCCATGCGCCCGGTGGTGAAGGATGAACATATCGGTGTGACCCGCCCCTCCCTGCTCACCCCAACACGGAAAACTGCGCCATGAAACAGCGAATCGCCTGCATCACCCTCCTCGGCCTGACCCTGCTGATGGAGGGGTGTACACCGACATGTCGAGGCGACTCCTGCTCCCGCCCCCAATCGAGCGCCGACAAACTGGTGGTGTGGTGGCCGCCGCAAATGCGTGTCGAACCCGGCCCCTCGGGGGAGCGCTCGGATTACCAGACAATCTCCCTGGAGCGATGACGGTCATGCCATTACCCGACGCTGGTTCGCATGACCAGGAGTTTCTGCAGAACCTGGTGAGCGGCCGTGTCGCTTACCACTCGCTGCACCCGGGCATTGGCCTGTGCCGTTTGAATCCCGGCTCGCAACCCGGCCTGGCCTTGCAGATTGCGCCTGAGGCGTTGCAGGTCGGCCAGTTGGAACGGGTGCTGGAGCGGCGCTTTGAACACGCAACGGCGTTCGATGGGTGCTTTGTGTTCCTCGATGCCAAGGGCAGCCTGGTGATCTGGCATGCACTGCCCTTCTGTGGCCACTCGCCCGCTGACACCCTCAGCCGCATGCTTTCCCTGGCCCGGCTCGAAGCGCTGGATGTACACCGCGCGCCCTAGCGGCGCGCAAGCTCCGGCAACTCCAGGGTCTGGCGCTTGGCTTCATCATCCAGTTCACGCAAGGTGCGATAGATCAGCGCCACTGCCTGCAGGGTCTCCCGGGGAATCGGCGCGCCCAGATTGCGCTCATACAGCATGCGCGCCAACCACACACACTGGATCACCGGCACATCGGCGGACTTGGCCCGTTCAATCAACTTACGGGCCAGGGCATCCGTGCCTTTGTCCACCAGCATCGGCAGCGGGGTTTTGCCGGGGCGGTAGTACAACGCCACGGCATAGTGCGTGGGGTTGACCACCAGCATGTCGGACTCTTCCAGCTTGGGTAGCTTGATCTTGGGTTCTTCCTGGGCGAGCTGGTAAGCCAGGGAACGCCGCTGCCCCTTGACGTGGGGGTCGCCCTCCATGTCCTTGTACTCCTTGACCACCTCCACCTGGGTCATGCGCATGCGCTTGGCAAAGAAGTGCTTCTGCATGGCCAGGTCGATCAGCGCGAGCACCAGCAGCAGCCCCAGGCAGGCATGCAGCAAGTGACGAAACAACGCGATCAGCGCCACGATATAGCTTTGCAGATCGCTGGTGGCCAGGTTGATCAACACCTGCAAAGAGGGGGTGATAACCACATACAGAATCAGCGAGAGCAGCAATGCCTTGCCCAGCCCCATCAACAGGTTGATCACCGACTGGGCGGAAAACATCTGCTTGAGCTGGTTCAGCGGATTGAGGCGATTGAAATCCGGCTTCAGGCTTTCCGGGGCAAACAGGAAGCCGAACTGCATCCAACTGCTGATCAGTTTCGTCGCGATCGCCACCGCGCACATCAACAGGCCAAACGAGAAAAAAACGACCAGGCCATCGAGCAACACTTCTTCCAGGGCGCGAACAAACGGTTGGTCCAAGCGCGAAAACGGCAACACCATCAACTGCTGGAAGCGCTGCATGCTGGTTTCGGCGGTGAGCAACGCGATCTCGCTGATCGCGGTGAGCACCAGCAACTTGGGCACGTCCTGGCTTTGTGCAACCTGGCCTTTCTTGCGTTGGTCCTTGAGCTTCTTGGGCGTTGCCGCATGTTTTTTCTCGCCGGAATCGCTCATTGGTTCACGCCCCGGAACATCAGGCCAAGGGCATGCTTAAGGTCGCCCAGCAGACCCATGCGCCCTACGATCAGATCTTGCAGCAATGGAAAATACAGCAGTAAAAAGGCCAGTCCCGCCAGGCTCTTTGCCGGCATTGCCAAGGTACTGACCTGCAACTGCGGGCTGTACAACCCGAGTAAGGCGAAACCGAACTCCAGTAACAGCAGCACCGCGATAAAAGGCGCAGCGTAAAGCATCATGTGTGTGAAGGTTTCGCCAAGCAGTCCAACGAACACGCTGAAACCGTTGACGGCCACCACCGGCAGCCAATCCGTGGCGGGCCAGATCAGGTAGCTATCCCAGATAACCTGGGTCAATACGCCCAGCCCAAGGGTGGCAATCAACAGGAAAATCACCACCTGCTTGAATAAATGCCCCACGGGCGTGGCATCCGGGCCGAGCGAGGGGTTCAGTTGCCCGCCCGCCAGGGCCCCACGCTGGTTATCCAGCAGCGCGCCTACCGACTCGAACATCCAGAATGGCATGGACAACAAGACACCCAGCAAAACCCCCAGGCCCACTTCCTTGAGCAATAGCCCACCGAGCATCAGCACCGAGTATTCGTTGCCCGCCAGCGCAGCATGGATCATCGGCGCCGGCATAAACGCCATGACCATCACAATGGTATGCCGGGGCATACCGCGTATATGTTGAAAACAGAAGGCCGGCACCAGGAACGCGCAAGGGTAGATGCGTGCCATGGCGATCACCAGGCTGGCCAGGAAGTCGAGATAAGGCAGCACCGGTCGTACCTCAGTTCAAGGCCGAACGGGCGATCATGTCGAACATCAGGTTGATCAGTTGGATCAACTCCACGCCAATCCAGCGCCCCGTCAGGATCAGGGTAATGCCAACCGCCACCAGCTTGATGCCAAAGGGCAGCGTCTGGTCCTGTATCTGCATCAGGGCCTGTACCAGAGATGTCATCACGCCGACGATCACTGCCACGATCAACGGAGGTGCCGATAGCACCACCACCAGCAACATGCCCTGTTTGAAGAGTAGGATCGGTTCCATAGGCCAC
Source organism: Pseudomonas sp. WS 5412 (assembly GCF_012985615.1). Lineage (NCBI taxonomy): Bacteria > Pseudomonadati > Pseudomonadota > Gammaproteobacteria > Pseudomonadales > Pseudomonadaceae > Pseudomonas > Pseudomonas sp. WS 5412. The sequence continues at coordinate 202,646 of NZ_JAARMB010000007.1, forward strand.
TCAGAGATAAGAAAAGAACAAGCTGTCGAGCAGGCGCGACCACCCGGACACCAGCACGAACAACAACAACTTGAGGGGTAAGGAAATGGTCATGGGTGAGACCATCTGCATGCCCAGCGCCAGCAACAGGTTGGAAACAATCAGATCGATGACGATAAAGGGCACATAGATCAGGAAGCCGATCTCGAACCCTGCCTGCAACTGCGAAAGCACAAAAGCCGGGATCAGCAGCAACAGGTCATCGCGATGGGCGTTTTGCGCCATCTCCGGCGGCCACATGCGCGCGGTGTTTTCCACCAAATGGGTCAGGACGTCCGGGTCGGTGTTGCGGCTCATAAAGGTGCGCAGCGGCTTTATCGCCTCTAGCCCCGTTTCTTGCAGGCGCTGCACGCTGCTCATGTCCACGGGGAATTGCTTGGCATTCTGTGCCATTTCATATCCCACGGGCGCCATGACAAACAGGGTTGCCGCCAGCGCTATGCCGTTCAACGCCATGCTGGGCGGCACCTGCTGCACGCCAATCGCGTTGCGGGTGATCATCAGCACAATGACGATTTTCAGAAAGGCCGTGCAGACAATCAACAACATAGGCATCAACGACAATGCCGCGAGAAACAACGCCAGGACAATGGGGTCGATCCCCTGAAAAGTCATCGCGCGAAAATCACACGGGACAACTGCAAGCCGAGGCGTCCATCCACCTCCACCAACTGGCCCTGACCAATCGGTCGATCGCCGTAGTAAAGCCCTGCCATGCCCGGGGCGTAGCCCGCGATGCTCAACACCGCGCCGGGGGCCAGATTGCGCAGCTCCCCGAGGGTCAGGTTCAGGGTCCCACAGCGCACATTCAAGGCCATGCTCAACTCATCGAAAGGCTCATGGCCAAAAACATCTACCACGGGTTCATCAAGATCATGCTCGTCATACCCTGAGTAATGTTGTGCTGAAAGATCCTCGTCCACAGACGTCTCCTCGATAGATATAAGTGTCAGGCACACAGACCCCGATTCATCATCAAGGCGCCCATGCACGCGATGCCTTCCCATCCGCAACCGACCATTGCCGTGCACATCGAAAAAGGCCTGTTCCAGCATCGCCACATCACCGACACGCAGGCTGCGAACCTGGGTCAGGGGTAGCTGCAAGCGCCCCAGCGTCACGGCAATCGCCAGTTGAAACGAGTCCGGTAATGGCTGGGCCGTCGGCTGCCAGTGCCCCGCCTCGCACAGCGCCAACAGACTTTCAGGGGTCAGCAACAGATACCCCACCACCCTGGAGGGCCCCAGCGTCACCGTAAGCCGGCAACCGAAATTCAGTTTTCCAGGAGGCGTGCGAAGGCGCAGGTAACCGAACAGCGCTCGCACCTGAGGGCTCAAGTGGTGCTGGAACAGCTCCCAGAACCAGGAATCCGGATCATTGCCAGCCTCTGCCAGCGTCACCGGGCACTCCCCCAGCAGGCTGAACATCGGCCCCGGCTCGCTGAAGGCCAGCAGGCCGCAAGCACTGTCGAAATACAGGGGGGCAGCGCTTCTGGGGGCACGCCCGGGTTCCAGCAGCAACTCTCCCTGCTGGTCCTGGACCGTAAACCCCATGCGCAAGCCGCGCCCCAAACGAAGCCTCGCCGCCACCGTGCCGCTTTTGACCGATGGAATGACCAAGGTCGGCAAGATCATGCCGTCCCCACATGCACCAGATGCACATTGACCGGCTGGCCCAACCCTTCGGCCAAACGCTCCTCGCAGCACTGGCGCACGCCCCCCAGCCAACGGGCGGTCAGCTCCTGTTCTGCCGCCAACTCGATGCTCCAGGCCCCCTGTTCACGACGCACACTGGCATTGATCCGGCCCAGGCGCGGCAGATACAGCAACGCCTGCAGGGGCCACTGCACTCCCCCACGGATCTGGGGGAGCAACTGGCCGGTCATGGCTTCAATCGTCAAGATATCGGCGGACGCCGCAGCACCCGTGGCCGATGGGCCGTAACCGGCGCTCTCGTCGGTGTCGCCAAGCAGATGAGTAAACAACTGCCCCAGCTCCCTGGCCAAGCCGCCCACCATCACCGGCTCCCTGTCGTCCCGAGGCTCACGCAGACGCGGGCGTTCGGGTTTGCTTGCTGGAACTTGCGTCATATTTCTTCCTGTATTGCTTCCTGAGCCAACAAAACGGACAACTCCTGAAGTTTCTCGACCTCTTTAAGGCATTGGCTCACCTGTTGCTGCGCACTGGCGACCTGCACCACCTGCTCCTCACGCCGGCCATGCAGCTCATGCAACTGCCCTTCTTCGCGCCGGGTTCCGGCGGACAAAGTGCGCTCCTGGGTCCCCCAGGACTTGAGCTGGGACAGCGAGAGCACCTGCCCCTGGTGCTTCTCCAACAGCTCTGCGGTTTTCTGGATTTCCTCCAGGCGGGTCTGCTCAAGGGCTTGCTGGGCCTGCTGGATTTGCGCCAACAAGGCCTGCTGGTGCCGCTTGGCCTCACGCAACGCGCGCTCGGCGCGGTCGGCGCGGTCGGCGCGGTCGGCGCGATGCCTGCGCAGACGCCGCAAGGTGTCGAGTTCAGAAAGGGACATGGGTGGTCAGGCTCATCAATTGATCGAGGGTCATCGGCATCGGTGCCGGCTCGCGCAAGTCCTGGCGCAGGAAGCCATCCACCGCCTGGCGGCTGTCCACGGCCAGGTCCGTCAGGGCATCGTTGCCGGGCTGGTATTCCCCCAGCTTGAGCATCAGCTCGATCTGTTGGTACGCCGATAACAAGCGACGCAGTGCCGTCCCGGCCTGGATATGCGCGGGCTCGGCGACGTTGCTCAAAATCCGTGACAGGCTGGCCAGCACATCCACCGCCGGGTAGTGGCCGCGCTCGGCCAATTTGCGCGACAAAACGATATGGCCATCGAGCAGCGAGCGCACTTCATCGGCCACCGGATCGCTCATGGAGTCCTGCTCGATCAGCACCGTATAGATCGCCGTGATCCCCCCCTCGCGGGTCAGCCCTGCGCGCTCTACCAGACGCGGCAGCAAGCTGTACACCGACGGCGGCAGGCCGCCACGCCCCAGCGGTTCGCCGGCGGCCAGGCCGATTTCGCGCTGGGCCCGGGCAAAACGGGTCAGGGAGTCGATCAGCAACAGGACCCGCTTGCCCTTGCGTCGGTAGCCTTCGGCCAGTGCCGTGGCGGTGAAGGCAGCCCGGGCGCGCTCCATGCTTGAACGGTCGGACGTCGCACACACCAGCACCGCCTTGGCCCGCAGTCGCTCATCCAGTTCATGATCGAGAAACTCGCGCAACTCGCGGCCCCGCTCGCCAATCAGGCCGAACACAATCACATCACAGTCGACGTTACGGGCGATCTCCGCGAGCAAGGTGGTCTTGCCACAGCCGGCCCCCGCAAACAGGCCAACGCGCTGGCCTTCACCCAGGGTCAGCAGGCCGTCGATCGAACGCACCCCGGTGGACAATGCGCGGTGGATCCGCGGCCGCTCGGTGGGCAACGGCGCCTCGCACAACACCAGGCTGGTATCGTGGGCGTGCGCCTCGACAAAGGCACTGGCCCCCTCCCCCGTAATCGGGCGGCCAAAGCCGTCCAACACCTGGCCCAACAGGTCATCGCCGACCCGCACCCGATGCGCAACCCCCAACTGCTCGACACTGGCACCCACGCGCACGCCTTCCAGGTTGCCCAGGGCACTGAGCACCGCATCCTGCTGATCGAAACCGATAATCTCGGCCAGCATGTAGTCGCCCGTGGACTTTTCCACCTGGCACAAATCGCCAATACGCGCGTCGGGCAAGCGGCATTGCAGCAACATGCCGTTGACCCGCTGAATACGCCCACGTACCGAGACCGGCGCAAAATTGGCCAGGGCCTGTGATCGGTCCTGCTGCCAGGCCTCCAGGCGTGCCTGCAGCTCGCCACTCACCAGCGCACCTCATAGCGCTGCACGCCGTCGAACACCACCTTGCTGTTATCAATCAGGACCAGCCGCAAGCCATCCACTTCATCCCCGACAAACAGCCGGCTGCCTTCATCCAGGACCACATGCCCATTGGGCCCGCCGACGATCTGCAGGATCCTGAAAGGGAACACGGCGCTGCGCTCTTTGACCCGACTGATCACCGGCACGGAGGTCTCGAACTGCTCGCCAAAACGACTGAGCATGCGCGACACCACTCCCACCTCGTCCAGGGAAACGTCACCGTCCAGAGCCACCTGGCCATTGATCACCTGCAGGCGGATCCGATTGCCCAGTTCACGCTCGTTGAGCATTTTCAGCAGTTGCTGGCGGACTTCGTAGGGTGAGTCCAGCTCGTTTTTTTGACTTTTCACCGGCATCAACGATGCCTGTGCCTCGTGGTCGCCCGTGGTGGCCAGGCCCACCGCCGTAATGATGACGGCAATCACCAGCACCAGGCTGAGCATGCGCTTCTGTTGCGGCCCGGAAATCGAGGACAACGTTAACGCCGGCACCGCCTGGCCGGCCGGCCTGGGCGCGGGCGCATCGGCAGCAGGCATCGCTGCTTGCGGCCAAGGCTGGTCGGCCAGGGTGACACACAGGCGAACATTGCCAATCGTAAAAGGACTACCCAGTGCCAGGTCGGCAATCTGCGCCAGAAGCCGACCGTCGCCGGCCCGCACCAGCCCTTCTTCGGCCTGCACCGACCAGCGCTGCTCGATACAACGCAACAGCACATGCCGCTCGGCAATACCTTCGTCATACAGCGAAAGATCAGCATCCGGGTGGGCCCCTATCAGCCATTGCCCGCCAAACAGCGGCAGCGCAGCCCCCTGGTGCAGACCATCAAGCACGCGCAATTCAAACATCATCGAACCTCATCACCGCTGGAACGACATTGGCCCGAGCAAGACTCACCAACGCCCTCATGCCACCTCCTCGCGCATCAGATCGTCCCGGGCCAGATCAAAACGCCCCAGCACCTTGACCTTGGATGAAGCACTCAGCTCGGCGAACGACAGGACCGGCACATGGTTGAACTCTTCCAACAGCAGGGTGCGCAAGGGGCTGCGCAAGTCCTGCGCCACCAGCAGCACGCTCTTGCTCTTGGGGCGCACGGCAAAGGCTTGCTTGAGCAGGCTGACCAGCGCCGCACTGCTTTCGTGATCCAGGGAAAAGAACACCCCCGTCTGGGTCTGGCGCTGGGCATCGCGCAATACGTTTTCGGTGTGGGGCGACAGCAGCCAGGCATGCAGGCCGTCGACTTCGCTGTATTGGTGGAGAATCTGCGACTTGAGGGCTATGCGTGCATAGTCAGCCAGGGCATCCGGCTCACGCTCATGCTGACCGTGTTCGATCAGCGCCTCGACAATCAGCCGCACCGCCCGTAGGGGTACGCCCTCACCGGCCAGGCGCTGCAACACCGATGAAAACCGCGACAACGGCATGATCCGCTGCAGCTCCTGCACCAGCTCCGGCTGGTTGAACTCCAGCCAACTGAGAATCGCCTTGCTCTCCTGAATCCCGAGAAACTGCGGGCCGCTGAGCAACATCGCCCGGGTCATCCGCTCCTGGAGCAAGCTGTACGCCGTCGAGCGCGCCAGGTGTTCGTCCGCCAGCACCGGGTCATCGGGGGGGAACCAGACCCAGTCCTGTTCATCACGCTCCACCAGGCCCCTGCTGCCGCTTTCAGGCTCGGCCGACAGTGCCGCCAGCTCCACGCCGACCCAGTGACCTAGGGTGGCCTTCAATATGGGCACTTCATGCACGCAGAAGCGAAACTCATCGTCGGCCAGCGTAGGCGCAAACTCGACTTCAAACGGCGGCAGCGTCAAGCCAATCTGGGTCACCAGGCTATTGCGGCTCTGGCGCACCCCGTGGATCACTTCAGTGACCAGCGGGCTATCCTGCAGGGCCGGCGGAAACTGCAACAGGTAAGGCCGCGACGGATCGAAACCACGCAAGTCCTCCACCCCGTTCTGCTCCGGCGGGAGGGTATCGGCGACCGGTTCCTGCGCCTGCTGCTCACGCTGACGCTGGCGCGTAAGGTAATAACCCAGGCTGCCGGTCATCAGCGAAATAAGGATAAACACCACCGTGGGCATCCCCGGCAGCGTCGCGAAAGCGAGCATGCCCACCGAGGCGATCATCCAGCTCTTGGGCTCACTGGTCATTTGCCGGGCAATCTCGGCGCCCATGTTGTTGCTGCCTTTGTTGCGACCGGACGGCGCCACACGGGTGATGATCATGCCGGCCGTCAGCGAGATCAGCAGGGCCGGGATCTGCGCGATCAAGCCGTCACCAATGGTCAGTACCGAGTACAACGCCATGGAGTCGCCGGCGCTCATGCCATGCTGGAACATGCCGGTGGCAAAACCGCCCAGCAAGTTGATCACCACAATGATCAGCCCGGCGATAGCGTCCCCCTTGACGAACTTCATCGCCCCGTCCATGGCCCCGAACAACTGGCTTTCACGGGACAGTTGCTCACGCTTGTCCCGGGCCTGGTTGCCATCAATCAGGCCGGCACGCAGGTCACTGTCAATGGACATTTGCTTGCCGGGCATGGCATCGAGGCTGAAACGCGCGGCCACTTCCGCAACCCGTTCCGAGCCCTTGGTGATCACCAGGAAGTTCACCAGGGTCAGGATCATAAAGATCACCAACCCCACCGCCAGGTTGCCGCCCACCACAAAGTTGCCGAACGCCTCGACAATGTCACCGGCGTCCTGCTCCAGCAGGATCAGACGCGTGGTGGCAATCGACAACGCCAGGCGAAACATCGTGGTCAGCAGCAGGATCGACGGAAACGAGGAAAAGGCCAGCGGCCCCGGCAGGTACAACGCCAACACGATCAGCAGGCACGAAATACAGATATTGACCGCAATCAGGATATCCACCAGCCAGGTGGGCAACGGCACGATAAAGATAAACACAATGGCCATGACGACCACCGCGCCCAGCACCTCGGCACGCTGTGCAACCTTCAACAGCACCCCGTTGATTGCCCGCAACGCACTCATGCCTTGAGCCCTGGCCACGTGTGGGTATGTCGCGCGCCTCGCTCCTGCATGGCGTATTCAAGCAGCACCTGCTTGTAGCTGTTCACGGCCTCTTCGCGCCGTCTTGCATCGCACCACCAGGCCAGGGGCAAGGCTTTGAGCTCGGGAAAAAAGGCGCCGAGGGAACTCAACTGGTGAGACAGCTCACTCCCCCCCAGGTCCCTGGCCAGGTGCTTGATTTCGTGGGGCGTAAGACCATTGGCCGCATACCCCAGCAAGCGCTGCAACAGACCCAGCGGATCCAGATGCAGTTCGGGGTACAACAGCAGGGAGCGCCCGATCAGCTCCTTGCAGCGCGCGAGCACACCGCTCAGCCGGCTGCAGTCGTTCAGGCCCAACAGCAAAGTGCGCAACTGGCCCCGATCGACCGACGAGGTCTGCGCGGCAATATCATCGGCCAGGGCCCGGCGGATCAGCTTCAGCCCCGTCTCGAAGTCACCTTCACCATACAGCCCCAGCAGCGACTGCATCAGGGTCGCCAGCGATTGGGTCGTGACCACGCTGGTGTAATACAGGCTGCGCACCGCCTGGCGCATCTGTGGGTCATCGCTGCCGGCCTGCAGCGCCATCGCCGTGTTCAGGCCCGCCTGGATCTGCGGCTGGTAGTGGTTCTCCAGATCAGTCAGGGAACTGCGTGCCAGGCTAGCCTCCGCAGTACGCCCCTCAGCATCCGCCTGGAGCGCCACGTGCTTGAGCACCACATAGGCCCGCGCCGGGTCGTTGCCGGTGATCTGCATGATTTTGCCGACGCCGGCGCGGAGCAGCAATTGCCCCCTGACATTACGGGCAATGGTCGCCATTTTCGCCTGGGCCGGATGACCCAGTTGCTCATAGAGCTGGACCAACTGCTCGGCCGGAGGCGTACGCAAGCCCAGTTGACGCTCGCTCAGGGACGTGGCGTTGCGTGCGACCTCCTGGCTGAACATCTCACTGAAATCGTCAGCGATGGGGGCGTTTATCTGCGACGACGGCCCACTCTCGAACCGTGTAGATGCCGGCTGATTCAACTGCGGGTGATTTTGCACATCAAGGTTGGGATCGACTTTCATGGGAGTGCCAGGACAAGAGATTCGTATCCTTGTGTGGCTACAGCACCCGATACAGTTCCATCTTCGCCGTCATTTCCCAGGGCAATGAAAATACCTGCACAAACTCATGATGCTTTGTGCAAGGCCTTGCATGAAAAACACCTAAAACAAGATATTTCCTTATATTTATCAACCAGATAGAGACTTTCCGCGCTTGGCACAAGCGGTGCTAACAGGGTTCTCGTCGAAACCATTTCGACTGCTTCTACCCTGAGGAAAAATCATGGATATCCCTATCAGTGTTTTAGTTAATTTACCCCGTGACCCTAGCCAATCCATCCAAGATCTGTCCGACGACCACCACAAGCGCCTGCGCCGGTTCATTCATAAACGCGTACTGAACCCAGAGGATGCGGACGACATCCTGCAACTGACGTATCTGGAGGCCTGGCGCAACCGCCATCACTTCAGCGCACAGGCGTCACTGAGCACCTGGATGTGCGGGATCGCGCTGAACTTGATCCGCAATCACTTCCGCCGCCTCTATGCCAAGCCGGTGCATTGCGAGTTCGACGAAGCGCTCTCCCATGGGCAGAACGAAGAACAGGATCTGGCGCGCCAATTTGAGATCAGCCGCCGCCTGGAAAATACTCTGAGTGCCATCCAGCACCTGCCCCTGGAAATGCGCAATACCTTGTATGCCTCATTGGAAACCGACGGCAGCTACCAGGACACCGCCGACGCCCTGGCGATCCCGATTGGTACCGTCCGCTCCCGACTGTCCCGGGCGCGGGAACAGCTCAAACGCGCGACAAAGTCTCACCCCTACCAGTAGGAAAGGTGTTGCCCAGGGATAGGGCAAACCTTACGGCTTTACGCTTTTTTCGTGCGAGGCAACAGAATCGCCAGCACCCCGAGCAATGGCAGGAACGAGCACAACGTGTACACGTACTCGATGCCATGAATATCCGCCAGATACCCCAGCAACGCCGCGCCTATCCCGCCAAACCCAAACATCAGGCCAAAGAACACCCCGGCGATCATCCCTACGTTGCCCGGTACCAATTCCTGCGCGTACACCACAATCGCCGAGAACGCCGAGGCCAGGATAAAACCGATCACCACACTGAGCACGCTGGTCCAGAACAGGTCGACATGGGGCAACAGCAAGGTGAACGGCGCCACACCGAGGATCGAGAACCAGATCACCGCCTTACGGCCAATCTTGTCGCCAATCGGCCCGCCAAAGAACGTACCCGCCGCCACCGCGCCGAGGAACAGGAACAGATGCAACTGGGAACTGGCCACCGACAGGTCGAACTTCTCGATCAGGTAAAAGGTGAAGTAGCTGGTGAAACTGGCCATGTAGAAGTACTTGGAGAACACCAACAGCCCCAGCACCACCAGCGCGCCGAGCACACGGTTTTTCGACAGGCCATGGGTGGCGGCCTGGCCTTGCTTGAGCTTGAACAGGTTCAAATGGTTGCGGTACCAGCGGCTGATCGCATACAGCACGCCCAGGGCAAACACCGCGAACAAGCCGAACCAGGCGACATTGCCCTGGCCGAACGGAATGATGATCGCCGCCGCCAGCAACGGGCCAAACGCCGAACCCACGTTACCGCCCACCTGAAAGGTCGACTGCGCCAGGCCATAACGCCCACCCGAGGCCAGGCGCGCCACGCGGGACGCCTCCGGGTGGAAGGTCGAGGAGCCAATACCGATCAACGCCGCCGCCAGCAGAATCAGCGGGAAACTGCCGACCTGGGACATCATCAAAATCCCCACCAGCGTACAGATCATCCCGCAGGGCAACAGGAACGGCTTGGGATGACGGTCGGTGTAATACCCCACCCATGGCTGCAGCAGCGAGGCCGTGAGCTGGAACGTCAGGGTAATCAGGCCGACCTGGGTAAAGGTCAGGCCATAGCTTTGCTTGAGCATCGGGTAGATCGACGGCAACACCGCCTGAATCAAGTCATTGATCAAGTGCGCCAGCGCCACGGCGCCGATGATACGCATGACCAACGGGCTGGATTGCGCCGCGGCCGGCGCCGTAGCCACTGAAGGCTGGGAATTGGTAAGGGCCATGAGGAACGTTTCCGTACAGCAGATGGATGCACAGGTGCAGGTGTGACAATGTGCCACTTAATGGGGCAGGAAGGCTATCCCGTTAGCAGGCTAACGAGTAGGTGAATCGTTGCAGCGAACACCAGCCAGGCGCCGAACGCGTCACAAATCAAATGTGTGCGGGCTTGTGTGGGAGCCGGGCTTGCCCGCGATGCAGGCAACTCGGTGTATCAGATGCCATCGCAGGCAAGCCCCACACTCAGATCTTCGCGGCCTGGTGAAGCGCACAAATCCCCAGCCACTGGTCGCCTCACCCGGTGTTTTTCCTTAAACAGTTGATAGCGTAGATAAATTTTCAAAAAAAGCGCTTGACGCATTCCCGTTCTACGCGAATAATGCGCGCCACTTGGCTACATAGCTCAGTTGGTTAGAGCATAGCATTCATAATGCTGGGGTCCGGGGTTCAAGTCCCTGTGTAGCCACCAAGTACCGATCCATAGATGTCTACAGCAGTCTATGAATCACCTCAAGAAGCCCGCCTCGTGCGGGCTTTCTTGTTTCTGGCTGTCTACCTCTACTCCATCCTTCCCCTCTGTGTAGGCCCACACGCATGCTTCAATAGCACATGGCGGAAGCTCGGGCGCAGACCATCATCGATGAAGGCGTCCCATCAGAAGAGACGCTTCGCGAACTGCTTATTCTTTGCTGGCACTCGTCCCAGATCGCGGACTCATTCTTTCTATCTCACGCCAACTGCACCCGTTTTCTCGTCCAACTGGCGCAGATCGCAATTGACGAAAAAGACTATCAAGGCGACGCACCGCCCGCTGCTGCTTACTACCTTGAGAAGCTGCCACCTCCAGTGTTGAAGGGCGTCGCGGATATCCTGCTACGTGGTTTTCCCGTCGAGGAGTGCGGCCACAACAATTCACTCGCTGTCGCAATTGCACTCTCCGGGATCGAAGGTGGCAGGGCAAAAGTTCAGGGCGCATACGAGAATGATTTCCTCAACACCGACAGCTACGAAAAGGCCATGGCAATCTATGCCGAGCACTCGCAGCCCTGACCCTACGCTCAAGTTCGCTCAGTAAAGCGTAAGCTGGAGATGCGAATGGCCGAGGCTCATGCCAGGGTCGCTCAGGAGCTTGATACTGCGCGACGCGTCGGGACCGCAGAAGTGTGGCGATGCGCCCTCAAAAGGGAGAACCCAATGCAGCGGGCAATTGTTGATCAATGGCTTATCCAGTGATGCCCCGGATGAAGCTTCAGCAAATGCCGCCTCAGCCACGCCACCTCCTCATCGGGCAGCGTCGGCAAGGTCTTGTGAAAATCCTCCTCATCCTTTGGCCGCACGTGCAGAGCTTTGAACAAGAGGATCGCCGCAGGCCTTAAATATGGAATGCCTTCACTGCTCAGATACAACATTTCGGTACGGGGAAACCGGATAGACCCATCCCGTTTGTATACCCATACTTCAGGGCTTCCTGATTCAATCATCATGTCCACCCGCCAGGCTTGAGCAACAGGGTCGAAACACCACACCTGCTGAATGTCTAATCCTGGGCTTTGACCCACGGGAAGAAAAGTGAGCACTCCGGCCTTCGCGGTGTACATATCAAGATCGCCAAGCGCGTGCCGGAACTCCAGGAAATCGTCTCGCAACAGGGTGAACTCTATATCGTCATGCTCCCTCGTCTTTTCGCCGTGCCATAGGTCAAGCGCCCACCCGCCGACAACGCACCAGGGGAGCGAGACGGTCTTCAGGCGAACAGCCAACTCAGCGGGCGTCCATGAGCGCCACAGCTCTTGATCCGGCGCCAGAGCCTTGTCCGTCATAACCTGATCTCCGATCGTTCTGAAAATTACTAACAGGCTCAGCGATTGGGCCACTCACGCATCACATCAATGAAAACCGCTTTCGATAATCACTTGGCCCAACGCCGAGACGCCGCATAAATGCCCTTCTGAACCCGTCCGCATTGGCATAACCGACTGTATCGGCCAAGCGTTTAAGTGAAACATCGGCATCTTCAATCAGACGTCTGGCCGCATCAATGCGGGCCAATTCGACAAATTCGGCCGGGGTCGAACCGGCTTCAGCCTTGAAGGTACGGGCGAAGTTTCGCTCACTCATACCGGCGCGGGCGGCCAAGGCAGGGACGCTCAAGTCGGCCTTCAGGTGCTCTACCACATATTCCTGCACGTCCCGGATCACGCTGCGTTCGGCGGTTTGCGCTGCCAGTTGCGCGCTGAACTGCGATTGCCCGCCAGGCCGCTTGAAGAACATCACCATTTCACGGGCCACGCTGAGCGCCAATTCTCTGCCGTAATCTTCTTCGACCAGCGCCAACGCCAGGTCCATGCCCGCCGTAACACCCGCCGACGTGTAGATGTTGCCGTCCTTGATAAAGATGCTGTCCGGATCGACGTGGGTGTGCGGATACTCCTTGGCAAGTCTTGCGCTGGAATTCCAATGGGTGGTGACACGGCGCCCGTCGAGCAGACCTGCGGCGGCCAGCAAAAAAGCACCGCTACAGACTGAGCCGATACGACGGACGGATTTGGCTTGCCGGCGTAGCCAATCTTGCAACGCAGGGTCATGCGCGATTTCGTTGATATGTGGGCTGCCGGCCACGAGCAAGGTGTCGACCTTGCCCTTATAAGTGTCGAAGGTTTCATCAATGCCAAGCTTCAAACCACTTGAGGTTTTGATCAGGCCCTTGCTGGTACCGATGACTTCGACCCGATAGGCACGCGGGTTCCCCAGTTGCTTGGCGGCTTCAGCAAAGATATCGGCGGGCCCGGCGACGTCCAGCAGTTGCACACGAGGGAATGCCAGGAGGGTGATACGCATGATGTCTGTCCTTGTCGAATAATTGGCTGAATACATCGCTTTATGACTATTTCAGCCAATGTCTATTTGGCTGAAAATAGCCACAACAGCAAATTCAGTCAATCAAGAGACTAGCATGAACACTGCATACACCCCCGCCGTCGATACCGCTCGAGCGGTAACCGTCAGCAAAACTTCGATCAAAAACCTGCCTATCAATTTATTCGGCTCAGTGATGGGTTTGGCCGGCCTGGCCCTGGCTTGGCGCTTGAGTGGTCAGTATTACGGCGTCGGCGGCAGCTTGGGTGAGGCCATTGGCGCGCTGGCCGGCCTGGTATTCGTGCTGTTGACCCTGGGTTACCTGACCAAATGGGTGAAACATCCAGCAGCGGTCAAGGCCGAGTTCAACCACCCGATTGCCAGCAACTTTTTTGGCACCGTCACCATTGCACTGTTGTTGCTTTCGGCAGTCGCGGGGGCCCACAACGAATGGCTCGGACAGGCTCTCTGGATACTGGGCAGCGCACTGACGGTGCTGCTCGCAGGCTTCGTGGTTTACCGTCTGTTGTCGGGCAATCAGGACCCGTTGAATGCCGTACCTGCCTGGCTGATTCCAGGCGTTGCCACCCTTGATATCGCGGTAACCGGTGCGCATATGCCGATGGCCTGGGCGACTGAGTTCAACCTGTTTGCCCTCGCCGTGGGTGCGGTGCTGGCGCTGGTACTCATCACCCGAATTTTTTCGCGGCTGGTGCATGAGGCCGCTCCGGCCAAAGGCATGGTGCCTTCGCTGATGATCCTGATTGCCCCCTTTGAAGTAGGTTTTCTGGCCTACACCAACGTATTCGGCGAGATCGACCGGTTTGCCAGCGTGTTGTTCTACTTCGGCCTGTTCCTGTTCGTGGTGCTGAGCTTCAAAGTGTTCCGTCGGGATGTGCCTTTTGCCCCTTCATGGTGGGCAATCAGCTTCCCCATCGCAGCGCTGAGCAACGCAGCGTTGAAATATGCACATGCCCAGGACAGCAGCGTGTTGATGGTCATCGCCGCTGTGATCCTGCTGTTCCTCACTGTGGCACTGAGCGTGCTGCTGGTGAAAACCCTGACCAGCCTGTTCAGCGGCAAACTGTTGGCCAACTGACCTTTTACCTCCCTTTGGCGAGCCTTAACCGGCTCGCTTTTTTGCCTTTGCGCATCGTCATGCCGGCTCTGAGTGCTAACCCACCTAGCGTACACCGCCAAAGACAATGGCTCCCATCAACCATGCTACTCCCCAAGCGCCAGACCGGGCCGTTGCCAGCCTTGATCGCGAGCAAACCGAACAATGGCCAGGCAAGAGTTATGTGAAAGATTTGCGCCATCAGGCGGGCTCGCCCGCAACGGCTCTATCGCTACCTTTATCACCAAATGATCCGAGGTGAACGTTGAAAGGTAACAAGGCAGTTCCCCTTGTTGATCCCCTGACGACCCATCGGTTGGTACTGCGCACGCCCCATGCATCTCATGCGGCAACAATGCACACTTATTTGCTGGAAAATCGTACCTATCTCCAACCGTGGGAACCGCTGCGAGATGGTGGATTTTTCAACCTTGATGCCGTGACTCAACGGCTGCAGTTGATGGAGCACAAAGCCGCCAGAGGCGAGGCCTTGCACGTGCTGATGCGCGATAGCGATGAGCATCGAGGGTAGGAAGCTGCACCGGATCATGGCCAATGACCGACCGGAGAACCTGCGCAGCGCGCGTCTGTTAACGCACTTAGGATTCGAAACCGAAGGCAAGGCACGCGCCTACCTTCAGATCAATGGCGCCTGATCAATCCTAAAATGGACTGAGCCATCAGCAAGCCCGCGAGCAGCTGTTGCTCGCGGGGCATGGCTACACCTCAAAAGTAAGTCGTAGCCCCGGCAAAAAACGCCCGGCCCGGCACATAGAACGTCGTCGAACCATCCCGCGCATCTTCATCCAGCAAGTTCTGCACGCCGCCATTGAGCGTCAACCACTTGGTCACGGCCAGGTTCGCCGTCAGGTCATAGGTGGTGTAGGACTTGACGAAGTCGTTACCCACACCCCGCTGCTTGCCGACATGCTGCGCCGACAGTTCGGTGTTGAGTGTGTCGGTGGCTTGCCAGTTGATTGCACTGAAAGCCGACAACTTGGGCGCGCTGATCAGGTCTTCGCCGGTGGACAGGTTTTTGCTCTCCAGCATGTAGGTGGCGTTGGTGCGCCAGTCCAGGGAATCGGTCAGTGGTACGCGAACCGAGCCTTCCCAGCCGCGGGTGCGCGCTTCTTCGACGTTTTCCAGCATGGTCCACCAGCGACCCTGGAACTGGCCCAGTGGCGCGTATTCGATCTTGTCTTCGAAGTCGGTGTGGAAGTAGGTCAGGCTGGCCTCCCAACCGTCACGGTCGAAGGACACGCCTATTTCCTTGTTGACGCTGGTCTCTGGCGACAGGTTCGGGTTACCGGCCATCCAGCAACTGCCGCTCACATAACCCAGGGGTTTCAAGGAGCCGCAACCGCGACCGCCGGATTCAGTGGCGGCACCGGCGCTGCCCTCTTTCAGGCTTGGCGCACGGAAGCCCTTGGACACACCGCCGCGCACGGTCCAGTCCGGGTGCGGATGGTAGACCAGGTACGCCCGCGGGCTGTTGTGGTTGCCATAGTCTTGACTGTGGTCGAAACGGTTGCCCAGGGTCAGGGCCAGGTTGTCGAGCAGGTACAACTCATCTTCGATAAACGCGGCCGAGTAGTCACCCTTGAGCGACGAACCGGAAACCGCAGCGCCCTGGTAGTCCACAGGCACCGTGCCCAGGGTGTCGCTGTTGGTCAGTTCTTCACGCTTCCACTGCCCGCCCACGGTCATGCGCTGGCTGAGCAGCAACTCAAACGGAATGTTCAGGCTGCCTTCGGCGATTTTCTCTTCGGCGCTGGATTTGCCCCAGTCGATATCGTTCTTGAATTTGTTCAGGTACAGGTCGACCTTCGAGGTACCGAAACTCCAGTCCCCGCTGTGGGACACAGAGTAGCTGTCGCGAATCAACCGCCCAGGACCGAAGCCAGCGCCGAGGGTTTCGCCCCAATCGCCAAAGGTCTTTTTGCTCGACCAGGAGCGCTCGACGCCATGCACGGCCTCGAACGACAGGCTTTGCTCGTCATTGATTTTCCAGTCGAGCAAGGCGTTGACGCTGTGGTCCTTGGCGCCGCCAGCGCCGTCGCCGTACATGAACTCGCCATCCTTATCCAGGCGCGCCGTGACCTCATCGGCGGCCCGCCGGGTCAGGTTGGCGCCCAGGCGCAGGCCCACGGACTCGGTCAACGGCCCGGACAGGTTGAGGCTGGTCTGGGTGGTCTGGCCACGGTCGGAATCTTCGGGAATCGTGGTATTGACGTTGGCCGAACCGCTCCAGGTGCTCGAGACCTTGCGCGTGATGATGTTGATCACCCCGCCCATGGCATCCGAGCCGTACAGCGACGACATGGGGCCGCGCACGATCTCGATGCGCTCAATCATGTTCGGGGTGATCCAGTTCAGGTCCTGGCGCGCCAGGTCGCGGCGATAGCTCAAGTCTCCGGAACCGCCGAGGCGTTTGCCGTCCACCAGGATCAAGGTGTACTTGTCGTCCAGGCCACGCAGTTTGATTTTCGATTGCTCGCCCACCGGGCCGAAGCCACCGGTGACCCCGGGTACACGCCGCAGCAGGGTATTGAGGTCGTACACCGGCTGGCGCTCGATTTCTTCGCGGGTAATCACGCTGACGCTGGCCGGTGCGTCGCGCAGGTCCGTGGCGCCGCCGGTGGCGGTGACGAATGAGGTATCGAGTTCGGTGACGGCGTGTTTATCGACCTCGCCAATCTCTTCTGCCTGCAACACGGGGGCGGCGATCAGCACGCCGGCGGTGAGGAAAAGAGAGCTGAAAAGGCAGGGAGGGGTTTTCATTGCAAACAGTCCTTGTTGGGCCAATATGCACCATGGCGGAGCATTAAAGGCCAAGGATCGTAATGCAAATCCTTATCATTTAGAAAGACGTTTTTGAAAAATCTCGCAACAACCCCATGCGGTTGAAACAAATTTGTTGTCTGCGCCACGCCTGGTCATAGGCCAAGATGGCCGAGAACGCCGAAGCCGGAGGGGGGATTTTGACGCTCCTGTCTCCCGCTGTTAGTGTCCGCCCTCCTCCCCGCAGATATCTGCCTGGTGCGTTTTACCCGCCAAGCATCACCCCAGGGACAACAGATCATTCTCAAAATGAACGGAGTTCAGCGCGTGCTTTTCAACCTACGCTTGCAGCGCCTTACCAGCCTCTCGGTGATCATCGCCGCCCTCAGCCTCGGTGCCTGCAACAGCACCAGCACCCCCGACCTGCCGCCCGCCCCGGAGCTGGGTTCGGGTTATCGCACGGACATGACGGTACGCCACGCCGAACGCCATATGGCGGCGGCGGCCAACCCGCTGGCGGCCGAAGCCGGGCGCAAGATCCTGCGCCAGGGAGGCTCGGCGATTGACGCGGCCATCGCCATGCAAGCGGTGCTGACACTGGTGGAGCCGCAGTCCTCGGGGATCGGTGGTGGCGCCTTTATCATGCTGTGGGATGGCAAGCAGGTACGGGCCTATGACGGCCGTGAAACGGCCCCGGCCGGCGCCACGGCCGATATGTTGTTGAAGGCCGACGGCACACCGATGGCGTTTGCCCAGGCGCAGATCGGTGGTCGTTCAGTCGCCACCCCCGGTGTGCTGCGCGCGCTGAAGATGGCCCACGAACACAGCGGCCGCCTGCCTTGGGCGCAGTTGTTTGCGCCGGCGATCCAGCTGTCCGAGCAAGGCTTTGCGATTTCCCCGCGCCTGCACAGCCTGATCGCCGCCGACCGCTACATCAGCCAGTCACCGGACATGGCGGCGTACTTCCTCAACGCCGACGGCAGCCCGAAAGCCACCGGTACCCTGTTGAAAAACCCGGCGCTGGCCAATGTGTTCAAGCGCATCGCCAAGGAAGGACCCGACGCGCTGTACCACGGCCCGATCGCCGAGGAGATTGCACGCAAGGTCCAGGGGCATCAGAACACGGGGCGCCTTGCACTGAACGATCTCAAGGGCTACCGCGCCAAGGAGCGCGCGCCGCTGTGTACCGACTACAAGCGCTGGCAAGTGTGCGGCATGCCACCGCCCTCTTCAGGCGGGGTGGCCATTGCGCAGATCCTCGGCACCTTGCAGGCCCTCGAAGCCCGCGACCCACGCTGGGCCCTGGCGCCGCTCAAGCCGGTGAAGAGCGCGACAGCCGCCGGCCTGGAACCGGTGCCCGAAGCGGTGCATCTGATTGCCGAAGCTGATCGCCTGGCTTACGCCGACCGTGGGCAATACGTCGCCGATACGGACTTCGTGCCGGTGCCGGTCGCGGGCCTGGTCGCCCCCGGCTACCTGGCCAGCCGCGCAGGATTGATCGGCGAACGCAGCATGGGCGTGGCCAAGCCCGGCCAACCGATGGGCGTTCAAGTGGCCTACGCGCCGGATCGCTCGCCGCTGCGCATTTCCACCTCGCAAGTGGTGGCCGTGGATGACCTGGGTGGCGCAGTGTCGATGACCACCACCATCGAAGCCGCGTTCGGTTCCCACGTCATGGTCCAGGGCTTCCTGCTGAACAATCAGATGACTGACTTTTCCTTTATCCCCGAGGAAAACGGCCAGCCGGTGGCCAACCGCATCGAGCCGGGCAAACGCCCCCGGTCGTCCATGGCGCCAACCCTGGTCTTCGACCGCCAAAGTGGCGAGCTGCTGGCCACGGTCGGCTCCCCCGGCGGATCGCAGATCATCGAATATGTGAGTAAATCCCTGGTGGGCATGCTCGACTGGAACCTCGACCCGCAAGCCGCCATCAGCCTGCCCAACTTCGGCAGCCGCAACGGCGCGACCGAGCTGGAGCAAGGGCTGTTCAGCGAGCCGTTGAAGGCGGCGCTCAAGGAGCGAGGGCATACCTTGAGCGAGATCGAGATGACCAGCGGCACCCAGGCCATCGTGCGAGTACGCGATGCCCAGGGTAAGGCGACCTGGAGTGGGGGCGCGGATCCGCGTCGTGAAGGGGAAGCGTTGGGGGATTGACCCAGGGTTGTATCGCCTTTACGGGCCTCATCGCCGGCAAGCCGGCTCCTACAAAGTTAACGGCAGAATACGCCATACCCTGTAGAAGCTGGCTTGCCGGCGATGGCGGTTGAAGCTTAGCGACTGATCTTCAGCCCCTTGCGCATCCCATGCCGCTCCAGCGCCAGTTCGATCAGGCGGCTGACCAGTTCGCTGTAGCTCATCCCCGCCGCCTGCCACAGCTTGGGATACATGCTGATGCGCGTGAACCCTGGCAGTGAGTTGACCTCATTGATCAGTACTTCACCGTCCTCGCAAAGAAACACATCGACCCGCGCCAGCCCGGCGCAGCCCAGCACTTCAAAGGCCTCGACGGCCAGGGCACGAATGCGTTCGCTGGCTTCGACGCTGATGTCCGCCGGCACCAGCACTTGGGCGGCCTGGTCGTCGATGTACTTGCTGTCGTAGGAATAGAAGCCGTCACGCACCACGATCTCACCACAACCGCTGGCGATGGGACGCTCGTTGCCCAGCACCGCGCATTCGATTTCGCGGCCTTTGACGGCAGATTCCACCAACACTTTTTCATCGAAACCCAGGGCCAGTTCAATCGCCGCCAGGTACTCGGCTTCGTCAGCCACCTTGCTCACGCCCACCGAGGAGCCTTGGTTGGCCGGTTTGACGAACAGGGGCAACCCCAGCTTTTGCCGAGCCTGGTCGAAGGTTGTGCGTGCCGCGTTGCCACGGTTAAGGGTGATAAAGGGCGCCACGGCGATACCGGCATCACGCAACAGGCGCTTGCTGATGTCCTTGTCCATGCACACCGCCGACCCCAGCACGTCGGAA
Organism: Pseudomonas sp. WS 5412; assembly: GCF_012985615.1. Classification (NCBI taxonomy): domain Bacteria; kingdom Pseudomonadati; phylum Pseudomonadota; class Gammaproteobacteria; order Pseudomonadales; family Pseudomonadaceae; genus Pseudomonas; species Pseudomonas sp. WS 5412. The sequence continues at coordinate 222,501 of NZ_JAARMB010000007.1, forward strand.
CCCACAAACGGCAGGTCCGCCATGCGCAGCAAGCCTTGCAGGCAACCGTCTTCGCCGAGGGTGCCGTGGACGATGGGGAAGATCACATCGACGTGTTCCAGCAAGCCCTGGCCCGAGGTTTCCACCAGTTGCTGGCTGGCCTTGCCCGGCACCACCGCCAGTTCGCGGTTGGACTGGTTGAGGGCGATCAGCGCCGGGTTTTCCTGGTTGAGCAGGAAGTTCGAGGTGTCGTTGAGGTGCCAGTGGCCGGCCTTGTCGATGCCGATCAGTACCGGCTCGAAGCGCGTGCGGTCGAGGGCGTCGACGATGTTGCGTGCCGACTGCAAGGACACTTCATGCTCGGCCGAACGCCCACCAAAAATAATACCTACCCGCAACTTGCTCATAACCTGCCTCACATTTGAAATGTAGGGTTTATTACCACGAGCGGTCAGCAGCCTGCCACCGTTGAAGCCGCGCACAATCGTTCAAGACCCTGGCAGACAGCCGCCCCAGACTCAGTTAACGTAACTCCATCCGACATATTTCGAAAACATCCCATGGGCAAACCCACTGCAAATATCGACTGGCTGCACCGGGCGCCTCATGCCAGCGGCCTGGAGCGGATCGAGGCATATTTCTCCGGGTTCGGCTTCGACCCTCATCGCCACGATACCTACGCCATCGGCCATACCCTGTTCGGTGTGCAGAGCTTTCATTATCGCGGCGGCCAGACCCACAGCCTGCCGGGCACGACCATGGTGATCCACCCCGACGAAGTCCACGATGGCTGGGCCGGCAGCGACGAGGGCTTCAAGTACCGGATGATTTATGTGGAGCCGGCGCAGATCCAGCAGGTTCTCGGCGGCAAGCCGTTGCCGTTTATCCACAACGGGCTGTCCAACGACCCATGGCTGCACCGGGCCTGCCAGGCCTTTGTGCAGCAGCTCGACTGCCCACTGGACCCGCTGCAGGAGCAGGACGCGTTGTTCGACCTGGCCCACGCCCTGAACAACGCGTCGGGCATCAGCGTCAGCCGCAAGACGTTTGATTACCAGGCCGCCGAGCGGGCCCGGGAATTTATCCACAGCGCCCTGGGGCGCAGCATCACCCTGGATGAAATGGCCGCGCACTGCGGGCGGGATCGTTGGGCCTTGTCGCGGGACTTTCGCCTGTTGTTCGGCACCAGCCCCTATCGTTACCTGACCATGCGCCGCCTGGATCTGGTGCGCAACCTGCTGGGCCAGGGCCAGTCACTGGTGGATGCGGCGCTGATCGCCGGGTTCACCGACCAGAGCCACATGACCCGGCAGTTTCGCAGTACCTTTGGCATACCGCCTTCGCGGTGGGTGAAGATGCTAGGCCGATAAGCCAATAGAAACGGTAGGACCAAGCTCGCTCCTACAGAAAATCCAAGCCGCCTGCAGAACAGGTCCGGACCGCAATGACCCCAGCCTCATTGCCACCAGCGCCCCGAGTGTGAGAAGAAAGGATGCGCTACCACCACCGCGAGGTTTTCCACGGATGAACCTGACATTGACGCCCCCCCAGTGGGATGACGTGAACGAGCTGCTGGCGTTCGAGCTGGCCAATCGGGCCTTTTTCGAAAGTTGGATCAATGCCCGGCCCGAGGCTTACTACAACGTGGAAGGGGTACAGCGCGCCATCGAGAGTGCGCTGCTGGAGGCCAGTGAAGACCGCGCCTATCAGTACCTGATCCGCGAGAACGGCGTGCTGGTGGGGCGGATCAACTTTACCCAGGTGCGCCGCCGCTACTATCACTCAGCGTCCCTGGGCTATCGCATGGGGGCCGAGTTCACGGGGCGCGGCCTGGCCCGGCAAGCTGTGGCACTGGGCCTGCAAAAAGCCTTTGGCGAGCACGCCCTCAAGCGCATCGAGGCCACTGTGCGCCCGGAGAACCCGGGCTCGTTGCGGGTGTTGCAGCGCAGCGGTTTTACCCAGTATGGGCATTCACGCAAGGCGTTCCTGCTCGATGGGCAGTGGTTCGACCTATTGCTGTTCGAGGTCCATGCCCCCTGACAAACACAGCTCCTGCCTTTGAGCCGGCCTGCGGCCTAGCTGGATAACTGATTGGCAAACTGGCCAACCGCACTCACTACTTTCTGCGCGCCGTCCTGGATCTCGACGATCACCGTACCGGCCTCGGCCGCCAGGGACAGCCCCTGCTCGGCCTGCAGCCGGCCATCGGTCATCAGCGCCACGGCATCGCGGGCCATGTCCTGGTTCTGGCGCACCACGCCGACGATTTCTTCAGTGGCTTTGCTGGTACGCGAGGCCAACTGCCGCACTTCATCGGCCACCACCGCAAACCCGCGCCCCTGCTCGCCGGCACGGGCCGCTTCGATGGCGGCGTTGAGCGCCAGCAGGTTGGTTTGCTCGGCAATCCCGCTGATGGTCTTGACGATACTGCCAATCACCTGGGACTGAGCATTCAGGGCCTCGATCCCCTCACCCGCCTGTTCCATGTGTTTGGCCAGGTCGCGCATCACCTCCACCGCCTGGGTGACCACGGCGGTACCGCGCTGGGCGCTGCTGTCGGTTTGCAGCGAGGTGCTGTAGGCAATGTTGGCGGCCTCGGCCACCGCGCGTTCCTGATTGATCTGGTCGGTGATCACCGTGGCGAACTTGACCACTTTGTACAGCTGGTTGTTGGCATCCAGTACCGGGTTATAGGACGCTTCCAGCCAGACCTCGCGACCATGGGCGTCGACACGCTTGAAGCGCCCGGCCACAAACTCACCGCTGTTCAAACGCTTCCAGAACGCCTGGTACTCGGCGCTGTTGTAATCCTGCGGTTCACAGAACATACGGTGCGGCTTGCCCAGGATCTGCGCCAGGCTGTAACCCATGCCCTGCAGGAAACGCTCGTTGGCAGCCAGCACGTTGCCATTGAGGTCAAACTCGATCACCGCCGTGGAGCGCACCAGGGCGGTGATCAGGTTTTCGTGCTCGCGGGAGGCTTCGATGGTGCGGGTCAGGTCGCTGGAGTACACCGAAAACCGTTTGATGCGCCCATCCGAGCTCCGCACCGGCTGCACGATGGAACGCAACCACGCCTCCTTGCCGTTGCCGCGCAACAGGCGCACGGTGCCGGCATAGTGTTCGCCACGGCTCAGGGCGTTGTTGAAGCGCTGCTGGAATTCATCGCGTTTCACATGCTCGGGCACAAACCCGTGAATGGCATGGCCCAGCAGGTCGCTGGATTTGTAGAGCATTTCGTCGAGGAAGTTCTGGTTGACCGACTCGATCCGGCCCTCGGGGTCCAGGCTCAGTGCCAGCATCTCGCTCTCCAGGCTTTCCTGGACCTGCTGCAGGCTGGACAGTTCTTCGCGAAGAGCGGACAGCTCCTGCTTCAAGCGGGTATTGAACATAGGAACACCAGAGGGCAGAGATGAGTGGATTATCTAACCATCGGCGCTTCTGGCGTTTTCTGAAGAGGGCTTGAGTGTTCGACTCAACTATTTTTTCAGTCCCTCAACGGCCGTTGTGACGGGGCCGCCTCAGGACCTGGGACTCCAAGGAAACCAACGCCGCGTTTCAGGAGGCTCGCGTGCGGATTGCAAATCCGTCATCCCGTGTGGAGCTGGCAAAATTGTAATGCGCATGCCACCTCGGCGTTATCCGCTGTTTGCAACTATGAGCCGGGCTCCCCGTATCAGGGACAGCTCTCCAATAAGAACGCCCCAGGCGACCAAAAAAGCTCATAGCTGCCAACACCGAGGAGCGATACATGCGTACTAACCGCACACTTTCCCTTTCCATCATTGCGGCACTGGCCAGCGCTGCACCGCTGGCGGGCATGGCCGCAGAAGATAAACCCGAGGGTTTTATCGAAGGCAGTACGTTGAACGTGCTGGCACGCAACTTTTACTTCAACCGCGATGACCGCAAAGGCCAGTCCAGCCCGACCGGCAACGGCTACTCAGAGGCGTGGGCCCAGGGCCTGATCGGCAAGTTCGAGTCCGGGTTCACCCAAGGCACTGTAGGGTTTGGCCTGGATGCCTTTGCGATGTATGGCTTGAAGCTCGACTCCGGCACCGGGCGCAGCGGCGGCCGGGGTTCCTTCGACATGTTGCCGGTGGACAGCGACAATCGCCCTGAAGACGACTACAGCAAACTCGGCGGTGCCGTAAAAATGCGCCTGTTGGATACGGTGGTCAAAGTCGGCGATGTCTTTCCACAAACCCCGGTGGTGCATTACGGCGACTCACGCCTGCTGCCGGAAAGCTTTCGCGGCGTGACCCTGGAAAACACCAGCCTGGAAGGCTTGACCCTGCAGGGCGGACGCTTGCACGCCATGAGCCAGCCGAACAGCAGCAGTATGCGTGACGGCTTCGCGACGTTTTATGCCGGCAACCTCAACTCGCCCTGGGTCGGTTACTTCGGTGGCGACTATCAGTTGAACCCGCACCTGAGCCTCAGCCTCTACAGCAGCCGCTTGAAAGACGCCTGGGACCAGTACTACTTCGGCACCGCCGCCAGCTATCCGCTGACGGAAGAAGTCTCGCTGTTTGGCGGTTTCAACTACTACAACACCCAGGACGAGGGTAAAAAACTGCTGGGCGAACTCAACAACAACATCTGGAGTGCCAAGCTCGGGGTCAAGGTCGGCGCCCATCGCCTGGCCCTCTCGCACCAGCGCAACAACGGCAACAATGACTTCGACTACCTGCGCCAGTCGGACTCGATCTTCCTCGACAACTCGATCCAGTACAGCGATTTCAACTCGCCGAAGGAGCGCTCGTGGGCGCTGCGCTACGACCTGGATATGCAGCCCTTCGGCATTCCCGGCCTATCGTTCATGACCCGTTATGGCAAAGGCACCGGCGCCGATTACAGCAACGCCAACGCGGTATATATGCGCCGTGATGCCGCGGGCGACCCGCTGACTGACCAGCGCCGCTGGGAGCGCGACATCGAGGCCAAATATGTATTTCAGGGCGGCAGTTTGAAAGACCTGTCCCTGCGCATTCGCCAGGCCACGGTGCGCTCCAGTGCCTTTGAATCAGACCTGGAAGAGTTCCGGCTGATCATGGAGTACCCGCTGGCCATCCTCTGATAGGCCCCAACGGCAAGTGCTTACATTCACTTGCCGTTGACTAGCACTTCTTCACAATTGGCAGTCTGTCAGAACTGTAATATGCGCCTCACGTTCTCGTTAAGTTGCACTTCATATACTGCCCGCATCGACCGGCCGAGTAGCTTTGGGCAACTAACGGCACGGGTCTTTTGCGGAGAAGGTTGATGAAGGTACTGCATAGTTTATTCACCGGTTTGCTCATTGCGGCCTCCACCGCAGCGCTGGCCGACGATGGCGGCGAGCGCTCCCGTCAGTTGCTGGCTGAATTTCGCCAGCAACAGCAACAAATCCATGGCACCCAAGTGCTAGCCCAGCAAACACCCGCGCCCTCGACCTGAGCGGCGCACTCCGAGCACATTCATCTCTTGAAGCTTTTTTTGTGGAGCTCCTTTGGAAGGAGATGAATTTTTAGCGCCCTCACGGGCGCTTTTTTTTGCCTGCCCAGTGGAGTCAAAGCCCCGCCCCCAGCGACCAATCGTCGCACCTGTGCCCAAACAGCAGGATTGCGCGGGATGCGCCTTGACCCTGAAGTAGCTTCAAGGATCAGAATTTTCCTACTTTTGGGACTACAGCCCTTATCTCGCGTAGCTCCCGTCGCCTTTCCGCTTACCAGTATGAGGTCAATCTGCATGCGTATCCTTGTGGTTGAGGACGAGCCAAAAACTGCCGACTACTTGCATCAAGGCTTGAGTGAAAGTGGTTATGTCGTCGATTGTGCCGCCAGCGGCATCGACGGCCTGCACCTGGCCGAGCAACACCGCTACGAACTGGTGATCCTTGACGTCAACCTGCCCGGCAAGGACGGCTGGCAGGTGCTGGAACAACTGCGCCGCAACAACACCTTGCGGGTGATGATGCTCACCGCCCGTGGCCGGCTGGCCGACAAGATCAAGGGCCTGGACATGGGCGCCGATGATTACCTGGTCAAACCCTTCGAGTTTCCCGAATTGCTGGCCAGGGTGCGTTCATTGCTGCGACGCAGCGAGCCGATTGCGCTGCCGGAAGTATTCCGCGTCTTGGACCTGGAGCTGGACCCACGTCGTCACCGAGCGTACCGGGGCACGCGGCGCATCGACCTGACCACCAAGGAGTTCACGCTGCTGCAGGTTTTGATGCGCCAGAGCGGCGAAGTCCTGACGCGCACGCAGATCATTTCCCTGGTGTGGGACATGAACTTCGACTGCGACACCAACGTGGTGGAGGTGTCGATCAGCCGGCTACGGGCCAAGATCGACGACCAGAGCGAGGTCAAGTTGATCCATACCATTCGTGGCGTGGGCTATGTGCTGGAAGCGCGCCAATGAGACCTGGCAGTTTATCCATGCGCCTGGGGCTCACCGTCAGCCTGATGGGCGCCGGCCTGGTGCTGTTGCTGGCGACCCTGGCGTACCTGGCCCTCACCCACGAGCTGGAAAACCTCGCGCGCAAGGGCCTGGAAAGCAAGATGGAGCAGATCCAGCACAGCCTGCTGCAGGATCTCAACACCCGCGACATCAGCGCCCGGCCCCATTCGCTACTGGACCTGGTGATGGGCCACGACAATTTCTACCTGACCATCATCGGCCCGTCGCCCGCCAATACGGTGCTGCTGAGCGTCGGCGCCAAACCCCAGGAACCCTTGCTGCTCGACTTTGCCGCCAGGCCGACCCTGGGCTTTTTCAACTGGACCGATGGGCGCGGCAACCAGATCCTCAGCGCGTCGAGCCTGATGCCCCTGCACACCGGGGAGAAGGTGCGGGTGCTGCTGTCCCTGGACCGTTCCGACGACCAGGCGCTGCTCAGTGCCTATCTGCAATCCACGGTTATCGCCCTGCCGCTGTTGCTGATCCTGATCGGCATGGGCGCCTGGTGGCTGGTGCAGCGCGGGCTGGCACCGTTGCAGCAATTCAGCCGCGTCGCCGGCAAAGTCACCACCCAGGACCTGAGCCATCGCCTGGCCGTCGAGAATCTGCCCCGGGAACTCAGCGAACTGGCGCGGGGCATCAATGTGATGCTCGACCGGCTGGATGCCGGTGTGCAGCAGTTGTCGCAATTCTCCGACGACCTGGCCCACGAACTGCGTGCGCCCCTGACCAACCTGATGGGCAAGGCCCAGGTGACACTGTCCCGCGCCCGGGCGCCCGACGAGTACAAATCGGCGCTGGAGTCCAGCACCGAAGAGCTGGACCGCTTGGCGCGGATCGTCGCCGACATGCTGTTTCTCGCCCAGGTCAGCCATCCGGCGGCGCGGGTGTTGTTTACCACGGTGAACCTGCGGGATGAAGCGCTGCGGGTCATGGACCTGTTTGCCTTGAGCGCCGAAGACAAAGGGTTGCGCCTGAACCTGGCCGGCGACGCCTGGGTCCTGGGGGATCGGCTGATGATCCAGCGGGCCATTTCCAACCTGCTGTCCAATGCGATCCGCCACAGCCCGCACGGCTCTGGCATTGCCTTGCAGATCGACAGCCACGACCAGCGCGTCTCACTCACCGTGAGCAACCCAGGCGCAGGCATTGAAGCGCAACACCTGCCCCACCTGTTCGAACGTTTCTACCGCGCCGACAACAGCCGCGCCCGCAGCGAGGGCGGCACCGGGCTGGGCCTGGCGATTGTGCGTTCGATCATCAGCCTGCACCAGGGCCAGGCCGAGGCCACCAGCGTGCTGGGTGGCGTGACCTCGTTCCGACTGATATTCCCCGCCCTGTCTGCCGCCCCAAAAGCCCCGTAGCAACCCTCTTAGTGGTCCGGCCCCCTGCTGAACATGCTTGCCATGGCCAGCAGGGGGTTTGTTGTGGTGAGGGGCTTGCCCCACTCCCCCAAGGTCACTGGGACTCCTGCTCCTCATCGCGACGATGGGCCCAGTGGTAGAGCGCAGGCAGTACCAGCAACGTCAGCAGCGTCGATGAAATAATCCCGCCAATCACCACCGTCGCCAGTGGCCGTTGCACTTCGGCGCCGGTGCCGGTGGCCAGGGCCATGGGGATAAACCCGAGGGACGCGACCAGCGCGGTCATCAACACCGGGCGCAAACGGGTCAGTGCCCCCTCGTTGATCGCCACCGTCAGCGAACGCCCTTCCTCGCGCAGGTTGCGGATAAACGCGATCATCACCAGGCCATTGAGCACTGCCACCCCCGACAGCGCGATAAATCCCACCCCGGCGGAAATCGACAACGGAATATCGCGCAACCACAGCGCCATGATCCCACCGGTCAGGGCGAAGGGAATCCCGGTGAACACCAGCAACCCATCCTTGAGGTTGTTGAACATCATGAACAACAAGCCGAACACCAGCAGCAATGCCACCGGCACCACCACCTGCAGGCGCTCGGACGCCTCCTTGAGTTGCTCGAACTGGCCGCCCCAGGTGGTCCAGTAGCCGGCGGGGATTTTCACCTGTGTCGCCAACGCGTTTTCCGCCTCGGCAACAAAGGAACCGATATCCCGCCCCCGCACGTTGGCGCTGACGATCACTAGGCGCTTGCCGTTTTCGCGGCTGATCTGGTTCGGGCCCAGCACCAGGTCCAGGCTGGCCACTTGCGACAAGGCGATAAAGCCCAATTGCCCCGTGGTATTGCCGGCCAGCGCCGGGATCGGGATCAACAGCCGCGACAAGCCCTCGATATCGGTACGCAGGGTTTCCGACAAGCGCACCACCATGTCAAAGCGTCGGTCGCCTTCGTACATCGTGCCGGCCTGGCGCCCACCCACGGCCACCGCGATGGTGTCTTGCACATCGCCCACGTTCAGGCCAAAGCGCGCGGCCTTGTCGCGGTCTATATTGATGGTCAGCACCGGCAGGCCGGAGGTCTGTTCCACTTTCACTTCCGAGGCCCCATCGAGCTTCTGCAAGGTTTCGGCAATCTCCCCGGCAGTCTTGTTCAGCACCGCCATATCATCGCCAAACACCTTCACCGCCACATCGCTGCGCACCCCGGAAATCAACTCGTTGAACCGCAACTGTATCGGTTGCGACAACTCGTACTGGCTGCCCGGCACAATCGCACTGGCGCGCTGGATATCGGCGATCAGGGCTTCGCGGGATTTTTTCGGATCCGGCCACTGGTCCTTGGGTTTGAGCATCAGATAGGCGTCGGAAATATTCGGCGGCATCGGGTCGGAGGCAATTTCTGCGGTGCCGGTACGGGCAAATACCCGCTGGATTTCCGGCACCTGTTCCATCAAGGTTTTTTCCAGTTGCTGTTGCATCTGCACCGACTGCGTGAGGCTGGTGCCCGGCACGCGCAAGGCTTGCTGGGCGAAGTCACCTTCGCTGAGGCTGGGGATAAACTCGCTGCCCATGCGGCTGGCCACGGCGCCGGAGAGCACGATGGTCAACAGTGCCAGGCCAAACGCCCAGGTACGGTGCGCCATCACCCAATCCAGCACCGGCGCATAACCCCGGCGCGCGTTGCGCATCACCCAGTTTTCGTCTTCCTTGACCTTGCCGGTGACAAACAGCGCAATCGCCGCGGGGACAAACGTCACCGACAGAATCATCGCGCCCAGCAAGGCCATGACCACGGTGAACGCCATGGGGTGGAACATTTTCCCGGCCACGCCCGTCAAGGCGAAGATCGGCAGGTACACCACCATGATGATCAGTTGTCCAAAGATCAGCGCACGGCGCGCTTCCTTGGCGGCGGCGAACACTTCGTGCAGGCGCTCGCTACGGGTCAGCAGGCGGCCATGGCGTTGCTGCGCATGGGCCAGGCGGCGGATCGCATTCTCGACGATCACCACCGCACCATCGACGATAATCCCGAAGTCCAGCGCGCCCAGGCTCATCAGGTTGGCGCTGACCTTGTTGGTGAACATCCCGGTAAACGTGAACAGCATGGCCAGCGGAATCACCATCGCAGTGATCAACGCCGCGCGGATATTGCCGAGGAACAAGAACAGAACCACGATCACCAGCAGCGCACCTTCGAAGAGGTTTTTCTTCACGGTGGCGATGGCTTTTTCCACCAGGTTGGTGCGGTCGTAAACCGTGACCGCGACCACGCCTTCGGGCAGTGAGCGGTTGATCTCTTCGAGCTTTTTCGCCACGGCCTGGGACACGGTGCGGCTGTTTTCGCCGATCAACATAAAGACCGTGCCGAGCACCACTTCACGACCATTTTCGGTGGCCGCACCGGTACGCAGCTCACGGCCGATATCGACCTGGGCCACATTGCGCACGCGGATCGGCGTGCCGTCCACGGTATTGATCACGATATTGGCGATGTCGTCGATGGACGCCACCTGCCCCGGCGCGCGAATCAGCAACTGCTCGCCGCTGCGCTCGATATACCCGGCGCCAACGTTGGCGTTGTTGCGCTCCAGCGCCGTCACCAGATCACTCAAGGTCAGGTTGTAGGCCGCCAGGCGCTTGGGGTCCGGGGCGATCTGGTATTCCTTGGCAAAGCCGCCGATGGTATTGATCTCGGCCACGCCGGCCACGTTGCGCAACTGTGGCTTGATGATCCAGTCCTGGATCACCCGCAGGTCCGTCGGGGTGTAGGCCGAGCCGTCTTCCTTGCGCGCACCGTCTTCAGCCTCCACGGTCCACAGGAAAATTTCCCCGAGCCCCGTGGATATCGGCCCCATCGCCGTTTCAATGCCGTCCGGCAATTGCTCGCGGGCCACTTGCAGCCGCTCATTCACCAGTTGCCGGGCGAAGAACAGATCAGTGCCGTCCTTGAAGATCACCGTGACCTGGGACAGCCCCGAGCGCGACAGTGAGCGGGTCTGCTGCAAGCCCGGCAGGCCGGCCATGGCGGTTTCGATGGGAAAGGTGATGCGCTGCTCGGTTTCCAGCGGCGAAAAACCGGCCGCCGCCGAGTTGATCTGCACCTGGACGTTGGTGATGTCCGGCACCGCGTCGATCGGCAGTTTCTGGTAACTGGCGATGCCGACACCGGCCATCAGCAACACAGCCAGCAGCACGATGATGCGCTGCTCGATGGCAAATTGAATCAGACGTTCAAACATGGGCAATCACTCGCAGGATCAATGGGCGTGCTCGGCCGAAGCCTTGCCCAGCTCGGACTTGAGGACGAAGCTGCCAACGGCCGCCACCTGGGCGCCGGCCTCCAGGCCCTGGCGCACTTCGACGAAGCCGTTTTCACTGACCCCCAGCTCGACGTGGCGGGTGGCGAAGCCTTCGGCAGTGCGCACAAACAGCGACGGTTTGTCTTCCACGGTCTGGATCGCCTCCACCGGCACGGTGACCGGCGCCGAGTAGGTATCCGTGGCCACCTGCACCGCCACGAACAACCCGGGGCGCCACGAGTCGTCGGGGTTGGGTACGTTGACCCGGACCATTGCGGTGCGGGTCTGCTCGCCCAGCAAGTTGCCGACATAGGCCACGGTGCCCATCACATCGGTGCCCATTTCCGTGGAGCTGACCTTCACCGGCCGGCCCACCTGGACCTTGTTCAAGTCCTTGGGAAACACCCCAAACGTGACCCACACCTGGGACAGGTCCGACAGGGTGAAGGCAGCGCTGGTCTCACTCACCACTTCGCCGACACCCAGGTGTTTTTCCACCACCACCCCGGCAAACGGCGCACGCAACTCATAGCGATTGCCGCCGACCAGAACCGCGCTGCCGCTCAAGGCATTCATCTTTTGCCGCGCATTGTTCAGGGCGATCTCGGCCTCTTGCAGGGTCTGGCGGGCCATCAGGTAATCCTGTTCGGCAGAGATTTTGTCCTGCCATAACTGGCGCTCGCGCTGGAAGGTGGTGCGGGCCAGCTCGACCCGGCGTTCGCTGGCGGCCAACTCACTGCGCTGATCGGAAATCTGCTGGCTGGCGATCACCGCCAATAGCTCGCCCTGCTTGACCTTCTGGCCAAGGTTGACCCTGACCGACTCCACCACACCCGCTGCACGGGGCACGATATGCGAGGTGCGGTCTTCATCGAATCGCACCTCGCCCGGCAACGACAGCACGCTGCTGATTTGCCGGGGCTGAGCCTTGGCCAGTTGAATGCCGGCGGCCTGGATCTGCTGCTCATTGAGCACCAGCACACCCTCTTCCTCTTCTTCCTGCGGTGCTTCGACGTGCGCTACCGGTGCCTGAGGCGCCACGCTGGTGGCTGGCCAAAACACTATCGCCCCGAGGGCGACGGCCACTGCAACGGCCAAAGCCAGGCCTTGTAGTTTGTTCATGGGGAACTCCTGAAAGATCAAATGCGGGCGAGGTCGCCGTAAATCCGTTCGATGCGCACCCAGGCATCGGTGGCCTGGGCGAGTGCGGCGAGGTATTGGGTGCGGGCGGCGATCAAGGTGCGCTGGGCGTCGAGTACCTCGAGGAAGTTGAACTTGCCCATCTCAAAACCACGGGTGGCGCTGTCCACCGCGCTTTGGGCGGCGGGCAGGATCACTTGGTTGAACGCGCGCACTTCACTGTTGGCCGTCGCCCACAGATCCAGGGCCTGACGGGTTTCGGTGCGCAGGCGCAGCTCGGTGGCGTTGCGCAAGTCCCGGGCCTGATCGGCACGACGGCTGGCGGCCAGTACATTGCCCTGGTTGCGATTGAACAGCGGGATCGGCATCGATACGCCCACCAGGTTCACCCGCTCACGCACGCTGGCGTCGTACTGGCTGCCGATGGACACGTCGAGGTCGGGAATCCGTTGGGCCTTTTCCAGGCCCAGGCCGGCTTCCCGTTGCTGGATTTGCAGCTCCGCCAGGCGCAGCTCGGCGGTGCTCTCCAGACGCGCCAGCAGTTGGGTGGCCGAAGGCAACGCCGGGGTGTTCAAGGCACCTGACTCGACACGCTCAAAGCCAATGTTGGCGCTGCCGGTGATGGCGGCCAGGCGGCGATAGGCATCACTCACACCAATCTCGGCGCGGCTGCGCTCCAGACGGACTTCCGAGAGCTGTACCTGGGCGCGGGTGGCTTCGACCGGCGACGCCTTGCCCGCCGTGACCCGGCCATTGGCAATCACCAGGCCGCGCTCGGCCAGCGCCATCGAGCGTTGGGCCAGCTCCAGGCGTTCCTGGGCCCGCAGCGCGCCATAAAAGCCCTCGATGACCTCGGCCCGCAGCAGGTTACGCCGCTGTTCCAGTTCCTGGGCGGCCGCATCTTGTGCCCGCGAGGCCACGTCGATGCGTGCCCCGCGCTTGCCACCCAACTCCAGGGTCTGGCTCAGCTTGACGGTGGTGGTGCGCGTGCTGCGGCGGGTGTCTTCGGCATCCCAGGAGGCCACCGGGTTGGGGATCAGCCCAGCCTGTTGCCGCCCACCCTGGGCAATCTCGATTTCCCACTGGGCTGCGGCCAGGTCCGGGTTGCCGGCAAACGCACTTTGCAGGGCCGATTCAAGGGTCAGGGTCTGGGCGCTTGCCACTTGGGACAGCGCCAAGACCCCCACTACAGAGCACACAATTGTTCTTAAAAACGTTGGCATAACAAGCGTTCCACACCCATGAGTTGGCGGACAAATCCAAGCAGGGGCAATGTAGCTTTCGCTCCTTATCAGAGGGGTGGCCGAAACATTACAAATCCGTTAGCAAAGGCTCTGGTCCGGGCTTTTGCTTTAATCTGCGCGCAACTATGCAGATCCTTTCTCCTGCCCCGAGGCACGCTCTACATGCGAATCCTGGTTATCGAAGATGAACTGAAAACGGCGGAGTACTTGCTTCAGGGACTGAGCGAAAGTGGCTATGTGGTCGACTGCGCGGCCAGCGGCGCCGACGGTGTGCACCTGGCGCGGCAATACGCCTATGACCTGGTGATCCTGGATGTGAACCTACCGCTGATGGACGGCTGGGAGGTGTTGCAACGCATCCGCCAGAGCAGCAACACACGCATCATGATGCTCACCGCCCAAGGGCGCCTGGCCGACAAAATCAAAGGCCTGGAGCTGGGTGCCGACGACTATCTGGTCAAGCCTTTCGAGTTTCCCGAACTGCTGGCCCGGGTCCGCAGCCTGATGCGCCGCAGCATCGAGAGCGCAGTGCCGGACGTGCTGCGGGTGGCCGATCTGGAACTGGACCAGGGTCGCCACCGGGCCTTTCGCGGCAGCCAGCGGATCGACCTGACCACCAAGGAGTTTGCCTTGCTGCACCTGCTGATGCGCCAGAGCGGCGTGGTGCTGTCACGCACGCAAATCATCTCGTTTGTGTGGGACATGAACTTCGACTGCGACACCAATGTGGTCGAGGTCTCGATCCGCCGCCTGCGCGCAAAGATCGACGACCCGTTCGAGCGCAAGTTGATCCATACCTTGCGCGGGGTGGGCTACGTGCTGGAAGACCGCGAATAGCGGTCAGTGTGTGAGGGGTTCCTGATGAAAGCCCGCGCCTTCGATCTGAATGGTGACGTGGGAAATATCGAATTGCTCATGCAGCAATTCCGTCACCTGGGCGAGGACCTGTTGCTCGCTGCCCTGCGCCGGGTCCACCACCAGATGGGTGCTCAGCACGTTCTTGCCGCTGGTCAGGGCCCAGATGTGCAAGTCATGCACCTCCCTGACCCCTGGCACCGCGTGAATGGCCTGCTCTACCGCGTCGATATCAATGCCGTCCGGCACACCTTGCAGCAGCACGTTCATGCTGGCCTTGAGCAGTGTCCAGGTTCGCGGCACCACCCAAAAACCAATCGCGGCGGCCACCACCGAGTCGACCCAGCCCCAACCAGTGAGCATGATCAGCACGGCGGCAATGATCACCCCGATAGAACCGAGCATATCGCTCCAGACCTCCAGGTAGGCGCCCTTGACGTTCAGGCTCTCGCCACTGGCCGCGCTGAGCAGGCGCATGGAAATCAGGTTGACGATCAGGCCGAGCACGGCAATCACCAGCATGCCGGTGGACTGGATTTCGGCCGGTGCCTGCAGGCGCAGGTAAGCCTCATAGAGGATGTAGAACGCCACCCCGAACAGCAGCAACGCGTTGAACGCGGCGGCGAGGATTTCGAAGCGCGCATAGCCAAAGGTGCGCTTGCGGTCCGCAGCGCGCTTGGCCACCTGGATGGCCACCAGGGAAATGGCCAGGGCCAGGGTGTCAGTCATCATATGGGCGGCGTCGGACAACAGCGCCAGGCTGCCGGTGACAAAGGCGCCGATCACTTCGGCAATCATGAAACTGCCGGTCAGGCCCAGGGCCATCCATAACTTGCGTTCATGACCGGCGCGTACGGTGGCGTGGCTGTGTCCTGCACTCATGGCATGTCCTCGTGGGGGGATGTGCGCTGATCATAGAGCGATAAGGGGAAACCTTTGGTATGGATTTCACAATTGTCATAACGCTGCCAGCGGGGTGTTAACCACATGGGGGATCTGGCTTGCCTGCGATAGCAGTACACCCTGACCCACCGCCATCGCGGGCAAGCCCTAATGCCAGTCAGTTAAGCGCAGATCCCCTGTGGGAGCGGGCTTGCTCGCGAAAGCAGTGGGTCAGTCAACATCAATGTTGGCTGGGCCGACGTCTTCGCGGCGATGCGGCGATCCGACAAGCCCGCTCCCACATTTGATCTTCACTGCTGTGAGCATTGCGTTCGCTTAACTGATCGGCATTCGGGCAAGCCCGTTCCCACTGGGGGAATGCGGCGGCTTTAAAACACCGGGCGCCGGCTAAACCGCAATGCGCTGGCCACGCCCACCGCGCCCATCACCACACAGTAGAAAACGCAGATCCACGGGCTGGTGGGCATCAAGGCGATCAGCATCAACGGCGTGGTACTCGCCCACAGCGCGTAGGCAATGTTGTAGGTAAAGGAAATCCCCGACACGCGCACCGGTGCCGGAAACAGGCTGACCATCACCGAGGGCACCGCACCCACCACCCCGCAACTCAACCCCGCGATGGCATAGGCCGCGCCCAGCCACACGCCGCCGGCAATCAGGCTGGCATAGAGCACGGCAATGCCCACCGGCAACAGCAGGCTGTAGACCAGCACCGCGCGCCAGGCGCCGATGCGATCCACCAACAGGCCGGCCAGCACACAACCGATGTTCAGGAAAACGATGCCCAATGCACTCAGGGCGAAGGTGTGGCTGGGGCTCATGCCGAAGGTTTTCTGCATCATGGTCGGCGTGATCACCACCAGCACCACCACCGCTGAGGTGAGCACACAGGTCAGCAACATGGCCGGCAGCAATGCCTGGCGGTGGTCACGCAACACCGTGCGCAGCGGTAGTTCGGCGTCGGCCTGGCGGCGCGCCTGCATGGCCAGGAACACCGGGGTTTCACTCAGCCAACGCCGCAGCCACACGCCGATCACGCCAAACACACCGCCCAGCAGGAACGGAAAGCGCCAGGCGTAATCGAGGATTTGTTCAGGGGTGAACATCTGCGCCAGCAATGTCGCGGTCAAGGCCCCCAGCAGGTAACCGAAGGTCAGCCCGGCCTGCAGGAACCCCAAGGCATAACCGCGATGGCCGGCGGGCGCGTGCTCGGCGACAAACACCCAGGCGCTGGGCACTTCACCGCCCACTGCCGCGCCCTGCAGGACGCGCAGCGCCAGCAAAATCAGGGGGGCGAAATAGCCGATTTGCGCGTAGGTCGGCATGATCCCGATCAGCAGGCACGGCAAGGCCATCATCAGGATACTCAGGCTGAACACGCGCTTGCGCCCCAGGTGATCGGCAAAGTGCGCCATCAGGATCCCGCCCAGTGGCCGCGCCAGATAGCCGGTGACAAAAATCCCGAAGCTCTGCAACAGGCGCAGCCATTCGGGCATTTCCGGGGGGAAGAACAGTTGGCTCAGGGTCAGGGCGAAAAATACGAAAATGATGAAGTCGTAGATTTCCAGGGCACCGCCCAGGGCAGCCAGCCCCAGGGTTTTGTAGTCGGAGCGGGAAAAACGCTGCGCCTGTGGATAAGCGGTGGCAGTCATGAAGAGGCTCGGCAGACAAACAAAATGGCGTGCAGGTTATGAGCTGAACCGAATCCTGGCAATCGCCGCCGATATATTCGTTTTACTCATTGATCCATGAAAATAACAACATTCCCAAATAAATAGCCGTGGGCCAAGATGCAGCGATACCTTGCCAACACCCCGACGCTTGCATAATAACTACAAGAGGTACTCCCACATGGCCGACCCTATCGAAGATAGCCGTTATGCCCGCTTTGCCCTGCGCTGCTCCAATTTTGCCGAACGCTGGTTTCCCGACTCCTGGGTGTTTGCCGCCCTGGCGGTGATCATTGTCACCGTGGCGGTTCTGGGCATGGGCGCTGCACCCACCGACGCTGCCAAGGCCTTTGGCGATGGTTTCTGGAGCCTGATCCCGTTCACCATGCAGATGGCCTTTGTGGTGATTGGCGGCTATGTGGTGGCCAGTTCGCCGCCCGCCGTAAAGCTGATTGATCGCCTGGCACGTATCCCGAAAAACGGCCGCTCGGCCGTGGCGTGGGTGGCGCTGATCTCGATGGTCGCGTCGCTGCTCAACTGGGGCCTGTCCCTGGTGTTCGGCGGGTTGCTGGTACGGGCCCTGGCCCGGCGCACGGATTTGCGCATGGACTATCGCGCCGCTGGCGCGGCGGCCTATTTGGGCCTGGGCGCCGTGTGGGCGCTGGGGTTGTCGTCATCGGCCGCGCAATTGCAGGCCAACCCGGCCAGCTTGCCGCCGTCGATCCTGGCGATCACCGGGACCATCCCCTTCACCGACACGATCTTTTTGTGGCAATCGGGGGTGCTGTTGCTGGCACTGATCGTGGTGTCGCTGATCATCGCCTACGTCACCGCACCGGGGCCCAACTCGGCCCGTGATGCCAAGGCCTGTGGCGTGGACCCGGCGTTCAACCTGCCCAAGCTACAACCGCCAACCCGCCCGGGGGAATGGCTGGAACACAGCCCGCTGCTGACCATCCTCCTGGCACTGCTGGCCGCCGGTTGGCTGTTCCACGAGTTTTCGACCAAGCCTGCGATCAGCGCGATCTCGGGGCTCAACACCTATAACTTCCTGTTCCTGATGGTCGGCGCCCTGCTGCACTGGCGCCCGCGCAGTTTCCTCGACGCAGTGGCGCGCGCGGTGCCCACCACCACCGGGGTGTTGATCCAGTTCCCGCTGTACGGCTCCATCGCGGCGTTGATTACCGTGGTCAAGGGCGGCGACGGCCAGACCCTGGCCCACCATATCTCGATCCTCTTCACTTCCATCGCCTCCCACGACACCTACGCGCTGCTGATGGGCGTGTACTCGGCGGTACTGGGGTTCTTTATTCCGTCGGGCGGTGGCAAGTGGATCATCGAGGCGCCCTATGTGATGCAGGTGGCCAATGACCTGCAATACCACCTGGGCTGGGCCGTGCAGATCTACAACGCCGCCGAGGCCCTGCCGAACCTGATCAACCCGTTCTATATGCTGCCATTGCTGGGGGTACTGGGGCTGAAGGCGCGGGACTTGATCGGCTTCTCGTTTGTGCAGCTGCTGGTGCACACGCCGCTGGTGTTGTTCCTGCTGTGGGCGCTGGGGACGACGTTGAAGTACATGCCGCCGGTAATGCCTTAATCATTGGACGCCGCACCCGTCGTTGTGACGGGTGCATCCAGGTCGACATTGAGCGCCGTTGTTCCCTCTGAATATTTCAGGAAGGGAACCACGCGTTAATGACGGGCCACCTAACAGTGTCTTTTAGTAGCACCAGACACTCTTCAACTTAACTAAGAGACCACAACTAATTACTTAGAGTTACAACTGGAGTCATACCGATGAATATCGCACCTACCGCTACTACGCCCACACCTCAAAACAGCGCTGAGACTGGCAATACCCAAGATGTCAACTCACAGCAAAATCCCGCGTTGAAAAAATTCAGACAATTCAAACCGGCGTTCGGCCAGCCGGCGGGAAGAATAGTATTTGCAGAGTCAAACCCTAACAAAAACCTTTTCAAGCCTGTTGCAGCGTTTAAAGGCTGATTCCTTTATAGAGGCTGTGGTCCCCCTCAAGCCCTGGAGCTTCACAGCCTGCATTGAATACTTACAAGTAACGCGACGACCTCAAGCCTAGTTGCACATTCATGGACAACCACAGCAACGCGCTGCACTTCACGATATAGCGAGGCGGCCAGGCCCTGCAAAAAAACCGCATTTTCCGAGGCATTTTCCCGGTCAGCCGCTACTGTGTGAAGGTGGGCATTCATCCCGCGCAGACGGGCATTAGCTGACAAGGAAACATGCATGTTTAAACTGACCAGGCTGTCCTTCACCTTTGTCGCACTTGCTGTGAGCACGGTCGTACAAGCCGACGTCGAACTTGATCTGGGCACGGCACAACGGGTCACGCAATTGTTCGCCTACCCCAACAATTGCAGCGTGATCTGCTTTCGGCCGCTGACCCTGGAACAGACCGTCGAACACTATCTGACCCAGAGCCTGCAGCGCGATGGCTACAGCCGGGCCAGGGTCAGCGTGAAGACCGAGCAGGGTCAGGTCCGCGCGCGCTTTACCGGGGTGCCCGATGGCTATGGGCAGCCCTTGACCGCGTTGCTGAACACCGCCGACCTGGCTTACGAGGGCGCCAGCCGGCTCAACCGCGATGGCAAGTGGCAATTTAGCTGGTACCTGTTCCTGCCACTGGGCATGGCCCTGGAAAACCGCAAGAGCATCGAGTTGATGCACTTTCCGCCGGATTACTCCCTGACCCACTACCAGGACTATCTGGAATCAGCCACCACCGACCGTTGGGCCACGCTACTGAGCGCCAACGGTATACCGGCGACCCAGACCCCGGAATACCAGACCATCATTGATATCGCGCCCATTGCCGCCCCCTCCACGGCGGGCAAGGATCTGGAGGGGGTCTACAGCTACTTCAGCGAGTATCAGACCCGGGTTGTCCGGGAACTGAGCCTGCACCCCACTGGCCCGTTGCCGATGGTCGCCTTCGGTGCGCCCGTGCGCAGTTGGATCCAGCAACACTACGGGCAAACCCTCGGGGTACTGGGCCTGACGCAAATCAGCCCGGTCGAAGACAGTAAAGTTGCAGTGCTGGGGGCCAATCACCCCAGTTACATCTGGTACGCCGCCAACCCGGACAGCTACGACGGCGACGAACAGAAAGCCGACGAGGCCGGCTTGAAAGTCATGGGCCAGGACTTGAGCGCGGCCTGCTGGCAAGCCGGGATGGGGCAAAAACCTGCCAGCGACCCCAATGTGTTGCTCAAGGGCTGCATGAACACCTGGCAGGTGACGCGCAAGGAGCAGACCTGCGAATTGTTCTACACCTCGGTGCGCGAATTGTCCGCCGAGCAGGCCAAGGAAAAATGCACCAGCGCCTCGATCAAGCCCCAGCTCAGGCGCCTGAAAAGCCCTCTGCCAGAAGCGTCTGTCGCGGCGCCGGCGCTGTAGGCTCCTGCCCTTATCGCCAGTGTCTTACGCAAAAAAGCCGATACCCACTGTCAGATTTGCCAGTAGATATCGGCTTTTTTTTGCGCAAACCTTGAGCGGTGCCCATTTGCTGCAAGACTGGCAGTCATAGCAACACCAGGAGGTCGATGCAGCCCGACAAGGAATGCTATGAAAACCCAGATCATGGAAGAGGCGCCTGCTGCGGCCAGTGACTGTCTGTACCACTTTGCAACACTGTTGGCGAAAAAAGGTTACCCCTCGCGTCAAAACTTTGAGGTGGTCCGCACCCGCAACGGGCGCGGAACCGGGATCAAGGCCAAAGTGGCCTTCGACAGCCGTGTGCGAATCGCCAAAATTTCCGGGCACGCCCTGGGTGAACGGCGTTTGCACACGCTGCAGGTGTCTTCACGCATCCACTTGTACGACCCGTGGTTCAGCGGCCTGCTCCTGCATTCGTGCGATCCGAATGTGTTCCTCGACATCAGCGAGCTGGAGCTATGGTCGATCCAGGCCATCCGCCCTGGCACGCTGCTGACCATGGATTACGCCACCACCGAGGATGTGCTGTACCGGCAGTTCCCGTGCCGTTGCGGCGCGGGGAACTGCCGGGGCTGGATCACCGGCATGAAAGAGCCGCTTAACCAGCAAGGCCAACTGTTTATGGAACAGTGGCGCCAGCGCAAACGCTCTTAAAGGGCCTCCACCGGACGCAGGCGGTACTGCGGCGGCAGTTGCTCGAAGCCGGTGATGGTGGCGTTGAGGCTTTTCCAGCGGCCATCCTTGATCCCGTAGATGCACCCGTGGATCGACAGGCTCTGCCCGCGATGCCAGGCGTTCTGCACGATGCTGGTGTGACCGACATTGGCGACTTGCTGGATGACATTGAGTTCACACAGGCGATCGACACGTTCTTCTTCGGTAGGCAACTGGGCCAGTACTTCGCGGTTCTCGTAGTACAGGTCGCGGATCGACCGCAACCAACCGTCGATCAGGCCGAACTGGCGGTCCTGCATCGAGGCGCGCACGCCGCCGCAGCCATAGTGGCCAGTGACCAGGATATGTTTGACCTTGAGCACATCCACAGCGTACTGGATCACCGACAGGCAGTTGAGATCGGTGTGCAGCACCACATTGGCCACGTTGCGGTGCACAAACAGGTCGCCGGGTAACATGCCGACGATCTCGTTGGCCGGCACCCGGGCGTCCGAACAGCCGATCCACAGGTATTCCGGGGTCTGCTGGCGGGCGAGCTTGGCGAAGAATTCGGGATCTTCCTGTTTGATCGCATCCGCCCAGCGTTCGTTGTTATCAAGCAGGTCTTGTAGTTCGTTCATCAGGGAAAGCCTCAGGAATGATGCGCAGCTTTGACAGACGACCGCCCGTCCGGGTCACGCCGTCTATAAAGATAGCCGGTCGGTAATGACTTGAATCTTGGGGCGCCCTGCCTGTCCACACACTATAAGCCCCACAGTATGAGGATTGACCATGACTGAATCACGACGTCCGTACGGCGCTACGCAGCCCGAACCGATTGATGACAACGAAGATCGCATGGGCTCGATGCGGGAGCTGGATTTTGACGAGGAGACGCCGACGGCGGAAATCGGCGATGAGATCCCCCGTGCTGAGCGCGAGCACCTGATGCCCGACGAACGGGTACGCGAGGCTGGGATGACTGGGGCGTCGACGGCGGATCATGAGTCCACGGATGATGATATGAGCCCCGAAACGCTGATTCAGGAAGACGGCGCGCGCGATGCCCTGGAAGAAGGTGAGGACGAACCGGCCGATTGGGATCTGAGCATCGTCGATGAAGATGAGATTGGTGGCGGTAATGGGTTGGATGAGGCAGAGCTGGCGGACATTGATCCGGTCGACGGTAACCGCTGATACAGCGCCAGACTTATGGTGAAGCATGGCGGTGTGGGAGCTGGCAAGCCTGCTCCCACACAAGACTGCTCCCACCCGGGATCATGTGTGTTAGTCGACCAGGGTGCAGGCCATGACAACTGCGTCTTCGCGGCCACCGACGGCCGGGTAGTAGTCGCGACGACGGCCAATTTCATTGAACCCGTAGCGCTCATACAGGCGGAAAGCCCCGGTATTGCTGTCGCGCACTTCCAGGAAGCACTCCCGTGCATGGGCGGCATACGCCCGCGACATCAGATGCTCCAGCAGGGCCAGGCCCAGGCCACGCCCTTGGTTTTCCGGCTTGACGGTGATGTTCAGCAAATGCGCTTCATCGAGGATGATCTGCACCACGCCGTGGCCCACTTGTTGCTCGCCTTCGAACATCAACCAGATCTGGTACTTGCCCAGCCCATCGAGAAAGATGCCCCGGGTCCAGGGGTGGCTGAACGCCGCGTATTCGATTTTCAGCACGGCGTCGAGGTCAGCCTCGGTCATCGGGCGGAAGGATAAAGCCTCACTCATCGGTTGTTTTCCAGCGCGCCATCAGCCGGCGCATGGCTTGCCAGACATCAGCCTTACGCTGTGGCTCTTCCATTAATAATTCCAGGCCCGGCAAGGCCCAGACCGAGCCCAGGCCTTCGACCTGCAGTTCGCGGTACCAGGCCTCGGCGTCGGCTTCGCCGGCAAACCGCACGGCCGGCAGGCCGATCAGCCACAGGCACACGCAGGGTTCGTCTTCCAGGCGGGCCGAGACAAAACCTTGCACAAAATCACGCGCGGCGTCCGGGCCCTGGTCCATATTGCCGCGCACCAGCAGCGGCCAGCGCACGGGCTCGCCGACGATCTGCGGGCTGTCGGGCAGACCGGCGGCGCGCAGCATGTCCTTGAGCAGCAGGTAGGCCGGGTCACGCGTCTGGAAGCGCTCGCCGGTCGGCAACTCGACCAGCAACAGGCAACGCCCGGCCCGCAGCAACTGCAGGGCAAAACGCGGTGGCGGCACGACCGGGGCCTTGGCCACCGGGGCCGGGGCATCGTCGGCCACGGCAGCGGGTTTGGGCGCGGTCGACGGGCGTGGTACTTCGATCTTGACCCGCTCCGACGGCCGCACAGGCACCTCGGCCACGGGTTTGACCAGCGCAACCGGCGCCGCCGCTTCCTCACCCGAGGCGTCGAACGGCTCGAAGGCTTCCAGCGCCTGCAGCAGTTCGGGCCGCGACGGCGCGGCAAAGGGCAATTCGGTGCGCGGCAGCCAGTTGACCACCTGCATGGCAGTCAAGTAAGCGCGACGTCGGGACTCGATAAGCAAGGCTCGGCCACTTGTGGATAACTAAAGAGCGCCGATTCTACCGCCCTTCGACGATGATCGCCCACCGTTGATGACTTTCTCTGCATTGCTGACCGCCCATCGCGAACGCGCCCTGACCGGTTGTGGATAAATCCCGCGCCTGATGCAGTACAATCGCTGCTTTTAATTCGCCAACCAGCCGGCCATTCCGATGATCGAACCCAAGCGCGTCTTGCGCGCCCTCGCCGAACACTGGGCCCTGCTTGAGCCACTGTGCGAACACTTCGACCAAGGCACCCTGAGCCTTGGCGAGTTGCGCGCGCAACTGGCCGCCCAACAACTGGACAGCACGCCACAGGACATCACCAACCTGCTGGACGTGTGGATTCGCCTGGATATCCTGGTGCCTGTCGCCAAGAGCCCGAACCGTTTCGAGCTCAACGCGCAGATCCATGACTTCCTGGCCTATCTTCGCAAGGAGCACCGGCTAGGCCTGTGCCTGGAAATCGAAGCCTACCTGCGCCACCTCGAGCGCCTGGCCGGTTATATCCAGGACGCCTTCGACATCCGCGACGGCCACGACCTGGCCCGCCAACTGCGGCTGCTGGACATGCGCGTGCGCGACGTGCTGAAAAAACTCGCCAATGACGAACAGGCCCTCGCTGCCGTGGCCGACCGGGCCAAGACCAGCGACCGGCAGATCCCGTTGCGCCAGCGTTATGCCGAGGTCCTGGCGACCTGGGACGAGTACGTCGAGCCGATGATCCAACTGGTGAACGCCGACGGTGCCTTCGAGCAAGGCGTGCGCAAGGTAGAGAACGTGCTGTTGCGCATGCTCACCGAGCAGCAACGCCTGGGCCACCTGGTGGACGACGACATGTTGCTGCGCACCCACGCGCGCATCCTCGAAATGCAGACCAGCGCCCAGTTGACCTTGCGCCATGCCCGGGAACTGCTGCTGCCGCTGCGCGAAGAAGCGCGCCGGCACAACGCCGTGACCCGTGGCGCAGCGCTGGCCCTGTCGGCGATCCGGCGCAAGGGCCTGGACGCGGTGCCGCAAGCGGCGATGCCGATGTTTACCCGGCCACAGAGCACCTTCCTCGGCAGCGCCAGCCAGGTGGAAGCCTATGTGTATGCACTGGCGAATTTCGAACCCAAGCCGGCGCGCTTCCCCAAGGCCCACAAATCCCACAAGGGCGAAGCCCAGCGTGCGCCGCGCACGGTCAAGGAGATGCTCGAGCGCTGCGAAGACGCACTGCCGATGCCCGACCTGATGAACTGGCTGCTGGAACAGGAACCAGACGGGGCCACCGACGAGTTGCTGTACTGGTTCTCGCGTTTGTCGCGGGAGAAGCGTTTCAAGCGCGAGCGCCTGGAACGCCGGGATTACCATACTCACGAGCACCAGGTCAGCCTGCGCTCATTCGCCCTGCTCCCGGCCAGCACCGACGTAGCCGAGAATTCTGCGAGCACACCTTATGCATCTTGATCTATCCGAACTGTCCCAGCTGGCGCCGATCTTTCGCGAGCTGTTCAAGGGTTACCACGTCAGCCGCCGCGACCCGGAGCTGTACGCGCAACTGTCGAACTTCCAGGACCAGTACCGCACGCTGTTCAAGGCCCTGGGCTTTGAATTGGTGTGCGATACCCGGGGTTTCTACTACTTCGTACCCGACTCGGCCATCGCCAGCGCGCAGGTGAACAAGACTGCGCAACGCCTGGCGCTGTTCACTTTCATCATTGTCGAACACCTGGCCGACCAGGGCCGCGACCCGATTTCCGTGCTCGACGGCGGCAGCCTGGGCCGCGATGAACTGCCCTCCTTGCTGGAGAAGTACCGCGACCTGTTTATCCAGGCCGAAGTGCAGACCCAGGAAGAACTGGAAGAAAAAATCATGCGCCGCATGACCCAGCTCGGGTTTGCCAGTGAAGACAACGGCGTCTATCGCTTCCTGCCGCCGATGCACCGCTTCCTTGATGTGTGCCTGTCGGTCCAGGCCGACCGCGACCTGGCAGCCAGCGTGCATAGCGTGCTGCCGTTGCCAGCGCCGGTGATCATCGACGAAGACAGCGATGAAAAACTGCTGCAGACCGATGATCCGCTGGACTTGAGCGAATTTGAAAGCGAAGAAGATGCCCTCGCCCGCGCCATTGCCGAAGAACAGGAGACCGATGCATGAGCAAGGAACGCTACGGCATTCGCCGCTTCGCCCTATTGAATACCGCCGGCTACAGCCTGGGCCTGTTCCCGCTGGAAGAGCCGCTGTCGGTGTATGGCGCGAACAACCTCGGTAAGTCGGCGTCGATCAACGCCTTGCAGTTCCCGATCCTGGCGCGCATGTCGGACATGAGCTTCGGCAAGTACACCCTGGAACAGTCGCGGCGCTTCTACTTCGCGACCGACACCAGCTACATCCTCGTCGAAGTCTCGCTGCCCCACGGCCCGCACGTGATTGGCGTGGTCGGCCGCGGCCCGGGCGGTGGTTTCGGCCACCAGTTCTTTGCCTACGCCGGCAAGCTGGACCTGGCCCACTACCAGAAGAACGACACCTGCCTGCGCCAGAAAGAGCTGTTCACCAACCTTGAGCGCGAGGGCCTGAAGGCTTACGAGCTCAAGCCCGATGAGTTGCGGCGCTTGCTGGTCGGCGGCCATACCTCGATCCCGCTGGACCTGACCCTGATTCCGCTGCGCTCCACCAGCGAGCAAAGCCTGAAGACCTTCCGTGCGCTGTTTATCAACCTGCTGCACATGCGCGAAATCACCGCGGCCAAGCTCAAGCAGCTGTTCCTCGATGCCTTCGAACACAGCCTGCGCTCCGGCAGCGTGGATTACATCGCCGCGTGCGAAGAAGCGTTCCGCGATGTACGACGCATGGAGCAGGACTACAACTCCCTGGTGGCCGCCGGCCCTCTGGTGGAGGCGCTGTCCAACGGCGTGAAGCAGCGGGAAATCCTGCGCGGCAAGTTGCATCGCCTGTCGCCATTGCTCGACTCACTGCTGGGCACCTGGTCGGACTACGCCAATGCACGCAAGGAAGAGCTGACGATCCAGGCCGAACACTACCGCAACGAGCAGGATGCGCTGCAGAACGATCAGCGCGGCGGCACCCAGGAGCTGATGCGCCTGGAGCGGGAAATCAGCGGCATTCAACGCTGGCTGGGCGAGTTGTCGGTGCTCAAGCATCGCTTTGCCCTGGTGGATGACGTCAAGGTCCTGGAGCAGCAACTGCTGGCGGCCAAGGATGCCCACGACGAACTGGCCGGCGCCCTGGCGCAATCGCGACAGTTCAGTGCCGAGGACCTGGACGAACGCCTGCGTGACCTGGAAAAACGCCTGAAGTCGGTCAAGCAGCAACTCGATCACGCCGACAACAACAGCTACGCCAAACTGCGGGAAGAATTCTCACAGCAGGACGTCGAGCGTCTGATGCGTCTGTTCAACAGTTCGTTGTTCAGCCTGCCGCTGGGCGAGCATGGCATCACCCTGGATGAAGACGGCCAGTGGGTCAAATCCCTGGAGCTGATCCTCGATGGCTTCACCGGCGAGCGCTTTGAAGTGCCGGGGCTGTCCATCGACATCTCGCACATCGAGCCACCGGCCTTGCAGGCCCTGGCGGACCGCGCGGCGTTGCGCGACCAGAAGGAGCGCCTGGAAAAAGAACTCAAGCAACTCAAGACCCAGCAGGCCGTGGCCTCGGACCGCGCGGCGAGCAAGACCCAGACCGAAGCGCTGTACCAGCAGGTACTCGATGCGCAGAAAGCCCTGGAAGACTTCCGCCGCGCCCAGACCCTGAGTGCCGAGGAAGGCGAGAAACTGGAAAACCTGGCGCAGATGGAAGCGGCCCAGGATGAACTGAAGCGCTCCAGTGATGCGTTCACCGAACGCGTCCAGCAATTGTCGGCCAAGCTGCAACTGGTCGGCCGGCAGATCGGTGATATGGAAGCCAAGCAGCGCACCCTGGATGACGCCTTGCGCCGTCGCCAGCTGCTGCCGGCCGACTTGCCGTTCGGCACGCCGTTCATGGACCCGATCGACGATTCCATGGACAACCTGCTGCCGCTGCTCAATGACTATCAGGACAGCTGGCAGGGCTTGCAGCGCGCTGACGGGCAGATCGACGCGCTGTACGCCCAGGTGCGCCTCAAGGGCGTGGCCAAGTTCGACAGTGAAGACGATATGGAGCGTCGCCTGCACCTGTTGATCAATGCATATGCGCACCGTACCGACGAAGCCCTGACCCTGGGCAAGGCACGCCGTGCAGCGGTGACGGATATCGCGCGGACCCTGCGCAATATCCGCAGCGACTACGACAGCCTTGAGCACCAGTTGGCCCTGTTCAACCGCGAGATCAACAAGCGCCAGGTATCCAACCTGCAGAGTTTCCGTATCGTGTTGGCGCCGAACAAGGAAGCGCTCAAGCATATCGACCAGATCATTCACAGTGCCGGTCAGTATGAGGAAGGCGAAACCCTCTCGGTGTTCGATCTCAGCCAAAGTGCCGAGCAGGACAACAAGAACGAAGAGGCCAAGGAATACCTGGCACGCCTG
This sequence comes from Pseudomonas sp. WS 5412, assembly GCF_012985615.1. Taxonomy (NCBI): domain Bacteria; kingdom Pseudomonadati; phylum Pseudomonadota; class Gammaproteobacteria; order Pseudomonadales; family Pseudomonadaceae; genus Pseudomonas; species Pseudomonas sp. WS 5412. The sequence goes on from NZ_JAARMB010000007.1 coordinate 250,590, forward strand.
GTCGCTGCCAACCATAACCAGCTGGGGCTCAAGGACCTGTTCGAACTCGCGTTCGAGATCACCAAGGTCAATGGCCAGCCGATCATTCACACCGACATTGATGGCGCCGCGTCCAACGGCACCACCATGACCATCAAGGCGCTGACCAACATGTACTTGTTGCTGCACTTGATGGACCGCGACCAGGCCGGTCGCGTGCGCCTGCCGTACTACCTCGACGAAGCGGCGGATATCGACGAGAAGAACCAGGCGGCACTGTTGGAAACCAGCCTGCAACTGGGCTTTGTGCCGATCCTGGCAAGTGTGAAGCCGCAGGTCTCCGCCCAGGTGGCGATCGACCTGGAAGGCGGCAGCGGGCCGAACGGGATCTACATTGATGAGGCGGACTGGAAGTACATTCGCCGGCATGATGCGGTGAAGGCGACGGTGAATGTGCAGGCGGATGAGCCGGAGTTGGATGAGGTCTGATCCGCGCTGTTGAAATGCAAAAAGGCCGCGATCCATAGGATCGCGGCCTTTTTTGTGGGCGGGTTATACGGTGTTGGTGGGGGCGCTATTTACCCAGGGGGATCTTCGGCGCCCAGATCAGCCACTCGTCTTCGAACTTGTCGAACAACGGGAAGGTCTGCTCGGGCAGCGCCGGGTTGCCCATGCGCTCGCCATCCGGCGTGGCAAAGGCGATACCGCCCTGGACCAGGGTTTCCAGGGACTCGGTGCGCACTGTCGCGCCCTTGAACAGGCCAAAGTCCAGGCCAAAGCCGCTGCTGTTCCAGAAACGGCTACCGCCGCGAACCAGCGGAGCGTATTTGGGCTCGATCAGCACATGGATCAGCACACGGTCAGCGGTCTTGCCCAACTCGTAGCCGGTGACCTTGCCGACTGTGACTTCCCGGTAGGTGACTGGCACGCCGACTTTCAGCGAGCCACGGCGGGCGGCGCTGAGTACCAGGCTCAAGCCGGCTTCTTGCACGTTGCTCTCTGGCGGTTGGGCCAGGGCCACGAAGTTCTTTTGCGCACCGCTGCTTTTCACCGCCGGCAGCACTTCGATGTATTGGCCGGTGACCAGGGTTTCCAGGTTGGCGGTCTTCATCAGGCCCAACTCGGGCTTGACCACCCAGAACTGGCTGCCGGTACGGGCGATCCGCTCAGGGACTTCGGTGATGCGCGCAGTGAGCATCACCGACTGCATGTCCGGGCTCAGGTCAACGCTTTCAATCTTGCCCACGTCCAGGCCTTTGAAGCGAATCGGCGTATCGGTGCGCAGGCCATCGGCGCGGTCAACCTTGATCGTGATCAGGGTGCCACGCTGGGTGGAGGCTTCGTGATCGGCAAACAGGCGGAAACGCGGAATGCGATTTCTCAGCGGTACGTTCGGCTCTGGGGTCTCAAAGGCGATCCCCCCGGCCATCAGGCTTTGCAGGGATTCGCTTTTGACCTGGATGCCGCCGGTGAGCCCGCCGGTCAGGGTCACGCCACTGGCGTTCCAGAAGCGCGTCGAACCGTTGACCAGGCCTTCATATTCCTTCTCGATATGCACGCCGATCACCAGTTGCTTGCGCTTGCGCGAAAACTGGTAGCTCTGCACCGAACCGACCTTGACCTGTTTGTAGAGGATCGGGCTGCCAACTTCCAGGGAGCCGAGGCTTTCTGTGAGCAGGACCAGGTGCAAGCCAGGGGAGCGCAGGTCCAGCGGTGGCGCCTTGGCCCGGGCCACAAACTCGCGCTGGGGGTTTGCGCCTTTGTCACCAGGGCGGATGGCAATGTAATTGCCCTTGACCAAGGCTTCCAGGCCGGTGATGCCCGCCAGGGAGATGGATGGCTTGACCACCCAGAACTGGGTGCCCTCCACCAGGTAATCTTCGGCCAATGGGTCGAGGGTCAAGTCGGCGCTGGCGCTGGACAGGTCAGAGTCAACCTTCAGGGCCTTGAGGCTGCCGACCTGGATGCCTTTGTACATCACCGGCGTACGACCGGCTTGCAAGCCCTCGAAGTCACTGAGCTTGACCTTGATGCGGATCCCTGCGGCGGCGGCATCGAAGTCTTCGTACAGGCGGAACGGCAGGCTCGGGTCGGTGGGCGGGCTGTCCTTGCGGTTCTCTGGCGTAGCGAAGGCAATCCCCCCAGCGACGATGCTGGCCAGGGACTCGCTGCGCACTTTGACCCCGGAGAGGTTGGCGTCGATGCTGATGCCGCTGGCATTCCAGAAACGCGTATGTTTGCGCACCAGGCTGGCGTAGGTCGGCTCGATATAGACCTTGATCTCGACCGTGTTCTGATCAGCCGACAGCAGGTAGCTTTTGACCTGGCCGACCTGGATCTGTTTGTAGAACACCGGGCTGCCACGGTCCAGCGAGCCTAGCCGCTCGGCCTTGACCGTCAGGTGCAGGCCGGGCTTGGCGTCGGATAATGGGGGCTCTTCGGAGAGCGCCTTGAATTTACGCGTGGGCTCACCATCGCCGGGGCTGGCGGCGATGTAATTGCCCGAGACCAGGGTTTCCAGGCCAGTAATCCCGGCCAGGCTGACGCTGGGCTTGACCAGCCAGAAGCGCGTATTGGCCTTGAGGTATTGCTCGACATCCTTGTTCATCTCAATAGTCGCAATCACCCCACGATTGCTGCCCTCGTCATCCAATGCCAAGGTCTTGACCTTGCCCACGGTCATGCCTTTGTAGACCACTTCGGTCTTGTTGACCTGGATGCCTTCACCGCTTTCAAAGCGAACCTGGATCTCGATGCCCGTCTGGGTATAGGCGCGCCATCCGAGCCAGCCACCGATCACCAGGGCGATCAACGGCAGTACCCAAATGGCCGACCAGTTCGAAGCGGGGCGGGTTTTAGCCTTTGGCAAATCAGTCATGGTCGTCGTCCGACTCCGTGTTATCCCAAATCAGTCGGGGATCGAAAGTTACTGCGGCAAGCATCGTCAAGATCACCACACTGGCGAACGCCACGGCACCGAGATTGGCCTCGATACTGGCTAGTCGCCCAAAGTTAACGACCGCCACCAGAATGGCGATCACGAAGATATCCAGCATGGACCAGCGACCGATAAACTCGATAAAGCGGTACATGATAATGCGTTGTCGGGCGGAAAGCGGCTGGTGACGTTGCACCGAGAACAGCAGCAGTGCGATGCCTACCAGCTTGAAGGTCGGCACCAGGATACTGGCAATAAACACCACGGCGGCAATCGGGAACATGCCGTGCTGAACCAGTTCGATCACGCCGGACATGATGGTGCTTGGAGCGCCCTGCCCCAGTGAGTTAACCGTCATGATTGGCAACAGGTTAGCCGGGATGTACAGAATTGCCGCAGTAATCAGCAACGCCCAGGTGCGCATCAGGCTGTTCGGCCGGCGCGCATGGACCAGGGCACCACAACGGGTGCAGGTTTGCTCGTCGGTGTCCGGGTCCTGCCTGTTCAGTTCGTGGCATTCGGTACAGATCAGAATGCCAGCATCAATCGCCCGCATGTTCGTCCTCCCCGGACAACGCTTGCCAGATCTGATGGGGTGACATCACCACCTCCAGCAGTACCTGGACCATCAACAGGCTGATAAAACAGGCCAGTCCCAGGCCTACGCTAAGGGCAGCCATATCGGCCAACTTTACGATCGCCACCAGCACGCCCATCAGGTAGACCTCCAGCATCCCCCAATCGCGCATATGGTGATAAATGCGGTATAGCAACAGGCCATAACTGCGGCCTATGTTCCAGCGGATACTGAGCAGCACCGCAAGCTGGCAGAGCAGCTTGAGCAACGGAATGCCCATGCTGCACATAAACACCACCACCGCCACGCCTTGCATGCCGGTATTGAACAGGGCAACTACACCGCTCCAGACCGTGTCCTGCGAAGACTGCCCGAGTAGATTGAGCTGCATGATGGGTAGAAAGTTCGCCGGGATGTAGAGCAATAGCGCTGCGATCACCAAGGCAAGGCTGCGCTCTACGACATTGTAGCGGTGGGCGTACATCTCATAACCACAGCGTGGACACAGGGCCTTTTCACCGTGCGCAAGCTCTGGCTTGCGCATCAGCAAGTCGCACTCGTGGCAGGCAACCAGGTCCTCCAGCGGTAGGTCGGACACCTGGGTGGTATCAACCGGGTCGGACATATAGGACTCTAAGACAAAATGATCAGGTGTCTATTCTAGTGTTCTGGTTCAGAAATAACTGTGCAAATTTGTCGGGATCAAGCGATGGCGATGGGCCAGAACCTTTTCGACCGCCCAAAACAAAACCCCTGTTTGCGTTAGCAAACAGGGGTTCTGGAATTTAATCTTGACGATGACCTACTCTCACATGGGGAAACCCCACACTACCATCGGCGATGCATCGTTTCACTACTGAGTTCGGGAT